>NZ_CP180547.1:3195340-3834409 GCF_047778065.1 Neptuniibacter sp. QD72_48 | reverse complement strand
TTGCGCAGGAACAGATTCCTGCATCGCTGGCTGAAATACCTCTTCACGAACAGGTTCAGTCATCGGCGCTGCCGCAACCGCAGGCTCAGGCGCCGAAATAGGCGCAGCTGCAGGAGCAGGCTCAGGTACAAATGCAGGTTCTGCAGCAAATGCAGGCTGAGGAGCCGGAGCTGCAGGCATTGGACGACGGGGAAAGTTAGCAGCAGGACGTGGTCTTGGTGGTGCGCCACGGTTATTCGCTACTTCGAGAAGAACTTCTACAGAGATATCGCCAGTTACATCGCTAACGACCTGACGAATACGCGATAGGAACTTATCGTTTACCCAATCACGGACAAAACGGTTTGGCGCTACCAATACCAGCTGTTCAGCACTCTCAGGCGCAACCTGCAGTGGTCGAATCCAAGTGTTGTATTGCTGAGCCGGAAACTCTTCCTGAAGGCTGTGTAAACAACGCGCCCAAAGTTCCGTCGACATAGAGGGGAGACCCTTCTTCTATCCTGTAGTTATGATTATTAGTTCCGAATATAGGGACAAAGTAAAAATAGCACCTATATGAAGCACTAATTCTAACGATTAATTACCAACTTATCCACACAGCAAAGTGCTTTTTTTGGAACAATTTCAAAAAAAATCTAATCAAGGAAAGCTAGTAAATACGAGGGATACAAAAGAGTTACCCAACACATCCTCTCAGGTAAGCCACAACTAGCCAACTTATTATCCCCATAGTTACACACTGCCGGAAGGCCTATAAACAGGGTTAATAACTTAGTTATCCACAGAAAAGTGCTTTTTCTGACAAATTCCTTCATGAAAGCATTTAGCAAGCTACCTATACAAGCTGTTAACAGTTATAGAAGGCTTACCTACAAATGTGGCCTTTATTAAAGGTTTCCAATTTGGAAATACACTACCTATATAAGTCGATATTAAATGGAACCACCTGCTAGATAGGGTCCATGCACCGAAAAAAAGCAGAAATTAATGAAATAATTCCAATAAAGTTGAATAAATCCTAAAAAGAGATTGATCCAACCCCACAAATTCAATAGAATTCGCCCTCTATTTTTTGGCGTGGCACATTTCTGCCATGTTTTCATTCATCAAACGCGTTGGCAGGATTGACCGATGAAAAGAACATTTCAACCAAGCGTACTAAAGCGTAAGCGTACTCACGGCTTCCGTGCACGCATGGCTACTAAAGCTGGACGTCAGGTTATTAACCGTCGTCGCGCTAAAGGCCGTAAGCGCCTGTCTGCTTAATGACTGGCAAAACGGTCTGGTTTATTTGAATGACCGAATTCAGATTCCCCCGTCGGTTACGTTTGCTAACCGGCAGGGACTTTCAAAGTGTGTTTGACGACGTACAACTGAAAGTACCAGACCAGCCTATCCTTATACTTTCCCGCCCTAATGACCTCGGCCATCCTCGGCTAGGTTTTGTTATTTCCAAAAAAAATATCCGTCAGGCGGTGAAACGTAACCGTGTTCGTCGTATCATTCGCGAATCCTTTCGTTTGAACCAACATAATTTACCTGCAGTGGACATGATTATCCTTGCTCGTCAGGGCTTAGGAGAACTCGAAAACGAGGAAGTTCACAAGCTGATGAAGAAGTGCTGGTCCAGACTGAAAAATAAATCAAAAAAGTTAAAGTAAACTCGATTGGTCCTTAACCCATGGATTTTAAGCGTATAAGTATCATTGGCGCACTTTGCATGATCAGCTACTTAGTTGTCCTGCAATGGAACCAAGACTACGGTCAGCCAGCTGAAGCACAGCAGGCTACAACTTCTGTTTCTGCATACGATTCTCAGCCAGCCAACACAGATCTTCCTGCTGCTGAAGCTTCTAGCGATGTTCCTGGTGCAGCAACTCAAGCTGCAGGTACAGCGAAGCTAGTGACTGTAGCAACAGATGTTCTGAACGTAACTCTAGACACTAAAGGCGGCGACATTATTCAGGTCTCTCTACCTGAACATAAAGCAAGCCTAGGTTCTGAACTGCCATTCGTTCTACTAGAGCAGACAACTAGCCGCGTCTATGTATCTCAAAGTGGTTTGATCGGCAGAAACGGTCCTGATGCTTCTGGCAACCGCCCGACTTACACAGTTTCTCAGAATGAATTTACTCTAGGTGATCAAGAGAAGATCAATGTTGATTTGAGCTTCACTGATGCGAGCGGCGTACAGATCACTAAGCGTTATACCTTCACTAAAGGTTCTTATGAGATTGAGCTTAGCTTTATCGTAAATAACCAGTCATCTGATATTTGGTCTTCTCAGCTATTTGGCCAGATCAAACGTGACGGTAGCTCAGATCCGACAGAATCTACTGATATGGGTATGCAGTCTTACCTAGGTACAGTTTTCTCTACTGAAGAGAACACTTACGAAAAGTATGACTTCGATGATATTGACGAAGAAAGCGCGACTCGTAAGAGTAAAGATGGCTGGATCGCAATGTCTCAGCACTACTTCCTAAGTGCTTGGATCCCTGCTAAAGGTGCTGAATACACTTACCAAGCGCGTAAGTCTAACGGCAACTACATTGTTGGTTTCCTATCTCCAGACTTCACAGTTTCTCCGAGCGAGAACAAAACAGTAACTGCGACGTTCTACGCAGGTCCTAAAGATCAAGAGATCATGGAAATTGCTGATGAGAACCTACCACTGACTGTAGACTACGGTGTTCTATGGTGGGTAGCGTCTCCGCTATACATGTTGCTGAAATGGGTTTACGACCTAGTAGGTAACTGGGGTCTAGCGATCATCGGTGTAACTGTTATCGTAAAAGCACTACTGTTCCATCTGAACGCTAAAGCATTTAAGTCTATGGCTAAAATGCGTAAGTTCGGTCCAGAGATGGCACGCCTGAAAGATCTTTACGGTGATGACCGCCAGAAGATGTCTCAGGAGATGATGAAGCTTTACCAGAAGGAAAAAATTAATCCTCTGGGTGGCTGTCTGCCAATCTTGGCTCAGATGCCGATCTTCATCGCACTTTACTGGGTACTAATGGAATCTGTAGACCTACGACACGCTGAGTTCCTATACCTAGCTGACCTTTCGGTTAAAGATCCTTACTTTATCCTGCCGATCATCATGGGCGCGAGTATGTTCATTCAGCAGATGCTGAACCCAACACCTCCAGACCCAATGCAGGCTAAGATCATGAAGATGCTACCGATCCTGTTCACATTCTTCTTCCTGTGGTTCCCTGCAGGTCTGACCCTATACTGGGTTGTGAACAACATCCTATCGATTGCACAGCAGTACGTGATCAATAAGCAGATCGAAAACGGTACGGATAAGTAACTCCGGACCTAACAAAAAAAAGCCGCTACTGAGTTAGCGGCTTTTTTGTATCTAGGCTTTATGCTCCCATCCCAGCAAAGTGGTAAACTTGCACTAAATTTATATTCGCTCGAGATTCATTATGACCCTGGCTAACAACGACACCATTACTGCTCAAGCAACTCCACCCGGTCGAGGTGGTGTAGGTATAGTGCGTATTTCAGGTCCATTGGCTAAAACGATTTCTGAAACTGTTTTAAAAACCGAGCTTAAACCTCGTTACGCCTACTACGGCCCGTTTTTTGATCAAAACAATCAAGAGATTGATCAAGGCATCGCGTTGTATTTCCCAGGCCCAAATTCATTTACCGGTGAAGATGTCCTTGAACTACAAGGTCACGGCGGCCCAGTTATTGTCGATCTGCTACTAAAACGCGCAATTGAGCTAGGTGCAAGGCTAGCAAAACCGGGCGAATTCTCTGAGCGAGCATTCCTGAACGATAAACTCGATCTGGCTCAAGCCGAAGCAATTGCCGATCTGATTGATAGTTCCTCCGAACAAGCAGCACGCTGTGCGATTCGATCCCTACAAGGTGAATTCTCCAGCCGTATCCATGAGCTAGTTGAAGCACTCGTACAGCTACGAATCTACGTGGAAGCAGCAATCGACTTTCCAGAAGAAGAGATCGACTTCCTTGCCGATGGCAAAGTACTTGGTGACTTAAAAGAGGTATTAGGCAAAGTCGTCGCAGTACAGGCAGAAGCAAAGCAGGGCAGTCTTTTACGTGAAGGCATGAACGTAGTGATCGCAGGCCGCCCTAATGCAGGTAAATCGAGTCTACTCAACGCGTTAGCTGGTCGTGAAACTGCGATTGTTACCGATATTGCTGGGACTACGCGAGACGTTCTGCGCGAACATATCCATATTGATGGTATGCCACTGCATATTATTGATACAGCAGGCCTACGTAATGCCCCTGATGAAGTGGAACGTATAGGTATCAACCGTGCTTGGGAAGAGATCAACAAAGCCGATCGTGTTCTGCTGATGGTTGATAGTCAAAGTACAGAGACCGATGATCCAGAACAGATCTGGCCAGAGTTCGTCCACCAGCTACCAGAATCGAGCCGTATCACAGTTATCCGCAACAAAGCAGACCTCAGTGGCGAAACTATCAGCATCCGAGAAGCGCACGATCACACCACAATTACCTTGTCGGCAAAATCACAAACTGGTGTCGACCTGCTGCGAGATCATCTAAAAGAATCTATGGGCTTTAGCTCAACTACTGAAGGTGGCTTTATGGCACGCCGCCGCCATCTGGATGCGTTGGAACGTGCCCATGAGTTACTGGAAACCGGTTTAGATCAGCTAGAGATGAATGGAGCAGGTGAACTGCTCGCGGAAGATCTACGCCAAGCGCAACAAGCACTCAATGAGATCACAGGTGAGTTCACACCTGATGATCTGCTTGGCCGCATCTTTAGCTCATTCTGTATTGGTAAGTAAGACACCAATACATTTTTGAACAGGGACGTTCAGCCATGCTTATTTCACCACCTCTTTATCGTTCCTCTTTTCCTATCAGCTGTAGCGAGCGCTACAAACGGCAGCTACTTGAAACAGGTCTCAAGCTTCCACCTTCAATCAGTGATTCGAGCTTAACACGCCAGTGTGAATACCTTGCCGGCCGGTTCTGCGCCATCGAAAGTTTAACCAGTGCAGGCTTCTCGGCTCCTATAGAAATAACCATTGGCACCCATGGTAGCCCCATCTGGCCGCAAGGTTTTATCGGCTCAATTTCGCACTGCGAAGATCTAGCTGCAGCTGTAGTCATGCCTAAAACATCTAATAATTCAGCTATTGGGCTGGATATAGAAAAGGTAATGGCAGCAGAATTGGCGCAAGGGGTAGAGGGCAGAATCTTATTTGGCAAAGACAGAAACTACCAAAGCGCTTTTGATAGCTTTGAACAGTTTTTAACAATCCTATTTTCGGCCAAAGAAGCGCTGTATAAAGCTATTTATCCACAGGCAAAAAAAGTGCTGGGGTTCGAGAGTGCCCAACTAGAAGCCGTTTACCCTGAAGAAAACAGAATCACCTTAAGCCTGACTACCAGCATTAATAAACACTTGCCCCAAGATCACCTCTTTTCAGTCGAATATCGCTATATAAACCACGACACAGTGGAAACGCTGGTGATAGTGGAATAAGCATTAACTTTGTAAGCGTGTTTTTCGTAACTCGGTCGGAGTGATATCAAACAACTGCTTAAATTTATCAGTAAAGCGTGACTGGGACTGATAGCCACAACGCTCTGCTATTAAACCAATCGGATCCATCGTGGTTTGCACAAGATGAAGGCCATAACCCAATTTAGTCCGATCCTTTAGATCTTGCAGACAGGTGCCTTCGGCTTTTAACTTGCGACGTAAGGTAGATTCACTCACGGCTAAACGCTCGGTCAGCATGCTGACTCCACAATCACCGGAGATATTTTCACCTATGATCTCCTGCAATTGATGACTAAAACTTGGCGGCTCAATCAAGCCCAAAACATCATTGTGACCTAGAGATAACATAACTTGCAGCAGCTCTTTTTTACGAAAGTGCCAGGCCTCTTCAGGAGCCATTAGAGACCATTCCATATATTGCTGTAACGTAGTCTCAAGAACACCATCTATCTCACCTAAAAAATGTTTCTTAGTATGATTTCTCTGGTGCCTGAAGTGGTCAAAATCACCATGCTCAAATTCAATCAGTACCGCTAAATATTCACCTTTTCCAGGAATATTTCTCATATCAATGGTTGGACTGTTAGAGAGAAAAACAAAGTTTCCAGTAGGACACAGCATCTCCTCATCCTTCCCTAGCTTTTTGACTCCACTTAGTACAAAGATAAGTAAAGGCTTGAGTATGGGTACATTTAGGATATGTTGTTCCTCTACCGAGGAATAAACAGAAAAGGGCAAAGACCGTTTTTGCTCTAATGCGTGCTTAGCAGATTCGAGTAGTGTTTGCGTAGGCATAAGAATAACCAGTCAATTGATGTTACTTATACAAAGTTGTAGTAAACAGCAATATCACACAAGTTAATCTGTTAATAAATCCTAGAAGGCAAAGCGACTGAAAAAACTGGTTAAAAAAGGGCTATAGATCAAGAATCAGCAATTCAGGCATTAAAAATCACCTGAATTGCTATGGTTTGGTTAGACGAAATGTTGGTTAAGCGGGAATAGCTTCAGCATTTTGCGAGCTATTACCCTCATTCGCATTTGTTCGGCAACGATCAACAATAGCAGCAATACTATGAATGTCAGCAGCCTCCATTATCTCCGTCACAGCAATACTAACTTTGCTCTTTGGTGTTGTGAATTGAGCTTCCAAGGTATTTGCGAACTGAACAATACCTAATGAAGCCAAACCGCATTGCTCTAAACTCCATTCCGCTTTTGCCTCCATACCAGTTGTTCGCTGTACGATTTGCAATATAACCTGAGTAGTATCCCTTTCAACGTTTTCTTTATGATCACTGGAGTGAATCCAATTCAGGCAACGATTAAAGCCTTTGCGAATTAATGGATCGAGCGGTTGTACCAACTTACCAAACAGAACCACCAAGCCGACAACATAGAAGAACTCATACCATTCAACAGCAACCGGCTGCGGACTAAACCAATAATACGCTTTTTGATCGCTCCACCAGTTCCACCATTCGCCATTACGCGTCGCAGCGAAATACCACTGACCGACCATTTGATGTAAAAGAAAACATGCATAAGCAGTTGGAGCTAACGTTTGCGAGATTGGGTTAAACCTTAAGACTCGAGCTGTAACACCATGACCCGTACTGAGCGCAAAGATCCACAGTAGGGTAATTGGTGCAAACAAACGGCCATAAATGTTATCCCAAATACGGTTAACGGTAGCTGGATCAGCAAAGGTATTGGCTGCCTCTGGGCGCATAAAGAACGGTTCGAGGGACACTTTCATCACATCTGCACCATGCGGGAAATAACCTTGCGCCACATGAGCAATGCTGACAAGAATCATAAACAGGGTAATAGCATCAGCAACGTAGCCCCATAAATAAGCTCGACGCTGCTCCGTTGGGCGAATAGCATCGTAAAGGAACGCGGCACACATACCCGTAACAAAGTAGACCATCCAGAATGGTGCAAAGAGATAGAAGCCAAGAATAACGGCATTATCTTGCGCGGCAGAATCTAACTGAGCCACACTTGGGATAGTGCGTTCACCTGTAAGCGCATCATAGAAACCATAGCCAGTTGCATCGACGGCGTAGCCATACCAGAAGGACATAATGATCAGGAAATTAACGCCTAAACCAGCCAAGGTTAAGAAGAATAATTTCTTTGTGTTACCTCGGTTGCGGTAAAGCGCATTGTATAGATACGGGAACACAATCAAGCACTGCAGATACATCGATATAAACCACATATAGAAGCCAAGGAACCATGTTCCTCCCCACAGTGGCGTAGCTTGTAGCCCTGTTAGATGTATACCTAAAGTTAACAAGACATTGGCAAACCATGAATCCTGGACCCAAGGAGTTCCCTGACAGAACAGTTGATCGCCACCAGCATGCTGACCTCCCCATTGGAAATCAGTAATAAAGGTTGATGGCTGACAACCTACAGCCAAGTTTCCTAATGCTAACAGCACAGCAAACCCATAAAGAGGGTACATACCAGCGACACGGGCAGAAACAAAGGAGAGTTTTTTCTGGATTAACGCGGGCATCACCGCCGCTAATGTGAAACCAGCTAGAGTAAAGAAAGCATGCACGTGCCAAGGGAACTGGCGTAGATTAGAGAACGCATCCCACGAAGCATCCGAACCTATATGCATAAACATCACATAACAGGCGAGTAGGAAGCGAAAACCAGCCAATACTGCCCAGTCGATTTTAGGCTTATTCAGATCGATTGGGCCTGATGTCGAAATAGCAGAGGCAGAAGCAACAGGAGCCACACCAAAATCTGCAATATCTTCGGCTCTGTCAGGTGTGGCAGAGTTTGCCGATTGGGTCAACTCAATCTCTTTTGGCTTAGTGATATCTAAAACTTCAGCTAAACCATTCCTAATGATTTTTTTACTGCCAGTTCTCGGCAGGTCATCCTCGTCTACCACTTTCCAATAAGACGGGTATTTAAAACTGGCGAGTTTTTCTTTAATCAAAATTTCTCTGATCTCTTGAATCAGATCCTGCTCACTCGGCTGATTACTCCCTTTAAGGATAAGAGCACAACCAACTTCCTCACCATAATCATCTGATGGCACAGAGAAACAAACAGATGAAGATACATGCGGGTGCAAACTGATCACATTCTCAACTTCAACCGGAGCGATCTGCTCTCCACCTTTTTTAATCAGTTCTTTAATTCGACCACGCAGGGATAACACCCCTTCATTATCAATCTGCCCTAAATCACCGGTCATAAACCAAGTATGCAGGGTTTGATCAACATCTGAACGCATCAGAAAACGGGAATTACTATTTGCTTCAGGGTTATTTAAATAGCCAGAAAAAACAGTTGGACCAGAAATAACAATTTCACCTTCTTCGCCGTAAGGAAGAGGACGTAAGGTGATGGGATCAACTATCGCTAATGATGCCGCAACAGGCACACCAACGGCACCCGGCTGTTGCTGCCAACCCTCTTCAGTAATAGGAGGCTGAGATATGGGCATCATCTCGGACATGCTGTAAGTCGTAGCAACATCACAACCTAGCGTACGTTTTAGCAGCTCCCGATCATCCTCTTTTAGAGCAGCGGCACCGGATCTAACCATACGAAGATTATGAGCATGCCACTCGCCATCTGGCCCTAGATAGCTATCAGAGCGATCATTCAGAAAACGTATTGTCGCATTATGGATAGTGGGTACAGCGGAATACCATGTCGGCCGAGGGTTTGATTCAGCAAGCGCTGCAACCATCCCCTGTGGGGTATAGAAACCATCACAAGTAATCGATGCGCCCACAGAAAGGCTACAAAGAATAGACGCACTAATCCCTCCAATATGGTCCAAAGGCATGATGCTATAAGTCACATCTTCAGAGGTAATGCCAATACCATCAGCTAATACAGTTGCATTGATAACAAGTTCTTTCTGACGGAGAGGCACCACTTTTGGAATAGAGGTCGTACCTGATGTTCTAAGCAGTAAACTATTGTCATCAGGCCCGCAAATTAAAGCCGATTCATTCTGAAAATCTGCGATTGGTTTCTGGTAGCGGAATAGACCGGGAGAAGCATTTGAATCAACTACAGCGTGATGTAGCTTAGCATTGCCACTTTCTGCATATTTTTCGAAAGCGCTCTGGACCCCTTGCGAAGAAACACCAGCAAATAAAACCATATGCTTTACACCATATTGTTTTAACGCAAGTAGGGCATCTGCCTCGTTCATATGGATAGAGAAAGGCACTGCACAGGTTTGTGCTGCAATCGATAGAAAAGCCGCCGCTGCTACAGCAGACCCACCCGCCGGAGCTAGATAAGCAACAACTTCATCCTGTTTTACACCAAGTTGTCTTAAATCACCTGCACCACCCGCTTGAGCAAAATTGAGCATATCACCATAAGTAGTGATTAAATCTGCATTCCGTTCACGTGCATTACGAAACAGTGCAGCATGCCCAGGTTGCTGAGCTAATAAGTCAAAAATCGTTGTAGGCTTATCTTCGACAGCTAGATTAACCGACGCTATCTGATTATCTTGATGAACTAAACGAGTACTTATAGGAGAAGAATGATAATGATCTACAAAACCTAAACTATCAGCCATGATGTTATGCAGCGTTTTATAGATAACCTCTGCTAGTTGCTCATCATTACGTTGCAGACGACCTATTTCATGACCGCCGGGCAAATATAAGACTTCACTATGCTCCATCTGCAAGTGATCAACAAATGATTCCGACCACTTTTTATGACTATCACGACGACCAATAAGGTGAACAGTTTGTGTGTGAATAGCTGGAGAGGGCTCTTGTCCCAAACCAGTACGAGCTCTTAGTTCCTTAAGAGTGAGAGGAGCAGCGGCACAAGCAAATATAGCAATGTTGAATTGATGCTTGATTGGTTCTTGAATCCAATCATCACCGATATGCTGCTCTAGTGCTTTAATTAATGCAGAATCTGTAGCTAAACCAGTCACTAAACTCGCAATGACAGCACCTTGGCTAAATCCATAAATTCCATCAAATGGGCCTTTGTTCTTAATAACAGAAAGAACAGAACCCACTGATTTGCATACAGCTCTTAAAAGCACATCATTTTCAACATCATCGCACTCAGGTAACCACGAGTACCATGGAGCAGCGACTAAATTATCTTTCGCCAACTCATCAACACCAGTTCCTGGACAACCGACAAGCGTTGGTGCATCTAAATAAACAATCTCATATTCAGAATCAGTTACACCCAAATTTTCCAACTGCATTGCAGTAACTTTGCTGTTGCTACCTTTGCCGTGCAACGCTAATAGCCGAGGCTTTGAAGCTGGTCCATTAAAAATACTCACTCCGTGTCCCTCACAATTTATCAATCACTTCAATTCAAATTGCGCTAATAGCTTCATTCTTAGTAACTAAAACCATCAGCTTAGATAATGAGAGGACTAGTTATTGTTATTCACCATCTCACATTGAACTTGGATTAAAGCCAAGTTCCCTTTAAATAATTGAGTGCCTCGAAACTGCTGATCCAGAGCAAGCTCTAAGGCACCTTCTCATTAATTTATTTTCGTTCGTATAGCGCTTCGATCGTGCTGGAAGCCAATGAATTAGCATTAACCATGTAGCCCGTTAGTGCTGAAGAAGCCCCTTCAGGGAGCTGCAGTTTTTTAGATAACGCATGAACTGTAAATTGGTAACGATGTACTCCGTGGCCTTTAGGAGGGCAAGCACCACCAAAACCTTTAGAGCCATAGTCATTGTTGATGTGGGTTACAGAAGTAGGGATTAAATTTTTGCTTAGATCACCCGCGCCAGCTTCTAAGCTAGTCACTTCTTTAGGAATATTTACGACCTGCCAATGCCACCAGCCACTACCCGTTGGTGCATCTGGATCGTAAACCTGAATAGCAAATGCTGCTGTACCTTCAGGAGCACCTTCCCAAGAAAGCTGTGGAGATAAATTGCCACCTTCACAACCAAAGCCTTGAAACTCTTGAGTATTACTCATCGTTTCACCCGCTTTGATATCGGTACTTTTAAGTGTGAATTGCTGTGCTACCGCAGTGCCTGAAAGACCTGCTAATAATATAGAAATAGGTAATGCTAATTTGAAAGTAGGGCGCATTTTCTTACCTCCTTAATCTGGTTTCCAAAGAAGGAGAATTTTAATGCGTACAAATCGAGCAAATTAGTCTAAAAACGCGCAAGTTTTTGCCCGATTCCGTCATTTTCCTCTATTCATTGAGCGGTGTGAGTAGTCAGAGCGCTAAGAACATCTAAGATGAGGACTTTTTTTGCAGGATATTTGGGGAGAACACAATCTAACCAGCGCCAACCCCTAACACTTTGCTTTTATTCATAATCCTCAATATCTCAACAATTAAATCCAATGTTATTATCAGGTTTTCCACAAAAGCCTGTTAGTACATAAAAAGCCAATTTTTTGGATATCTTGTTTATATCATCGATATAACTTAAATTTATCCTTTATAATCATATAGATAAATATTCAACAAGAAATAAAAAGATTGATTAATATTTTTACAGCCATTGTCTAAAAAAACTTACTCACACATCGTGTGTATAACCTGTATAACTAACCTAAGTTATCCTAAGGGTAAAGTTGTGAATAATTCCATCTGTGGAAAAGACGCCTAGATATACACAACTTACACGCCCCTTTTGCAGACAGTATATGCACGATAAACCAAGGTTTATCATTCCTACAATCTACTGATTTATAAGGAAAATAATTGGTTATCACCAGAAAAAGGGCTAGCTATATATAATCATTAAAATAAAAAACATATATTCTTTCTCTTTTTTAATACTTATATATAAAGAAAAACAGAGCTGTATAAAAAACGATCATTTCTAAGTTGGTCAGGTAAGGGTATAATCAGCGCCCATTTCAAATCGATCTCAACACACTGATCGAAACTTATTTCATAGAGGTAATACAACGGTGGATTTTCCTACCCACTTTGACGTCATTGTTATCGGTGGTGGTCATGCAGGTACTGAAGCTGCGCTCGCGTCAGCAAGAACTGGAGCACAGACCTTATTACTAACCCATAACATCGAAACCTTAGGTCAAATGTCATGTAACCCTGCTATTGGGGGTATAGGGAAAAGCCATCTTGTAAAAGAGATTGATGCGCTAGATGGAGCTATGGCTCGTGCTACTGATAAAGGCGGTATTCAATTTCGAACGCTTAACTCACGTAAAGGCCCTGCAGTAAGAGCAACACGTGCACAAGCTGACCGTGTTCTTTACAAAGCAGCAGTTCGCTCAATTCTTGAAAACCAAGAAAACTTACAGATTTTCCAACAATCTGCTGATGATCTGATTATCGAAGGCGAGACAGTTGTCGGTGTAGTGACACAAACAGGTATCCGCTTTAAAGCAAAATCTGTTGTGTTAACCGC
Source organism: Neptuniibacter sp. QD72_48 (assembly GCF_047778065.1). GTDB lineage: Bacteria > Pseudomonadota > Gammaproteobacteria > Pseudomonadales > Balneatricaceae > Neptuniibacter. The sequence continues at coordinate 3,821,473 of NZ_CP180547.1, read as the reverse complement.
AGGTACTTTCCTTGGTGGTGTTATCCATATTGGCTTAGAAAACCACTCTGGTGGTCGAGCAGGGGATCCGCCATCTATCGCACTTGCTCATCGTTTACGTGAACTTCCTTTCCGTGTTGACCGTTTAAAAACGGGGACACCGCCTCGTATCGATGCACGTAGTGTTGATTTTAGTGTGATGCAGGAACAACCAGGTGATACACCTACGCCGGTTATGTCCTATATGGGTAAATTGAGTGATCATCCTGAGCAGATCAGTTGCTATATCACCCATACTAATGAACGCACTCATGAAATTTTAAGAAACGGTCTTGATCGTTCGCCTATGTATACAGGTGTAATTGAGGGTGTGGGCCCACGTTACTGCCCATCTATCGAAGATAAGATCATGCGCTTTGCTGATAAAGATCAGCATCAGGTATTTGTGGAACCAGAAGGTCTGACAACCCATGAGTTATATCCAAATGGCATCTCTACTTCGCTGCCGTTTGATATTCAGCTAGCAGCTGTGCAATCGATCCGTGGTTTTGAAAATGCGCATATTGTTCGTCCTGGTTATGCGATTGAATACGATTACTTTAACCCGCAAGATCTAAAACATACCCTTGAAACCAAATACATGAACGGCCTGTACTTTGCCGGTCAGATTAATGGCACAACAGGTTATGAAGAGGCGGGTGCTCAAGGCTTGTTGGCCGGTGCCAATGCAGCACTGCGAGCATTAGATAAAGAGCAGTGGTATCCACGTCGTGATGAAGCCTATATCGGCGTATTGGTGGATGATCTGATTACCCTAGGTACATCTGAACCATATCGTATGTTCACAAGCCGAGCTGAATATCGCCTAATTCTGCGTGAAGACAACGCCGACCTACGTTTGACCGAAAAAGGTCGTGAACTTGGGCTGGTGGGTGATGAACGTTGGCAGGCATTCTGTGAAAAACGTGAAGCGATTGAGTTAGAGCAACAGCGCCTAAAATCTACCTGGATTCAGCCTAATACACCTGAAGCCGATGAGTTAGCACCAAAACTTAAAACGCCGCTGACACGTGAATACAATTTGGCGGATCTGTTAAAACGTCCTGAACTGGTTTACAACGATATCGCTCATCTTAAAGGTGAAGCTGTGTCTGATAATCAAGTGGCGGAACAGGTTGAGATTCATAAAAAATATGCTGGTTATATTGAGCGTCAGAAAGATGAGATAGCGCAGATGCGCCGTCAGGAAAATACGCCTCTACCAGAAAACTTTGATTATGACCAAGTAGGCGGTCTTTCCAACGAACTTAAAGCGAAACTAGAAGAGATTCGTCCAGAAACGATCTCGCAAGCGTCTCGTATACAAGGTATGACTCCAGCTGCGATTTCGTTGTTATTGGTTTATCTAAAAAAACATCAATTGAGCAAAGCTAAAATTAAGGCCGATAACGCATGAATCAGGTAAGCCAAGATATCTTGGAAGCAAAGCTAAACAAAGGTATCCAGCAGTTAGGTCTGGATATCAACGATCAGCAAAAAGATCAGTTACTCCGTTACCTGAATTTGTTGATCAAATGGAACAAAGCTTACAACCTGACTGCTGTGCGCGATCCGTTAGAGATGATCGATCGTCATCTTATCGATAGTTTGAGCGTAGTGCCTTACATCAAAGCCAATCGCATTATCGATGTTGGCAGTGGCCCAGGTTTACCAGGTATCCCATTGGCGATCTGCCATCCTGAGCTTGATGTCACTACCTTGGACAGCAACGGCAAGAAAACCCGTTTCCAATTGCAGGCTAAAACGGAGTTAGGTCTAAATAATCTAACAGTGATCAACGAACGTGTTGAAAACTGTAACTTTGAGCCTTTCGATCAGGTGATATCGCGCGCATTCGCCTCTTTGCAAGACATGATTAACTGGACACACCAACTTTGTCATCAAGAGGGTGTTTTTCTTGCAATGAAAGGTCTGTATCCTGAGGAAGAGTTATCAGCATTGCCTGATGGCTATGAACTTAAGACCTGTTACCCACTTGATGTACCGGGAACAGAAGGGGAAAGGCATCTGCTAGTTTTAGGGAGACGCTAGGCGTGGCAAAGATCCTAACGATCACAAACCAGAAAGGAGGCGTAGGTAAAACAACAACCTGCGTAAATCTGGCTGCTTCATTGGCTGCAACCAAAAAGCGCGTATTGCTGGTGGATCTGGATCCGCAAGGCAATGCCAGCATGGGCAGCGGCGTTGATAAACACACTTTGGAAAATACGGTCTACGAAGTTCTGACCGACAAAGTGAATATCAAAGAGGCGATCCTTAAAGACACAGCGGCAGGTTTCGATATCATTGGCTCAAATGGTGATCTAACCGCTGCTGAAGTTGAGCTATTGCAGATTCCTCGTCGAGAATTTCGTCTTAAAATGGCGTTGATGGAAGTTGATGAGGATTATGACTACGTCTTGATCGATAATCCGCCATCTCTAAACCTACTAACAGTTAACGCATTAGCAGCATCAGCAGGCGTTATTATTCCAATGCAGTGCGAATATTACGCATTGGAAGGTATCTCGGCATTGATCGGCACGATCGATAAAATCAATGCCCGTCTAAACCCTAGTTTGAAAATTGAAGGTATCTTGCGGACCATGTTCGATCCGCGAATGAGCCTGACCAAAGACGTTTCTACGCATCTTGTAGAGTATTTTGGTGATAAAGTTTATCGCACCGTAATCCCGAGAAACGTCCGTTTAGCTGAGGCACCAAGCCATGGATTGCCGGCACTACTTTACGATAAAAACTCCCGAGGAGCCGTAGCTTACTTAGCTTTGGCGGGTGAGTTGATTCGTCGTACCAAACTTGAAGAAAAAGAACAGTCACAGGAAGCATAATCAATGGCTAAAAAGCGTGGGCTTGGCAAAGGTCTGGATGCTCTATTGTCCAGCGTTACTGATGTAGAAGAACAGGTATCCGTTCAAAGCGCTGAATCTATAGATGGTTATCAGTTGCTTCCTGTCAGTGTGATTCAACGTGGACGTTATCAACCACGTCGCGATATTGAGCCTCAAGCTTTGGAAGAACTATCCAACTCGATTCGTGCCCAAGGTGTTATGCAGCCGATCGTGGTACGTCCGGTTGATTCTGATCGCTATGAAATTATCGCAGGTGAACGCCGTTGGCGTGCCACTCAGATGGCTGACCTATCTGAGATCCCTGCAATCGTGAAAGATGTTCCGGATGAAGCGGCCATTGCTATGGCACTTATCGAGAATATCCAGCGTGAAAACCTAAATCCGATCGAAGAAGCGATCTCTCTTCAGCGACTGCAAGACGAATTTGAACTGACTCAGCAGGAAGTGGCTGATGCAGTAGGTAAATCGCGTTCTGCGGTAACCAATTTACTTCGCCTGATGAAGCTGACCGATGAAGTGAAGAAGATGCTTGAGTACGGCGACTTAGAAATGGGTCATGCGCGGGCATTGTTGGCACTAGAACCTGAGCAACAGCTAATTGCAGCACAGGAAGTATCAGGCCAAGGTCTATCTGTTCGCCAAGCGGAAGCGTTAGTGAAAAAGCTTCAAGACGTTGGTTCTAAAACGGAAGAAAAACCAAAAGCAGAACCTAACCCTCGCCTAGGTGAATTGGCTGGTGAGTTGTCTATGCGCTTCGCAACTAAGGTGGCGATTAGTGAAAATGCCAAAGGAAAAGGCAAAATCACCATCAGTTACGATGATGCTGAATCTTTAGACAGTATTTTGAAATTATTGAAATAAGTAGCGTTGAATTACTACTTTGGCACTGAAGTTAAGGTGACTCAGAGCAAGGGTTGCTACGACATTAGTGCAAATGGGTAAACTGCCTGTTGTTTCGGAGGCCCTAAGCTCATATAATCGGCTCGCATTTTAGGGTGCGTGCGCTTAAATGGGGCGTAGAGTCAGAACAGAATTTAAGTAAGGTTGCGTTGGAATGTCAGTGGGCAAGGGGAACCTCAAGCAGGGAGCCCATAGTCGTAAAACACGCGGTCGTATATTTAGAATTTTTCTGATTCAAGCAGTCATATGTTTGTTACTTTGCGCTGGTTTACTACTAGTGAACTTAGAAACTGCATATTCGGCACTGCTAGGTGGAGTTTTATACCTTCTACCTACCCTCTATTTCGCTGATCGAGCATTGAGATTTAGTGCAGGTCAGAGTGCTAAGCAAGCGTTAGCCGAAATGTATGTGAGCCAAATATGGAAAATGGCTTTAAGTGCGGTAGGTTTTGCTGCCGTATTTATCCTGATTCAGCCCCTGAATCCATTTTCCTTATTTGGCACGTTCATTCTGATGCAGATCTTAGGTTGGATTGGTCAGATGAACCTGAATACAAGATTCCTGAAACTTTGAACGAGAGAAACTGAGAATGGCTAGTAGCGACACAGTAACATCCTCAGAGTATATATCCCACCACTTGACGAATCTGACGTTCGGCTATCATGAAGCTTCGGATAGCTGGCGCTTCGTAGATACTGCAAACGGTATCATGCCTGGCGATTTCGGATTTTGGGCAATCCACGTGGATACTATGCTTTGGTCTGTTGGCTTGGGTATTTTCTTCCTTTGGTTGTTCCGTAGCGTAGCGAAAAAAGTTACGTCCGGCGTACCTGGAAGCACCCAGAACTTTATCGAAACAATTATTGAGTTTGTTGACGATAACGTTAAAGGTATTTTCCACCATAAGAACCCTGTTATTGCGCCTCTGTCGCTAACAATTTTCGTCTGGATCTTCCTGATGAACCTTATGGACCTTGTTCCAATCGATTGGGTTCCTTATATCGCTGCACAAATGGGCGTTGGCTACATGAAGATCGTACCAACTACAGACCCTAACGCTACTCTTGGTATGGCGTTCAGCGTATTCTTCTTGATCATTTACTACAGCATTAAGCAGAAAGGTGTTTCTGGCTTCCTTGCTGAGCTGTCTCTACAGCCAATGGGTAAATGGATGATTCCTTTCAACTTGTTCCTAGAAGTTGTAGGCCTACTGGCTAAGCCAATCTCTCTGGCGCTACGACTATTCGGTAACATGTATGCGGGTGAAATGATCTTTATCTTGATTGCTCTGCTTCCTTTCTGGGCGCAGTGGGTACTATCTGTGCCATGGGCAATCTTCCATATTCTAGTAATTACTTTGCAGGCGTTTATCTTCATGGTGCTAACTATCGTTTATCTTGCGATGGCACATGACGATCACTAATAAGTAATTCATGAACTGAAGTACTGTTTTAACCTGTTTTAACAAATTTTAAACTTTAACTTTTAAACTTAAATGTGGAGAAAAACTGATGGAAATGGCTAACGCTTTAGTATTCCTGGCTGCTGCGGTTCTAATGGGCCTTGCTGCTATTGGTGCTGCTGTAGGTATCGGTAACCTAGGTGGTAAATTCTTGGAAGGTGCTGCACGTCAACCTGAACTAGTACCACTACTACGTTCTCAGTTCTTCATCGTAATGGGTCTTGTTGATGCGGTACCTATGATCGGTGTAGGTCTTGGCATGTACCTAATGTTCGCAGTTGCATAAGTAGTCACTCGTAAAAGCAACGACTATCGAGTTCTACTTAATTAACAACCGCGAGAGGTAATGGCGTGAATATCAATATCACCATCATTGGCCAGGCAATCGCATTCTTTATCTTTGTTGTTTTCTGCATGAAGTACGTGTGGCCGCCAATTACGGCTGCACTTGCAGAGCGCAAAAAGAAGATTGCTGAAGGTCTGGACGCTGCTGAACGCGCTGCGCGTGACTTGCAGTTGGCTCAAGAAAAAGCCACTGAAAATATGCGTAAGGGCAAAGAAGAAGCAGCCGCCATCATTGAACAGGCCAACAAGCGGGCTAACCAGATTATCGAAGAAGCTAAAGACAAGGCTCTAGACGAAGCTAACCGTGTTAAAGCGGCTAAAGAAGCTGAACTAGAGCAAGAAGTTAACCAAGCACGCGAAGCATTGCGCGCTCAGGTAGCTACACTTGCATTGGCTGGTGCTGAGAAAGTACTAGAAGCTTCTATTGATGAGAAGGCACACGCGCAGCTTGTTGAAAAACTGGCCGCTGAGCTTTAAAGCGAGGTTTAACGATGGCTGAAGTCAACACTGTCGCTCGGCCTTATACCAAAGCTGCTTTCGAGTACGCGATGGATAAGGGTAACCTCGATCAGTGGTCCGCTACGCTAGCTCTGGCTGCTGCTGCAGCATCAGAAGAGAACGTAGTGCGTGTACTGGGTAACCCTGCACTGACAGATACGCAGAAAGCTGATCTGATGATCAATATCTGCGAAGAAGCAGATGACGCGGGTAAGAATTTTCTTAAGCTTCTAGCTGAGAACAAACGCCTAGAGATACTGCCTGAGATCAGCGCTCAGTTTAATAAACTGAAAGCAGATCAGGAAAAGTCACTGGATATCGAAGTGACTACGGCGTTTGAACTACAGGACGAGCAGCAAGAAAAACTTGCTCAGGCACTGAAAACTAAACTAGGTCGCGATGTAGCACTGACCTCACAAGTAGATAAGTCTATCTTGGGTGGTGTAGTAGTTCGCACTGACGACTTGGTGATCGACGGCTCTGTTCGCGCGCGACTCGCGAAGTTGGCCGAAGCGATGAATTCCTAGGGGAATAAAAGCATGCAGCAACTGAATCCTTCTGAGATCAGTGAGATTCTCAAGAAGCGCATCGAAACTCTTGATGTGACTTCAGAAGCCCGTAATGAGGGCACTGTAGTGAGCGTTTCCGATGGTATCATTACGATCCACGGTCTTGCTGACGTTATGTACGGGGAAATGATTGAATTCCCTGGCGGTATCTACGGTATGGCGCTTAACCTTGAGCGCGACTCCGTTGGTGCTGTAGTACTGGGTGACTACCAGGATCTAGTAGAAGGTGCTACTGCACGTTGTACTGGCCGTATCTTGGAAGTACCAATTGGTCCGGAACTGCAGGGTCGTGTAGTAGACGCTCTGGGTAACCCGATCGATGGTAAAGGCCCTGTAGAAACTAAATTAACTGACGCTGTTGAAAAGGTTGCACCTGGTGTAATCGAGCGTCAAGGCGTAGATCAGCCTGTACAGACTGGTCTTAAAGCAATCGACTCAATGGTTCCAATCGGTCGTGGTCAGCGTGAGCTAATCATCGGTGACCGTCAGATTGGTAAATCTGCGATTGCTATCGACGCTATCATCAACCAGAAAGGTACAGGCGTTAAATGTATCTACGTTGCAGTAGGCCAGAAACAGTCTACTATCGCTAACGTTGTACGTAAGCTTGAAGAGCACGGCGCAATGGATCACACGATCGTTGTAGCTGCTGGTGCCGCTGACCCTGCAGCAATGCAGTTCTTGGCTCCATACTCTGGTTGTACAATGGGTGAATACTTCCGTGACCGCGGTGAAGACGCTCTGATCATCTATGATGATCTAACTAAGCAAGCTTGGGCTTATCGTCAGATTTCCCTATTGCTACGTCGTCCGCCAGGTCGTGAAGCATACCCTGGTGACGTATTCTACTTGCACTCTCGTCTACTTGAGCGTGCTGCGCGTGTAAACGCTGACTACGTTGAGAAGTTTACAAACGGTGAAGTTAAGGGCCAGACTGGTTCCCTAACATCTCTGCCTGTAATCGAAACTCAAGGTGGTGACGTATCCGCATTCGTACCAACAAACGTAATCTCCATCACTGACGGTCAGATCTTCCTAGAAACTGACTTGTTCAACTCTGGTGTACGTCCAGCAATCAACGCTGGTCTATCCGTATCCCGTGTAGGTGGTGCAGCTCAAACTAAGATCATCAAGAAACTAGGTGGCGGTGTTCGTCTAGCACTTGCACAGTACCGTGAACTTGCGGCATTCGCACAGTTCGCTTCTGACCTTGATGACGCTACTCGTGCACAACTTGAGCACGGTCAGTCTGTAACTGAGCTGATGAAGCAGAAACAGTACTCTCCAATGTCTATCGCTGACATGGGTCTTAGCCTGTACGCTGCTAACGAAGGTTATTTACAAGGTGTAGCACTTGATAAAGTACTGGACTTCGAAGCAGCTTTGATTGCGTTCTTCAACAGCGAATACGCTGATCTTATGAACGACATCAACGCAACTGGCAACTACTCTGATGAGATTGCTGCTCAGTTCAAGGCTGGTATCGAGAAGTTCAAGTCTACACAAGCTTGGTAAGAACTCGTTTTGAGTGATCGATCTGCATGCTAGTCATGCAGATCTAACACAAAGCTATATAGGCGGAACTATGGCAGTCGGAAAAGAGATTAAGACAAAAATTGCGAGTGTGCAGAGCACTAAGAAGATTACCAGCGCTATGGAAATGGTTGCTGCTTCTAAGATGCGTAAAGCACAGGATCGCATGGAGTCTTCTCGCCCGTACGCGCGGAGTATCCGTGGTGTAATCCAGCACCTAGCCAAGTCCAACCCTGAGTACAGACACTTGTACATGCAGGAGCGTGAGACTAAGCGAGTTGGTTTTGTAATTGTTGCAACCGACCGTGGCTTGTGTGGTGGTTTGAACGTGAATGCGTTCAAAGCAGCTGTTAAAAGCATGAAAGAGTTCCATGACCAAGGCATCGACATCGATGTCTGTGCGCTAGGTAGCAAAGCCTCATCTTTCTTTAAGAACTATGGCGGCAATGTAGTAGCAGCAAAAACTCACCTAGGTGATGCGCCAGAAGTGGCGGATCTAATCGGGTCAGTTAAGGTCATGCTAGATGCTTACGACGAAGGCAAGCTGGACAAACTGTTCATCGTATCTAACGATTTCGTTAACACGATGACACAGCAGCCTGTAGTCAATCAGGTGCTTCCACTGAAGGCGGAAGACGACGAAGAAAAGCTTAACCATCATTGGGATTACCTATATGAGCCAGATGCTAAAGAGCTGTTAAACAGCTTGCTGGTTCGTTACGTTGAGTCCTTGGTCTACCAGGCCGTGGTTGAGAACAATGCCTGTGAACAGGCAGCACGTATGTTGGCGATGAAGAACGCAACAGACAATGCTGGCGACATGATTGACGAGCTAGAGATGATTTACAATAAAGCTCGTCAAGCAGCGATTACTCAGGAAATCTCTGAGATCGTTAGTGGTGCTGCAGCTGTTTAATAACAGGTCACAGGTTAAATTTTAAGAGGATCCGAACATGAGTAGCGGAACTATTGTTCAGATTATCGGCGCGGTAGTAGACGTGGAATTCCCACGTGACTCTGTACCGAAGGTTTACGATGCATTAACTGTATCTAAAACCGGCCTGACACTTGAAGTTCAGCAACAGCTGGGTGATGGTGTTGTACGTGCGATTGCAATGGGCCAAACAGAAGGCGTAAGCCGTGGTTTGGAAGTTGCAAACACTGGTGCTCCAGTATCTGTACCTGTTGGTACAGCAACACTGGGTCGTATCATGGACGTATTGGGTAACCCAATTGATGAATGTGGCGAAATCGGTGAAGAAGAGCGTATGCCTATTCACCGTAAAGCGCCTTCTTACGATGAGCAGTCTGCATCTAACGAACTACTAGAAACTGGTATCAAGGTAATCGACCTTGTATGTCCGTTCGCTAAGGGTGGTAAAGTTGGTCTGTTCGGTGGTGCGGGTGTAGGTAAAACCGTAAACATGATGGAGCTGATCCGTAACATCGCGATCGAGCACTCAGGTTTCTCCGTATTTGCCGGTGTAGGTGAGCGTACTCGTGAGGGTAACGACTTCTACTACGAGATGAAAGAATCCAACGTATTGGATAAAGTATCTCTAGTATACGGTCAGATGAATGAGCCTCCAGGTAACCGTCTACGTGTAGCGTTGACTGGCCTGACTATGGCTGAGAAATTCCGTGACGAAGGTCGTGACGTATTGTTGTTCGTAGACAACATCTACCGTTACACACTAGCGGGTACTGAGGTATCAGCACTTCTAGGTCGTATGCCTTCAGCGGTAGGTTACCAGCCAACTCTAGCAGAAGAGATGGGCGTTCTTCAGGAGCGTATCACTTCTACTAAGACTGGTTCCATCACGTCTATCCAGGCGGTATACGTACCAGCCGATGACTTGACTGACCCGTCTCCAGCGACAACCTTCTCTCACCTTGACGCAACAGTAGTATTGTCTCGTCAAATCGCAGAGCTAGGTATCTACCCAGCGGTAGATCCACTGGACTCTACATCTCGTCAGCTAGACCCACTAGTAATCGGTCAAGAACACTACGAGATCGCTCGTAACGTTCAGGGTGTACTACAGCGCTATAAAGAGCTGAAAGACATCATCGCGATTCTAGGTATGGACGAACTGTCTGAAGAAGATAAAGCTCTGGTAGCACGTGCTCGTAAGATGCAACGTTTCCTATCTCAGCCGTTCTTCGTAGCTGAAGTATTCACCGGTGCTCCTGGTAAATACGTGCCACTGAAAGAAACTATCAGCGGCTTTAAAGGCATCCTGGAAGGCCAGTACGACGATCTGCCAGAGCAGGCGTTCTACATGGTCGGTGGTATCGACGAAGCGATCGAGAAAGCTAAAGGCATGTAATTGCCTTTAGCTAACCTTTACGAGGTATAAATATGGCTATGACTGTTCATTGCGACATCGTAAGTGCTGAAGAAGAACTATTCTCTGGCCTTATTGAATTCGTATCCGTAACAGGTAGCCTGGGTGATCTGGGTGTATATCCAGGTCACGCTCCGCTTCTGACGGAACTAAAACCAGGCCCTGTCGAGCTACGCAAACAGGGTGGCGAACAGGATATCTTCTACGTATCCGGTGGCTTCATTGAAGTTCAGCCTCATAAGGTAACTGTACTTGCAGACACTGCTCTACATGCTGCAGACCTTAATGAAGCGAAAGCTCAAGAAGCACAGAAACATGCTGAACAGGCGATGTCTGATAAAACTGCAGAGTTCGAATACTCTAAAGCAGCGAGTCAGCTGGCTGAAGCTGCGGCTCAGCTTCGTACCCTACAGCAGATTCGTAAGAAGCTTGGTCGTTAAGACTGACTCTTACAAATCATTAGTTCTAAAAGGCAACCTTCGGGTTGCCTTTTTTGTTTCTGCTTGGGGCAGACACAAAAAATTCTCAATGTTTGTTATTTGCAAGGGTACAACTATGGAGTTAACCCGTTTTATAGGACATCTTTTAACATTACGCATTTGAAAAAACGCACAGCTTACAGGTGCCAGCCTTAACCAGATGCCAATTTTTTTAAATTAAGTGTTGACGCCTTTTTATATATCTGTAGAATTCGCCGTCCTTGCTTAGGGAGGCCGCTTTTTAAGGGGCTGCAGAGTTGAGTGAGGTGCTTAGTAAGTGATTGAAAACATTGGTTTTTAAGATTACTTACGGAGCAGGATTCAAAGTCCGGTTGCTGAGTAAAAACTTTTTACGAAATTGCAAAATAAACGGTTGACTTTGAATGAGCGCAAAGTAGAATATGCGCCTCGCTTGAGACGAAACGCTGGTTCAGCGGAGAGTCAAGAAAGCAACGCTCTTTAACAATTTGATCAGATAATTCGTGTGGGCGCTTGTTGAGAAGAAGCAAACTTTTTCTAGACAAGCAACCAAGTGAATTCATTTAAAGCGATTTACAAAGGTTTAACGTTCTTAAGAATGTTATCCGGTTGTTTAGTACTAGAGCCCGTTACCACATTCCTGGTAACACAAATGATTTAAACTGAAGAGTTTGATCATGGCTCAGATTGAACGCTGGCGGCAGGCCTAACACATGCAAGTCGAACGGTAACATGACTAGCTTGCTAGTTGATGACGAGTGGCGGACGGGTGAGTAACGCGTAGGAATCTACCCAGTAGCGGGGGATAAGCCAGAGAAATTTGGTCTAATACCGCATACGCCCTAAGGGGGAAAGCAGGGGATCTTCGGACCTTGCACTATTGGATGAGCCTGCGTGAGATTAGCTAGTTGGTGAGGTAATGGCTCACCAAGGCGACGATCTCTAGCTGGTCTGAGAGGATGATCAGCCACACTGGAACTGAGACACGGTCCAGACTCCTACGGGAGGCAGCAGTGGGGAATATTGCACAATGGGCGCAAGCCTGATGCAGCCATGCCGCGTGTGTGAAGAAGGCCCTAGGGTTGTAAAGCACTTTCAGCAGTGAGGAAAGGTTAGTAGTTAATACCTGCTAGCTGTGACGTTAACTGCAGAAGAAGCACCGGCTAACTCCGTGCCAGCAGCCGCGGTAATACGGAGGGTGCGAGCGTTAATCGGAATTACTGGGCGTAAAGCGCGCGTAGGTGGATTGGTCAGTCAGATGTGAAAGCCCAGGGCTCAACCTTGGAACTGCACCTGATACTGCCAATCTAGAATACGGTAGAGGGTAGTGGAATTTCCTGTGTAGCGGTGAAATGCGTAGATATAGGAAGGAACACCAGTGGCGAAGGCGACTACCTGGACCGATATTGACACTGAGGTGCGAAAGCGTGGGGAGCAAACAGGATTAGATACCCTGGTAGTCCACGCCGTAAACGATGTCTACTAGCCGTTGGGAGACTTGATCTTTTAGTGGCGCAGCTAACGCGATAAGTAGACCGCCTGGGGAGTACGGCCGCAAGGTTAAAACTCAAATGAATTGACGGGGGCCCGCACAAGCGGTGGAGCATGTGGTTTAATTCGACGCAACGCGAAGAACCTTACCAACTCTTGACATCCAGAGAAGTTACTAGAGATAGTTTCGTGCCTTCGGGAACTCTGAGACAGGTGCTGCATGGCTGTCGTCAGCTCGTGTTGTGAAATGTTGGGTTAAGTCCCGTAACGAGCGCAACCCTTGTCCTTATTTGCCAGCACTTCGGGTGGGAACTCTAAGGAGACTGCCGGTGACAAACCGGAGGAAGGTGGGGACGACGTCAAGTCATCATGGCCCTTACGAGTTGGGCTACACACGTGCTACAATGGCCGGTACAGAGGGCCGCGAACCTGCGAGGGTAAGCTAATCTCAGAAAACCGGTCGTAGTCCGGATTGGAGTCTGCAACTCGACTCCATGAAGTCGGAATCGCTAGTAATCGCGAATCAGAATGTCGCGGTGAATACGTTCCCGGGCCTTGTACACACCGCCCGTCACACCATGGGAGTGGATTGCACCAGAAGTAGCTAGCTTAACCTTCGGGAGGGCGGTTACCACGGTGTGGTTCATGACTGGGGTGAAGTCGTAACAAGGTAGCCCTAGGGGAACCTGGGGCTGGATCACCTCCTTAAACGAAAGCCGATTCTCGGCAAGCGTTCACACGAATTATCTGATCAGAGAAGTTAAGAGCAACGGTGTAGGCTTGTAGCTCAGCTGGTTAGAGCGCACCCCTGATAAGGGTGAGGTCGGTGGTTCAAGTCCACTCAGGCCTACCAATCAATAGCCTTACTGTTTTTCTTGGGGCTATAGCTCAGCTGGGAGAGCGCCTGCTTTGCACGCAGGAGGTCTGCGGTTCGATCCCGCATAGCTCCACCATCATCCTCTGGATGAGAAGGAAGAGTTTTAAAACATATTGTCGTTTAAGACATTATCTTTTAAAGCTTTTTTGCTTTAAACGCTCTTTAACAATTTGGATTTGATTCATTTGATTTAGATTTAAGACATGTAGTTTTACTGCATGCGCCAATTCGGCGAAATCTATCGTTACTAGCAATACAAGTTACTGTGATTCCAGACGCCTTCGGGTTATATGGTCAAGTGACTAAGCGTGCACGGTGGATGCCTTGGCAGTCAGAGGCGATGAAGGACGTTGTAACCTGCGATAAGGTTCGGGGAGGTGGTAAACAACCTTTGATCCGGACATTTCCGAATGGGGAAACCCACCTATTTATAGGTATCTTTTAACTGAATACATAGGTTATTAGAGGCGAACCTGGGGAACTGAAACATCTAAGTACCCAGAGGAAAAGAAATCAACCGAGATTCCCTAAGTAGCGGCGAGCGAACGGGGACTAGCCCTTAAGCTTTATTAGATTTAACAGAACACTCTGGAAAGTGTGGCCATAGTGGGTGATAGCCCCGTATGTGAAAGGTCTTTTAAAGTGAAATCGAGTAGGACGGCACACGTGAAACGCTGTCTGAATATGGGGGGACCATCCTCCAAGGCTAAATACTCCTGACTGACCGATAGTGAACCAGTACCGTGAGGGAAAGGCGAAAAGAACCCCTGTGAGGGGAGTGAAATAGACCCTGAAACCGTGTACGTACAAGCAGTGGGAGCCGTTTTAGGACGGTGACTGCGTACCTTTTGTATAATGGGTCAGCGACTTACTTTTAGTGGCAAGGTTAAGCATTTGCGGAGCCGTAGGGAAACCGAGTCTTAATAGGGCGTCCAGTCGCTAGGAGTAGACCCGAAACCGAGTGATCTATCCATGGGCAGGTTGAAGATGCAGTAACATGCATTGGAGGACCGAACCGACTGTCGTTGAAAAGCCAGCGGATGACTTGTGGATAGGAGTGAAAGGCTAATCAAACTCGGAGATAGCTGGTTCTCCTCGAAAACTATTTAGGTAGTGCCTCGTGTCTAACCATGGGGGGTAGAGCACTGTTTCGGCTAGGGGTCATCCCGACTTACCAACCCGATGCAAACTCCGAATACCCATGAGTTCAATCACGGGAGACACACGGCGGGTGCTAACGTCCGTCGTGGAAAGGGAAACAACCCAGACCGTCAGCTAAGGTCCCAAAGTTTATGCTAAGTGGGAAACGATGTGGGAAGGCTTAGACAGCTAGGAGGTTGGCTTAGAAGCAGCCACCCTTTAAAGAAAGCGTAATAGCTCACTAGTCGAGTCGGCCCGCGCGGAAGATATAACGGGGCTAAGCATAACACCGAAGCTACGGATGCACTTTGTGCATGGTAGAGGAGCGTTCTGTAAGCTGTTGAAGCGGAAGCTGTAAGGCACCGTGGAGGTATCAGAAGTGCAGAATGCTGACATGAGTAACGATAAGGGAGGTGAAAACCCTCCCCGCCGGAAGACCAAGGGTTCCTATCCAACGCTATTCGAGGTAGGGTGAGTCGGCCCCTAAGGAGAGGCTGAAGAGCGTATCCGATGGGAAACAGGTTAATATTCCTGTACTGCTCATAACTGCGATGGGGGGACGGAGAAGGCTAGGCTAGCGCGGCGTTGGTTGTCCGCGTTTAAGATAGTAGGTTTAGAGCTTAGGTAAATCCGGGCTCTTTTAAGACCGAGAATCGATGACGAGGTCCTTTATGGACTGAAGTAGTTGATGCCATGCTTCCAGGAAAATCCTCTAAGCTTCAGGTTATGACTAACCGTACCCTAAACCGACACAGGTGGTCAGGTAGAGAATACTAAGGCGTATGAGAAAACTCGGGTGAAGGAACTAGGCAAAATGGCACCGTAACTTCGGGAGAAGGTGCGCCGGTTTTGGTGATGGGACTTGCTCCCTAAGCTGAGGCCGGTCGAAGATACCAGGTGGCTGCGACTGTTTATTAAAAACATAGCACTCTGCAAACTCGAAAGAGGACGTATAGGGTGTGACGCCTGCCCGGTGCCGGAAGGTTAATTGATGGGGTTAGCGCTTGCGCGAAGCTCTTGATCGAAGCCCCGGTAAACGGCGGCCGTAACTATAACGGTCCTAAGGTAGCGAAATTCCTTGTCGGGTAAGTTCCGACCTGCACGAATGGCGTAACGATGGCCACACTGTCTCCACCCGAGACTCAGTGAAATTGAAATAGCTGTTAAGATGCAGTTTACCCGCGGCTAGACGGAAAGACCCCGTGAACCTTTACTACAGCTTCACAGTGGACTTTGACATTACTTGTGTAGAATAGCTGGGAGGCTTTGAAACTCTGTCGCCAGATAGAGTGGAGCCACCTTTGAAATACCAGCCTGGTAATGTTGAGGTTCTAACCCAGTTCCCTAAGCGGGATCGGGGACATTGTGTGGTGGGTAGTTTGACTGGGGCGGTCTCCTCCCAAAGAGTAACGGAGGAGCACGAAGGTACCCTCAGCATGGTCGGAAATCATGCAATGAGCGCAAGAGTAGAAGGGTGCTTGACTGCGAGACAGACACGTCGAGCAGGTACGAAAGTAGGTTCTAGTGATCCGGTGGTTCTGTATGGAAGGGCCATCGCTCAACGGATAAAAGGTACTCCGGGGATAACAGGCTGATACCGCCCAAGAGTTCACATCGACGGCGGTGTTTGGCACCTCGATGTCGGCTCATCACATCCTGGGGCTGAAGCCGGTCCCAAGGGTATGGCTGTTCGCCATTTAAAGTGGTACGCGAGCTGGGTTTAGAACGTCGTGAGACAGTTCGGTCCCTATCTGCCGTGGGCGTTTGAGATTTGAGAAGAGTTGCTCCTAGTACGAGAGGACCGGAGTGAACGAACCTCTGGTGTACCGGTTGTGATGCCAATTGCATTGCCGGGTAGCTACGTTCGGACGGGATAACCGCTGAAAGCATCTAAGCGGGAAGCCTCCTTCAAGATGAGATCTCACTGGGAACTTGATTCCCCTAAAGGGCCGTTGAAGACTACGACGTTGATAGGTTGGGTGTGGAAGCGCTGTGAGGCGTTGAGCTAACCAATACTAATTGCCCGTGAGGCTTGACCATATAACGCCCAAGGCGTTTGGCAAGTGACTTGTAAGATACGTAAGACGATAGAGAGTAACGAATTAGCGCGTAGTTAAGCTACAGTCGATAAACTATCTAGATCAAATAAAAGAAGAATCAGATCTAAGTTGTAACAGTTTTGCTTGGCGACCATAGAGTTGTGGAACCACCTGAATCCATCCCGAACTCAGACGTGAAACGCAACATCGCCGATGGTAGTGTGGGGCTTCCCCATGTGAGAGTAGGTCATCGCCAAGCATTTAATTAAGAGAAAACCCCGGTCACGATGTGATCGGGGTTTTTTCGTTGTGGAGCTAAAACAATACTGAACGAAGTGGTTATACTAGGCTTAACCCACATACACTCACTAGCAACTAACATCCTAATAAAAAGACAACCCAAGGGTGCCTGATTTGATGGAGCTAAAAGAAAAGATTGAAGGCTGTTAGAGCTCGTCGCCTAGCTCTTTATAGCCTTCGACTAGTACATGGTTGGCTGAGACGACGGATTCTGAGAACGAAGAGAATTCAGGCGATACCTTTTCGACCGACGCTAGATCAGATTCATGCGCTATGGCCGTCATAGGAGGCACGTGAGAGCGTTCTGGTAGATCGACCCCTTCGACTACGGCATTGTGTCTAATCACGCTACCGTCGCCTATATGGCAGCGGAAGACGACACTGTTAAAGCCGATAAAGACATCGTCACCGACTGTACATGGGCCATGTACAATCGAGCGATGGGCGATAGAGGTACGCTCACCTACTATAACTTCTGCACCGGCCTTTGAGTGAATCACTACGCCATCTTGAAGATTAGAGCCTTGTTTGATCAGTACGGGCTGCATATCACCTGATGCATCAACCTCATCGGCTCTGATTACAGCGTAAGGGCCAACAAAAACATTATCTTCGATAATCACACGGCCACAAACGATGGCTGTAGGGTCAATAAAGGCCTTGCCTGACACTTCTGGGTAGTAACCCGCCGGACACTTTCTAAGCATTGTTGCTCCTAATTGTTGCCTCTAACAGGTGATAGAGGCTTTGTTATTTTTTATTAGAAGTTAAGCGTATCTTTAGACTGTTATAGACCAGAAAAGGCTAATGGTTTAGCAACGCCTTCCTGAACTAGTGTCTGTGTACCATCATATACCAGGTGTCCATTTACCCAAGTCGATTTTATCTGACCCGAGAATTCTAGGCCGTCAAACGGAGTCCATTCACAGTGGTATAGGCTATTCGCATGGCTTACCAATGTCGATTTTTTCGGATCAACCAGAACTAGATCGGCAAAGTAACCCTTGCGAATAAATCCACGTTCTAAAACACCATAACGGATAGCAGGGTTATGGCATACTTTCTCGACAACTTGTTCGATCGACATACGGCCTAAATTAACGTGCTCTAATAAGGTTAGTAGAGCGTGTTGGACAAGGGGAAGGCCTGCTGGTGCATCTGAATAATCAACCAGCTTCTCGGTCAGTGTGTGCGGAGCGTGATCGGTTGCGATGATATCGATCTGCCCAGTTTTAAGTGCATTTAGCAGTGCATTGCGATCCTGTAGGGATTTAATTGCTGGGTTGCATTTAATTAAGTTACCGCGCGTTTCGTAATCTTCAGCACTAAACCATAGATGATGTACGCAAGCTTCTGCTGTGATCTTCTTGCCTTGGACAGGGCCTGATTGAAATAAGCTCAGCTCTTTTTCTGTAGTGATATGCAGAACATGAAGATTACTTTGGTATTTCTTTGCTAGTTCTACTGCGTAAGATGAGGAAGCAAGGCAGGCTTCATCATCACGAATAATAGGATGGTCGTGTATCGTAATCTTACGTCCGGTGTCTTGAACACGTTTTAGGTTGTTGGCGATGACCGGGCCGCTTTCGCAATGTGTAACGATCAAGACAGGGCTTTCACGGAAGATCCCTTCTAAAGCGGTTGGGTTCTCGACGAGTAGGTTACCGGTAGAGGCACCCATAAACACTTTTACGCCACAGGTTTTGGTCGGATCTAAGGCTTTTATATCGTCTAAGTTATCTTCTGTTGCTCCTAGATAGAATGCATAGTTTGCTGCTGAGTTTTGCGCCGCAATATTGTATTTATTCTCTAGTGCAGCTGCATTGGTTGTTGAAGGGTTAACATTTGGCATCTCCATATAGCTAGTGATGCCTCCGGCAACTGCCGCGCGCGATTCGGTTGCGATACTGCCTTTATGTGTTAAGCCTGGTTCACGGAAATGCACCTGATCGTCGATCATTCCTGGAAGCAGCCAGCACCCCTTAGCATCGATAACTGTGTCGGTAGCTTTAGCGTCTATATCAGCAGCAATTAGATCGATTCTTTGGTCTTTAATTCTTAGATCGACTTCTCTTTGTTCGCCTTCATTGATAATGATCGCGTTCTTAATCAATGTGTCTTTCATTGCTGCAATACCTTTGTGTCTCGTACTTCGGGTGAGTGGCTATAACCCCGGCCAATTATGACATGAAGTGTAATGTTATAATATAACCCAATTAAAAGGAGGCAATTGAGATCGTTTTAGCTGTTAAGGAGAGTGTGATATTTTTAGGTGAGCTACAGCAGTCGCCATAGCGTATCAAAGATGATTTTCTGAGCACCGGCTACTTCCGGCGAATCAATCACTACCGCTGTTGGGTAGTTTTCTGAAGCGAGTGAGATGATTGCACATTTAGGTGGGTAGATCGCGATATAAGCTGCATCTACTTTACCTTCCGTTTTGATCCACTTACGTTCTGATAGCAGAGCGTCTTCACCTCCATCACCGATTGCAATGGCGCGTACGTTAATACCACGTTGTATGCGCTGGTTAGTGAAGTTAGGGAAGGGTCGATAGAGGTGCTTCCTGATCGGCTTGGAGGAGAAGACTGAGTAGCTATCAGCATCTGAGCTAGACACCGTAACCAGAATGTCTTTCAGTACGTGCTCTATACCGTCATCGCCTTCATAGAAGCTGACATTGGCAGTATTAAAGTCAGGTTTAAGGTGCTGCAGCTCAGGAATAATGCTTTGTTTCAGCTCGTCGATCGCTTTATCTAAGTTCTGTCGACGATCTTCAGCCAGCTGTAAAAGAATATCTGGATCTACAGGGGCGAATAAACGTCGCTTGCCTTTAGGTTGATAGGTCACAATCCCTTTTTGCTGCATCTCTTTGAGACTTTCATAGGCACTACCGCGATTAACCCCTGATTTGTCAGCAATTGTTCGTATAGAACTTGCCCCTAAGGTCAATAAGGCTTTATAGATCTCAATTTCTCTAGGGTTTAAGCCCAATATTTTAAAAACGTCGTTATTCATAATTGTCATAAAATTTGTGACAAAAGGGATTGTATGGTTTTAGTTTTACTTTAAAGTGCGATTAAAATAAAGCGTAAACCTACAAAGGAAAGGTAAGACTATGTCTGTAGACGTTGTCATTTTGGCTGCTGGTCAGGGTAGCCGTATGAAATCCAAACTCCCTAAAGTACTGCACAAGGTTGGCGGTAAAGCGATGGTGCAACATGTAATCGACACTGCATCGTCACTACAGGGGGTAAACACGCACGTTGTAATCGGTCACGGCGCGGATAAATTACGTGAAGAGCTGCAGGGGCAAGCGCTTAATTTTGCTCTGCAGGCGGAACAAAAAGGTACAGGTCATGCAGTGGCTCAGGCGATGCCTGAGGTGGCTGATGACAGTGTTGTGCTTGTGCTTTATGGCGATGTGCCGCTAACACAAGCTGCCACTATGCAAGAGATGGTGGATATCGCTGCTACAGGGGATTTGGCACTACTGACAGTGAATCTAAAAGATCCTACCGGTTACGGCCGCATCGTACGTAATAGCGAAGACAAAGTTGTGGCGATTGTTGAGCATAAAGATGCTTCGCCAGAGCAGCACCTAATCAATGAAGTAAATACCGGAATTTTAGCGGTTAAGAGCCAGTATCTTGCTGATTGGTTACCGCAGCTATCCTCTGAAAATGCGCAAGGCGAATATTATCTGACTGATATCATCGCGATGGCTGCCAATGGTGGCGTGAAGATCAGCGCGATTCAGCCTGAAGCTGAAGAGGAAGTCCAAGGGGTTAACAACCGCGTTCAGTTGGCTGAACTAGAACGCTGGTATCAGTTGCAACGTGCTGAATGGTTGATGGTGAACGGTGCAACGTTGGCTGATCCGGCGCGTGTTGATGTGCGCGGTAATGTCTCTATTGGTCAGGACCTTCTGATCGATGTAAACGTTGTTTTAGAGGGTGATGTTGTTCTGGGTGATGATGTTGTAATCGAACCAAACTGTTACCTGAAAAACTGTACTGTTGCAGCGGGTACTCGTATCAAGGCAAATACAGTGATTGAAGATGCTGTGATTGCGGAATCTTGTGATATCGGCCCGTTTGCACGTTTACGTCCAGGCACTCAGCTTGCTGCTAAAGCTAAGGTTGGAAACTTTGTTGAAACCAAAAAAGCGATTGTAGGTGAGGGAAGCAAGATCAATCACCTTTCTTATGTGGGTGATGCTGTACTGGGTAAAGATGTAAACATCGGCGCCGGTACTATTACTTGTAACTACGACGGCGTAAATAAGTCGCTGACAGAAATCGGTGACAACGCATTTATTGGTTCTAATACTGCGCTGGTTGCACCGGTTAAAGTGGGCGCTATGGCGACTGTCGGCGCAGGTTCAACGATTGCTAAACCTGTATCCGATGATGCGCTTGCGATTACTCGTGCAAAACAAACTGAATTGAAAAACTGGCCGCGTCCTAAGAAGAAAGGAAACTAATCATGTGTGGAATTGTAGGCGCTGTTGCAGCTAGGCCTGTTCAGGAAATCCTGCTAGAAGGTTTGCGTCGTTTGGAATATCGCGGCTATGACTCTGCTGGCGTCGCATTGCAGACCGAAGCGGGTATTCAACGTTGTCGCCGTAATGGCAAGGTTCAAGCGCTCTCTGATGCCTTACAAGAGCAGCCTCTAGTGGGTACAACAGGTATCGCACATACCCGTTGGGCGACTCACGGTGTACCTTGTGAAGCGAATGCTCATCCGCATATGTCCGGTGACCAACTGGCAGTCGTACACAACGGTATTATCGAGAATTTTGAAGAGCTAAAAGCCGATCTGCAAAACGATGGTTATAAATTTAGCTCAGAAACTGATACTGAAGTAATTGCACACTTACTTGCTAGAGAGCTTAAATCAACCAGCTCTTTGCACACTGCCGTTTCCAATATTATTGGCCAGCTTGAAGGTGCTTATGCGTTGGGCGTGATCGAAAAAGCAGATCCTTCCCAGTTGGTAACCGCGCGTAAAGGTAGCCCGTTGGTGATCGGTGTTGGTATTGGCGAGAACTTTATCGCCTCCGATCAACTAGCGTTATTACAAGTAACAGACCGTTTTATGTTCTTGGAGGATGGTGATGTTGCGACCCTGACGGCGGCAGATATCACGGTAACGGATATCTCCGGTAAAAAAGTAGAGCGTGAAGTTAGCCAGTTTGAACACGGTGTAAGCTCTGCCGATAAAGGTGAATTTAAGCACTATATGCTTAAAGAGACCTATGAGCAGCCAGAAGTGATCAAAGCGTGTTTAGAAGGGCGTATCAGTGAAGATAAACTGCTGGAACAATGCTTCGGCGTTAAAGCAGCAGAAGTGTTTGATCAGGTTAAGCAGGTACAGATCATTGCTTGTGGTACGAGTTACCATGCGGGTTTGATTGCTAAGTACTGGATAGAAGATCTCGTCGGTATCCCATGTATGGTCGAGGTTGCCAGTGAGTACCGTTACCGTTCAGTTGTGATTCCTGAAGGTACGCTATTCCTGACCATTTCACAGTCTGGTGAAACAGCAGATACGTTAGCTGCGCTACGTGAAATTCAGGATCGTGTTTTGGCGTCCCTGGTTATCTGCAACGTTCCGGGCAGCTCTTTGGTGCGTGAATCAGATCTGACCTTGATGACTAACGCGGGTCCAGAGATTGGTGTGGCGTCGACTAAAGCGTTTACGACACAATTAGTGGCGTTGATGCTAACGACAATCGCACTTGGCCGTCGTAATGGCTTAACCGAAGAAACTGAAGCAGCCATCATCACCGCGCTTAAAAAGCTTCCTGAACAGGTTCAGCAAGCTCTAGCAATGGATAGTGATATAGAGCAGATGGCGCAATCTTTTGCTGAAAAGAATCATTCACTGTTCCTAGGCCGCGGCACTTTGTACCCTGTGGCAAAAGAGGGTGCGCTTAAGCTGAAAGAGATCTCTTATATCCATGCGGAGTCTTACCCAGCAGGTGAGCTAAAACATGGCCCATTGGCGTTGGTCGATAAAGAGATGCCAGTCGTCGCAGTAGCCCCGCAGAACGATATGTTGGATAAGCTAAAAGCAAATCTACAGGAAGTCCGCGCTCGTGGTGGTGAACTGTTTGTCTTTGCAGGTTCTGACAAAGTGCAACCGGAAGAGGGCACTTATGTTCTGAATATGCCTGTATGTGATGAAGTTATGCAGCCTGTTCTTTATACGATCCCGCTGCAGTTACTTTCATATCATGTGGCGATTTTGAAAGGCACGGACGTGGATCAGCCACGAAATTTGGCTAAGTCGGTAACGGTTGAGTAACGGCTTTAGCTAATAAGACTTCTATAACAGGCTCACTGATCAGTGGGCCTGTACTTTTTCCAGAATCCACTCCCTAAATGCCTTGATAATAGGCTGCTCCTTCCTGTCTTCGTGGGTGACCAGAAAATAGCCTTGTTGAGATTGGATCGGCTGTAATACTCCAAATGGGTTTATCAGTTCTCCACTGTTCAGTGCTTTTTCGATTAGCTGCTTACGCCCCATAGCAACGCCTAAACCTGATTTAGCTGCATTCACTGCATATTCTGACTTATCAAAGCAGTGCCCCTGTTTTAGAACTAGGTTCAATGTTTGTTGATCGGCCCAGTAGGACCATTCTGAATAAGGGCCAGCTTCAGGCCATGCTTGAGCATCATGTAATAGAGGGCAGTGTTTTAGTTTTTCTGGCCTATCCAATAAGTCATGTTTATCTGCGAAGTCTTTGGTACAAACGGGAATGAGCTGTTCATCCATGAGTGGCCAACTAACCAACCCCGGGTACTCGCCCTGACCATAATAGATCGCTAGATCGATCTGTTCGGCGTAAAAGTCGATCAGACGACTATGGGTTTCCATACGAATAAAAATTTGTGGGTAGAGCTGAGAGAAGTCAGCCAGCTTTTCCAGCAACCACTGTGAAGCAAAAGAGGGGGGAACGGAAAGTGAGAGTTCACCGGCAAGCCCTTGGGTATGGATATCCCGAATCAGATTATTGAGCTCGGTTAGGCTGTTATTGGTTTGTATCAGGAGCCTTTCACCCTCAGCTGTGAGCTGTAGACGACGGTTGTAGCGTAAGAACAGGGCAAAACCGAGTTGTTCTTCCAGTTTACGTATCCGTTGGCTAATGGCTCCTTGAGTAAGACTTAACTCTTCTGCCGCTAGGGTAAAGCTGAGGTGCTTGGCTGCGCTGCTGAAGCATTGCAGGTTAGCGAGCACGGCGCTATTCAAGTGAGAGAGGTTCAGATTAGCCATTTTAATCCAAGGATGTTTTTTTATGGTTTGTTGTAAATTATAAGCACTGGTTTAATGGTTTTATCCTAATTTCATTAATTGGAATTAACAAAATTTATTCGATCGGAGCTGGATTCATGGGGTTAAACAGACAGGAAATAAATGATCTGATACATAAGTTTCCCTTATTGGAGCGGCTTCAGAAAACTCAGCCGTTGCTTTGGATAAACCCTAAAATTACGGACTTTGCTGCAGTATCAGCGCACCTGCCATTGACGCAAACTGATGTTAAAGATTCCTCGGCAAGATTGAATCGCTTTGCTCCCTATCTGGCGGAAGTGTTTCCAGAAACCGCTGCCAAAAAAGGCATGATTGAATCGCCGTTGTGTGAGGTGCCTCAATTTCATCACCAGTTAGAGAAAAGAGCTAATCAAAGTCTCCCCGGCCGTTTGCTGTTGAAGTGTGACAGCCATCTACCTATATCTGGTTCGATAAAAGCACGTGGTGGTATCTATGAGGTGCTCAAGTATGCTGAGACCGTTGCTATAGAGGCCGGTCTGATCAGCAAAGATAGCTGTTACAGCAAGCTAAATAGTGATGTCTGCCGCGAACTCTTTAGTCAGTATAAAATTGTGGTGGGATCAACCGGCAACCTTGGGCTTAGTATCGGAATTATGGGGGCTGAGTTAGGCTTTTCGGTGACGGTTCATATGTCTGCAGATGCTCGGCAGTGGAAGAAAGACCTACTACGTAGCAAAGGCGTGCAGGTCATTGAATATGAAGACGATTACAGTAAAGCGGTAGAAGAGGGGCGCAAACAAGCGCTCAGCCAGCAGCGTTGTCACTTTGTTGATGATGAGAACTCAAATGACCTGTTTTTAGGCTATGCGGTTGCTGCAGAACGTCTAGCTAAACAGCTATCTGAGCAAAACATTCAGGTCGACGCTGAACATCCGTTGTTTATCTATCTGCCTTGTGGTGTCGGTGGCGGCCCTGGTGGTGTTGCTTTTGGTTTGAAGCTGCTCTTTGGCGATCATGTTCATTGCTTCTTTGCTGAGCCAACTCAATCTCCCTGTATGTTGGTGGGTATGTATACTGGCTTACATGATCAGATCAGTGTTCAGGAGTTAGGTATCGACAACCAAACTTGTGCTGATGGCCTAGCAGTAGGTCGTGCTTCCGGTTTTGTTGGTAAGGTGATGGAGCCACTGTTAAGTGGGGTTTATACCGTAGAGGACAAAACACTTTATCAGTTATTGGCCGAAATTTATGAGAGTGAGCATATAGCGTTGGAGCCATCGGCTTTGGCGGGAGCGACAGGCATTATTAATCTGATCTCGCAGGGCGAAAGCTACCTTCAGAATCATGGCTTGCTGAATAAGTTGGATAACTCAACCCATATCATCTGGGCGACAGGTGGAAGTATGGTGCCAGAATCTGAGTGGCAGAGTTACTACAAGCTTGGTAAATCATAAACTACAAATAAAAAAGGCAGCTATTAAGCTGCCTTTTTTATTATCGAATTTAAAGCTTAGCTGTAATCAGCTGGGCTGTAACCGCCTGCAATACCTTTAGACGCAAGAGCTACTGCATCATGAGCGTGTAAGCTTTCGAAGTGCTCTACCTTCAACCAGAAATCCGCGTATTGCTCTTGGCTTAGTAGTGCTTGCTTAACGCGTCGTGCAGCGTCTTCGCAGAACATTAAGTTATGGCCATTCAAACGAGCAAACTCTTGTTCGTCAGCACGTTTTACAGCAGTTTGTACTGGTGTTTTTAATGCATCTTCAACAAGATCTATTAGATCTGTAAGTGGGAATGCACCCATATCTTTATCCAGTTTAACCCAAGCTGTTGCTTGGCTACGTTGGCTATGGGGCGTAGCGAATGAGCCCTTTTCAGACTTTAACCAGTTCTCTACGTCTTCAACGTTAATGCTGCCTTTGTTGGCAAAGTCATCAGTGAATGCCTGAGCTAATAGCTGACGTGATAATGCTGCTGAACACGGACAAGTGGATGAGTACGGAACGCGTGTTGCTAGTTCCAGAACTACTTCGCCATCTTTCAGAGTTGCACGTAGCGTCGTGGAGTAGCTTTTCCAACCGCTGTTATCGCTTTTTAGAGCATCGCGCTTGATTAGGAAATCAAAATCAAAGTTTAGGAAAACCTGAGTTGAGATATCGTGATGGCTATCCAATAGGTGGGATAAGAAATCTGTTAACGCAGGAACATTCAGTGTTTGATTCTCAAAAAAGTTACTTAGCGCAAGGTAAAGGCGCGACATATGAATGCCTTTAACCTTTGGGTTTACCAGATTAACGTAGGTATTAACGCGTGCTTCGATGCTGTTTACACCTAGTTTACTATCGTCAAATTGCAGAGGGACGGTGATTCCATTCATGCCCACCCAGTCCAGAGAGCCGTGAATCTCAGGATTTTGATGGCTGGTAACGTCAGGCAAGTTGGTCATGAAGCAGGTCTTCCAATTCGGTAGTTATCAAAATCTGAATCCGTAAGCTCTTACGTAGAGAAAATAGGCTTACGTTAAACAATACCTAGTTAAATAGGGGCGTATAACGAAAAAACAAGCGCCTGTTCAAAAATGAATCAGGGTTAGGTTCAATTCGTAAATATGACCTATAAAAAAGTACTATTCCTTAGGCTGAAAGTCTAAAAAATAGAAGAGCGACGTACCATACCTCTTGATTAAGGGGGTTGGCAAATATCAGGCAAAAAAAGTCGCTTTTTAGCGCATAAAATCTGCCTTTGTCGTTTAAATACCTTGCTTTTGTATGCCTTTTAAAATGTTAGAAAGTTTTAATGTTACAGCGGGATTTTCGCTTATAAGGTTAATAATGGATGCTAGCCTATTAATAACTATAGGATATTTTGATTTATCTATTTACACAGAAGCCGATACAGCATACAAACAAAGAAAAAACCTCGTTAAGAGGCGGTGCTATGTCTATAGGAGGTCCATAGCATGAATGATTCAATGTCGAGCTTTGCTATAAATTTTATCGCGTTTGTTGGGATTGCGTTCTTGGTACTGTTTGTTGTCGCAATCGTTGTGGCGGTAGTTTTATACCAAATCGATAAACATCAAACAGCGCAAACTATCCGTCGTAACTACCCTCTGATTGGTCGCTTTCGCTACCTGTTTGAACATGCTGGTGAATTTTTCCGTCAGTACTTCTTTGCTATGGATCGCGAGGAGATGCCATTTAACCGTGCGCAACGCTCTTGGGTTTATCGCGCAGCCAAGAATGTAGATAGCACTATTGCCTTTGGTTCGTCACGTGATCTACGTATTCCTGGTACCTATTATTTTCTAAACTGTCCTTTCCCAACCTTAAAGGAAGATGCGGTAACAACGCAGAGTTTACGTATAGGTCCTTACTGTAAGACACCTTACGATGCAGCTTCTTTTTTTAATATTTCTGGCATGAGTTATGGTGCGCTATCCCGACCTGCAATCGAGGCCTTATCTCAGGGGGCTAAGAAAGCAGGTTGTTGGATGAACACAGGTGAAGGCGGGGTATCGCCTTTCCACCTGGAATCAGGCTGTGACATTGTTTATCAGATTGGCACTGCAAAATATGGTTTGCGTGATGAAAACGGAAAGTTCTCTGAGGAAAAGCTAAAAGAGAAAGGTGATCTTCCTCAAGTTAAGATGTTCGAGATCAAACTGAGTCAGGGTGCTAAACCGGGTAAAGGTGGTATCTTGCCGGGTGAGAAGGTAACACCAGAGATTGCAGCGGTACGTGGTATCCCTGTAGGCCAAGATTCTTTAAGCCCAAACCGTCATCCAGATATAGCTTCTATTGATGACCTGCTTGATATGATTGAAAAGGTACGTCGTATCACCGGTAAACCATGTGGTTTCAAAATGGTATTGGGCGATGCTGAGTGGTTGGATGAATTTTGTGAGTCGGTTAACAAGCGTGGCGTAGAGAGTGCTCCAGACTTTATTACGTTAGACAGTTGTGACGGTGGTACTGGTGCTGCACCAATGCCGTTAATGGACAGCGTAGGTCTGCCGCTGCGGGAGAGTTTGCCTATTTTGGTAAACAAACTTATGGCTCACAACCTGCGTGAGCGTGTACGTGTGATTGCCTCAGGTAAATTGATTAACCCTACCGATGTCGGTGCTGCACTTTGTATGGGGGCTGATTTCACCGTAACGGGACGTGGCTTTATGTTTGCTCTCGGTTGTATTCAGGCGTTGCAGTGTAATAAGAATACCTGCCCAACCGGCATCACTACCCATGATCCAGATCTGCAGCGTGGATTAGTGCCGATGGTTAAAGCGGATCGTGTCGCTAACTATCACAATCATTTGGTACATGAGGTGGAGATGATCGCCCACTCTTGTGGTGTAACCGAGCCGCGTCAGCTTAAGCGTAAGCATTGCGCAATCGTGGTGGAAGGTAGTCGGTCTATACCACTGAATATT
Source organism: Neptuniibacter sp. QD72_48 (assembly GCF_047778065.1). Taxonomy (GTDB): domain Bacteria; phylum Pseudomonadota; class Gammaproteobacteria; order Pseudomonadales; family Balneatricaceae; genus Neptuniibacter. Next base: position 3,792,911 of record NZ_CP180547.1, on the reverse strand, counting down.
CTCTATCCAGAGTATTAGTAAACAACCCAAGCAAAAACGCCAGTCATTAGGACTGGCGTTTTTATTTGTAAGTAATCATAGCGAGTGATTTTATATTACTCATCAAACCAACATTCGTCGATGTGAGAGGCGAGTTCTTTTTCTTCTTGGCGTTGTTCGATGGCTCGGCGAGCTCTAAGCGCGCGGCGCGTTGCGAGTTTTTTGCGGGAAAGTTTTTCTTCTTCTTCAAAACCCACTAGCAGATCGAATACTTCAACCTGGGTTTCGTTAAGCTCTTCAGTTTTATGCAGCATAGTAAGCTCCTGATCTTATCTTAACGGTCAGAAGGCCCATCGAGCGAAGCAGTAACTGATTATGCTTGTTAAGGCATAAACCCTTCGCTCCTCGATGAGGGGCTCTGGTGAAGTTGCTTAATAGAAAGATTTCTATCAAACACGCTTTTTAATACAGCCTTATCTCTGTTTTATAATAGCTCTGAACAAATATCAAACAGTTTTCGGCGAATTCCGAGAGGAATATTAAAAAGCCTATGTTGCAAAAGGGTGAAGGGAAGATGTCACAAATGTGACAGAAATAGCTTAATCTTCGTCCATTTCATCGGCAGGGCGAGCGCTTGGGCGTTTGTCGTTTTGACGCAAAGATCTGAGGCTACGTTTTATGGTTTTTAGGTGATCAACCAGCCCTGGACCTAGCTTCATCGCTACACCGACTGCGAGTACATCAATAACAACCAGATGGAGTACGCGGGATGACATCAGTGTGCTTAGATCTTTATCTTCTTCCAGATCGATATGGATTGGAATGCTCGCAAGATCAGCTAGGGGAGTATCACTTGGGCAGAGTGAGATAACGGTTGTGCCGGTTTCTTTTACCAGCTTGACTGTATGTAATAGATCTTTGGTACGACCTGTCTGAGAGATAGCCACAACGACATCGCGATCATCAAGCGATACAGCTGAAATAGCTTGCATGTGCGGATCCGAATAAGAGGTGCTGGATACTTTCAAACGGTGAAATTTATGCGCGGCGTCAGTACAAACTGGAGCTGATGCACCAAAGCCATAGAACTCGACACGGCGAGCTTTAGCTAGAGCAGCGATCGCACGTTCAACCGTAGTGGTATCTAGTTGCTCTTTGATATTGAGCAAGTTACCAATCATGGAATCGAAGATCTTTTCTTTAAACTCAGTAACAGTGTCTTTTGAGTTTAGGGAAAATTGCTCGAAGTGATTATTACTGGCTAAGCCTTGAGCTAAGGTGAGTTTGAAATCCTGGAAGCCATCGTAGCTTAGGGCACGACAGAAACGAACCACGGTTGGTTCGCTGACATTTGCTTCAGATGCTAGATCAACAATACGCATATGGATCACTTCATTAGCGTGAGCTAAAACATAATCCGCAACTTTTTGCTCTGACTTCCTTAAGTTTTCACGCGCTTGCGCAATCGACTTAAGCAGATTGAACGAGTTCAACCCTACACCTCACTTAGCACTTATAAATTAATACTACAGTTTTAAGTATAACAACCTTCTGACGCTCAGATCACCATTTGTCGTAAATTGCGGAGTGAAAAATCGCATGTTATTTTCATTAAAAAATAAATAAGGTTTCCATTTGTGAAACGTCGTAAGTTTATTCAGCAAGCAGGTTCTCTGCCCATTGCCGCCGCTTTAGCGACGGCTCCTCAAGTTAGTAATGCTGCACTTATTCCTGAATTTCGTTGGAGTATGGTCACGACTTGGCCTAAAAACTTCCCGGGGTTTGGCATGGGGGCTAATTTTCTCGCCAACTTAATCAATGAGATGAGCGGCGGCCGTATCCAGATATCTGTTTATGGTGCCCATGAGAAAGTTGCGCCTTCAGAAGTCTTTGATACAGTCTCTCAAGGCAAAGCTGAAATGGGGCATGGCGCTGCATTTTATTGGCAAGATAAAGTCAGGGCTGCGCAGTTTTTTGCTGCGGTACCTTTTGGCATGACTGCGCAAGAGATGAATGCTTGGTTGTATCAAGGGCGTGGCCTCGAACTTTGGCAGGAACTCTACGCAGAATATGATTTGATTCCAGCTGCGTGTGGTAATACCGGCGTGCAAATGGGTGGCTGGTTTAACCGCGAAATTAACAGCATTGAGGATTTTAAAGGTCTAAAAATGCGTATTCCCGGCTTAGGCGGGGAGGTGGTGAAACGCCTAGGTGCGGAGCCGGTATTGTTATCGGGAGATGAAATCTTTCGAGCGCTTGAACAGGGGGAGATTGAGGCTGCTGAGTGGGCTGCTCCATACAACGATGTCGCGCTGGGCCTTTATAAAGTTGCTAAATATTACTACTACCCCGGTTGGCATGAGCCTGGTACAACCATTGAATGCATCGTCAATAAACAAGCGATGAACCAGTTGCCGAAAGATCTGCAATTGATCGTGACTAATGCCATGAAAGTGGCTAATCAAGAGATGTTAGCGGAGCTAACAGCGAAAAATCATCGTGCCTTAGAAATGTTGTTAAAAGTGCATAAAGTCGAGTTACGTCAGTTTCCTGATAAGGTGTTGGAGCAACTTCGTTTAGCGTCTCATGAAGTGATTCAGCTAGAGTTAGAAAAAGATCCCAGAGCGGTCAAAATCTACGAATCATTCGAGAACTTTAGACAACAAGCGATGGCTTGGCACGATGTCTCGGAGCGGGCTTATATGCTCGCGCGAGAATAGCTACAGATTTCACTGCAATTAGCCGTAAAACCGGTACAATAAACACTTTCCAATAGTTCAGGTGAATTAGATGTCTGATCAGCGCTTTGACAAAGAGTTCTACGATCTTAAAGATTGGCAGTTAGCGGCCTACTGCGCTGCAGTCTCAGAACGCATGTTCCCTAATTTTGCTCTGTTTGCACGTTTGATGGAGTTTGGTGATGTCAGCAAAATGCGTCAAATTTTGGATGCGGTTTGGGATCACCTGAATAATACCGGTGCAAAAATGAACTTCGAAGTTCAGCTGGATAAGGTGGAAGAAAATATGCCTGATCTAGATGATTTTGATATGTATGGTGCATCACCAGCTTTGGATGCTGTTGTCGCACTGTTCTCTACACTTAACACCGTAATCGCCGCAGATGCCAGCGAAGTTATTGCTGTAGCAAATATGTCTCGTGAGTCTGTGGCAGGGTTTATTGAGCTAAACGCGGATGATCAGATCTCTGATGATGAGCTGGTTAAATTCATCAATACACACGACTTGATGTTGCAAGAAGATGATTTCCAAGCGGATATCCTAGAGATCATTCAAGATGACTTACCACGTCGTGATGCCTTGCAAGAGCTACGTGAACTAGCGCATAACGACGGTTACAGTAACCTAGGCATTAGTGATAGCGAATAATTCATGCTACGAATTGGTTTAATACTTCTGATTTTGCCATCAGTCGCTTTGATGATCCTTTTCTATGTCGATCAAAGTGCAGTTGATGCATGCTTAGATCAGGGCGGTTCATATAACTATGATCTAGCTGAGTGCGATCTTGAGCAGGAACACCCTTTCAAGCCTTTATTAGTAAGGCATCCATTGGTGGTGAATGGTGGCATGTTGCTATCGGTTGTGGGTGTATTTATGTGTATGAAAGGACTGCTTTGGCGTCCACGTAAGGAAGCCTAATGGTTAAAAAAATTATTTGGGGAATTCTATTACTGCTCGTAGCGGGCATCTTTGTGGCGTGGTTAACACAGGATAAGTGGTTACCGGGTTGGAATCAGGAGCTTGCAGATCAGAATAACGAATTTCAGCAAAGAGGGCTGGCATTAGGTCAAAAGGCCGACCAACAAACCTGTTTAGAAGAAGCGTTGAGTAGCTTTAATCAATGCTCAGGGTTTAGTTGTACGATTAAGCACGGCAAATTTTTAAAGGCTTGCTTAAACAATGCATCGCCGAGCGAAAATTTCTGTAAGGATGTACCTGAATTCCGTGAAGAACGCACCGAAGATGATAAATCATGGGCGCGTCATGCCTGTTGGAGTCGGGATGTCAGAGGCGAAGGATGTCGCCTCCTGATGCGACAACAGCAGTTATTTTGCAGCGAAAAGTAATGAAACGGACCAAAAGGTCCGTTTTTTTTAGTTGCTATCTTAATTTAAATAGTTCTAACATAAGCTCCGTACACTGTTAATGCATAGAGGTTTTATTCGTCTAATAAAATCTGTAATGTATATAGATGGACGTTTTTTTAGACGTCACTAATAAAAATAATAAATTCAAGAGTAGAGATGGAGACTGGCAACTGCATTTTTTATGCTGTGAGTTGCTAGTACTAGCTTATGGAAGTCATGTGTTACTGCAATTATGGTTCACAGCGAGTTAGTTGTGATACTGCAGCATTAGTGAAACAAGCGCCGTGTATTATCCCGCATTCGTCTGGGATAGCTCAGGGCGGTTTTGATAATTTGGGTGATATTCATCATCCGACTCCCCCTCGACTTTTGGCATATCCCATTTCATCTGTAAGGGTATGGGACTGATATGCTGATAGGTTCAATAGGTTTTCCTAACGATCAGCGAGTTAAGCTGGAAAAAATTTTCAAGCTGTCTAAACAGACTCGTTATACGTTGGTAACTCCCGATTTTTCTGAGCTTCCTGACTTGTTGCTCGTATTTGGGTTTGACCTCTCTCTATACCCCGAATTAGCGGATATTCCTCAAAGTTACCATGCTCGCATCATTTTGGTCGGCCGTGGTAAACCTGAAACGAAGGAATATGCTCATCTTGGCTACCCGTTGGTATCCTCTCGTGTTTTACGTGCTTTGGATAAGATGACTCGTGAAAACGAAGAGATGGATCTTGAGACTGCTAAACAGGAACCGAAAGAAGATACTTTCAGTAAATACACTGCACCAGAGCCTACGGAAAGTGCCGCAGTTGAAAGTGGTCGAACCAGTTATCAAGTGCTGGTGGTGGATGATAACGATGTCATGCAACAGGCATTAAATGCTGAGCTACAGCAGTTACCCCTACCAGTTAATGTGCATTTTGCCGGTTCTGGTGAAGAAGCACTCGCGAACGTAACAGATCATAGTTATGACTTTATTTTTCTGGATGTGGTTATGCCTGGAATGGATGGGTTTGAAGCCTGTACAGAGATGCGTAAACGTCCAGAACTAAAGAAAACCCCAATTATCATGCTGACCTCTAAGACTTCTCCTATGGATGAGGTGAAGGGAATTATGTCTGGCTGTTCCACTTATCTGACTAAGCCAATTGTGCATGAAGAGTTTCAGAAGGTGATCGGCCGAGTATCCAATTGGGTTGATGAATTTCAGAAAGCGTAAGTTAATGGAGCTATCCAGTGAAAAAAGTATTGGTTGTTGAAGATGACCTGGTTCAGCAGAAGCATATTTGTACAGTATTGGCTTCTTGCGGTGTTGAAGTAGTCGCTGCTAACGATGGCAAGCAGGGGCTTGAAAAGGCAAAGACAGAAAATCCAGATCTAATTTTTATGGATATTGTCATGCCTGAAATGGATGGTTACTCAGCCTGTCGTCAGATTACGTCTGACGAAGCAACAAAACATATTCCAGTAGTGATTGTATCGAGTAAAAACGAAGAGGCCGATAAGGTTTGGGCACAGTTACAAGGTGCAACAGCCATGGTTTCAAAGCCATTTACTGATGCAGAACTAATGGCGCAAATTTCTGCTTTAACTTGAGAAATACGCGATGGATGCTCAGCTAACAACAAATATAAAAGCGGATGATCAGCCTAGCATTCACCAGATCCGGCATGGTTTTGAGATTGGTAGTTACCAACTACTTATCTCGGAACTGACCCGGGCAGAGGTAGCGAAAGCTCCCTCAATTTGTTCGATCCCATCTACACCAGACTGGTTCGCCGGATTTATGAATCACCGTGGCGAAACGGTGCCTGTTTACGATCTGAATAGGTACCTGCAAATCTTAGATGGCAACACAGCTCCACAATCGTGGGTATTGCTGATCGATGATCATCCGAAGACCGTTGGCGTCTTGTTGACCCAACCACCTCAGAGTATCACGGACCCAGTTTTACTGGATCAAGCATGTGGAGATCTGCCTGATGTTATCAGTCAGGCAGCAGGACAGGTATATGAGCATCAAGACCAGCACTGGGTCGAAATTGATCATCACCGATTGTTCCTAGCCTTGAAGAAACAGTTTTAAAAAGTACGGAGTGAGCGAGCTATGCAGTCTTTTTGGGAATTTAAGAACATACGGATACCGATTAAGTTCGCAATCGTTTTAGGATTGCTCTGTGCCGGTCTGTTCTTTATGAGTGCATCCTACTACCAGACGATCGTTCTGCAAGAGGAAGCAAAACAACGTTCTCAAAACCTAAATAGCTTCTTGCTACTGGTACGAGACATTCAGGAGAGTGTTGCTGAGGCGCGTTTTCAGGAGAAGAGCTTTCAGGTAGCAAAGGAGATGGATCGTCTATCTATCTATAACGATGTAATGGCTAAATTGGATCAAGATATCCTGAGCCTTAAAGCTTACCTACGGACCGATAAAGATAAACAGCTAGTTGAACAGTTCCAAGTCATTATGGATCAGTATCAGGACGTATTCTATGATGCTTCTGAAACAGCAATTCAGATTGGTGTAAACAAGAACGAAGGTTTAGCAGCGGAAATTCGTACCCTTATTTCACAAACAGAGCCTCTAGTTCTATGGATCAACCGTAACTGGGTTCGTGATCAATTGTCGGTTGTGCAAACCGATCTTGATAAATATATCGCTACTGATGGTCGGGAAGTTGACTTAGATATTATTCAAACAGACCTGTATACCATCAAGCGACAGATCCAAACGGCCCACTTGGATTCTAGTAAAGTTAAATCACTATCCGATAGCCGTGCGTCTGCTTCAGGCAATATCGAGCAGATTGAATTATTGGTTACCGAACTAGCAGAAGCGATCGAGCGTAAACAAACTCAGTTTGCCAGCCTACAAGAGATTATCGATAAACTGGCTCCAAAGATTGATGAAGTAACCGAGCTAGCAGCAAGCTACAAGGTACAAAACGATCTGTTGATTGCTGACGATACCACTGAGATGGCGACCTACTTCTTGATCTCTATCGGCTTGATGATCGTGGCGATGGCCATCTCTCTATCCATCATCAAATATGGCGTAATCGATCCACTGAAAACTATCCAGTCAGCGGTAGATAAAGTACGTGAAGGCGATGTCGAAGCACGAAGTGGCTTGGACACGCAAGACGAATTGGGTCAGCTATCGAGCGTATTGGATAACATGCTTGATGAGAAAGAGAACGCACTTCAAGTTAAGGAACAAGAGAACCAACGCCTTAACAGCTCGATCATTACTTTGATCCAGAACGTATTCCAGATTTCCCAGCGAGACCTAACAGTGCGCGTACCTGTAGCAGAAGATGTAACGGGTGCGGTATCTGATTCCATTAACCAGTTGGTAGAGTCGATCGAATCGGTATTGCAGGAAGTAAACAGCGTATCCACCCGTGTAAATGATGCATCGGTTCAGGTGAAATCTCAGTCCGAAACGGTATTGAGCTATGCGGAACGAGAGAAAGAGGAGATCAGTGAAACATTGAACGGTTTGGACTCCGCAATTCGTGCAATGGAATTGATCTCTAAACTGGCCGTACTGTCGAACAACGCATCTCAGAAAGCGATCAAAACATCTGAAACGGCGATGGACTCAGTATCTCAGACGATCGACAGTATCAACAAAATCCGCCAGACCATCCATGAGGCGGAAAAACGTATCAAACGCTTGGGTGAACGTTCTCAAGAGATCGGTGGTATCGTCAACCTAATCAACAACATCTCGGAACGTACCCACGTACTATCCCTTAACGCGAGTATGCACGCGGCGTCAGCTGGTGAAGCGGGTCGTGGTTTGATGGTGGTAGTAGATGAGGTACAACGTCTTGCGGAGAACTCCCGTGAAGCGACCTCTGAGATCGAATCTCTAGTAAATAATATCCAGCTTGAGACATCGGATACTATTAACGTAATCAACAACGTAATCACTGACGTAGTCGAGGGCACGCGCCTAGCGGAAGAAGCGGGTGAGCGTATGGATGAGACCCGTGCCACTACTCAGACTCTGGTAGATTCCGTAGTACGTATCGCACACAGCTCGGTGAAACAGGCGAAAGTAGCGGAAGAGCTACGTACCCGTGCAAACAGCATTAACGAAACCACTCAAGCGACCAACGCCGAAATGAAGCAGCAGGCTCAGCTATCCGATGAGCTGGTAGACGCGGCCGACGAGCTTCAGAAATCAGTTAGTGTATTTAAACTCGCTTCATCCTGAGAATAGGTGGGATAGAGATCAATGTTTGATCCTAAACTAGCCATCGAGTGGCTGACAGCGAAGCAGAAGCTTTGCCTGAAAATGGAGCTGCCTCTAACAGAACTGGTAGTCGAGCTGTATGAGTACGTAGACCAGTTTAGTGAGCATAACCTTACCGGGCTATCTGACTTTCTAGCGTTGTATGCTGAGCTGTTGGAGTCTTTAGATGAGACTCAACTAAAGCAAACCGAAACCGTTATGTCAGAGATTTCTGACAAACTGCAGGGCTTGTTTTCTCAGTCACCAGAGGAAGTCGCGCAAGGCTTAGTGACGTTATTGCAAAGTGACGATTGGCCAGAGCCCGTAGTTGCTGAAGATGCTGAATTCCTACTCGAACTTTTACAAGATGACGGTTGCCAGCTGCAATCACAATCACAGGTAAGTGATGTTGAACAGGTTGAACTGACTGCAGAAGTTGATGAGTCGAATGCTTCTGAGGCAGATTCAGAATCACCTAGCCATCCGATTGCGGTTGAGTTGGTTGAGCTTTTACAAGCTATCGCTGTTTCATTATCTACGCTCTCTGAAGAGCAATCTGATCACCTCTATGATCTGATTGATCGCTGCTCTGAAGATGATTTGACCGGTGTGGCGGATACGCTGGCGCTTTACGGTGAGCTACTTCAGCAAATAGATGAGCTGGAAGATGCCCAGATTGTGACGCAATTAAATACAGCACTCATCAACCTTCTACAGAACTTAAACCCTCAAGAGATTGAGCCGGCACTCGAATTGATGAAAGACTCAGCTTGGGTAGAACCGGTCGTTGATGAGGATGTTAGCTTCCTGATTGATCTACTGCGCAGCGATTTTAATACCTTAGCAGGCGATGTTGCGCTGAAGAGCTCTGATGATGTGGAAGAACTTGTAACAGAACCTGAACTATCTATTGATCCAATAGAGTCAGCTGCATCTGCTGAGCAATGTTGGCCTGAACTTGTGCCATTGTTGCGACAAATGGCAGTTGATATCGCCCTGTTTGAAGCTGAATATAGCGATCAATTCTATGATTTGATTGATCGCTATTCCGAAGAGGATTGGGCAGGTATTGCTGATATGTTGGCCCTGTATGGCGAGCTATTACAGCAACTCGGGGAGCTTGAAGGTTCTCACATAGCTACCAAGCTAAATAGTGCGATTATTCGTTTGTTAGAGCAACCAAGTGAACAGAATATTGATTCACTACTGGCCCTTATGAATGATTCCGCATGGATTGAACCTGTGCCTGAGGAAGACGCTAGTTTTCTTCGCGATCTGTTATTGGGTGATTGTCAGAAATTAGGTGTTGAATGTGATGACACCGCTCAAAGTGAATTGCTTGAGCCGTCGATCGAAGCTGATCTGCCACAACCTTCACAAAGTGACATATCGAATAAACTGCCAGCATTATTGCCATTGCTACGGCAGGTTGGCGAGGATCTAGATCGTTTTGAAGAACTCCACTCCGATCAATTCTACGAGTTAATTGATGATTATTCTGAGGATGATTGGACCGGTATTACTGACATGCTTGCGTTGTACGGAGAGCTACTACTGCAAGTACCTGAATTATCAGACCTAGCGGTAGTCGAACAGCTACATCGTGCGATAGAAAATCTATTAGAGTCTGCAGATGATCAACAGGTTGAGTCTGTATTGAATTTGATGGTTGAGTCCGGTTGGTCAGAGCCTGTTTTGGCTGAAGATACCGATTTCTTAAAGCCCCTTCTTGCGCAAGATTTAGAGCGATTACGTGAAGAGTTTAGTAGCAGCGATTCATGTGATGACGAAGCTGATGTTGTTGAAGAGTTAGTGGTTGAAGAGCTAGTGGTTGAAGCTGAAGCTAGTGTCGCAATTCTGCCTGAAGCACCGGCTTTCTGTGAGATTGATCAGGCTGTGTTGGAGCAGGGGAGTGCCCAAGTGGATCCTGCGGTTGTCACAATGCTGTCACAATCAATCCAGCAGCTATCTGATCAGTGGTTGCAGACTGAGATAGAGCCATCAACGGTAGAAGAGAGCATTGATGGTCTAGAAACCGTTATTCGTGCACTACAGACCATTAACCTTAATGGTGCAAAAGTGCTGGTTGAAGGCTTAATTGCGAACCTAAGTTATCTACAGCAACATCAGATTCCGCTTCTAGAAGACAAAATTAATGCAGTTTATAGCGCCCTTAACTGCTTACTGGATTACTTCTCCGATCTCGGTGCTGCAGAACATCAACAAGCACTGTTGACTGCTTTTAGTCATGAATCCCTGCCTTGCAGACCTACGGCTGAAGAAACTAAATATATTACTGATCTGTTTGCGCTGGCTTCGCTGCAGACCAGTGATGATCTGGTGCGGGAGGAAGCCAAACCTGAAGATGTTGAATTACATGAGTCGGGTGAAATCGATCCTCAGTTATCGGATATGCTGTACAACGAACTACCGACGCTGTCGGACGAATACTTAGACAGTATTCAGCAGTTGTTGGATCAGGAGCATAAGCCTGCATTACGTAGTGCTCAGCGTGCGGTACATACCTTGAAAGGCTTGGCCAATATGGCGGGTATCAAGGGCTTGGCTAACTTGGCTCACCGCCTAGAAGATGTATTGGAATTCTTAGCGGATCAGGATCAGCTGCCTACAGGTAGTTTGAAAGATGATCTGTTTGAAGCGTCTGATTGCTTAGCTGCAATGGCAGAGGCTATCACTGCAGGCGGGCGCGCGCCTGACAATGCTCTTTCGACGTTACAGTTGATCATGGATTGGGATTACCGCCTTAAAACAGAAGGTGTGGACGCCCTTGATAAAGAACAAGAACGTACAGTTGTAGAACCGGCGGTTGCAAGTGCTGATGATTCTGCTGATGTGACTGAAAAACCACAAGCAAGTGAAGCAGAGGCTCCTGCAGTAGACAGCGCTCGAGAAGAAAACCAGGTCTTCCGAGTACCGCGTACGGTATTGGACTCCCTGTTCCGTTTGGCGGGTGAGTCAAATACGTTGAACGCCCAGCTTGATGAAGAGGTTACACAGTTACGCGGCTTTACTCGAACTAACCGTGAGCGTCATCGTAACTTGCAGCGTGTTCTCTTTGAATTGGAGCAACAGTTCAGCGAGCAGATGAATCTACAGCCTCACCTGGATGAAAACGCGGATGACTTCGACCCACTTGAGATGGACCGCTATAACGAAATGCACACGACCATCTCTCGTGTACAAGAGGCGGTAGCAGACGTGCGTGAGGTAACTCAGGAGATGGAAGGGCATATCCATAGCTTGAGTACCCTCCATATCGCGCAATCCAGCTTGCAGAAAGAGACCCTCGACAATGTTTTAAGTACACGACAAGTCGAAGTCAGTACGATCTCTTCACGTTTACAGCGTATCTTGCGACAAGTATGCCGTTCTACCGGTAAAGAGGCACGTTTGGTTATTCAGGGTGAAGATACGCTGGTGGATAGCAATATCTTGAATCAGCTAGCTGACCCTCTGATGCATATCATTCGAAATGCGGTCGATCATGGTCTAGAAAGTACAGGTTTAAGGCGTCAACGAGGTAAGCCTGAGCAGGGTACGATCACTTTAAGTTTCGGCCTCCACGATGGTCAGATCAAAGTAAGCTGTAAAGATGACGGTGATGGCATCAATACCCAGCGGGTATTAGCAGTGGCTCATGATAAGAAATTGATCGAGCCTGATCTGCCATTGAGTTCAGATGATGTATACCGACTCATACTTATTCCTGGTTTCTCAACTCGTGATGAAATTAGTCAATTGTCCGGTCGCGGCATTGGTATGGATGTGGTGTATCAGCAGATCTTGCGCCTACAAGGTACCTTGGATATCCAATCGACCTCAGGTGAAGGTACAGCCTTTACCTTGGCGATGCCTGCCAGCTCCTTGATGGTTAAAACTTTGCTAGTTCGCTGTGGTAAACAGGTATTTGCTTTATCTGGGCATGGTGTTGAGCAGAGCTTAATTTCGCTGGATGGCCAGTTCCAAGAAACCGAAGAGGAGCTTTCCTTTATCCACGAAGGTGAGAGCTATCCAGTATTTATGCTGGAAAACCTTCTGCATCAACGTAAGCATCTCTATCTTGAGCCGGGTGCCGTACACCCAGTATTGATTGTTAATATGGCACAAGGTGAACGAGTGGCTGTTTTGGTCAAAGAGATCATCGCTCACCGAGAACTGGCCTTTAAACAGATGGGCGAATATGTACCGGATCTTCCAGGTATTCCGGGCCTTACTATTCTTGCCAACGGTGAAGCGGCGCCAATCGTCGATTTACCAGCACGTATTCGACATCAACGTACAACATTGTCCGATCAGCCAGTGCTGATTGACAGTGATATAGATTTGGAGCTTCCACGCTTATTGGTTGTGGATGATTCATTGAGTGCGCGGAAATCTCTTGAGACCTTGTTGAAAGACACCGGTTATGAAGTGATGACGGCGATAGACGGTTTGGATGCGTTGAATCAGGTGCGTAAGCGCCAGCCTGATTTAATTCTGACTGATATGGAGATGCCTCGTATGGGGGGCGTTGAACTTTCCACCATATTGAAAAACCGTGAAGAAACGGCTCATATCCCAGTGATAATGATCACCTCGCGATCGACTGATAAACATAGATTAGAGGCAACGGATGCAGGAGTCGATGTGTATCTGACCAAACCATGGTCAGAAAACCATTTGTTAGATCAGGTGGAGAGCTTATTAGCTGAAGCTTGCGTCTAAAAAGGAGTATCTGATGCGTTTGATTCGTTATGTTTTGATGAGTTTTCTCTTTCTCAGCGGTCACAGTGCTGCTGAGATAACCTCTATTGAACATGCCATAAATACGGCTTCTCACCAGAGTATGCTGACTCAGCAGATGCTGAAGGATTACATGCTGATAGGTTTATCGGTGCGTGGGCGTAAGGCAGAGCAAGAGTTAGCTGAATCGATCAAAGATTACGAGAAAACCCAAAAACAGATTTTGGCTTATGCTAAGACAGATGCTGAGAAACAAGCGTTAAAGCGTGCAGCTGAGCAATGGAAAGTGGTTAAGCCGCTTTATCTTGCTCCTCCTTCTCGAGAAAAAGCGGCCGAAGTCAGACAAGCAACCGAACTGTTGCTGCAACAGTGGAGTGCGGTCACTATGGAGATCGTAGAGAATAACGATAGTCGCTTTGGCAAAGTGATTAGCAACGCAGGCTTTGTCCGCATGTTGGCACAACGTGTTACCAGCCACTACGCGCTACGTGCATGGGGTTTTCAGGATGAGTACAGCGAAGCCTTTATCAGCTCACTACAATTGTTTGAACAGAACCGAGCGGAATTAGAAGGCGACCCGCTTAATAACGATCAGATCAAATCTGAACTGAGCAAAATCCAACGTGACTTTAAGCGCTTTAAGGGACTATCAGATTCAGCGTCTGATAAAGGGCGTTTAGCCCTAGTGGTGAGATCTGCCGAAAAAATCACCACCAGTATGGATAAAGTCACTGCGATGTATGTTTATCAAGGTTTGAGCTTTTAATAGTTATTTATAGTTAGCCATCAGGGGGTAATAGCTAAGTTATTGCCCCTCGTTCAGATCATCCATACATGTTCAACTTTCTGTACATTACAGAATGCCTTTCCTATACTTGTACTATTAATTGTACAGGTAATGTTTTATGAAAATTGTTTCCTTCACCGAAGCGCGTAATGGCTTGAAGGCTGTTTTGGACGGTGTGGTTAATGATGCGGATACAACTGTTATTACTCGGAGGGATTCCGAAGATGCGGTGGTCATGTCATTAGATTACTACAACAGTTTAATGGAGACTGTTCACCTTCTGCGTTCCCCTAAAAATGCTGAACACTTAGATCGGTCAATTGCACAGTATCGAGCGGGTCAGACTAAGGAGCGTGAGTTGATTGATGAGTAATCCAAGACTTTTATCATGGACCGATGAAGCTTGGGGGGATTATCTCTATTGGCAAACCCAAGATAGAAAAACACTTAAACGTATCAATAAGCTCATCATAGATTCTAAGCGTTCGCCTTTTGAAGGCGTCGGTAAGCCTGAGCCCCTAAAGGAAAATCTTGCAGGTTTTTGGTCTCGTAGGATTGATGATACCAACAGGCTTGTTTACGCCGTAGATGATCAAGCTATCACGATCATCTCTTGTCGTTATCATTATTAGAATTTGACGATTAGTAAGCAGGGTGCAATAGGAACCTATTGCACCCTGCTAGGTGTCTTCAGATAGTCAAAACTAACTTGCCCTGAGTTCTACCAGATCTGCTGGCATCAAAAGCATCACCGACTTTTTCAATAGGATAAGTGTCAGCCAGTTGAAGCTCTAGCTTACGGTCGGCATAAAGACCTGCTAAGCGATCTAGTTGTTCGCTATTCGCTTCTACACGGATAGGCTCTACTTTCACCTTCATCGCTTTACCCGCTGCGATAACCTCATCTTTGGTCACTGATGGCAGTGTTACTAGCGTACCGCCAGGCTTCACACAGTTAAGCGCTTCGATACCGATCTCGCCGCCCATACCGTCAATAACCAGATCGACATTATCGATATGATCGGTGATTTTGTCGTTGTGGTAATCGATCACTAGGTCCGCACCGAGTGATTTCAAGAACTCATGGTTTTTAGCCGATGCAGTCGTTGCAACGCGCGCGCCCATCCATTTCGCTAGTTGAATCGCTAAGTGACCGACACCGCCAGCACCTGCCAGAATCACCACTTGCTGGGATGCCTGTAGATGGCCTTTATCAAACAGTGCCTGCCATGCGGTTAGACCTGCTAAACCTAAACCTGCTGCTGCTTCAACTGGTAGACCTTCAGGGCGAAGGCTAATCTGATCTGCTGGAGCTGCAATATACTCAGCAAAGCAGCCTGCTGCTTCAGGGAAGCGGATTAAACCGAATACTTCATCACCGACACTAAATTCAGTGACATCATCGGCAATGGCTTCAATCGTGCCTGCAAATTCCCAACCAGGAACAAAAGGTAACTCGCCAATAAACGGCGCTGCGCCGCCGCCCGAACAGGTTTTCCAATCGATCGGGTTTACGCCAGCGGCTTTGTTTTTGACAAGGACTTCACCTGAATTCAGTTCAGGTTTATCCAGTTCGGTATATTTTAAGACGTCGTTGGAACCAAACTGTGCAATTTGTATCGCTTTCATTTACTACTCCAGCAGCTGCGTAATACTAGCGTCGTTAATCTGCGCTATGGTCTGGTGGAAAAATAAGTCGCTCAACCAAGGCAGTGCAGCCGACTACATTGTTTTTTGGTACGCTAGGGAACCGTTTTCGGTTCAAAGGTCATCTGATCAATGAGCCGTAAGCATAAAACGGGTTACTTTCTACTGGCAATAAGTAAAGGCGAATGTGATGTATCTGGCAATATTAGAGCAATTTTTATTTTGGGGTGGTTTGCTAGTATTTTTGGTTTCTCTAGCGATGTACGCTGGACGCACCAAAGACTTTAAGTCGCTGGTGGAATTTTGGAAACCTACCATGGATATGACAAAGCGGGAATTTAACGTAAACCGCGTCGGTCTTATGATGATGATAGGTGCTGTTGCGATTAAATTAATTGTATTTTTAACTTACTAAAAGGTAATTATGAAAGGAAATCCAGTAAGAGGTGGAAGCTATGTTTTACGGGGCTTGCAGATGTTGCCAGACCCGGAGATTCGTCCCTTTGTACTTGTCCCACTACTAACCAATATTGTGCTGTTTGTAACCGCGATTTGGTTACTGTTTAGTAACTTTGGCGCTTGGGTCGATAGCTTAATTACAACGTTTCTACCTGATTGGGAGTGGTTGCAGTTCCTGCACTACGTTTTATGGCCAGTGATGGCCTTGTTAGTTATTGTCTTTGTTTATTACGGCTTCTCTATAGTGGCCAATATCATTGCTGCGCCCTTTAATGGCTTCCTATCTGAGAAAGTAGAGAAGCGTCTACGTGGTGATGTAGTCACTGACGATGGTTGGAAAGAGGTGGTAGCGCTGATCCCAAGAGCGATTGGCCGCGAGCTTTCTAAGTTGGCCTATTACCTACCGCGTGTCCTGTTTCTGTTGGTGCTGTCATTTATTCCGGTGATTAACCTGATCTCGCCTTTCTTGTGGATCTTGTTTGGTGCTTGGATGATGGCGATTCAGTACTGCGACTATCCGATGGATAACAACAAAGTTAGCTTCAAGAATATGAAGCTGATGTTGAAGTCTGATCGCCTAACGTCAATCGGTTTTGGTGGCTTGATTCAACTTGGCATGCTGGTGCCATTATTGAACTTGATTCTTATGCCTGCTGCGGTAGTTGGTGCAACCATCTACTGGGTTGAGGCCCACTCAACAACTGAGATCGATCTGGACCAAAAGCGTCTGGAATCGTAAATAAATAAACGGCCTGCTTTGAGCAGGCCGTTTTGTTTTATCTCTTCGAATAAGCTTAAGCGGAATGTTCATCTTCCACATGAGACGGTGCGATCATCTCTGTTGGGAAGTGACAGGCAAAGGTACTGCCTTTCCCTAGCTTACTCTTAATCGTTAGCTGACCACCGTGACGTGCCAGTACGTGCTTCACAATGGCTAAGCCAAGGCCGGTACCACCGCTAGCAGAAGAACGACTCTCATCCACTCGATAGAAACGCTCGGTTAGACGTGGTAGATGCATCGCTTCAATGCCCGGACCTGTGTCTTTTACCGAGAAGTGGCCGCCTTGCTCGTCAGTCCACCAACGTACTTCAATCTTGCCGTTAGCCGGGGTGTAACGCACAGCGTTAAATACCAGGTTTGAAAAGGCACTGTGCAGCTCAATCTCTTGGCCGTTAAGGTCAAAAGCGTTGTCGATATCGAGTGTGATCTGATGATCTTTATCCAGCGTTTTCGCCAGTTGCTCCGCATCTTCGACAATATGAGTTAGGACACTATGGATCTGGATCGGGTGTTCGTCTGATGCTTGATTACTGGCTTCTAAGCGCGATAGCAGCAACAGGTCTGAAACTAAGTTTTCCATTCGGCGCGCTTGGTTTTGCATAGAACTCAAACCGCGCAGCAACGGTTTTGGCAGGGCTTGGTCCAAGAAGGTCTCCAAGTACCCTCGAATCACTGTAAGCGGTGTACGCAGCTCGTGAGAAGCGTTAGCAACGAAGTCTTGTCGTGTTTGTTCCAGTCGTATTAATCGAGAGACATCTCGAGCAACGAGCAAGCGGTCTTCATCACCAAAGCGTGTGATATGAAACTGGATCTGCATATCATTGTGTGCTGGTGATGGCAGGGTAATAGAGTCGTTGTATTGACCGCGTTTGTAATAGCGTACAAAGCGTGGATCACGCAGCAGGTTCATGACCGGCATACCGCGGTCCGATTCCTGATTAAGTCCTAACAGATGGATGGCAGACTTATTCCACCACTCTAGGTTGTGGTGTCTATCGATGATAATAATGGCATCGGATAGGGCAGACGTTGAGTCCTGAAAGCGCGAAATAATGCTTTTTAAGCGATCTTCACGTTTTTGGCGGCCACGTTGCAGGCGCGATAGCTCATCAAAAAGCTCACCCCAGTGACCTGTGCACTCAGGTGGTTCCTCTTCCACTTCGGATTGGAACCACTGCATCAAGCGGTTGAATTGGCGTGCCTGAAAAACGGCCCATACAAACAGGCTTAACGCTAAAGCCCAACTTGGGTAACCAATTAATAGCCCCAAAGCAAAGGAGCATCCACTCACCAGCAATAAGCTGGTAAACATCGAGTGGCGGTTTTTGTGCATGGTTTTTCCTTGCTAACTAATCAGGCTACATCGGCAGAGAAGCGGTAACCCGTTCCTCTGACTGTTTGTACCAGATAGTCGTGACGCTCGCCAAGTGCTTTTCGTAAACGACGGATATGAACATCAACAGTACGTTCTTCAACGTAGACGTTACCACCCCACACCATATCCAGTAGTTGGCCGCGAGAGTATGCACGATCTTGGTGTGTCATAAAGAATTGCAGTAGGCGAAATTCAGTCGGGCCAAGTTCAATTGGTGTTTGATCAGACGTTACGCGATGTGAAATAGGGTCTAGGGTTAGACCGTCCACTGTAACTGGCTCTTCAATACCTTTAGGTGTCGTACGGCGCAGTACAGTCTTTAGACGAGCTACGAGTTCGCGTGGCGAAAAGGGTTTAGTGATGTAGTCGTCTACACCGGTTTCTAAGCCTTTAATTTTATTATCTTCATCGGTTTTAGCCGTGAGCATAATAATTGGGATATCGGCAGTGGTTTCATCTTTACGCAGACGGCGCGCAAATTCGATTCCACTCATGCCTGGCATCATCCAGTCCAACAAGACCATATCTGGCTTGTCATCCACGATCAGGCCGTGTGCTTCTGTGGCATTGCTTGCTTCAAAGCAGTCGTAGCCAGCCATTTCTAGCGCAACAGCGATCATTTCGCGAATTGGCGCCTCATCATCAACAATCAGGACGCGTTTGGATAGAGACATGCGTAATTGCCCTTTTCAACTCAATTTATCGACGCCAATATTAGAAGACAATAGTGTTACACAAATATGACAAGCGGTAACAATTCGCCATAAACAGTTAAAAAGTAGCTGATTTTAAGGTGTTTTACAGTAAATCTAAGGCCGCATAATGGCCTGCAAGGCCAATAAAAATCGCTAAACCCGCGTAATGATTGTTCAAGAAAGCCTTAAAACAGGCATCGCGCTCGCGATCTCTAATCAATAGTTGCTGATAAACAAATAGTCCGCCTGCCACAGCAAGACCCACATAGTAGATCCAGCCCAGTTGTAACTTCATTCCCAGTAGTACAAATGTAAGTAGGGTAGAAGCCTGAAGCACACCAATAATCACTTTATCAGCATCGCCAAACAGAATAGCGGTGGATTTCACCCCGATCTTAAGGTCGTCATCGCGATCCACCATGGCATACATAGTGTCGTAGGCTACAGTCCACAGCAGCGTAGCTATATAGATCAGCCACGCGTAGGAAGGGACGGTTTCATTTACAGCGGTAAAGGCCATAGGAACCGACCAGGCAAATGCTGCACCTAGCACCACTTGTGGTAGGTGGGTATAGCGCTTCATAAACGGATAGCAGGCCGCGAGTAAGAGGCCGCCACCGGATAACAGGATAGTGGTGAGATTGGTAAAGAGTACGGCAATAAACGCGATCAGCATTAGTCCAGCAAATAGCACTAAGGCTTCTTTGGCGGTCACTATACCTGCTGGAATAGGGCGCTGTGCAGTACGTTTTACATGACCATCAATTTTACGGTCAGCAAAGTCATTGATGACACAGCCAGCGGAGCGGGTTAGGAAAACCCCAAGGGTAAAGATAATAAGGATGTCATAGCTTGGAACACCTTCGGCAGCAATCCAAAGTGCCCAGTAGGCCGGCCAAAGCAGTAGATAGATCCCAATTGGCTTTTCTACACGCATAAGGCGGCTGTAACCAATCAGTTTTTCTTTGGTCGAAATCGGTGTTGAGGTGCTCGGTGAAGCCATGATCAAGCTCTGCTTAACAAGGTTTCGGCCATTCTACCTCTCCAGCTGGTCGCTGGAAACGCTGAGTTAATCTTAACTCGCGATGAGAGCGGTTACCCTCTAGTTTTCTCCTCTGTAGAGAGGAAAAACTGACTTCCCTGTGCAACCGTTCCATCTTGTATCTATAGCTACCGGTTATTACAGCATGATTTGAACCTGATCATCGACAAAGCGAGCAGGCCACACAGGTACGCTGACATCGGGTTCTTCGATGCAGGCACCTGAGCTAAGTGAAAAGTGTTGTTTGTATAAAGGCGATGCCACCATCGGCTCGCCTTGAAGATCGCCGATTAAACCGCGCGATAGTACGTTAGAACCGCTAAATGGGTCGTTGTTACCTACGGCAAAGATCTCGTTCTCATACTCTGGGATATAGAACAGTGCGATCTGTTGGCCCTCATGCATAGCGGCTACGCCAGAATGAGGGATAAGGTCGTTTTTGCTGCACAGATCGATCCATTCAGCGTTGCTATCAATAGTCGTCATGATAAATATCTCCTAATCGCTAGTTATGCCGGACGGATCTGATCACGTTCCATGATATGAACGATCTGCGGATCAGCCTGTTTTTCAGTGTTCACGAAAGTACGGAAACGTTTTAGTTTCTCTTCGTCTTCTAGTGTCGACTTCCACTCACACTGATAGGTCTCTACTACATGGCTCATTTGTGATTCGAGTTCAGCGGCAATCTCTAGTTTGTCATCGATTACCACTTCGCGAAGGTAATCTAGACCACCTTCTAAGTTATCCATCCAAACCGACGTACGCTGTAGACGGTCTGCTGTTTTCACGTAGAACATAAGGACACGGTCGATGTAACGAATCAGTGTGTCGTCATCTAGGTCGGTCGCAAATAGATCGGCGTGACGAGGTTTCATACCACCGTTACCGCAAACATAGAGGTTCCAACCGTTTTCAGTCGCGATTACACCTATATCTTTACTCTGCGCTTCAGCACATTCACGCGTACAGCCAGAAACAGCAAATTTGATTTTGTGAGGTGAGCGCAGACCTTTGTAGCGATTCTCAAGTTTGATCGCCATGCCAGCACTGTCATTGACACCGTAGCGGCACCAGGTGCTACCTACACAAGATTTCACAGTACGTAGGGACTTACCGTAGGCGTGACCTGTTTCGAAACCAGCATCGACGAGTTCTTTCCAGATCAACGGTAGTTCGTGTAGCTGAGCGCCGAATAGGTCGACACGCTGACCACCGGTGATTTTGGTGTAAAGGTTATATTTCTTAGCAACCTGACCTAACACGATCAGTTTGTCTGGTGTGATCTCACCGCCGGCAACACGAGGAACGATGGAGTAAGTACCGTTCTTCTGCATGTTCGCCATAAAGGTATCGTTTGTATCCTGTAGAGATACCAATGGCTCTTCCATGATGTGCTCATTCCAGCAAGACGCCAAAATAGAACCTGCAGTTGGCTTACAGATCTCACAACCTAGGCCCTTACCGTGTTTCTCTAGTAGTTCAGAGAAAGAGCGGATGCCTTCAACACGGATGATGTGATAAAGCTCTTCACGGGTGTATGCAAAGTGCTCGCAAAGGTCGGTATTTACTTCAACACCGCGTTTTTCTAATTCGCAATCTACAACGCTCTTCAGCATCGCTGCACAACCACCACAACCCGAAGCGGCTTTAGTGGCATCTTTTACGTCTGCAACCGAGGTTGCACCTTCATCGATAGAGCAGCAGATCTGGCCTTTAGTTACGTTTAGGCAAGAACAGATCGTTGCTTCGTTTGGTAGGGCATCTGGTCCTAGTGCCGGTGCAGCCGAACCATCCAGTGATGGTAGGATTAGGCTTTGTGGTTTTTCTGGTAGATCGATGCCGTTAAGTGCATATTGAAGCAAAGTATCATATTTACTGTTATCGCCAACAAGTACTGCACCTAGGAGTTTAGTGCGATCTTCAGAGACAACGATACGGTAGTAAACCTGCTCGTCTTCATCAGAGTAGCGGTAGCTGATGCTGCCCGGTGTCTGACCGTGAGCATCACCGATAGAGCCTACATCAACACCTAGAAGCTTCAGTTTGGTACTCATATCAGCACCGGTAAAGGCACTGTCATCGCCCGCAATTGCAGCCACAGCTGTTTTAGCCATAGTGTAACCCGGAGCTACCAAACCAAAGATCTGGTTGTTCCAAAGTGCACATTCACCAATCGCGTAGATGTTTTCATCAGAAGTACGGCACTGATCGTTAACCATGATGCCCCCACGTTCGCCAATCTCTAGGTCGCTTGAACGTGCTAGCGTATCTTGTGGACGGATACCCGCAGAGAACAGGATCAGGTCTGTTTCTAGGTGTGTACCGTCGCTGAAGTTCATGCGGTAGGTGTGTTCTTCACCGGCAACGATCTCAGTTGTCGCTTTGTTGCAGTGAACATCTACATCCAGATCTTCAATTTTGTTTTTCAGTAGCTCACCGCCATCTTCGTCTAGCTGAACCGGCATTAGGCGGGGTGCAAACTCAACTACGTGAGCTTTAAGACCTAGGGATTTCAGAGCATTAGCTGCTTCTAGGCCCAATAGACCACCACCCACTACAACGCCAACTTTGGCAGACTCTGCACACGCTTGGATCTTATCTAGATCTTCCAAGGTGCGATAAACAAAGCAGGCATCACCATCATTACCCGGTATCGGGGGGACAAATGGGTAAGATCCGGTCGCCAAGACCAAGGTGTCGTAGGGATATGTACCTTGTTCTGTGATGACCTGCTTTGCATCGCGATCGATCTGCGTAGCACCTTCGCTCAAGTGAAGGTTTACGCTATGAGTTTCATAAAAGTTATCTTCTACCAGACACAGATCCTGATACGTGGAACCGCCGAAATATTCAGAAAGATGGACACGGTCATACGCTGCGCGATCTTCTTCAGCCAGGATGTGAACGTCATATTCATTCGCGCTCTCTCCCGTTACAAAGTTTTCGACAAAGTGGTGTCCTACCATGCCGTTACCAATAACGACTAACTGTTTTTTAGGGCTGCTTGTCATAGCGGAATTACCTATATTTTGTTCTTCGATAACCTCGTCGCAAAGAGGGCTGCCAAATAGCAGCTGCGATCTGCAGGCGCTCAAATCTGTGTTGTTCTTTAATTGGTCGAAATACCATTGGCCTTCACGTACATCGCCAAACAAAACGGCACCTTTCAGGCGATTGTCTTGTAACCAAAGCTTGCGATAGTCGTTCAGCTTCAGATCGTGATAAACCAAGGTTTCAGTGTTTTCGTCGTCGCTTAAGTCACCGCAGGAGAACAGTTCTACTCCGCTGATTTTCAGCTGAGTAGCAACCGCTTCTTCAACATACTGCGCTGACTGCTCTAATAGGGTTGCGGTCAGAATTGCGGTTTGTTGCCAAATCGGTGCGACCAGACCGTAAGTAAATTGATCAAACTGACAGCATTCACCTAGTGCAAAGATGTCGCTATCACTGGTGCGCATCTGGTTATCGACACAGATGCCACGTTCACAGGCTAAGCCGCTCTGTTCAGCGAGTGCTTTGTTAGGCGTTACGCCGATCGCGGTAATGACCAGATCAGCTTTGAGTTTCTCGCCGTCAGACATATGAACTGCTTGTACATGTCCGTCGCCAACGATGGCATCGGTAATCGCATCTAGGCGGAATTTAAGGCCGCGCTCTTCCAGAGAGTTCAATAGCATCGCGGCTGCGGTGCTATCTAACTGGTTGTTCAGTAGGTAAGGTGCACGTTGCAGTACAGTGACATCCATACCCAAAATTCGAAGACCTTCTGCGGCTTCTAGACCTAAGAAACCACCGCCGATCACAACCGCATGCTTATGGCTTTCCGCCATCTCTTTCATGCGATCTACATCTTTCAGGGTGCGGAAATTCATCACACCCTCTAGATCTAGGCCCGGAAGAGGTACGCGAGTCGGGTAAGAGCCTGTAGCCATCACCAACTGGTCATACTCAACTTCGATGCCGGATTGGCTAATAACTTTTTTGTTCTCACGATCAATAACTTCTACTGGATCGCCACTGTGTAACTGGATCCCCTGTTCCGCATACCACTCCTGTGTCAGCGTAATAATATTTTCCAGTGGCGCTTCACCGCTTAGTAGGTGAGATAACAAAACGCGGTTATAGCTGCCGCCGGGTTCTTCACCAAAAACAGTAATATCAAACTGGCCTGCCGCCGATTCGCTCAGGCATTGCAGTAGTCGGCCTGTTGCCATGCCGTTACCAATAATGATTAGTCGTTTTTTCATCTCAAACCCAACGTCAAAAAATAAAAAAAGGCGTTATCCATGCAGCACTTCAGTAAAGTGCCGATGGAGAACGCCTTTGTTCTCTTAGCCCGATTTTTGTAACTAATACTGCAGAATTATCACCCCAACAGATCTTTGTTACACAATAGATATAGCAGGGGGTGTGCCAATTTAAATAAAATCCTTATAAAACATATAGTTAATGTTTTTGGGCCGTTTGGTGATCACTATAAGGGTTTGAATTTGAAGCACAAACCTGTTGCTGTGACCTGTTATGGTGCACTGCAATAGGCATGGATCATTCCAGCATGCTTAATAGAACCAAATTGGAGATCAACAACACTCCGGCTAAAAGTTTCCATACTAGTACTGGGTTTTTCTCTAATAACGGCTGGTGCTGAATCTTGGCTGCTAGTGCATGGTTCGGACGGGTGAAATCTTTTTCAAACTCAGAGAATGCGTCATAACGGAAACGCGGATTAGGTTGCAGCGCTTTACGTAAGCAGCCTTCGACCCAAAGCGGTAGATCTTTGCGATGGTGCAGAGCCGGAATATATTCCAGCTCTGCGTAATTATTGATCTCTGCCGAAGAGGAGGACATCTCTTTGTAGGGCAGTTTACCGGTGATCATCTCGTAAATAATGACAGCAAAAGAGAACAGATCTGATTTAAAACTGCCGGATTCTCCCATCAGATACTCAGGTGCGATGTAATTTACCGAACCTTGTGGAATCGCTTTATCCAGAGGTGAGCTCATCTCCTCGATACCGGCTATTTTCGCGGTACCGAAGTCGATAATTTTTACTCGTCCATCCTGATTGATCATGATGTTTTCGGGTTTCAGATCCTGATGAACCATATCCGCGCGTTGGAACGCTCTTAGCCCTTGAATGATCTGCTTAGCGAGTTTTCGCACCTCATCTAACGGTGGATTAGGATTGTCGTTCATCCACTCGCGCAGGTTCATCCCCTGAATGTGCTCACCGACATAATAGAGAAACAGCTTTTGCTGTCGGCACGGATAGGTTTTCATCACATGGTGATGATCGATCCGTTGCCCCACCCACTCTTCGCGGATAAAGCCATCCAGGTATAAGGAATCATCGGAGAAATTAGTCGATGGTGCTTTGAGTACGTATTGCTGATGAGTTTCTTTGTCTTTCACCAGATACATATGGCTTCGCGTGCCACTAAAAATCAGGTCGAGTACTTCATAGCCATCGATCTGATTGCCAACTTTCATCACTGGAGGAATAGGCAACTGAGTCAGTTGTTGGTGACTCTCTTCCAGCGATTTGACGGGCAGTTCATCGACACAGACGATCAGCGCTGTGAGGTTATCGTCACTGCCTTTAGCTAAAGCACTACTAATCAGTGTATCCGCGGCTTTTTCCGGATCAGAAAAGGCATTTGAAAGAATCTTTTTCATCTCGGCGCGGGTTAAAAAATCGTGCACTCCATCGGTGGTCATCAATAAGAGGTCGCCATCATTTAGCGGTCGAGTGGAATAATCGACTTCTAAATGGCGGTCGCCCCCTAAAGCCCTAGCTAAGTAACTATGCCCACCCGATTTTCGCACATGATCCTGACTCAACTGTTCCAGCTCTCCTTGCTGGAAGTGATAGATGCGTGAATCACCCACATGGAACATGTGTAGGGTGTTGGACTTAATTACCAAGGCCGAGAAGGTACAAAGCATATTGTCCTGCTCGCGATGGCTAAGGTTATTCTCTTTGTGCAGCCAGCGGTTTAAGGCTGTCATTACGCGGGATACAGAGTTTCGTACACTCCAACTGTGGGGGGTACTGAAATAGTCCTGCATAAAACTGGTGACACTGGTTTGGCTGGCGATATGGGAATCTGCGCAGCTACTGACACCATCGGCAATCACTGCCGCAACCCCTTTAAACTCCCGATCTGCATTGTCTGGAATATGAGCTGCAAACGCATCCTGATTGACGGGTTTTATCCCCGCAATTGATTTACCGCCAAAGCGTATAGATAACGTTTTATTACTCATGTGTTTGCCTGTATGTAATACCTGTAGGAGCTCAGTCCTCTGAGCGAAAACTCGCCCACAGGGTGGGCTCCTACAGTGTATTTACCACCCCTGCAGGGCTGGTAAATACAACTTAGCTAACTTTGATTAACTCTACTGTACCGTCTTCATTTACTTCCGCCATGTGACCTTTTGGTTCTTCTAGCAGTAGTAGTGCCAAGAAACCAATTACAGCCGTTACTGCGATTACGGTGAAGAAAGTAGAGTAATCAACCATCGATAGCACGGTTAGGTAGAACACTGCACCTACGTTACCGTAAGCCCCCGTCATACCAGCAATCTGACCTGTCAGACGACGCTTGATCAATGGTACAACTGCGAATACAGCACCTTCACCCGCCTGTACAAAGAAAGAGCATGCCATAGCAGCAGCAACGGCTAGGAATAGTGGCCATGTGCTATCAATCATAGACATCGTTGCATAACCTGCAGCCAAACCCGCTGTTAGGATCAATAGTGTTTTCTTACGACCAAAACGGTCACTAATCCAACCACCACCTGGGCGGGACATTAGGTTCATGAAAGCGTAAGCAGAGGCTAGAAGACCTGCATAAACCATATCTAGTTCGAATACTTCAGAGAAGAACAGTGGCAGCATAGACACAACCGCTAGTTCAGAACCGAACGTCGCGAAGTAAAGAACGTTTAGTACGGCAACCTGTTTGAATTTGTACTGCTCAACTTCAGGAACCGGCTTCTCAAAGATCTCTTTGTTAACGTTGTAGGCACTTACGCAATCGTACACAAGGATCGCACCTAAGCTCACGTAGATTACAACGGCAGCCATATCAGAAAGGATAGATACGCCTGCTGGAGAAAGCTTCCACGTTAGCAGAGAAAGAGCAGCGTACATTGGCAGCTTCATGATTAGCATGAAGACGAAGTCACCTTTGCTGGTTACTTCCATGCCGCCAATTTTCTTCGGCTTGAAGTAAGTAGAACCTTTTGGCGTATCAGATACGTTTTTGTACCAGATAAAGCTGAAGCCAAGGCTCATTAGGCCCGTTAGGCCAACAGCATAGCGCCAGCCGTCTTCACCACCAAACATCAGTGCTAGTGTTGGTAGCAACATTGCGCCTGCAGCAGAACCGAAGTTACCCCAGCCACCGTAGATACCTTCAGCAGTACCCAGCTCATTTGCAGGGAACCACTCACTTACCATACGGATACCGATTACGAAGCCCGCACCGATAAAACCAAGTAGGAAACGTGAAATCGCTGCCTGAGCAAAGTCAGTCGATAGGGCAAAAAGGAAACACGGAATACTGGCGATAAACAGTAGCGCAGCGTAAGTGATACGAGGGCCGTATTTATCGGTCAGCATACCGATGATGATGCGCGCAGGAATGGTTAGCGCAACGTTAAGAATAAGAAGTGTTTTTACTTCAGCTGGCGTTAGGCTCAGTGATTGGGCAATCGCACCCAGTAGTGGAGCATGGTTGAACCAGACAAAAAACGTAATAAAGAATGCCATCCAGCTCATGTGCAAAATCTTCATTTTGCCGCTGAAAGCAAAAATATTTAGCTTTCCTGAGTCGTTCATAATTAGGGCCCTCGTAAGGTTTTAAAAGCAATAAAAAAGGCGTTCAGACCCCTGTCCTTAACCTTGGGTGGTAGGTTAGGGAGAGAGGTATGAACGCCTTTGTTCGATTCTATGCGAGGATTTATCGCTCCACCGTTGGAGCATTCAGACTAGCTAATAAGGTGCGCTTTGTTGGTGCGCTTTCTTAGCTATGCACTGCTTTAGTCTGACCAAATCCTAGAATTCACCGTTGAAATGTAGGGTTTCAGTGCTTAAGCAGCTTTTTCCTCGCTTTCTGCTTTACCATCTTGCACATCCTGTGCCAGATCTTGCTTTTTATCCTCTTTTGGTGCGGATTCAGCGCTGTCAGGCTTGCGCTGCTTCTCATATAGGAAGGTCAGCACTTCATGACGATAGTGGTTGTACTGTGGGTCATCCGCCAATGCGATACGGTCACGTGGGCGCGGCAGGTCGATATCTAGAATCTCACCGACAGTCGCAGCTGGGCCATTGGTCATCATTACGATACGGTCAGATAGCAGTACTGCTTCATCGACATCGTGGGTAATCATGATCACCGTGTTGTTGAGATCTTTTTGGATCTCCATTAGAGAGTCCTGTAGGTGAGCACGGGTTAGGGCATCCAAGGCACCAAATGGCTCATCCATCAGCATTACGGTCGGCTCCATTGCTAGTGCACGAGCGATACCGACACGCTGCTTCATACCACCGGAGATCTCATCAGGACGTTTGTCCATCGCGTGATCCATGTGTACGAGCGATAGGTTGTGCTCAATCCACTCGCGCATCTCTGCTTTTGATTTCTGCTTACCGAAAACCTGTTTCACGGCTAGCTCAACGTTTTCGTAAGCGCTTAACCATGGCAATAGGGAGTGGTTCTGGAAAACCACTGCACGTTCAGGGCCCGGTGCATTGACCTCTTTACCATCAAGTAGGCAGCCACCTTTAGTCGCTTGATAAAGGCCTGCAACGATATTCAGTACAGTCGATTTACCACAACCGGAGTGACCGATTAGCGAGACAAACTCACCTTTATTGATGGTTAAGTTCACATCCTGTAGCGCTTTGAATGGGCCGTTAGGGGTTGGGAAATCAATATCTACTTTTGTTAGTTCTAAATGCTTTGGAGGCTGAGTCATGATAATTCTCCTGCTGAGAGGCTTGGCCTCTCAGGCTTTAAATTCTGTTAACGTCCTATGTAACGTTTTGCTTTATAGCGCCTTACTTATCTAAGTACCGCAGTCTTATCCCAAGACACTTTCTTCTGCAGGAACAACATAACGCGGTCTAGCATGAAGCCGATCAGACCAATCACAAGCACGGCTACCATGATGCGGCCTAGGGAGCTGGAGCTACCGTTCTGGAACTCATCCCATACGAACTTACCTAGACCAGGGTTTTGCGCCAGCATCTCTGCGGCGATCAATACCATCCACGCGATACCCAGTGATAGACGCAAACCTGTGAAGATCATCGGGATAGAGGATGGCAGTACAATTTTGCTGACATGTGCGAACCAGCTCAGACGTAGTACCTGAGATACGTTCTGCAGATCTTTACTGATGCTAGATACACCTACCGCTGTGTTAAGCAGTGTTGGCCACAAACTACATAGAGATACAGTGATTAGAGATGTCACAAAGGACTTAGCAAACATTGGGTCCTTGCTGACATAAACCGCACTGACAACCATAGTAACCAGTGGCAACCATGCCAGTGGCGATACCGGTTTAAACAACTGAATCAACGGGTTCAGTGCAGAGTAAAGAGTATTGTTTAAGCCGATCACGATGCCCGCAGGGATAGCGATCAGGGATGCCAGAATAAAGCCTGACAATACCGTTACTAGGCTCGTACCGATCTGATCAAAGAACGTCGGGTTGCCTGTGTAAGGGCGGATTTTTACTTTAGCGTTCGGGTCTTTTTCTAGCTTCTTAGCGTTACGTTTCTCTTGGCGCTCGTAGAAAGCAGCCTCTTTATTTCGTTCATTCTGGTGATCGTTTACCAGATTGATGGTTTGTTCATACACTGCCATTGGGCCAGGAAACGCGCCCAAGGATGTATTAATGCTTTTCGCGCCGATCTCCCACACGAAAAGGAAAATTAGTAGACCAACCAGAGGTACCAGAAGGGTTTTGCTGAACTTCTGTAGATTGTCTTTCGGGTTTTCAAAAAAGGCACCGATGCCTGATAGTGCGGATGTATTACTCATAACTTGCTACTCCCTCGTTGACCTGAATTCCTCCCCCAAAACTGAGGGGGAGGAATATGCTTAACCAGTCAGATTAGATTTTCTGTTCTGGTTGCAGACCAATGTTGAACTTCTTCAGGTAGTCATTTGGCTTCTTACCGTCGTAAGTGATGTTGTCGATGAAGTGAGTCTGCGGAGCACGGAAACCATCTTCAGTATTGAAGTCTGGGAACATGTCTGGCGTCATCTTACCTTCTTCGATTAGCTCTTTAGCTGCTGTTGCGTAGATATCAGGACGGTAAACTTTCTTCGCGATATCCATGAACCACTGGTCAGACTTAGGTTCAGAGATCTGACCCCAACGACGCATCTGAGTTAGGTACCAGATTGCATCGGAGTAGTATGGGTAAGTCGCGTTGTAGCGGAAGAACACGTTGAAATCTGGCACTTCACGCTTATCGCCTTTTTCGTACTCAAATGTACCTGTCATTGAGTTAGCAATAACGTCGTAGTCCGCACCTACATAGTTAGGCTGAGACAAGATTTTTACTGCTTCTGGGCGGTTCGCATTGTTGTTATCGTCCAACCATTTAGCTGCACGGATCATCGCTTTAACAACACGAAGGTGAGTATTCGGGTTTTCATCCGCCCATGCTTTAGATACACCAAATACTTTCTCTGGGTTGTTTTTCCAAATCTCGTAGTCAGTGACTACAGGTACACCAATACCTTTAAATACAGCCTGCTGGTTCCATGGCTCACCTACGCAGTAACCGTAGATCGTGCCTGCTTCCATTGTTGCTGGCATCTGTGGTGGCGGTGTTACAGATAGTAGGGCATCGGCATCGATCGTACCGGATGTATCACCTTTATGCGGTGCGTAGTAACCAGGGTGGATACCACCCGCCGCTAGCCAATAACGTAGCTCGTAGTTGTGTGTAGATACTGGGAATACCATACCCATGTTAAATGGCTTACCGTCGTCTTTGTATTTCTCAACAACAGGTTTTAGCGCATCGGCTTTGATCGGGTGTACTGGTTTGCCATCAGCTTGTTTAGGCACATACTCTTTCATCTGATCCCAAATATCGTTAGATACAGTGATCGCGTTACCGTTAAGGTCCATAGAGAATGCAGTGATGATGTGAGACTGCGTACCGAAACCGATAGTGGCACCTAGCGGTTGACCTGCAAGCATGTGTGCGCCATCAAGCTGACCGTCAATGACACGGTCGAGAAGAACTTTCCAGTTTGCTTGTGCTTCTAGCGTTACGTATAGGCCTTCATCTTCAAAGAAGCCTTTTTCGTATGCAACCGCTAGAGGAGCCATATCTGTCAGTTTGATAAAACCAAACTTCAGATCTTCTTTTTCAGGCTCACCAATTGCTGCCCATGCAGGGACGGTAATTAATGATGCAGCTAAGACTGCACCGCTGATAACTTTACTTAGTAGAGCCTTTTTCTTCTTAAGCATGGATCGTTCTCCCAATCTTAAAAACAAAAAGGCGCCGAACATGATCACATCACTGTGATCAGCCGAGGCGCCTTTGCCTAGTTTCAAATTTTGTGACCTTCTGGGTCATGTTTAACTTTTAGAGTGCACCGCCATTGGTGCACTCATTTGTTATCTAATAGAGCAGATGCTGTGCCAGAGTTTTTTAAATCCAGTAAAAACAATGGGTTATGTTTATGCTGTGTGCTTATGTAAGTTTTGGTTGTGATTTGTTGCGGTGCACAATGGGGCTTTTGGTCATTAAGTTGGTGCAAAAGTGCGAGAGCAAAAATGGGGCAAGTGAAGTTTGTTTTGGGGCGAAAGGTTTAAAAAGGGGCTTTAAATGGAACAAAGGTTATCAATAGAAGGGCGTGTTTTAGGCTCGGAGCTTTTTAGAGAAAAAAGCTCAGTTCTTATGAACTGAGCCCGTGCTTTTCAATTTAGATTTAAGCGCCGATCCAGTTTTGATATAGATCTTTGCGGTAAACGTTATGGACGATATCTTCTTGATTAAACTCCTGTTCGCCAATCTGGCCACATTTACGCATCTGATCGATTAAGAACAGTCCATGCTCAGGATCGGGACAGTTCACATTCTCACCGGAGAAATGTTGCTCCATCGAATAAGGCGGTGTGAACTTAGATAACTGCTCTGCGGCCTGATCTAAATAAGGTGGCAGTGCGAGGAGTTTCAAAATCTCAGCCTGATTGCTTGGATCTTCCGCCCACAGACAGGCTTCGTGGATTGCTGTAATCAATGCGCGGTGGGTATTTGGGTGTTCATCGGCCCATTGTTGTGTGACGCCCAGCACCTTCTCCATATGCGAGCCCCAAATCTTATGGCCGGTACTGACTAAACCACCAATCTGTTGCACTAAAGCCAAGCTATTCCAAGGTTCACCTACGCAGTAGCCATCGATCAAACCGGTGGAAAGGTTATCCAGCATTTTGGTTGGCGGTACCGCGACCAGCTGTACATCCTCTTCGGTATCGATGTTGTTCTGGTTTAACCAGAAACGCAGTTGATAGTGATGGTTTGAGTAGGGATAAACGGTTGCGATAACCGGTTTTCGTCCGCTTTGCTGGATCAGCTCTTTAAACTGTTGGCCGACCTGTTCACTGTCATCCCAATCAGAGATCTTATTGGACAGGGCCATATAAAGTTCTTGCGATAGGGTGATAGCCGTACCGTTCTGGCTTAGGGATAACGCCGTCATCATCGGTGTCGGGTTACCGTTTAAGCCTAATGTTGCAGCCAGCGGCATCGGTGCCAGCATATGGGCTGCATCAAATAATCCAAAACTTACTTTGTCGCGAATAGAGGCCCAAGAGGACTCTTTACTCAGGATGACATTCAAACCATGTTTCTTAAAAAAGCCTTTCTCGCGCGCAACAACCAAAGGGGTACAATCGAGCAGTGCCACAAAACCTAGTTTCAGGTCAGTTTTTTCTAGTGTCAGTGCATCTGACATATCAGCTCCTATCTCTTTTACTTACTCAGGCCGTTCGCCAGTTGTAAAACTTCAATCACATTTCGTGCCACATCGGGAATTTTCTGACCTCGGTCCATCGCAAGCTTACGCAGGGTTTGATATGCCTGTTCTTCGTCGCAGCCTTGATGCTTCATCAGCATGCCTTTGGCTTTCTCTATGGTTTTGCGTTCTGCCAGTTGGTTTCTGGTTTTCTCCAGCTCTTCACGTAATAAACTGTGAGCATCGAAATGAGCAATCGCCGTATCCATAATCGCTTTTACGCGGTCTGGTTGAAGACCGTCGGCTATATAAGCGCTGACACCGGCGTTGATTGCTTCGGCCATCGTCCTGCGGTCGTTCTGTTGTTCCGCAAAGAAGACGATCGGGCGCGGATTGTTCTGGCTCATCGTCGCCATACTTTCCAACGTGTCACGGTTGGGTGAATCCATATCTATAATGACTATGTCGGGGTGGTTCTCCTCGACATGCTTATTTAGATCAGTGGTGTTAGGTAGATGACAGACAACATGGTGCCCCAGCGTATTTAACGCCTTCTCAAGCGCATTCACACGAATGGGCTCGTCATCGATCAACAGCACGTTTAAACAGTTAACTTTACTCATTAATCCAGTTCCGGAATTGGATAGCCTGTCATAAAGCAATATTTGTTCCATGGTTATTCGGGCGCTTTATGGCACGCGCTTTGCTGTACTAGGAGCAATACATTTTGATGCGCAACGGTGCGTGCTTACTCTGTCTTCAGTTTAGGGTATGCAGGTGCCTGCATTCCAAAAAACTGACCAGTAAGCCAAATATTTACGTTGCTCTTGGATAGTTTTATTGGAGGTAAAGATGCAAACGACAACGACCTGTCCTTACTGCGGCGTGGGCTGCGGGGTAAAGG
This sequence comes from Neptuniibacter sp. QD72_48, assembly GCF_047778065.1. GTDB lineage: Bacteria > Pseudomonadota > Gammaproteobacteria > Pseudomonadales > Balneatricaceae > Neptuniibacter. Next base: position 3,759,143 of record NZ_CP180547.1, on the reverse strand, counting down.
CCGAAATTGCTGACGATTGCGTAGTTGCAGTAAAGGGTAACGAAGAACACCCTGCTAATTTTGGCCGTTTATGTGTAAAAGGCTCCTCTTTAAACGAGGTGTTAGGGGCCGAAGGGCGCTTACTCAACCCAGTCGTCGATGGCAAAATAGTTGAGTGGGACAGTGCTCTTGAAACAGTCGCGGAAGGTTTCAAACGCACCGTAATGGAGCACGGGCCCGATTCTGTGGCCTTTTATCTCTCTGGCCAGCTCCTTACCGAAGATTACTATATTGCCAACAAACTGATGAAAGGCTTTGTTGGCACGGCCAATGTCGATACCAACTCGCGCCTGTGTATGTCATCAGCCGTAGCAGGTTATAAGCGCGCTTTTGGTGCTGATGCTGTGCCTTGCTGCTATGAAGATCTAGAGCTTGCCGAGCTGATCATCATCACCGGTTCAAATGCTGCGTGGAACCATCCAATCCTGTTCCAACGCATGAAAGCGGCAAAAGCTAAGAATCCTAATCTGAAAATTGTAGTGGTAGACCCACGTCGCACCGCGACCTGCGATATCGCCGATCTGCATATTCAGCTCAAAGCCGAAACCGATACATCTCTGTTTACCGGTTTGCTGTCTTATTTAGCGCGCCACGATCACCTTGATTACGAATATATTGCTAACTTCACTGAAGGCTTCGCTGATGCCCGTGCTAATGCCGAGCTTACTTTCCCAGATGTTGATAGCGTGGCTAAAGCCTGTGATCTGCCTATCATGCAATTGCGCACCTTCTTTGAGTGGTACGCCAGAACTGAAAAAGTTGTGACTTTCTACTCGCAAGGGGTGAACCAGTCCGCCAGTGGTACCGATAATTCCAATGCCATTATTAACTGCCACCTGGCTACCGGACGTCTGGGTAAAGAAGGCGCAGGACCGTTCTCGATTACTGGGCAGCCAAACGCAATGGGTGGCCGCGAAGTAGGCGGCCTAGCGAATCAGCTTGCAGCGCATATGGAGTTAAATTCGCCCGAAGCGGTCGACCGTGTAGGCCGTTTCTGGGGCAGCGATAATGTTGCGACCAGCGCCGGTTATAAAGCGGTGGATCTGTTCGAAGCGATTGAACAGGGCAAAGTAAAAGCGATCTGGATTATGGGTACCAACCCTGCGGTAAGTTTGCCAAATGCCGATCAAGTGGTTCGCAGCCTGAAGCAATGTCCGCTGGTGGTGGTATCTGACTGTATGGCGCATACAGATACAGTTGCCCTGGCCAATGTATGTTTACCGGCGACGGGCTGGAGCGAGAAAAATGGTACTGTAACTAACTCTGAGCGTCGTATCTCCCGTCAGCGTAGCTTACTGCCGCCATCAGGCGAAGCTAAACCGGACTGGTGGATTATCAGCGAAGTGGCCAAGCGTATGGGCTATGAACAGGCCTTCACCTACGACCACCCTTACGAGATCTTTAAAGAGCATGCTGAGTTATCGGGTTTTGAAAACAACGGCAGTCGCGCTTTTGATATCAGCCAACTGCAAGATCTGAATCTTAAAAGTTACGATGCCTTAAAACCACAGCAGTGGCCGGTAACCGATGCTGCGCCTTATGGCACCGCGCGTCTATTTGCTGACGGTAAGTTCTTTACGCCATCGGGTAAGGCGCAGTTTATTACGGTCGATCCACACGACCCGCTACAGCAACCTTGCGACGAAATGCCGTTTGTTATGAATACCGGCCGTATTCGTGATCAGTGGCACACAATGACCCATACAGGGCGTACCAGCCGCCTTTTTCAACACCGCGAAGAACCCTTTGTTGAGCTCAACAGAGAGGACGCGGACAAACTGAATATCAAAGAATCTGAGCTCGTTAAACTTACAAATATACAGGCGGAATATATCGGTCGTGCCCGTATCGTTGATACCGATCAGCGCCGCGGTGAGATCTTTGTGCCTATGCACTGGAACAAACAGTTCAGTGCCAAGGCGCGCATGGGGGCCCTGGTTCAGCCGGCGGTCGATCCGTTCTCGGGTCAGCCAGAAGGTAAACACGCGGTGGTAAACGTCGAGCCATATAACCCCGCTTGGGAAGGTTGGCTGATTACCCGCAAGCCCCTAGATGATGCGTTACCGGTGGAATACTGGTCGCGTGTGCCCAAAGAGAGTGCATCGCTCTACTATCTGGCAGACAGCAACAACATCGAAGATATGCGTAGCTGGTGTCAGGAGCAGTTTGGTGAAATCGATATCTGGTTGGAAGACGCCGGTCAGCATAGCTTCCGTGCTGCTGGCTTAAGTGGTGAGCAACTAGAATGGGCCTTCTTCCGTATGCCGTACGGCCAGATTCCATCAACCTTATGGCTGGAACAGCTCTTTGCCGAAACCGAAGTGAATATGGATCAACGCCGCTTCCTACTCAGCGTAACAGGCTGCGAACTGGAAGATCCGGGTGAGATCATCTGTAGCTGTTACCAAGTAGGTAGCCACGCCATCGAAGATGCGATCCAACAAGGTTGTAACTCACTCGATGCACTGGGTAATAAGCTTAAGTGCGGTACTAACTGTGGCTCCTGTATTCCTGAATTGAATGGGATGTTGGGGAAGTGATGGTGTAGCTGTAAAAGGCAGGGTAAAAACGGGAAAAAGCAGCCATTGGCTGCTTTTTTTAGGACGCCACTGCGTGGCTAGAGGACGGCTGCGGCTAGAGGCGAAAAAGCTATTTGAATTCTGTTTGTGCTCTATGCAGAGCTCTGTGTGATTGTTAATCAGATGCAATTAATAGATAGTTAGTTAAAGGATATTGGCTCAATGCACGCCAAGGAAAAAACTGTAGTTTATGAAGAATTATCTTTTACTAGCCTTTCTGCTTCTCACGTCATTGAATCTTGCTGCTGAATCCGAAGATACGTCGCGATGCAATTTCTATGAAGACACGAAAAAGCATGGGGATCCAAGGACATACCTGTTACTTGGAGATTGTTATTACATTGGGAAAGGCAGGTCGAAGGATGTCGCTAAAGCAGAAGCTCTTTGGCTACAGGCTGTGGCTTTAGGTGAAAAGCAAGCTGCATTGAACCTAGGTAGCTATTACGCCTTTTTTAAAAAGGGACATGAGTTAGAGGGGCTAGGTTACCTCAGCTTAGTGGAAGATACATATCCCAAGGATGCAAACCTATTGCAGGGACTGTTTTACCTAAAACATCCAAATTTTAGAGGGTTCAAAACTAACAACCTTGCTTACCACTTTTTAGATAAATCATTTTCAGCTGGTAGCTTTATTTCGGCATACACATTGTCTTATGCGATTAGTGAAGGATTAATTAAGGTTGATGAAACAGCTAATAGTTGGCTAGCAAAAGGCGATTCACTGTCGCCTAGTGGGGTTGATTTAAGTTTGGTGATAAATGAACTAAAACAGGGTGGTTTTATTGATAACTAGAATTCAAAAGCATGATTTTCAGAATGCTAGCAAGTAGGGTGTAATAGCGGAGCGTATTACACCTTTTCCTCTAATCAATCAGCACTTCAACTAGCCGCTTGCTGCCCCCTTGGCGCAAACTCAAATACGTCTGAGTAGCAGTTCTCTTCCTTAAGCCCTTTTGCCTCCAACTGATCGATTGTGCCGTAAACCATATTGGGAGAGCCGCATAGGTAGGTTTGAGTGCCTTCAAGTGCATCACAATCTTCGCTTACCACTTCGTAGATAAAGCCAGTATGGCCGATCCAGTTGGCATCTGGTGATTCGAGAATTGGCGTGAAACTTAGGTTCGCATTCTGATCCGTCCAAGCTTTGAACTGCTCTAGCAGATAGAACTCTTCGCTCTGTTTGTTCGACCAGTAAATCTTCACTTCAGCATCGGGTTTACGTCTTAGTATCTCTTCGGTGATGCTTTTAATTTTGGATATGCCCGAGCCCGCAGCGATTAATAGATGGGGCAGAGCAAGATCGGTCTGTAAAAAGGCTTTCCCCATGGCCAGCGTTACATTAAGGGGTGTTTGGCTTTCTGCATGTTGAGATAGGCAGTTCAAAACCTTATCTGCAAACGCACTACCGTTTTGGATAAACAGCTGTAGGCGGCGAGGGTTTTCTGAATCAGGGCTGCTGGCAATGGTGTAGGAGAGCGTTTGTAGCTGACCATCGCCATTAACGTCTAAATCGAGCTGCAGATACTGTCCTGCATGATAGTTAAGCGCTGTACCTGCTGGCGATTGCAGCTCAATATCAAATGTATCTGTATCAAAAGAGACGTTTCTCAAAGGGGCAAACTTAACAACCTGACAAAGGTAAGAAGCGACTGGGTAGGTTGTGGCAAGGTTACTCATAAACAAACCTAAATATTCTGTTTTCGTGACTGATTGCCAAGCAGCTTAAAGAGCTTATTGCATGAGTAGAAATGGTTAATTTTCACTGATCAATTAGTTTCCCTCATACATTGTCTATTCGCTCCACTTGCCTAGCACCAGATCCTGAGCATCACCGATGCCGATGCAGCCTGCGTAAAATGGGCGCTCATCCAGCAAAAAAATGCCTAGTAGTGCCTCTTCAAAACTTTGCCTCAATCAATTCATGAGCAAAGGTCATCAAACCATAAAATTTAATCAATTTTTTTCATAAAACTGTCCCTGTAAAAAGTGCACTTACCTTAACGCTCACAAGAAGTACGACTGCTCCTAATATCGGCCCATGGTTATTTAAGGCAGATGAACAGTACATAGAGCGATGAAAAGTCAGACTTAATTTCTACGGAATAAAGATTATGAGCAACGGTTTCGAATACAGCATTGAGCGCATTAGTTTCGACGAAAACTATGAGCCATCAGGCAATACTCGCCTAACAACTAACTTTGCCAACTTAGCGCGTGGCGAACAGCGTAAAGAAAATTTGAGCCGTGCGATCAAGATGATTGATAACAGCTTTAATACACTAGCGACTTGGGATAACCCAAACAATGATCGTTACTCTGTAGAGCTTGAGATCATCCATGTTGATATTGATGTGCAAGGCAATGGTGATAATTTCCCAACGATTGAGATCTTAAAAACGTACATTCTTGATCACAAAACTGAGCGACGTATCGAAGGGATTGTGGGCAACAACTTCTCTTCTTACGTGCGTGATTATGATTTCAGTGTGTTGCTGTTGAATCACAACAAAGATGCAGAGCAATTTAGTGTGCCGGATAACTACGGCGAGCTGCATGGCAACATGTTTAAAGACTTTGTGAATTCAGAGGCTTACAAGCGGAACTTCAAAAAACTGCCGGTGATCTGTCTGAGTGTGTCGGATAACAAAACATATTATAAAACGGCGAATACACACCCGGTATTAGGTACTGAGTACGAGCCAAATGAGCCGTCATTGACCGAACAGTACTTTAAAAAGATGGGCATGGAAGTGCGTTACTTCATGCCGCCAAGCAGCGTGGCGCCGTATGCGTTTTATTTCTACGGGGATCTACTCAACGATTACACCAACCTTGAGTTGATTAGCACTCTTAGTACGATGGAGACGTTCCAAAAGATCTATCGTCCAGAGATTTATAACGCCAATGCCTTTGCCGGTGAGGTGTTTAAACCAAGTTTGAAGCATCAAGATTTCTCACTAACGCAAGTTGTGTATGACCGAGAAGAGCGCAGCCGTTTAGCGGTTGAGCAGGGCAGATGGGCGGAAGAGCACTTTATTAAGCCCTATGGGGAAATTCTTGAAAAATGGTCTGCTAATTACGCGTAAGCCAAGATATAGAGCTGTATAAATTATGAAAAACTTACTACCTACTTCAACTGCTGGCAGTTTACCTAAACCTTCTTGGCTAGCAGAACCGGAGAAACTTTGGTCACCTTGGAAACTAGAAGGTGAAGAACTCCTGTTCGGCAAACAAGATGCACTGCGAGTGACCCTGCAAGAGCAAGAAAATGCCGGTATTGATATCGTTAGCGATGGCGAGCAAACACGCCAGCACTTTGTGACCACCTTTATCGAGAACCTGAGCGGCGTTGATTTTGAAAAGCGCAAAACCGTTCGAATTCGTAACCGCTATGATGCCAGCGTACCGACTGTGGTTGGTCCGGTAAGCCGTCAAAAGCCTGTGTTCGTAGAGGACGCTAAGTTCCTGCGTCAGCAAACGGATCAGCCGATTAAATGGGCGCTACCAGGGCCGATGACCATGGTTGATACCCTTTACGATGATCACTATAAAAGCCGCAAAGATCTGGCTTGGGAGTTTGCCAAGGCGCTCAATGAAGAAGCGAAAGAGCTGGAAGCGGCGGGCGTGGACATTATCCAGTTTGATGAACCGGCATTTAACGTCTTCTTTGAAGAAGTAAATGAATGGGGCATTGCTTGCCTAGAACGCGCGATTGAAGGGCTTAAATGCGAAACAGCCGTGCATATCTGCTACGGCTACGGCATTAAAGCCAATACCGATTGGAAAAAAACGCTGGGCTCGGAATGGCGTCAATACGAAGAGACGTTCCCATCACTGCAGAAATCCAATATCGATATCATCTCTTTGGAGTGCCACAACGGTCGTGTACCGCTAGAAGTACTAGAACTGATTCGTGGTAAGAAAGTGATGGTGGGTGCGATTGATGTCGCGACAGAGACCATCGAGACGCCAGAAGAGGTCGCCGAAACTCTGCGTGGTGCGCTTAAGTATGTCGATGCCGACAAACTCTACCCTTGCACCAACTGCGGTATGGCACCCCTGTCACGAGAAATTGCACGCGGCAAATTGAATGCCCTGCACGCGGGTGCAGAACTGGTTAGAAAAGAGCTGGCAGCGTGAGATTAAGTGGCAAGGACGCCGCTTCGCGGCTAGAGATCGCTCCGCTTTTAGGACGCAGCTACGCTGCTAGAGGACGGCTGCGCCTAGAGAAAAGGATTTTAGTGGGGGAGTGGCTTCTGCTTTGTGCCAAAAGCGGACATTCCTAGTGGAAGCTGTTAGCCTGTGAGTACTTATCGATAGCACAAGGATATGCTTGGTAATGAATAAAGCAAAGTGTAACACTGCCTCCAAACGCAAATTCATTAACCTTCCGAAAAGTAAGCAACAAAGCCTTCGGCATGAGTTCGCTACCCATTTTGAAGCTCTCGATACATACTACGATACTGGGGAGTTAGAGAGTGTTGAATGGATTTCTGTAACTGTTTTTGATCACTGGTTATCTTTAGATGAAGCAATATTGAATCTAGATAAAGCAAGAGATGAAACTCGCAAAGCCTACGATGAAAAGCTATATACCTTTATCTGCCTGCTGACTTCTCAATTTGAAGCCTTTTTAGTTAAGAAGTTAGGTCGGTACAATGAAAAGCTTACGTTCAGAGAATTTACTTCAAAAGAAGGCAGGAAATCGACACTAATCCTCTCTGATTATAGGTGTGGTGAGCGGGCACGCTTCTCTTTTGTTATTCCATCGTTAGGGATTCTTTACTTTGAAGGTAGTGACTTTACCCACCATATTTACTTCAAGGATGTAAATGCTCTGGAGACAATCAGGCCTTTAGTTGACCGCTGTAAACTGTTCTTGTTGTGCTAATGGACTATGACTGAGCGATAAAGATTTTCAGTGATAAGAAGCGCAATAGTGGAGTTTTTAGATGTCTGCTTTGTGTCGAAAGCAGTCGAGCAATTATCTAGCGTAGGGTGTAATAGCGAAGCGTATTACACCAATTCCAAACCTTAGTTGTGTTCAGCCAGTCAATTACTTGCCTAGAACTGGTAAGTCAGTTCTCCTAACACGCTTCGACCTTCAATAGGATAATCGTTAGGGATGATTGAAGACGCAGGGGTGGTGGCATTCTTATCCAGTACGTTTTTGATGATCAGAGCTGTACTGAGTCCAGCTAACTTGTGTTCTTTTGAGAGTTTTAGGTTCGCCCATGAATAACCGCTGTGTTTTGTGCGTGTGTCGTTTGGAGCCCTGTTACTCGAACCGATCCAATGGTTATTCAGGTTTAGCTTCCAATGATTGGGGAGACGGTAATCTACGGCTAGGTAGCCCGTGTGGTTTGGAATATCGGCGACACTGCCACCCGTAATCGAGTTTTTGGTGTTTAGGTAGTTGTATTGGGTTTTCAGTGTTAACGAATGATTGATATGCCAAGTTCCCTCTATCTCTATGCCGTAACCTTGCTGTTCCATCGAGTTCTGGAATTGATATACAGAACCGTTAAATTGGTTGGTGATCAAATCATCGGCTTGGTAGTAAAAGAGCGTATTTTGTAGATGCAGCGTTTCTTTGGGTTTGATGTCAGCAACCAGTTCCAGTGTTTCTATTTTTTCGGGTTTAAGCGGCGGCGAGCCTAGTCCACCGGGATTGTTCTTTAAATAAAGCTCGCTGAATGACGGTGCACGGAAGGCCCTGCCGTAGAGTAATTTGCCGGTAAGTTTTTGATTTGGCTCCCAAACCAAGCCCATTCTCGGATTAAATACTCGGCCAAAATCGGAATAATGATCTATACGCCCACCGACGGTGAGGGTCCAGTTTTTATTTAGCGCCCATTGGTCTTGAATCGCTAAAAATGCATTATGACGTTCATTATCTTCTGAATAGACGTAAGACTGATCGCTAACGTCGGTTAAGTTGCCATCAACAACCGTTTCGGTGCCGTCTAACACACCGGGACCAAAGTTCTTTCTCTCTTCACTGCGGAAATTACTAAATTGCCCCCCGACCTGAAAGCGCCAAATATGATCGGGTGAACCAACATAGTTTAAAATGAGATCAACGTAAGATTTATGCATTTTGGCGGAAGGAATGCCTATGACTCCATCTGTAAAACGGACTAAGTTGCCTCCTGGAGTATATGGGTTTCCATCGCTGCCAATCGGAATAATACTGTTGGCTGGAAACAGGGTTAAGGTGCTTTCACCTTCTTGATAGTGGTAGGAATAGTTGTTCTCCAGGGAATATTGAGAGTTGATAATGCCCCGGTATTGTAGATGCGACATGAGGGAGTAAGTGTCTTCATAACCCGAACTGTCTAGGGCACGGGCACCGCCTTGGCCGTTACCCGCATTACGGTTATGCCAAAACCAGTTATTCCAGCTCCAGTCACCCCTATCGATATTTAACATCGCATTGGTGACCGAGTAATTTCTATTGAGCGGGCCGGGCGCTAATGATGCGTTTGAGCCGAAAGTAATGTCATTAAGTGACTGGAAGTCTTGAGTAATAATTCTGGAATCATCGCCGTCACTCTGTTGATGTTCGAGTGAAAAGAAATATCCTTTGCCAAAGCCATCAAAATCGCTGTGCTGTACCGTGAAATCACGGCTGCCAAAGCTACCAGCCCTGGCTTGAAACATAGGTTCAGCAAAATTCTTCGAGCGTTTGGGTACGATATTGATGACACCTGAGTAGGCATTCGCACCATATAGCGCAGAGCTAGCACCTTTGATCACTTCAATGCGTTCAATTGCGTTGAGGGGTAATCGGAATGTTGTAGGAAGGCCACCACTAAACGGATTTTTAAACTCTATCCCATTAAAGAGAACCAGCACTTGAGTGGAAAACCCATTTTGAATACCGCGAATACTGTAGACCGGGTCCAATCTGCTTAGATCTGAGCGCTGGACATATAACCCTGCAACCGTTTCTAGAACCTCATCGAGATGCGTTGCGCCCATGGCTTCAATTTCTGAAGCGGTGATGATGCTAACTGTACCGGGTGATTTTCGGATCGCTTCTAGATGGCCTGAAGCGATCGTAGAGAAGTAGTCACCCTCATGGGGATAATTACGTTCATCAAAGCTACGTTCATCTAAGGGGGAAGAATTGGGGTCAGCAGCGATGCTCTTTACGCTAACAAATATGAATAAAACGGGTAAATATAAAGGTAGTTTTATCAATAAGTTAAGTAAACGCATCTGGCTATTTCCCGCATTATCACTCGCCTAATAGCTCAGGCAAAAATGCTTCAGAAACCAGCAATGGTTTATTGGAAAGGAAGAACACTGAGCGGCGTGCCCAGATCTCGGTTTTATCTTGCAGTTGCAGACGACTGATCTCGATTGGATCGCGGCGCATGGTTGGGTCGGTAAATAGCAGGCTACCCAAAGAGCGGTTGCCGAGCATGCGCAGCTGACGCTCACTGCCGGTTAGAGTCTGTGCTGGGATAATCGAGCGGGCAAAGACCCAAGGTACGTCGTTACCGATCAGTTGTACTTCTCGGACGAGTGCACACTGGCGTTGATCTATGCCTAGGGCATTGGCCTCGGAGCGGGTCGGACGCATCCAGCCTTGTCTTACGACTTCGACACGGAAGTTTCCGTGGCTGCGTTTCACCAAGCGTTGGGTCAACGAGCCGCTATCCAGCAACCAGCTCTGCCATTCGTGAGGCACCACGGTTTTGAGTGGTCGACGTAGTTTCAACCAACGGTTATCAAAACTTTGTGTGGTAAGGGCTGACTTGATAGGCACTTGAGGTACTTAGCTTCCTAATGATGAGTGGCGCTATCTTAGCAGAAAGGGAGGCCAGCATCATAGGCACCAAAAGGGAGCATTGACGGGTCAGCTGGGGTAAAATGGTGGCTATGACGACTGATAAATTCTCTTTTCCAGCAGCGCAGGCAGAACAGTTAACTCAACAATGGGTTGAGGCGATTGTGGTTGGCCTAAATCTATGTCCCTTTGCGGCACCTGAAGTGCGCAATCAGAGCATTCGTTACGCGGTATCTCATGCCCGTGTGATGACCGATGCAGCGCAAGATTTCCTTGCTGAGCTGGCTAAAATTCAGGACTCGCCTGAAGAAGAGTTATCCACAACCTTAGTTGCGTTTACTGAGACGGCGGTGGATTTTGAGTCGTTTCTGGATCTGTTAGATCTCTGCCAAACAATGCTTGAGCGCGCGGGCCTAGCCGGTGTCTTCCAACTGGCGAGCTTCCACCCTGATTACTGTTTCTCTGGGGTTGAAGCGGATGACATTACCAACTGGACCAACCGTGCGCCGTTCCCAACCATTCACATTATCCGTGAAGGGCAGATGAGCCGCGTGCTGGTGCACTATAAGAACTCAGATGAGATCCCTGAGCGCAATATGGCGTTGATGGAAACCATGGGGCGTACTGGCTTAATCGAGCGCTTCCCACCCCTTGCCCAATACTGGCCTGTAGAGTCCTAATCGCTCTGTAAGCGTTGCTGTAATCGTGGTCGTGCCCACTCAATAAAGGCGCGGCTTCTAGACGATAAGCGGCGTGAGTGAGGATAGACCAGATTGACCGGAATCGATGGGCTTTCAAACTGCTCGAGAACCGGGGTCAATTGACCCGTTCTGATACACGGATTCACTTGATAACTTAAGAACTGCCCGAAACCGCGACCCTCTCTACATGCATCAACGGCAGTTTCTACATGGTTAGTTTTAAAGCTACCCTGCACATTGATTCTGTATTGCTGGCTACCCTCAGTAAATCCCCAAGTGGCGTGAGATCTAAGCGCGGTGAGGTGAATACAGTCGAGCTGCTCTAATTCATCTGGGTGATTCGGCAGCCCGTACTCTGCAATATGGGCGGGGCTTGCACAGACTTTATATCGCACTTCGCCGACCTGTTTCGCGATCAGGGTAGAGTCGGGAAGGGGGCCGATACGCAGGGCGATATCCATCCCTTCCTCGATCAAATCGACCACACGATCCAAAAGCAGCAGTTCTACTTCCATCTCTGGATAGGTATCTAAAAACTCATTAATCACAGGGCTGAGATGTAGGCGGCCAAAGGTTTGTGGTGCAGTGATCCGAATCACCCCTTTAGGGATCGTTTGTTGCTGGCTGAGGGCATTTTCAGCATCTTCTACCTCCAGCAATATCTGTCGGCAGCGCTGACAGTAGTCATCGCCTTCTTCGGTTAGGCTGAGGCTACGGGTGGTGCGATAGAGCAACTGAGCACCGAGTTCTTTCTCTAGTGCCGCCAGCGTTCGGACCACCGAAGATTGGGACATGGATAGCTTTTCTGCTGCTGCACTAAGGCTGCCGCAGTCGACGATTTTGACAAATACCGCCATCGCTTTGAGTTTATTCATCCCTGCAGATTAATGCATAAAGTGCATTATTGAAATCTAGTTTGCTCTATTTATTGCGTTATCTGTTTTTTACATAATGAATGACATGATCAATGTTTAAGCAAGGTGTTCTCATGGCCCATCGTTTTAGCGACATAACCTTTACCGAGTCTGTACTGGCGATGCAGCAGCGTTTTGGCAGTTATGAGAAGTCTGCTGTGGTACGCCAGCGAATGCCTGATTTTGATCGTTTCACCGAGCGTGAAGCCGACTTTATCCAAGCGCGGGACAGCTTTTATATGGCGTCAGTGGGGGAAGATAGCTGGCCCTATATTCAACACCGCGGTGGTGAGGCTGGCTTTCTACAGGTGTTGGATGAAGCGACCTTAGCTTTTGGAAATCTAAGTGGTAATGGTCAGTATCAGAGCTTAGGCCATTTTTCCAAGAATGATAAAGTAGCGCTATTTTTAATGGATTATCCCCATCGTCGGCGCTTAAAGATCTTAGGCCGGGTCAAGCTACTCTCGGTTGAAGAGCATTTAAAACTCTATGCAGATCAGATGGAAAGTTCGGCCAAAGCGGAATCGTTTATTCATATTAAACTGGAAGCGTTTGACTGGAATTGTTCCAAGCATATTACCCCTAGGTTCACGGTAACTGAGTGGGCGCGGGAATCAATTTAAGGAGAATAAGAATGAAACTGTATGATTTGGAACCTTCAGGTAACTGTTACAAAGCGCGACTGTTTGCCTCCCTCACCAATATTCCGCTAGAGCTGGTGGCAGTGGACTTTTTGGCGGGTATGCATAAGCAATCACCAGTAATCGATCTTAATCCGTGGGGTGAGTTACCGGTGCTAGAGGATGGTGACACGGTACTGCGTGATTCCCATGCAATCTTGGTTTATCTAGCGCAAAAGTACGCAACACCAGAGTGGTATGGCAACTCCCCAGAGGAGCAAGCTGAGATTCAGCAGTGGTTATCGACTTCGGCAAATGAAGTACAGAATGGCCCAGGTGCTGCACGCTTAGTCGATAAATTTGGTTATGACCTGAATAAAGACGCGACGCTGGTGGTGGCTGACAAAATTCTTGGGCTTTTAGAGTCTCATCTAACTAATAACGATTGGTTAGCGTTGAATCGTCCGACGATTGCTGATTGTGCAGTGATGCCTTATGTAGGTTTAGCTTGGGAAGGTGGAATTAAGTTGGAAGATTTTCCGCAGATTGGCCAGTGGATTGATCGCATTAAAGCGCTACCGGGCTTTATTCCGATGTCTGGCCTAGAGTAATCTGGCTTAGAGGATTTCTAGCTTAGAGTGACTTGGTTACGGCCATTCTCTTTGGATTGATAGAGAGCTTGGTCGGCCAACTCAATAAGCTCATGCGGCGAGCCTCCTTTAGAAGGATTAATCGAGGCTACGCCGGCACTGATCGTGGCGGTATTTCCTGTACTGGAAAACTTATGTTCGATCTTAAGCTCGGCAATTGCAGATCGGATTCTCTCTGCAATTAGTTGCGCGCCATCAATATCTGTCTCTGGCAGAATCACGGCAAACTCTTCACCGCCATAACGACAGACCATATCTTGCGCCCGTTGAATGGAGGCTTTTATGGTTTGCGCGATTGTACGTAAACAGCCATCACCCGCCAGATGGCCATAACCATCGTTGAACAGTTTGAAATGGTCGATATCTAGCATGATCAAGGATAAGTTTCGTTTAGAACGCTGTGCACGACGCCATTCCGTTTCAATATTGCGTTCAAACTCACGGCGGTTATTGACCTGAGTTAGACCATCAACACGAGCCGAGCGAGCCAGTTGATCCTGAGACTGTTTTAGCTGCATCAGAATTTTAATGCGTGACTGAATAACGGCAGGCGCACGGTTTAGCACGAGGAAATCTGCGGCTCCTGCTTGATAAGCATCCAGCTCTAGCTGATCCTCAACCTGCTGGCTAAGGAACGCAATCGGCAGCGGGAACTCATCTTTGCTTTTGGTCACCTCTTCGCAAAGTGTGAACATATCCGACCATTGATTCTCTGTGCCTAAGAGTAAGAGGTCAGGCGCATCTTCATGCAGTAAATTTTTCAGCTCTTTCAAATTAGCGGGGAGCAGGATGTTGTAGTCGTTGCGCAAGATAGCGATCACCGGCCAGACGATTTCGATACTGTGATCGCAGTAGATGGCGATAGTTTGTTGCTCCGAGCGCGGGCAACCTTCACGATGTTGATCTTGAGAGTCGATCTCTTTGCCCTTAAAGAAAGCTTTAAGATCTTCAGGGCTAGGTAAACCTAGCGAGATACGGCCATCATCAGCGCAGATCACTGGGATACGTAGGTTGAAATCACCTTGCTCCCACGCGGTTTGCCAATCGATCAGTTTATTTTCCTGCGGCTCTTCGATATCCAACTCGGTCGGTAAACCAGCTTCCATCAAACAGTCATAGATAACTGATACATCTGCGATATCTTTACCTTCGACCCAAAGAGCGCGGTAGAGTAAGCGACGTAGAAGGATCGATTTTTCAACATCATGCTCAGCCGCTTCGATTACACAAAGGCTGGCAAAGTGACTGTCACTTCGAGCCTTAGGAAGCGCGACTTCAATATTAGGTACACGGCTACGAACCACAAACACTTCACTGGCGAGTTCGGCCTGACTTTCAGCTGTTTTATTAAAAATCGCGATATTAGGTGCGTGCTCAACTAAGCGCCAATCTACTTGCTGCAAAAGACCAAACTGATGCAACTGCTCATGCAATGCATAGCAGAAAGGGCAGTTGAGGTCGGCGTATACAGTGTATTGCAGCATGGGAGCCCTAGTTGATATATGAGTCATATAAGTATCGACCAATATTCGAATAACTTTGGCGATTAATACAAAAAAAGCAGCCTAATTAGGCTGCTTTTTATAGTGATAAAGCTTATTAAACAGGAGGTTAGATTAATCTTCGTCGCCTGGTTTAACGGCTTTTTTAATCTGCTTAAGGCTACCGTGACGAACATCGGTACCACTCACTAGGTAGATCAGGTGAGCAGCCATCGCGCGTGCATGTTCAGAGATACGCTCAAGGCTACGTAGAACCCAGATTACGTTCATTACGCTAGAGATAGAGCGAGGATCTTCCATCATGAACGTTGCTAGAGAACGCATTGCAGAGCGGTATTCCTGGTCTACAGATTTGTCCATTTTCGCAACACGGTAAGCAAGATCTGTATCGTTGCGCGCAAACGCAGTTAATACGTCTTTAACCATTTGGCGCACAAGATTACCGATATGACGGACTTCCTGATAACCGCGTGGTGATTCGCCTTCTTCAACCAATTCAATCGCATGGCGGCAGATACGTGCAGCTTCATCACCCATACCTTCTAAGTCAGATACCGCTTTGGATACGGCGATAATCAGACGCAGGTCACTTGCAGCAGGCTGGCGCAGTGCAATGATCTTAGTGCATTGTTCATCGATCATCACTTCCATGTCGTTAGTCTGCTTATCAACTTTGCGAGACTGTTCCGCTAGTTCTGCATCGCTGTTAAGTAGGGCATCGATACAGTCGTGTACTTGACGCTCTACAACACCACCCATGGTTAGCAAATGGGTTCTAATTTGCTCTAGTTCTTCATTAAACCGAGCTGAGATATGCGTGGAATAATTTTCAGTATTTAGTTCCATGATCTGATTCCTTCCCCATTAACCGTAACGGCCAGTAATGTAGTCTTCAGTTTGTTTCTTAGCTGGATTAGTGAACAAGGTATCTGTTACACCAAACTCGATAAGATCACCCATATACATAAAAGCTGTGTAATCAGATACACGCGCAGCCTGTTGCATGTTGTGGGTTACGATCACGATCGTGAAGTCTTTCTTCAGTTCGTGGATCAGTTCTTCAATCTTCAATGTAGAGATTGGGTCAAGTGCAGATGCTGGTTCGTCCAACAGCAGAACTTCTGGTTTTACCGCAATCGTACGTGCGATAACCAAACGCTGCTGCTGACCACCGGACATGCCTAGTGCACTCTCGTGTAGACGGTCTTTAACTTCGTCCCAAAGTGCAGCAGATTTAAGTGCCCACTCAACTGTTTCGTCGATAACGCGCTTTTTAGTTACGCCCTGAATACGCAGGCCATAAGCAACGTTTTCGTAGATAGATTTCGGGAATGGGTTTGGCTTCTGGAATACCATACCCACGCGACGACGTAGTTCTGCGATATCAACGCTGCGGTCGTAAATGTTGTTATCATCCAGCAGGATCTGACCTGTGATGCTGCAATCATCTACTAGATCGTTCATACGGTTGAAGCAGCGTAGTAGTGTTGATTTACCACAACCAGAAGGACCGATAAACGCAGTAACGCGGTTCTTAGGGATGTGCATGTCGATACCGTGAAGCGCTTCGTTATCGCCATAGCTCAATTTAAGGTCTTTAACCTCAAGAGCCATTGTTTCTTCTTCAAGGTTCAAAATACGGTTATCTCGTTGCATTGTAGAGATATCAATTGCGTGTGTTTTAGCTTCGCTAGTCATTGTAGCAACCTTTAAAAATTCTATTACATTTCAAGCGCTTTGTATTTTTCACGTAGGTGGTTTCGAATCGCGATTGCAGACAAGTTAAGTGCTGCGATTACTGCCACCAACAAAAACGCTGTTGCGTATACCAGCGGACGTGCCGCTTCAACGTTCGGGCTCTGGAAACCAACATCATAGATGTGGAAGCCCAAGTGCATAAATTTCTGATCCAAGTGTAGGAACGGGTAGTTCATATCCAATGGCAGACTTGGTGCTAGCTTAACTACACCTACCAGCATCAGCGGTGCTACTTCACCTGCTGCACGGGCAATCGCTAGGATCACACCGGTCATAATCGCTGGGCTAGCCATTGGGATTACAATCTTCATTAGGGTTTCGAACTTCGTCGCACCTAGTGCCAAAGAACCTTCACGAACCGCACGTGGGATACGTGTTAGGCCTTCTTCTGTTGCTACGATCACAACTGGAACTGTTAGCAGTGCAAGTGTGATAGAAGCCCACATTAGACCTGGCGTACCAAAGGTTGGTGCTGGTTTCGCTTCAGGGAAGAACGCGTCATCTATGTGACCACCCAAGAAGTAAACGAAGAAACCTAGACCGAATACACCGTATACGATTGACGGTACACCCGCCAAGTTGTTTACAGCGATACGGATAACGCGCGTTACAAAACCTTGTTTCGCGTATTCACGTAGGTAAACCGCAGCTACAACACCGAATGGCGTTACGATCACAGACATGATGATAACCATCAGTACTGTACCGAAGATTGCTGGGAATATACCGCCTTCAGTGTTCGCTTCACGTGGATCTGTACTTACGAATTCCCAGATCTTAGAGAAGTAGTGAAGGATCTTGCCGCCTAGGCCCATATCGTTTGGTAGGAAAGCACGCACAACGTGTGCAACTTTGAACTCTACGATTTTGCCGTTTGCGATCTCAGCAACCACAGTGTCACGGTTAAATTTTTCGTAAAGAGCGAGTAGATCACCTTGTAGACCTTCGTACTCTGCATCTAGTGCAGCACGCTTCTCTTCAATCTCTTTGTACTGAGCTGGGTCCGTTACATTTTTAAGCTGTAGAGAACGCTCTTGCAGACGTAAACGCTCCAACTTGTAGTTGATAGAGCCAATACGGTCTTTTTCGATATCTTCGATGTCACTGTGGATATCTAGCGCACGCTCGATACGGCTTTCTAGAAGTGCCCAAAGTGCGAGGTACTCGTCAGTTTTTTCGTAACCTTCGTAGCTAGAAACCAGTTTGCCATCTTCTTTGATGCCACGTAGGTAACCGTAGAAGTTACCCCATTCACGACGCTCAGCAGTGAATAGCATTTCTGGTTTAGAAGGATTTTTAATGAAGTCTTCCAGAACCCAGATGAAGTCAGTACCACCGTGGTCACGGTTACCGACTTTCATCAGGTTACGCTGCATGCTCTCAACACCTTCCGGTACGGCTACGCCACTATCGCGTAACTGAGCTGCAGGGACATCTTCAGTTTGGACTTTTTCACCGATCAGGGTAACGCTGTTTCCCTTATCAACATAAGTCGCTTGGATAACATCTGCAGGCCAGAAGTGACCCAAACCGCGAATTGCGATAAGAGTCAGCAGACCTACAACCATGATCAAACAGATCGCTACGGCACCGGCATTAAGCCATACCCAAGGTGCGCCGGATTTTGACCATTCAGTAAAAGACTGTCGCATTACTATATTTCCTCAATCAGGCACAAATTACAGAGAGCCGTACTTCTTACGTAAACGCTGGCGTACAACTTCCGCCACGGTGTTTACGAAGAAAGTGAACAAGAACAGTACGAACGCTGCCAGGAATAGAATACGGAAGTGGGTACTACCAACTTCAGATTCCGGCATCTCTACTGCAATGTTTGCAGCCAGAGTTCGCATACCCTCAAAGATATTCACGTCCATGATTGGCGTGTTACCGGTTGCCATCAGTACGATCATGGTTTCACCTACAGCACGACCCATACCGATCATCACTGCAGAGAAGATACCTGGACTCGCTGTTGGCATTACTACGCGTACCAGTGTCTGCCATGGTGTAGCACCTAGTGCTAGGGAGCCGTAAGACAGGTGTTTTGGTACAGCGAAGATCGCATCTTCAGTGATAGAGAAGATCGTTGGGATAACCGCAAAGCCCATCGCGATACCAACTACTAGCGCGTTACGCTGGTCGTATGGAATGCCTAGCTCTTGAGTTACCCAGTAACGCATTTCAGTACCGAACAACGCTTGTTCTAACCCTGGAGCGACCCAGAAGCTGAACATTGTTGCGATGATTACAACAGGGATCAGTAGTGCTGCATCCCAGCCATCTGGCACTAAATAGCGAACCGCTTTAGGTGCACATGCCCAAGCATAAGCAAAAGCGATAATGGCAGCAGGTACGACCAAGAGGGTGACAAAGATCCCCGCGAGGTTTACCTCCATAAATGGCGCTAACCATAGACCTGCTAGGAAGCCCAAAATTACCGTAGGCAGTGCTTCCATCAATTCGATGAAAGGTTTTACCTTACGGCGCATTGACGGCACCATGAAGTAAGCTGTGTAGATCGCACCACAGATCGCTAGCGGCGTACCTAGAAGCATGGCGTAGAACGCTGCTTTTAAGGTGCCGAATGCTAATGGCATTAAGCTGTATTTTGGCTCGAAGTCGTTGGTAGAAGCGGAAGACTGCCAAGTGAACTCAGGCTCTTGGTAACCTTCGTACCAAACTTTCTCCCACAGTGCGCTCCAAGAGATCTCTGGGTGTTCGTTGTGAACCGCCCAAAGCGCTAACTTACCATCCTGTTCAACCAATAGTGCGTTAGAACGAGGTGATAGAGCGATCATATCTACATTGCCTTGAGCAACGGCAGCTGTAAGTGAGTTACGTGATGCTGTTGTGCTGTAGAAATCGATAACGCCTTGGTCCGAAACCGTTACAAAACCTTTGCGGCGGTGCTCAATAGAGATGCTGCTGATTGGTGAAGTACCGTTTTCGAAGCTGCGAATCTGGCGCATTAGCCATTCGCCTTTCTCGTTACGAACCAAGAACCACTGTGAGGTCACGCCTTTATCGTCAGAGATAAGTAGGGAGTTACCACCAATCAGTAGTTCAAAAGAGGTGATCTTATTTTTGGTCGTCTCGATTAGCTGAGTAACTTTAGGGCCACCGTCTGCTTGCATATCAACGATGCCCAACTTGCCGCCTTCACCAGAGATCATCATCCAACGACGATCTGGCATCAGCAGTAGTTTCTCAGCTGGGATGTTCATATTTGGAAGCGTAATGCGGTTAGTGTCCGCTTCTACTTCCTCAGTAATCAGGTTCTCGGTTAGGGAAACTTCAGTCGCAGCGATGTTTGCTGCCTGACCACCGATAAGTGTCCATTCTTCCTCTTCACCATTGATTGCAAGTAGCTCAAGTGGTGAATCGCTTACCTGAATCAGTTCAGAACCTAGTGGGTATTCCACTTCTGGCGTGATAACACGTACGCCATCAGGGTAAGTAGAACGGTATTTGTGTTTGAAGACCTGCGCCTGACCGTTGCTGTAACCCAAAGCGAAAATACCGCTATATTCAGAAGCTAGAGCAAAGCTGCTAACTGTTGCACCTTCTGGAATATTGGCAGTTTCTGTTTTGATTACGTTACCGTTGCGGCTGTTAAAAAACACCAACTGACCAAGATCTGTAACACGCAGAGCGATCTCTGTTTGTTCTTCCATTGTCAGATAAAGTGTCTTGCCGTCACCGGGAACAGTGTAAGGGGCAATTTCCTGTCCATTTTTCTGCCAAGGTTCGATGCTGGCAGATTCGAACAGCGGTGCTACTTCATAAAGTAGATAAAAGAAGATCAGAAGGATTGCAACAATAACGCTGATACCACCAAATGCGATACCACCTGAAGCAAGTTTATCCTTCAACGCACGTATGTTTCTGTGTCGCTTGGCCGACGCGGTATTAAAATCCAGGTCGGACGTTGCAGTGTTTTCTGTACTCATGGCACATAGGTCTCGGAAGTTTACTAAGAAGACGGCGCATACAATATGAAAAGTTTGTTACATCTGTATTACAGTGACTGTCATAAACGAAAAAAGGGGGCCAAAATGGCCCCCTTTTTCCTAAGATCAGATGATCAAGACATATTACATGCCTAGCGCTTTCATCTGCTTCTCTACAACTGCCGCTGGTAGTGGGATGTAGCCGTCTTTAACTACTACTTCCTGACCTACTTTAGACATAACCATTTTCAGGAACTCTTTCTCCAGAGGAGCTAGAGGCTGACCTGGTTTCTTGTTTACGTATACGTATAGAGAACGAGCTAGTGGGTACTTGCCGTTTAGCGCGTTTTCAGGAGTTGCTTCTACGAATGCGCCGCCATCTTTCTTAGTAAGAGGTAGTGCACGTACAGATGCAGTTTTGTAACCGATACCAGAGTAACCTAGTGCATTAAGAGAAGTAGATACAGACTGTACTACAGATGCAGAACCTGGCTGCTCGTTTACGTTGTTCTTGAAGTCGCCTTTACATAGAGCTTTCTTCTTGAAGTAGCCGTAAGTACCAGATACTGAGTTACGACCGAACAACTGGATGCTCTTATCAGATAGGGAACCTGCTACACCAACATCACCCCAAGTTTTAGCGTCTGCAACAGCGCCACACTTACGAGTAGAAGAGAAGATAGCGTCAACCTGGCTGATAGATAGACCTTCAACTGGGTTATCTTTGTGTACGAATACTGCTAGCGCATCGATTGCTACAGCAACAGGCGTTGGCTTGTAACCAAACTTTTTCTCGAATGCAGCGATCTCTTTGTCCTTCATCTTACGAGACATAGGACCGATGTTAGAAGTACCTTCAGTTAGCGCTGGTGGCGCAGTAGAAGAACCAGCCGCTTGAATCTGAATGTTAACGTTCGGGTAGTTACGCTTGAACTCTTCAGCCCAAAGCGTCATTAGGTTAGCTAGTGTGTCGGAACCTACAGAAGAAAGGTTACCAGAAACACCAGAAGCCTTAGAGTAAACTGGTAGGTTCTTGTCTAGCAGGTCAGATGCGTTTGCAGCTACACAAGTTGCGGAGATAGCAACAGCAGCAAGCAGCTTTTTCATAGGTTTCATGTATAGGCTCCAAAGAGTCTTAAAATTAGATATATGAGTTAAGATGCGAACACTATAATTTTCTTAAATGACAAAAGTGTGACACTTAGAAAAGAATTTTTACGTTGTACATATTCAGGGTATTAGCCTTTTGTATTAGAGTAAGCTGACTAATAAATACAAAATTCACAGTTTCTATCATTACCCTAAGGAGTGGGGATGGCAGTAAAGGAGGGGTAATCCCATGGAGCATGTCGAGGAAAATAGCCATCAGCCAGCAGGTGAACTAAGCTTACTTCTGCCGGCTTCAAGCGATGCTACCAACATGTTTGGCGATGTTTATGGTGGTTGGGTATCCGCTAAAATTGTACAGGCTGCCGAAATTTATGCGGCTAAATTATCTAAGGGCCGTGTCTCTACAGTATCGGTTGGCCAGATGGAGTTTTTATCTCCAGTACTAGAGGGAACTATTATGTCCTTCTACACTCAATTGATTGAAAGTGGCCGCAGCTCTTTGCGAATCCACGTTGAAGCTTGGGGTTGTTGCCCTGATGGCAGCGAACTAAGAAAAGTAACCGAAACCGAATGTGTGCAAGTTGCCATTGATGGCCATGGACATATCCGCGATCTGGCGGTTGCCATATAAGCGGCTATAGTTACTTCTAAGATCAACCATAACAACAAGGATGTTTAATATGGCTCATGCAGATCCGTTACCTATATACGAACAACTATCTGAAACTGACAGTGTGATTGTGCAGGCAAATGACTTTGCCTTTCGCCGATCTTGCTTAGACGCGTATGAAGCGGCGTTAAAATTCTGCTTAGCAGAGTTGCACTTACCCAACTTATTAGATGAGGACTCGATGCACGCAGTTGAGCGCTATATCGCTCGACACTTCGCGGAGTTTTCGTTGGGTACCCAGCAAGGTTTAAGTCAGGCGCCAGCCATTTGGCAGGCTTATCACAGCGCTTGGCCGCAACTGTCGGCCTCAGAAAAACAGGCCTTTGGCTTTACCGTTTTATCTTTAGTGTTTGGTGAAACAGTTGCTGCTGAAGCGGTCGGGTATGCAGGTGCTTCTGCACCGGCAACCTTGCAAGCCTTTGATATTGATGCCATGAGCCATGATGTCATTTATAACGGCATAGGTCAGACAGAACCGGATGGTAGCCTTTTAATAGACGAGAGCTAGCATTGTTTCCGACCTTTGCTTAAACCAAGTGGAGGCGAGTGCTATGCCGGTGTATCAAGGCAGTTGCCATTGCGGCAACGTTAGATTCAGTTTTCATGCCCCAGAGATTGTCGAAGGTGTGCGTTGTAACTGCTCTATCTGCCAGAAGAAAGGCGCAATGATGGGTAACTTTGTAGTCGACCCTAGCGATATCGATATTCAGGTATCGGATGATTCCTTGGCAACTTATGAGTTCGCGACCCATATCGCCAAACATCATTTCTGTAAGCAATGCGGTATCTATACTTTCCATCAAACCTTGCGTAAACCCGGTCATTACCGCGTGCATCTAGGCTGTGTCGATGGTGTGGATGTGTTGGCACTACCTTACGAACTGATTGATGGTGCTTCTTTGTAAGTTAAGTTTATTAGCCGAAGAACCAGTAACCCACAGTAATTGCGGCGATGATTCCTGCTAAATCGGCGGTTAAGCCGCAAGCAATGGTATGGCGAGTGTTTATGCCCGAGGTATAGAGTCTATAAGTATTCAAACTTTGGTTTTCTTCTGTTCTAGAAGTATTAACCGAAGAACCAGTAACCTACCGTGATAGCTGCGATTATCCCAGCCAAATCGGCAGTAAGGCCGCAAGCGATGGCATGACGGGTGTGCCTGATGCCAACCGCACCAAAATACACGGCCAGTACATAGAAGGTGGTTTCAGTTGAGCCTTGGACAACCGAGGCTAGGTAAGCTGCGAAAGAATCGACACCATGGGTATTCATGGTTTCCAGCATCATTGCCCGGGCGCCAGAGCCGGAAAATGGCTTCATAATCGCAGTGGGCAGTGCATCAACAAAGCGGGTATCGGCGCCAAAGCTGGCAAAGCCTTCACGTAGTAACCAGATAAACCCCTCTAACGCGCCACTTTCCCTAAGTACGCCAATCGCCACCAGCATGGCGAGCAAGTAAGGAATAATTTTAATCGCGACTTCAAATCCCTCTTTGGCGCCATCAATAAAGGTTTCGTAGATATTTACCCCTTTAAAGTGTGCGATACAGAGAAAGCCAATAATCGCTGAGAAGATCATTAAGTTACCCACTAGCGATGATTGCCGTTGTAGCTCGTCGATCGTTAGTGTTGTGAAATAGCCGATAAAAGCGAGTAAAAGGGCTATAAATCCGCCGATATAGAGCAGAGTAACTCTTTCCCATAAACGGATCTTTTGCACAAAACTCACCGCCAATAAGCCAGCAAGTGTCGAGCAGCAGGTCGCAATTAGAATAGGGATAAAGACCGACGTAGGGTCACTTGCTCCTTGTTGCGCTCGATAGAGAAATACTGTGATCGGGAATAGCGTTACCGAGGAGGTGTTCAGTACCAGAAACAAAATCTGGGCATTAGTCGCTGTATCTTTATGTGGGTTTAAACTTTGTAGATCACGCATCGCCTTCAAACCTAAAGGCGTGGCGGCGTTATCTAAACCTAGGACATTGGCCGAGAGGTTCATGGTCATTGAGCCCATGGCTGGGTGACCTTTTGGCACTTCTGGCATTAAACGGCAGAAAAGCGGACTTATCCCACGTGCAAACTTATCCACAAGCCCAGAACTTTCCGCCAGTTTCATGATACCCAGCCAAAAGGCGAGGGTACCGATCAAGCCTATGGATAATTCCACTGATAGTTTCGACATATCAAAGGTCGACTGAACCAAACGCTGGAATACTGCGGAATCATCTAGCCAGAGCCACTGATAGAGGGCTGCGCTAAAAGCGATTAGAAAAAAACTTAGCCAGATGCGATGAAGCATAAAAACCTTTTTAAATTTATCGCAATATCAGGGAGTTAAGTGGAGCCATTAAAAATAAGAATATTCTATTCACAGGCATAAAAACAGAAAAAGAAAATTTTGTTGTACGTTTTTTGATCTGCCTTTCAAAAACCTCCGTAGCACTGATTACGATGCACTTAAGCAAAATCTCATTGAGGCAGTAGAGGGCCTGCTTAAGGAATAAACGCGAGGAGAAGAACAATGAAAATTATAAAAACACTGGCCTGCTTTCTACTAGCTGTACCATTAATGGCGACCGCAGGTTCCTATTCAATGAAGAAAGATATTGTCGATGTCGCTGCGGGTAATGAGAGTTTCTCTACTTTAGTGACGGCGCTGAAAGCTGCTGACTTAGTCGGTGCCCTACAAGGCGATGGCCCCTATACGGTGTTTGCGCCTACCAATGAAGCGTTCGCCAAACTACCAGAAGAAACGTTGGCTGACCTGTTAAAGCCTGAGAACAAAAAAGATCTACAAGCGGTACTTACCTACCATGTAGTTGCCGGAAAAGTAGATGCAAAAACTGCGATGGGTTTAAGTGCAGCACCTTCCCTACAAGGTGAAAATATCGCGATCAGCTTAGCTGGTGGTAATGTGATGATTAACCAGGCGACTGTAGTTGCGGCAGATGTGGATGCTAGCAATGGCATTATCCATGTGATTGATACCGTAATTTTGCCACCATCATTGCTACAAGCGGCTGAAATCAATCGTATGACTGAAGATAACCCAACCGCTGCGGGTGCTAATCAGCAAACATTTAATATGAATTGGGAAAAGATTCAGAATCCGACTCTGAATTAAGTAATGTCTTAGTTCTGCGAGATAATAAGCCCTGATTATTCAGGGCTTTAATCGCTTTCAGCAATTAGGTTTTTTACCAATCCAACCAACTGGCTGATTCTAGAGTTACTCAACTGACGGTAATCTAAGTAGGGGCAGACGATCAATTTTCTGCTTTTATCTATCGCAAAGTATGGATCTAACCAGAGCAAGTTTTCTAGCCCGAGTTCTTGGGCATAGGTTTTACCGGCAATTATATGGATACGATTTGGCTCTGCTAAATCTGGCTTTGAAAACAGCAGGGCCATTGGGCTTGCTGCCTGATACAGCGACTGATCGCGCAACATCTGCCAAGTCTTAAACTCTACGTTGCCTTGTAGCTCAAACAGAAATTTAGCGCTGACATTAAAAATCTTGCGCCAATGATTACCGGTTTGATCCGCAATATGCTTGATCTCACCCGAACTGAGTGGGCGAAGGTGATCGAGAGTAGGGTAAGGCTCGATCGATGGTCGATTGGCAATGTAGATCGCGATCTCAAACCCTTGAGCGCCGAATCCGACAGTCATAGAGGTTTAGTGACGCTTTTCGATTTCGTTACTTAAAATCGCATCAGCATCCAAAGAGCTGATCGCCACCGTTTCATTCGTTGGGATATCGCCCGACAGTTGCAACGCCAGGTAACGCATACAGCAAACTCTTAAGAATGAAGTGAAGTTACCTAAGTCGTGACCGGCATCGATCGATTCGTGGTAGAGGCGAGTTAGCATCTGCGGGATATTTAGATCATCCCGCTCTGCAATCGCTGTCAGGGTCGTCCAAAAATAGTTTTCCAGACGTACGCTGGTCACCATACCGTCAATACGGATTGAGCGGGTGCTGCTTTTCCAAAGTTCTGGTTCGGCATTAATAAACAGTTTGCACATAGCTCTCTCCACTGATTTGACTGTATAGGTAGCGACAAGCTGCTTTCGGGTTCAGGTTTGGGGAGAAAGCAGCCTGCGCTAATTCTATTACATAGTTAGCAAAACCATAAACTGTGCTAACCAAGCAGGGTGTGCTGGCCAAGCAGGGGCGGTGACTAGATTGCCATCAGTCACGGCAGCATCCAGTGGAATATCAGTGTAAGTACCGCCAGATTGATTAATCTCTGGGGCACACGCAGGGTATGCAGAGCAAGACTTACCTTCTAGAACGCCCGCAGCAGATAGCAGTTGCGCACCGTGGCAGATTGCAGCGACGGGTTTGTTCTCTTTAAAGAAGTGTTGCACCATCTCGATCACTTCTTGGTTTAAACGTAGATATTCTGGTGCTCGACCACCTGGTATTACCAGTGCGTCATAATCTTCAACATTAATATCTGCGAACGTCGCGTTTAGAGTGAAGTTGTGGCCACGCTTTTCGGTGTAGGTTTGATCACCTTCGAAGTCATGAATTGCTGTTGCAACTGTATCGCCGCTTACTTTCTCTGGGCATACCGCATCTACATGATGGCCAACCGTTAATAGGGTTTGAAACGGCACCATCGTTTCATAATCTTCGGTGAAATCACCGGTAATCATCAGAATCTTTTTGCTTTGCATTGTATTGGGCTCCCTTTTTTGGGCATTTTTATTTGAATGGCTGCTCAATACTTATCAAAGTAACAGGGCTTGGATTGGGGTAGGTATTAGCTGAATACTACATGGTGAAAAACTGACCAATACTTTTGTTGCATGGGAATTGCTAAGCTAGGCCCCTCCACTTAAATCCGATGGATGAAGGATGTTAAAGGCTGGTTTAGATGCAAAAGATTAAACACACCTTTTTTGAGAACAAACGCCTAGCGGCAATAGGGATTGAGCCGATCTCATTAGCCGATCTTTATCAGAAGCTGCCAGCCGTACCCGAACGGCTAGAGTTTTATATGCTGATTCTGGTGACCAAGGGGCAAGGGCAGCATTTCATCGATTTTATCGATTACGACCTTAGGCAGGGAAATTTGTTGTTTGTACGACCGGGGCAGGTACAGGAGTGGAAGGATTACCGTAACGTGCAGGCGGAAGTTGTGCTGATTGATCCTACTGCATTACCGAATGATGAATTGGTGAAATCTAAAGGTGTGGATCTGCTCGCTCTGCAAGATTGGCAAAATAGCTCTCTCCTGACTGAACTTTTACAGCAGGATATTCTGCAATCGATTTCACGCTTAAAGCGCGATTTTGAAGACTTCGATGGTTCAGAATTAGATATCTCCTTATTACGGAATGAACTGTTGAATCTATTGTTGAGGGTAGCGCGCTGGCAGCAGAAAGTTCGAGTTGCGGATAAGGTGACAAGTCGCTCCCGTAAAACCTACCAGTTGTTTATCGATCTATTGGAGCAAGAGTACCGGACTGAGCATAGCCTGCGTTATTACGCTGAAAAGCTCGGTTACGCTCAGAGTACGTTGAGCCGCGCCTGCATTCAGGTTGAAGGGAGCAGTGCTAAGGTTGTGATTGATCGCCGTGTCGCATTGGAAGCCAAACGTATGTTGGCGCATAGCTCAGCTTCTGTTGCAGAGGTTGGTTACTGGTTAGGCTTTAGTGAAGCTACTAACTTTGTAAAATTCTTTCGCCGCATCGTGGGCGTTACACCGCAACAGTTTAGGGAGCAGCGTTCGGAACAGCGGCACTAATAGCGTTATGTTGGTTTAAGTATTTCTTTACGATCTGATCGCGTCGGCCACTACTAATCAGATTATCAATCGATTTATTGATTGGTTCTACCAAGTCTATACGAGCACGATGTATACGGATGTGTAAACTCGCTTCATCATGTATTGGGCCTGCTTCTAAGTATTTTTTTTGCGCAGAGGCATTAAAAATATCCTCGTTAACTATGCCAACGTCAGCTCGGCCTAAAGCCAAGGCGCGCATCAAGGTTGCTTCATTTTGAAAGTTGACCCTTTCTCCAAAATGCTCAGATCCTCGATAATCGAAGCCTCGGACAGTGGCGATAAGTTTATCGGATAGCTGTGAAAGCTTATTGATTTCAAAGGCTTTGCCTTTAGGAAACACAAACATGTCTCTGGTCCAGTAAAACTGTTTACTAAAAACTTGGATCTCTTGTTCTCTGGGGCGTGCCCGCCAAGCGGGGTTTGCACAGCAGGCTAAATGATAGAGCTGATTTTCAAAACCTATGCGGCGTCGCATCGGAGGTACTGGTAACAGCTGAGGTTTGAGGCCTGCCCCTATTAGTATTGCTCTGAATAGGTCAGGATATATTCCGTGAGCTTGGCCATTCTTGATGATTGCTAAGGGTGAACGATCCTGATCATAGGTAGGCACTGTGATTACTTCAGCTGCACTAGTAAGGGTGCAAGCCAAAATCAGGGCAGCGAAGACACTCCAGAGTTTATACATATCCCCTCCGTCACCTTAAAAACCTCAACCGTTTAAGTATAAGGTGACTTTGGGGAATTCGCCTTCTTCAAGGCTTGGATATCATTACTAGTTATAGCGGCGTTAGATTGGCAAAGCCAACCACCAGCCATTTACTGCCTTCGTAATCGAAATTAACCTGTACTCGGGCCTTAGGCCCTGAACCTTCAAAGTTAAGTACAGTGCCATCACCAAATTTGCTATGCATAACACGTTGACCCAGGGCAAGGTTGGTCTCTGGTACATCACTGCTGCTAAGAGAGCTACTACCAAATAAGCTACTGCCTTGGCTATCGTTATGACGGCTGGTCATTGGACGGCTAACGCTAGCGTTGAGGCGAACCTCTTCCATCAAATCGTTTGGAATTTCACCAATAAAGCGGGATGGTCGGTTGTAGTTATCTTGTCCGTGTAAACGACGGGATTCAGCGTAAGTGATAAACAGCTTCTGCATCGCACGGGTGATACCTACATAGCAGAGGCGACGTTCTTCCTCTAAACGGCCCGGCTCTTCCACAGACATCTTATGCGGAAACAAGCCTTCTTCTACACCGGCTAGGAACACCTGAGGGAATTCCAGACCTTTTGCAGAGTGAAGGGTCATTAGCTGCACACTGTCTTGGTAATCATCTGCTTGCGCATCACCGGCATCCAGCGCTGCTTGGTCTAAGAATGCCGCAAGTGGGGAGTTAAATTCCTCATCCAGAAATTCATCCCACTGGCTGTTGAACTGCTTCGCCGCAGTTACCAGCTCTTCCAAGTTTTCGATACGAGATTGGGCTTTTTCGCCTTTCTCTTTCTTGTGGTGTTCGATCAGACCTGAGTGTTGGATAACGTGCTCAGTCTGCTCGTGAAGCAAGGTATCTTCGGTATCTTGCGCCATCTGATTGATCAGATCTAAGAAAGCCTGCAGGGCATTGGAGGCACGCGCTGGTAGCTTCTTCAGTTCCACAATTTCGTTGGACGCGCGCCACATAGAGATTACTTGGCTACGAGCATGTTCACGGATAATTTCGATGGTACGTGTGCCTATACCACGTGTTGGTACATTGATGACACGCTCCATCGAGGTGTCATCGTCGCGGTTGCTTAGAAGGCGCATATAAGAAAGTGCGTTTTTGATCTCAAGGCGTTCATAGAAACGTTGGCCACCGTATATACGGTATGGCACGCCACTACGAATCAAGGCTTCCTCTAGTACTCGGGACTGGGCATTAGAGCGGTACAGAATCGCACACTCTTTACGGAGGTTGCCCTCTTGTACCCATTTACCGATTTGATCGACGATAAAACGCGCTTCATCTTGTTCGTTAAAGGCTGCATATAGTGAGATCGGTTCACCTTCGCCCGATTCTGTATGTAGTTCTTTACCTAAACGACCTTGGTTGTTGCGTATGACTTCGTTGGCTGCGCGCAGAATCGTCTCTGTAGAGCGATAGTTTTGCTCTAGTTTGATCGTTTCTGTACCGGGGAAGTGAACCGGTAGATTTTGGATATTCTCAATCTTAGCGCCACGCCAGCCGTAGATAGATTGGTCATCATCGCCCACCGCCATTAGTTTTTTCTGACCACCGCATAGCAGCTGCAGCCAACCATATTGAATAGTGTTGGTATCTTGGAACTCGTCCACCAGAATATAGCGGAAGCGCTCTTGGTAGTGCTCTAGTAGTGCTGGGTTCTTATCGCGGAACAGCTCTAGGGAACGTAGTAAAAGCTCGCCAAAATCGATCATGCCGCCGCGTTCACAGGCTTGCTCGTATGCCTCGTACACCGCCACCATCTGACGGTCATTTAGGTCATGGCGTGGTTCGATGTGTTTAGCGCGCAGGCCATTATCTTTCTTATCGTTGATGTACCACTGGAATTGGCGAGCCGGCCAACGCTTATCATCCAGATTCATCTCTTTGGCTAAACGTTTAATCAGACGCAGCTGATCATCGCTGTCCATAATCTGGAAGTTTTCAGGTAAGCCAGCATCCTGCCAGTGAGCACGCAGTATACGGTGGGCTAAACCGTGGAAGGTACCGACCCACATGCCTTGAGGGTTGATACCTAACAGCTCCTCAATACGGCCACGCATCTCTTTTGCAGCTTTGTTGGTGAACGTAACCGCCATAATAGAGTAGGGCGACATTCCTTCTGTCTGAATCAACCAAGCAATTCGGTGTACCAATACGCGGGTTTTACCGGAGCCTGCGCCGGCTAAAACCAGTAAGTTTTGTACCGGAGCGGTTACAGCATTGCGTTGGGCATCGTTCAGAGAATCGATAATGTGAGTTACGTCCATAGCGGCTTTCTGTTCACTGTATAAATAATCAGTGGCTGATTATAGCGGGTGTTAGCAAAAGAGGGCAGTGTTGATTTACTAAGACTCCTGGATGGAGTCTTAGTATAAGAAGTGAGCTATTTGGGAAGCTGACTAGGATTGTTACGGCGATAGATCAGGATCTGTTTTAGCTCTTCTGGATCTTTGAGCTTCTGCTCGCTGTTTTTATCCAACCACGGGATTAAACGTGATAGCCAGAATCGCATCGCGGCAGTACACGTCAGCACAGGCCAAGCATTGTATTCATCTTGAGTGAAAGGTCGCGCCTTTGCGTAGGCTTTTAACAGCGCTTGCTCTCGTGCACTATCAATTGAGCCATCAGGTCGGCAGCACCAATCATTAGCCACGATCGCCAGATCAAACAGCAGATAGGCGGTAGCAGCGTTGTAAAGGTCTAATACCGCGCTGACTTCAGTTCCTTGGAACAGCACATTATCGTGGAATAGATCACCATGAATTGTGCCCGCTTTGATATCGCCCGGCTGCTCGCGAAGTTGATCAAAACGCGCTACTTCTTCCTGTAGCAGGGTTTGATCACCTTCTGGTAACTTACTACGAATGAGTTCGCTCTCTCTGCGCCACCAAAACACACCACGGTGCGCTTGGCGCTCAAGATAGAAGTCTTCAGTAGCAACGTGGAACTCACCTAGGACTTTACCGATGGCAGCACAATGTTCAGGCGTAAGTTCTTGCTGACCCACATGCTCACCAAAGAAACGAGGCTGTAGAGCAGCAGGTTTCTTTTTCAGCTGTTTAAGCCCAATACCGTTTCGATCCTGAATGGCAAAAGGTACAGCAATATTCCGCTGTGATAGCCATTGGCATAGCTCAACAAAGTAGGGTAGCTCTTCGTAGCTAAGCTCTTCAAACAAAGTGAGTACATACTCCGCCTCAGCCTCATCATTTACGAGGGTGACAAAGTAGTTGGTATTTTCGATACCACCATCAATACCTTTGTAACTGACCAGCTCTCCCAAATCGTAATCTTTAAGGAATGTGGTTAGGTCAGTGTCATTAAGTTGCGTATATACAGCCAAGCGCTTTACTCACTTCGTAAAATTGAATTCGTTTGTTCCAGCTGACTTACCAGCGGAAAAGCACCCATTTAGGGATCAGCATTTGTGACTCTTCATGACGAATAAATGCGCCGTCACCTGGTGCCGGAACCAGATAGTATTCTTTGCCGTTTTTAGGCACGACCTTAATCTCCTGAAGCTGACCATTTACGCGATACTCGTAATAGGTTTTGTCTTGTTCATGGAAAATTGTGATCTGTGGTTCGTCTTCATCAACCAGCGGTGGAACTTCGGCATAAGCTACAGGTGTCACTGTAAGTAGTGCTGTTAAAAGTAGCTTTTTCATTATTCTTTCCTCTTTCATGGCAAGATTTCTTTTGGCAAATGAGCATATCGACTATGATCGGGTTTTTGAAGAATAACCAACCCGGATTTCCTGATGAGCGAACAGCAGCAAGCCAACTCCTCTCCTTTAATTTTAGTCGACGGTTCCTCTTATTTATACCGTGCTTTTTTTGCTTCACAACAGGCTGACCTGCGAAATTCTGCGGGAATCCCAACAGGGGCGATCCGAGTTGTTACTTCAATGCTGAAAAGCTTGATCAAACAGTATCCAGAAAGCCCTATCGCGGTGATTTTTGATGCTAAAGGTAAAACATTCCGTGATGAGATCTACAGCGATTACAAAGCCCAGCGCCCACCAATGCCGGACGATCTTCGTAGTCAGGTAGAGCCGATCCACAACATCGTTAAAGCGTTGGGTATGCCGCTTATCGTAGAACCGGGTGTAGAAGCGGATGATGTGATCGGTACGATGGCGCGCGAAGCCAGCGCTCAAGGAATCGATACCCTGATCTCCACAGGCGATAAGGATATGGCACAGCTGGTGGATCAACATGTAACGCTGATCAACACTATGACTGACACCATCATGGATATTGAAGGTGTGAAAGAGAAGTTTGGTATTCCGCCAGAGCTGATCATTGATTACTTGGCATTGATGGGCGATAAAGTCGATAACATCCCAGGTGTTCCGGGCGTGGGTGAAAAGACGGCATTGGCTTTGCTGCAAGGTATCGGCGGTATTAAAGATCTATACGAAAACCTAGATAAAATTGCTGATCTCGGTTTCCGTGGCTCGAAAACCATGGCGAAGAAACTAGAAGATAACCGTGAAGAAGCGGATCTATCTTACCTGCTGGCAACGATTAAAACCGACGTTGAGCTGCATGAAAAAGTTGCAGAGATCGTTAAGCCAGAGCCAAACAAAGAGCAGTTAATCGAGTTATACAAAGAATTTGAATTCAAAACTTGGGTGCGTGAGTTGGAATCTGGTGAGAGCGGTGCCGCAGTAGCCGCTGATCCGTCAGAACCATCTACTCCAGAAGCACCTAAAAATGTTGAATACACAACAGTGCTTACAGAAGCTGATCTAGATAGTTGGATTGAAAAGTTATCCACAGCTGAACTTTTTGCCTTTGATACTGAAACTACTAGCTTGAACTATATGGAAGCTGAGCTGGTGGGTGTTTCTTTTGCTGTAGAACCGGGTAAGGCAGCTTATGTACCGGTTGCACATGATTACATGGGCGCGCCAGAGCAGATTAGTCGTGATGTTCTTTTGACTAAGCTGAAACCACTATTAGAAAGTGAAGATCACAAAAAGATTGGTCAGCATATTAAATACGATATGAATGTGTTGGCTCGTTACAATATCGATCTAAAAGGTGTGGCGTTCGATACCATGCTGGAATCCTACGTGTTGAACTCCACGGCAACGCGTCACGATATGGACAGCTTGGCTGATCGTTATCTGGGTGTGAAAACGGTTAAGTTCGAAGAGATCGCCGGTAAAGGTAAAAAACAGCTGACGTTCAACCAGATCGAGCTAGAACAAGCAGCGCCTTATGCTGCGGAAGATGCGGATATCACCCTGCGTCTACATCAAGCGATCGATAGTCAATTAGGCCAAGATGAAGCGCTAAGCAAAGTATTCAATGAGATCGAAAAACCGCTGATTCCAGTACTTTCACGCATCGAGCGTAACGGTGCTTTGGTTGATGCTTCGATGCTCGGTGAGCAAAGTATCGAACTGGCTGCACGTATGGTGGAGCTAGAGCGTGAAGCTTACGATATCGCCGGTAAAGAATTTAATCTGGCGTCACCAAAGCAGTTGCAGCAGATTCTATTTGAAGAGCTGAATATCCCGGTGATCAAGAAAACGCCAAAAGGCGCACCATCGACTGCTGAGGAAGTACTTCAGGAGTTAGCATTGGAATATCCTCTGCCTAAGTTGATTCTTGAACACCGTAGCTTGAGCAAGCTTAAGTCAACTTACACCGATAAGCTTCCGCTAATGATCAGTCCAAGTACTGGACGCATTCATACCTCTTACCATCAAGCGGTGACAGCGACAGGGCGTCTATCTTCGACGGATCCAAACCTGCAGAACATTCCGGTACGTACTCAGGAAGGTCGTCGTATTCGTCACGCCTTCATCCCTCCAGAAGGCTACAAGGTTGTAGCTGCCGATTACTCGCAGATCGAACTGCGTATTATGGCGCATCTGTCTCAGGATCAGGGCTTGCTGGATGCTTTCTCTAAAGGTGCCGATATTCACCGTGCAACTGCAGCGGAAGTATTCAAAGTTGAACTCGATCAGGTCTCTGATGATCAGCGCCGTAGTGCTAAAGCGATCAACTTCGGTTTGATCTACGGTATGTCGGCGTTTGGTTTAGCGAAACAATTAGGTATCGCCCGTAAAGATGCGGCGCAGTATATCGAACACTATTTTGAGACTTATCCAGGTGTGCAGCACTATATGGATGATATCCGCACCAAAGCGCAGGAGCAGGGTTACGTTGAAACTCTGTTTGGTCGCCGTTTGTACTTGCCAGAGATTAAAGCGAAAAACGCGATGCGCCGTCAGGCTGCTGAACGTACCGCGATCAATGCGCCAATGCAGGGTACTGCCGCAGATATCATTAAACGCGCGATGGTGACGGTAGATGCTTGGTTAGCCGAATCCGATTTTGATGTCCGCATGATCATGCAAGTACACGATGAATTGGTCTTTGAAGTACGTGAAGATCAGGTAGATGCCTTTGTTGCTGAAGTGAAAGATCAAATGGCAGGTGCGGCCGATCTAGATGTACCGTTGCTAGTTGAAGCCGGTGTCGGTGAAAACTGGGAGCAGGCTCACTAATTCTTATTGTTCGAGAGATCAAACATTGTCTGCGCATGTTCTTATGTAACATGCCGCAGGCATGGACTGTAAAAGAATCCTCTGACTCTAAACAAACGCTTAATTAAATAGGTTAATCCATGAACTTTAATCTGCCGACCACGCTCCGCAACACCGGTATAAGATGATGTCCTAATGGCAATATGATCCGCTTTCACACCAAGACAGGCCATAACTTCCTGAACAGAAATACCTACCGGAGCGCCGCCGCGCCAGACACCTATAATGAGAGCTGTTTTTTACTCTGTATTATCAAATGCAGTAGTTGTGCTGAGAAACTAGAACAACTATTTAAATTACTCTATGTTTGTTAATGATACTGTAGATCTTGAGCTAACTCACCATGTCGTTAACTGAGTAATTATTTTGTATATCAAAAAGCTGTGTTTTGTCGTTATATGCTTGGCTCAGCTGTTAAATACAGTGTTTGCTAATGAAGAATTGCAGTTGTTGACGGAAGATTATGCGCCTCTAAATTTTGTTGAAAATGGAGCACTTGTAGGACCATCAGTTGAAGTTGTACAACGTATCTTTGAAAGAGTTGAATTAAATGCTGATATTAAAATTTATCCTTGGGCTCGTAGTTATGAGTTGGCTTTACATAAGCCCAATTATGCTGTTTTTTCAACAAGCCGCACACCTCAACGTGAAAAGCTGTTTAGGTGGGTTGGCCCGCTGGCTGAAAAAAGGTTCAGCTTTTATAGTTTGAAAGATTTCAAAGGGAATCTTTTTAAAGCCAAAGACGCAATAAATTATAAAGTTGGAGTGCAAAACCGCTCAGCAGCACATCAAACCTTAAAGTCATTGGGGTTTAATAAACTACACCCTGTTGCTTATGAAGTGCAAAACCTAAAAATGCTAAAACTCAAGCGTATTGATCTTTGGTATACCAGTAATAGTAGCTTTGGGGCTGCAATTAAAAAACTGAATGTACCTAGACACCAATTTCGAGAAGTCTACGTTGATCAGTCACTGCGTCAATATATAGCTTTTAACTTGGGGACATCTAAGGCGCTCATAAATAAAATCCAACTTGAATTAGATAAGTTAGTGGATTCCAATGAGTATTTTTTGATTTTTGAAAAATACCATGCTCAGGAGCTCATTCCCGAAATATACAGGAATAAATAATAATGATTATACAGTGTAGTTTGGGCGAAAGCCGCTTTCATATACCTGTTATGAAGGGCAGCGTACTTGAGCAGGCTTTCAATTACGAAAGGTGCCTAGTGGATGTTAAGCTACCTGCTTAATAGGGAAGTTAATATCGTAAACCAGCCCTCTTTTATCGCATTGTAAGCTAAGAGTGCCGTGTAAAATCATAGTGACAATGCCATTGATGATTGAAGCGCTTAGGCCCAGATGGTTTGGGTCGCTGAGTTTGGTGGTATAAAAAGGTTTTAGCACCTGCTTTAGCACACTCTGGGTTACGCCGATCCCATTATCCCAATACATCAATCCAATATGCCCATCTTCTAAGTACACTTTCAAATTGATTTGCTTTGGTCCCGAAAAATCGTCGCTATAAGCGTGGGCGACGGTATTTGATACTAAGTTAGAAATAATGTGGAAGAGGTAACCAGGGTTCAAGTTGACCTCTAATGCTTCGCAGTCGAGGGATATTTGAAAACTCTCATCCATCAATGTTGAATGCAAAAGTTTGATGCACTCTTGCACGTATTCAGCCAGATTAATCGTGCGGGGTTGGTTTTCAATTTGGTCGAGCGTAATTGTCTTAAAGTGATCTAACTTATGCACAATCGAGGCAAAATTACCTTCAATCAGTTTGAGTTGCTCTTCACTTTTACTTAAATAGTCATCTAAGCCATTTTTAGTGAGTGCTTCATTCTCTACTTGGGTTCGAAGGCTATCTAAATCAGCTTTCATAGATGACGCAGATGTGACGCAAATACCCAATGGGGTATTAAGCTCGTGAGATACTCCAACTACCATTTGACCAATAGCTGACATGATTTCAGCATTTGCATAGCGTTGTTGGGTTTTGACTAAGTTGATATGTACTTCTGCTCTGGCAATAACTTCCTCATGCATAAAGGGCTTAGTGATGTAGTCCACGCCGCCAGAATGTAAGCCTTTGATAACCATCTCTAGCTCTGTGTTTGCAGTCACAAAAATGATGGGGATATTGGCTGTAATTGGATTCTCTTTAAGCTTGATACATGCCTCAATGCCATCCATTTTGGGCATGTTTATATCCATTAAAATCAGATCAGGAGGCAGGGTTGTTGCGCTTTTTATTGCCATCAGGCCATTTGTAGCGACTCTCACTCCATAGCCTTTCTCCACAAAAATATTGCGTAAGACTTTGAGGTTATCAGCTACGTCATCGACAACGAGAATATCTGCCATTTTTATCGAGCCGTCTTACTTAAGTTAACTGTTGAAAAATCAATCAAAAGCTAGTTGCAGCTTAGACTAATTTTGCCCCTGCGACATAGAAAACAGAGAGATCAGGAGGATTTGTAAATAGAGCATTACTAACTACCCTAAATAAATAAGCATTTGGGGGTGAGTTATGTTTATGAGAAAGCCCGTGGCAGCATTGCTATATTTATGGCTTATGATTGGGTTTGGGGTTAGTTTTGCTGATTCGACGAGCCTTGAACCATGGAAAAAAGCCAACATTGATTGGCAGCAATTCAAAGGGACACAGCTAACAGTATTAGCCGATGCTCAGCCTGCATTCGTAGCCCTAAAGCCTTACCTGCCGGTATTTGAGCGCCTCACTGGCATTAGGGTTGGTTATATCACCGTAGAGCAATCTGAAATGCGAAAACGTCGCGAAGTGGATCTTGTTTCTAGAGGTGGTGTTTACGATGTCGTGCCCATAGGTGTGACTTTTCTGGGCCAAGCTCATCAGAATAATTGGCTCACGCCCTTAAAGCCTTTTATTGATGACAAGCAACTGACAGACCCTGATTGGTACATGTTTGATGATTTGAGTTCAAACAGTTTGAAACTCTGTACTATCGACGGGACACTGTTATCTGTTCCATTTGATTTCTCTGCCCCTGTACTGTTTTACCGTAAAGATCTGTTTGCGCGTTACAACATACAGATCCCTGATACCTATGAAGAGATGGTTGAGGCGAAGCGTGAACTACAAAGAGGTTTGGATAAAGATGGCTTAGAAGGCGTCTATGCGTTTGCTAGTCGTACAAGAGCTGGTGCTGGTTTAAATACCTGGACAGTGATTCCTGCGATACGGTCTTACGGTGGATCAATTTTAGATCAGAACAACCAACCTGTTTTTAATTCTGCAGCATCGATTAAGGCGTTAGAAGTTTATCGGGATATGGTCACAGGCTATGGTAATCCTCCTAATAGTCAGCTGCTTCATTTCTATGAAATTCGACAACAGTTTAGAGAGGGTAGACTGGCAGCTGCTTTCTTAGCCTCGCACTTTTTCAACGAAATAGATAAGCCTGATAAATCACCTATTTGGGATCAATGGGATGCCGCTAAGTTACCAAGAGGGCCTGTGAGTCGTGAAACTTCTCCTTGGGCTTGGGCATTTGCAATCAACAGTGCGTCTAAGAATAAAAAAGCCGCTTGGATGTTCCTACAGTGGGCAACCAGTGAGCCTACTGCCAAATTGTTAAATACGGGGGGCTCTCCTGCTCGCCGGAGGGTGTGGCAATCTGAATATTTTTCCAAACTAAATGCACCGGGACTATTGGATGCAGTGGATTGGATTTTTGAAGAGGGAACTAATGCCAGAATTCAATCAGGTATGTCCGAATTCCCTGTAGCGGGCGAGATTTTCTCAAGAGCATTCAATCAGATTTTTTATGGTGCAGAAGTAAAGGTTACTCTTGATAAAGCTGTTATCGAAGTTGATAAAGTAATGCAGTCAAAAGATGAATAGCTTTAATCTACTCGGCCGTCTCCTGTTTATCATTGCGGGTGTTATTGCGCTAGTTTTAGGTGGTAGTACCGCTGTATTTATTAAAGAAATTCGTAGTGAAAACCTCAATAACTTAAAAACGGCTTCGGAGAGTATTGTTGCTCCTTTGATAAAAGAAGTCTTTATGCTTGTCCAAAGTAGCGATAATTATGACTGGGCTTTAAAAGTACAGTCGATCAACGCTAATCGCTTATTTAAGGATCATAAACAGTTAGGTGTTATTGAGATTATTGTTCTTAATGAGCTGGATGAAGTTGTGGCTCATAACGATATCGCTAGGATCGGTCTTCCAATTGAGCCAACCATTAGCTTAGAAGATATTTATCAGGAAGGGGTGAGTCGAACTGAAGGTGTTTATTGGATAGGGAATCAAATTCTAATTGCTAATAGCAATAAGCCTGTAGGGCATGTGATTGTTGGTTTCGAAGCCACTAAACTGCAAAAACGTATTCAGAATGTTTTAAAAAACTCTGCTTTGCTTTTTTGCTTATTTTTCATCATAGGATTGGGGCTAGCCTACTATTTTGTGACACGGCAAATTACTCGGCCTATACGGGAGTTGGTTACTGCGTCTAATGCTATTACATCTGGTGATTATTATTACCCGGTGAATAAAACGTCGAGTGATGAAATTGGAGAATTAGCTTCTGGCTTAGAGATCATGCAAAAAGCTATTCGTAGCAAGATTGAAGATCTGGAAACGTATAAAGCGCACTTAGAAACGGAAGTTGAAAACAGAACCCAGGAATTTTTAGCGGCAAAGCTAGAAGCAGAGGAATCTAATCGAGCGAAAAGTCGCTTTTTAGCTAATATGTCACATGAGTTAAGAACCCCTTTGAATGCGGTGTTGGGTTTTTCGCAAATCCTTTATGGAAAAGAGTTTTCTTCAGAGAAACTTAGTTATCTTAGCTCTATCAACTCTGCTGGTAATACGCTACTTGGATTAATTAATGAGGTCTTAGATTTCTCAAAAATAGAGTCTGGAAAGATGGAAATTCAGTATGCTCCATTCTCTCCTCGTTATTTGCTCGAAGAAATACATTCTATGTTTTTACAACGGGCAGCTGAAAAAGATCTCTATTTATCAACTCATTGTGACGAGAATGTTCCTGCATATCTGTTATGTGATGCTTTTCGTTTGAAACAGATATTAATGAATTTATGCTCGAACTCTATCAAGTTCACATCAGAAGGTCGTGTCTCAATTCAGTTAAGTGTTTCGAGAACCGATGTAAGAGCGCAGAAAGTTGGACTCAAATTAACAGTGACAGATACGGGTAAAGGTATTCCCAAAGAGGATCAGGAATCTATTTTTAGCGCATTTGAGCAAGTTAAAGGGCAGAAAACTTCAGAGTATGGAGGGACTGGACTGGGGTTGGCGATTACGCAAAAGTTAGTCAATCTAATGCAAGGCTCCATAGAAGTAATTAGTGAAGGAGAGGGTAAAGGAGCAACTTTTAAGGTCCTTATCCCAGAAATTGAGATTACGGATAGTAAGCCTGTAACGGATGCTATCAATATTAAACTGAATAATGCCTATCAGTTTTCACCAGCAACCATTCTAGTGATTGATGATATCTCTTATAACCGAGATTTATTGATCTCTTACTTGTCGGATCAACCCTTTGAATTTTTACAGGCTGAAGATGGAGAGGAAGGGTTAGCGCTTTTAGAAACTCATAAGCCAGATTTAATTTTAACGGATCTGAAAATGCCCAATATGGATGGGCATCATTTTCTAAAAAAGGTGCAGGATCTTTACCCTGAAAATGAATTCACGCTGATGTTAATTACGGCATCGGTACAGGACTCTGATGTAATAGAGAACAAAGACCTGTGCCATGAAATACTTTCTAAGCCTATTAGTAAGGATATGTTGCTGGCGTCATTGGCCAAATATTTGGACGCTAAAGTCTCTGCTCCCCCTGAGAGTGACATGGCTGATGTTGATGTGAATACAGCTTATTTGTTACTGGATATTGATGAAGCAAATTCAGTACTTGAGATGGCCGAGTTAGGTGAGTTATCTCTCCTTGAGGAGAAGGTTGAGGATATCCGAGAACAAAGTACTCAACATTGGCTTCAGAAAAAGCTGGATGACTTAGATTTGGACACGCTTATTGAAAAGTTAAGAGAAAGAATCAACCTTGAATCGGACGGGGGGACTAGCGCATTTCAGAGGTTGAAATTAGATGTAGCGCAGTCACAAAGGATTATAGATTTAGCTGAAGTGGGTGATCTTGGCGGCTTGGAGGGCATATTGAATAGTATTGACGACCCTGATACTAAGCAGTGGCTTGAGCACCATTTGGATGAAATAAATTTAGAAAGATTAATCACGGAAGTGACGGAATTGTTAAAAATTCGCGAAGTTTAGTACTGAGTTTCTAGCTGGAGCAAAATTTATTTCAGAATTTTGGAACTTTCTGATCAATTTGTACTCAATAGCTTTAAGAGTCACTTACACATTCATCGTGCCATGGCTGTGGCTCTTTACAACAAGCATGCGTTAAAGCCCTGAGAAATTGACAGTTCCCCTTCCTAAGTTTCCCAGGGCTTTCTTTTGTTATTCGGCTTCAAATTCTTCTTCGAAATCATCTTCCGGTAGTAACCATAGATCCAAGCGCTGTCTGAGCTGATCGACATTTTGTTTCTTCAATGCTGAGAATGTTTGCACTGTAACCAGATCACCTAGAACTGCAGTTAGTTCCTTGCGAATCTTCAACATAGTGGACTGAGCCGGGCCTTTTTTCAGCTTGTCGGACTTGGTCAGAAGCACGTGCAGCGGCATCTCAGTACTTAGACACCAATCAACCATCATCTGGTCAAACTCTTTCATTGGGTGGCGAATATCCATTACAAGCACAACACCACGAAGGCATTGGCGTTTTTGTAGATACTCTTCCAAGTGTTGCTGCCAATGCTGTTTCATCGCAACAGGTACTTTGGCGTAGCCATAGCCTGGTAGATCGACAATACGAACACCTTCGATATTGAGATCAAAGAAGTTAATCAATTGGGTACGGCCTGGTGTTTTCGAAGTACGTGCCAACTTGTTGTTATTGGTCAGCGTGTTAATCGCACTCGATTTACCTGCATTAGAGCGGCCTGCGAAAGCGACTTCTGCGCCTATATCCGCCGGACACTGGTGTAATTTTGCCGCACTTTTATTGAATTTCGCGGTGTTGTAGTGAACGGTTTTTTGATCTGAAGACATATTTTTAAGTCGCTTTTTAAGAAATCGCTACTAAAGGAACAGAGATTGCCGTTCCAGTTTGTGTGGATATTGGTTTATAATTGCGCCAATTTTACCTGCGAACAGGCCTAAGCTCTAGTCTGCAGGGAAGTGAGGATAACATCGGTCAACGCTTAATGACTCATCATTACGCCTATGGCCGTCTAATTTTAATAGCAAGAGTCTGGGTTCATCGATGAATAAACTACTGATTAGCTTGCTGGTGACCGTTGGTATCACTGGTGTAGCTCACGCAGCGGGTGATGCTGCTAAAGGTAAAGGAATGACTGCAATGTGTGCTGCTTGTCACGGTGCTGACGGTAACAGTGCAATCGCAAACTTCCCTAAGCTAGCAGGTCAGAACGAAAAATATCTGATCAAACAGCTTCAAGATATCAAATCTGGTAAGCGTACAGTTGTAGAAATGACTGGTCTTCTAAACTCTTACAGCGACCAGGACATTGCTGATATCTCTGCTTACTTTGCTAAGCAGACTGGTACTGTAGGCCACGCTGCTAAAGATCTTGTTGAACAGGGTCAGAAAATCTACCGCGCAGGTATCGCAGATAAAGGCGTTGCTGCTTGTACAGCTTGTCACGCACCAACAGGTGAAGGTAATAGCCAAGCAGGCTTCCCAGGTATCGGCGGCCAGCACGCTGCATACACTGAAAAGCAGCTAAAAGATTTTGCTAAAGGCGCACGTAACAACGATCCACAGCAGATGATGCAGGATATTGCGGCTAAGCTTAGCGATGACGAAATCAAAGCGGTTTCTAGCTACATTCAAGGTCTGGGCAAGTAAGTTCAGCTTGGATTCAATAAAGGCAGCTTAGGCTGCCTTTTTTGTACGTGGTAGGAACTTAGGTTTCATTTTATTGTCTACCACCCGGTCCTATTGTTTTCGGAGCAAAGAATAATGAAAAAGTTTGGGTTGATGTTAGTGGCGTTACTTCTGCCGTTTATGGCGCAAGCGGAAGCGTTTAAAGAAGGCGTACATTACGCAAAAGTACCTGAAGTGGGTTACAAAAAATATAAAAATAAAATCGAAGTGATTGAAATGTTTGGATACCCATGTCCGCATTGTAATAACTTTGAGCCATTGATTAAGCACTGGGAAAAGAATGTAGACGAAGATGTTAAATTTGTACGTACGCCAGTTGCGTGGAATCCGAGCTGGGAACTAATGGCACGTGCGTTCTATGCTTCTGAATTTATGAAAACTTTAGACAAAACTCACGAAGCGACATTCCATGCGATTCATGTAGAACGTCGTCGTTTTAGGGGTAAAGAAGACTTTGCTGATTATTATGGTAATCTGGGCGTTGATGTAGCCAAGTTTGAAAGCCTATTCAACTCTTTTGCTGTTGAAACAAAGCTTAATCAGGGGCGTCAGGAAGTCTATAAGTACGGAATTAAAGGTG
Source organism: Neptuniibacter sp. QD72_48 (assembly GCF_047778065.1). Lineage (GTDB taxonomy): Bacteria > Pseudomonadota > Gammaproteobacteria > Pseudomonadales > Balneatricaceae > Neptuniibacter. The sequence goes on along the minus strand of NZ_CP180547.1, from coordinate 3,715,178 downwards.
TACCTGCAATGGTTGTGAATGGTAAATACCATGTGACTGCGGGTATGGCTGGTGGTCATAAGAAGATGTTGGAAGTCGTTGACTTCCTTGTTGAGAAAGAACGTTCGGCTGCCAAGTAAACAAAATTTCTATGAAAAACGCCCTCTAGAGGGCGTTTTTTTATATCTGATTGATATCAGACCTAGTGCGAAGAACAGAGTTCGACTAACATGAAGTCTGACTGAGGTTGATGTTGTGTACTCCGAGGAACTGGTGTGGCAGAAGAACAGGTAGACTGGAAGAAAAAATACCGGGAGCTGACTCTAGAATTTGAGCAGTTTGAGCGTAAAAGTGTTGATACTGAGCAGCAACTGCGCCAATTAGCCGGGTATATGTCTATCGGGTTGGAAGGTGATAATCCACAGTTTGATGCTGAACTCTCGGCATTGAAACCATTACTTCAAGAGCAGTGCACAGAGCATCTCGGCTTTTTACAAAAGATCAGTCGCCGCATCGAAAAACAAGTTCAACATCGTGAAGATCTTCGCGGTAAAACAGCTAAGCAAACTGTTGCTGCCCTTCTTAAGTGGATTCGCATGCTACGCACTCAAGTGCAAAATAGCGGATCACAAAACTTGCTGGATTCCCTCGAGCGCCGTAGTAATGCAGTCGAAGAGAAAGGTTATGAGTTACCGGCCGTTCTTGCTGACTTGATTGAGCTCCAAAGCCATATCGAGACGGGAACAGAAGAGAGTGCAGAGATCAGTGATAGCGACTTTTCTCTAGACACGACTGCTTCAACAGACGCGCTGGGCGATGAAGTTAAATTACTCTTAAAACGTATTGGCGCTGAGCTATTAGAGCTCATTAGCGGCTTATATGTACCTAAAGAGGAAAACCCGAATGCACGTCAACTGGTAAAACGAATTGAAGAGGGATTTGAGTTACCTCATCTACCAGAGATTGTGCATCAAGTAGTACAACTGGTTATCAAATCAACCAGCAACACCAGTGAAGACTTCGAAAATTATCTATTGGAACTCAGTACGCGTTTAACTGAAGTCCAAACTTTTGTGGTTGATAGCCGCCAAGAGCAGCAAGAAATTGGTCAGAACCAGCGTGATCTTGATATTCAAGTTCGACGTGATGTTAAGAAACTGCACAACACGGTTAAAAATACCAATGATATTACAGATCTGAAAAAAGCAGTTTCACTGCAGCTTTCGGGTCTTGTTCGCGCAATGGATAGTTTCAAAAAGAAAGAGGAAGAGCGCGAGCTGCGGTTACAAGGTCGTTATGAAGACCTGATTGATAAAGTTGAGTTGATGGAGCAGGAAACGCGCAAGGTTAAAGCTCACATGGAAGAGGAGCGTCTTCGTGCTCGCACAGACCCTCTTACCGGTTTGCCAAACCGTGCGGCTTATGACGAGCATATAGGGCAAGAATACGAACGTTGGTCACGTTACCGTACGACATTTTCTGTTGTTGTCGGTGATCTTGATTACTTTAAGAAAATCAACGACACCTACGGTCATTTAGCGGGTGATAAAGTGCTGCGTTTGGTAGCCAAAGTTATCACTAAAAATATCCGTGTAACGGACTTTGTTGGTCGTTATGGCGGTGAAGAATTTATTATTATCCTTCCTTCTACTGGTGCAGATGAAGCCGCGCAGGCAATGGGAAAATTGCGGGAATCTTTAGCCAGCAGTCCATTTAATTTCCATGGCAAGCCCGTGGGGATTACAATGTCGTTCGGCGTAACAGAAATCAAAGAGGGTGATTCCCTTGATGATGTCTTTATCCGTGCTGATGAAGCATTGTATCAAGCAAAAGAAGATGGCCGTAACTTAGTCAGAACTAAGTAACGCCACTACTTATCTATTAATTTTTAGCAACAAGGTTTCCCTGCTGTGAAACGTCTATCGCGAATTCTGAAGATTGTTCAGGTTTTTGCTCGGTATCGATTGGATACTCTATTTTTGGGTTTAGCCCTTCCTTGGTATGTTCGATGCCTGTTTTGGTTATTGCCTTGGCGTTTCTTTATCCCAGCAAAACAACCGCAAGCGGTACGTGTCCGATTAGCGCTAGAGGCTTTAGGGCCTGTTTTTGTCAAGTTTGGACAGATGCTCTCTACCCGCCGAGATTTATTACCGGATGATCTGGCAGAGGAACTAAAAAAACTGCAAGATCGTGTACCGCCATTCTCTGGCCCACAAGCACAAGGGTTGATTGAAAAAGCCTTAGAAAAGCCAGTTTCAGAGCTATTTGCTGAGTTCGAAGTAGAGCCAATGGCGTCCGCTTCGGTTGCTCAGGTCCACAAAGCAACCATGCTTGATGGTAGTGAAGTTGTAGTCAAAGTTATCCGTCCGGGAATTGGTAAAACCATTCGTAAAGACGTAGATCTTCTCTTCAGTTTAGCTCGTCTGGTTCACGTGGTTTGGGAAGAAGGACGTCGCCTACGCCCTGTAGAAGTGGTAGCTGAGTATGAGCAAACTATCTTTGATGAGTTAGATCTTCGCAAAGAGGCGGCAAATGGCTCACAGCTAAGACGTAACTTTGAAAACAGCGATATTCTTTATATTCCTGAAATTTACTGGGATTACACACGCTCAAATGTATTGGTGATGGAGCGAATTCACGGTATTCCTGTGGCTGAAGTTGATCAGTTAAATGAACAGAATACGGATATGAAGGCGTTGGCGGAGCGTGGAGTTGAGATCTTCTTTACTCAGGTGTTCCGAGACAGCTTTTTTCATGCGGATATGCACCCGGGTAATATCTTTGTTTCTCGCAATAATCCAAGTTCACCACAATATATCGCGGTAGATTTTGGGATCATTGGTTCGCTTACCCCAGAGGATCAAAGCTATTTAGCACGTAACTTCCTTGCTTTCTTTAAGCGTGACTACCGTATGGTGGCGCAACTACACGTTGATTCGGGTTGGGTTCCTGCGGACACTAATGTCGATGCATTTGAAACAGCAATCCGCAGTGTGTGTGAGCCGATCTTTGAAAAGCCGTTAAAAGATATCTCCTTCGGGCAAGTGCTTTTAGGTTTGTTCCAAACGGCACGTCGTTTCAATATGGAAGTTCAGCCTCAGTTGGTTTTACTGCAGAAAACGCTTTTAAATATCGAAGGCTTAGGTCGACAGCTTTATCCTGATCTTGATTTGTGGGAAACGGGTAAGCCGTTTTTAGAAAATTGGATGAAAGAGCGCATGGGGCCAAAAGGTGTTTATCGCTCTATTAAACAGCAAGCGCCTGATTGGCTAGAGAAAATGCCACATATGCCACAGCTGATTTTTGATTCCCTGAGCCAGATTAGGAATTTAGATAGTGCGCGCCAGCGTGATATAAGAGCTTATCAGCAAGCGAAGGAAGCACTAGAAAGCAAAGCTTCAAGAAGACGTAATCTAGGGTTGATGCTAATTGCGGGTGCTGTAGCTGTTGCTAACCCAGATGTGATGGAATGGCTATGTGATTTGCCTCCTAGTAGTTGGATTTTAGCGGGGCTGGGTGTAGTACTATTGTTGAAACGTTCATGATCCTCCTTTAGGAGGGGATGGTGGAAGCAATATTGATCGGGTATGCTTCCGCACGTAAGTTAGTCTTAATTGAAAGTGAGTGAATAAATGAGTGACGTATTAACTCAGCTGGGTGAAGTTCTGGAACAGCGTAAATCAGCAGCCCCAGACAGTTCATATGTTTCTAGCTTACATGCTAAGGGCTTGAATAAGATCTTAGAAAAGGTCGGCGAAGAAGCAACAGAAACTATTCTGGCAGCTAAGGACGCACAGACCAGCGGTGACAATAAAGATGTCATTTATGAAACAGCCGATCTTTGGTTCCATAGTTTGGTTGCATTATCGCACCTAGGTGAAGAACCACAGGCAGTCTTAGATGAATTAGCTCGCAGATTTGATCTGTCGGGCTTGGAAGAAAAAGCGTCACGCACTAAAAAATAAATATAGATCCTAAGGCGTTAATAAAAACGTGTAACGTGGGTCATTCCAACAGATTTCTATGATGGCAGTTAAAAGAGCTGCTATGTGATAGCGGAGAGTAAAAATGGGTTTAGGTGGTATCAGTATTTGGCAGCTATTGATTATTTTGGCCATTATTATTCTGATTTTCGGGACTAAAAAATTCAAAAATATCGGCAGCGATCTAGGTGGTGCTGTTAAGGGCTTCAAAAAAGCCATGACAGAAGAAGAAAAAGCCAAAGAAGAAGCTGAAAACAAGCAGATCAAACAGGAAGATGCTGATTTTACAGAGGCTAAAAAAGCTGACGACGTAAAAGCTGAGCAGAAGTCTGACAAGTAACAGGCTTTAACTATGTTTGATATCGGTTTTGCCGAGCTACTCATTGTTGCAGTGGTTGCGTTGGTTGTACTTGGGCCAGATAAATTACCAACTGCTGTAAGAACTGTCGGAATGTGGATGGGGCGTATAAAGCGCACTGTCTCTTCTATACAGACAGAAATTAGCGAAGAGCTAAGAGTGGAAGAATTAAAACGTACGACGGCTATTCAGAAACACGAGTTAGAAAAAGAACTTAATGAGATGCGTCAGCCATTTAATGATGCATTAAAAGAAGAAGTTCCAGTTAGCTCTAAGATTGTTCCGCCAGAAGCAACAGAAGAAAAGCCTCAATCTGCGAATGAGCCTACTAAGGCTGATGACAATAGCAGTACAGGAAAAGCATGAGCAATCCGCAGCCTGAACACGATCAGGAACAGCCATTAATTAGCCATCTGGTTGAATTACGCCAGAGGCTAATGTTTATCCTACTTATCATTTTAGGTTTCTTTCTTGGCTTGTTTTATTTTGCCAATGATCTGTATACCTATCTTTCATCGCCTTTAACTGCGCTGTTGCCATCAGGCACTAGCATGATTGCGACCGATGTTACCTCTCCGTTCTTTGCTCCTTTCAAGCTAACGCTTGTAGCTGCAATCTTTCTGGCGATGCCATTTGTATTGCACCAAATATGGGGATTTATAGCGCCTGGCTTATATAAGCACGAAAAACGTTTTGCGATACCCTTGTTAATATCGAGTATCTTTCTGTTTTATGCTGGTATCGCCTTTGCCTACTTTGTTGTATTTCCGCTTATATTCGGTTTCTTTACCAGTGTAGGGCCAGAAAATGTTGCGGTGATGACCGATATAAGCAGCTACCTGAATTTTGTACTTAAGCTGTTCTTCGCATTTGGTATTGTATTTGAAATACCGATAGCTACTCTGCTACTGATTTGGTCTGGTGCTGCAACTGTTGCTGGTCTAAGGCAAAAGCGTGCATATGTAATCGTTGGTTGTTTCGTCTTGGGTATGTTGTTAACACCGCCGGATGTCATTTCTCAAAGCTTATTAGCGCTTCCAATGTGGCTGCTATTTGAAACAGGCATCATCCTAGGGCTTATCTTTGTAAGAAAGAATACAGATGATGAAGAGCTTGCTGATGAATTCGCTGCGGCAGAAGACGAGCAAGAAGAGAATAATAAGTAGTCTTTGAAAGCTAATAGATGATTCTAAAAACGGTGTTTATTGAAAGATAGACACCGTTTTTTTATGTCCATAGAGTAGTTAATAACCAGCACTGTATAACTAATAAACAATATTGAATATTTATTCACTTTTTTCGCTTTTTTGTAGATTAAGTGTTGACCCTTTTTTAGATGTCTGTAGAATTCGCCGTCCTTGCTTAGGGAGGCCGCTTTTTAAGGGGCTGCAGAGTTGAGTGAGGTGCTTAGTAAGTGATTGAAAACATTGGTTTTTAAGATTGCTTGCGGAGCAGGATTCAAAGTCTGGTTGCTGAGTAAAAACTTTTTACGAAATTGCAAAATAAACGGTTGACTTTGAATGAGCGCAAAGTAGAATATGCGCCTCGCTTGAGACGAAACGCTGATTCAGCGGAGAGTCAAGAAAGCAACGCTCTTTAACAATTTGATCAGATAATTCGTGTGGGCGCTTGTTGAGAAGAAGCAAACTTTTTCTAGACAAGCAACCAAGTGAATTCATTTAAAGCGATTTACAAAGGTTTAACGTTCATTAAGAATGTTATCCGGTTGTTTAGTACTAGAGCCCGTTACCACATTCCTGGTAACACAAATGATTTAAACTGAAGAGTTTGATCATGGCTCAGATTGAACGCTGGCGGCAGGCCTAACACATGCAAGTCGAACGGTAACATGACTAGCTTGCTAGTTGATGACGAGTGGCGGACGGGTGAGTAACGCGTAGGAATCTACCCAGTAGCGGGGGATAAGCCAGAGAAATTTGGTCTAATACCGCATACGCCCTACGGGGGAAAGCAGGGGATCTTCGGACCTTGCACTATTGGATGAGCCTGCGTGAGATTAGCTAGTTGGTGAGGTAATGGCTCACCAAGGCGACGATCTCTAGCTGGTCTGAGAGGATGATCAGCCACACTGGAACTGAGACACGGTCCAGACTCCTACGGGAGGCAGCAGTGGGGAATATTGCACAATGGGCGCAAGCCTGATGCAGCCATGCCGCGTGTGTGAAGAAGGCCCTAGGGTTGTAAAGCACTTTCAGCAGTGAGGAAAGGTTAGTAGTTAATACCTGCTAGCTGTGACGTTAACTGCAGAAGAAGCACCGGCTAACTCCGTGCCAGCAGCCGCGGTAATACGGAGGGTGCGAGCGTTAATCGGAATTACTGGGCGTAAAGCGCGCGTAGGTGGATTGGTCAGTCAGATGTGAAAGCCCAGGGCTCAACCTTGGAACTGCACCTGATACTGCCAATCTAGAATACGGTAGAGGGTAGTGGAATTTCCTGTGTAGCGGTGAAATGCGTAGATATAGGAAGGAACACCAGTGGCGAAGGCGACTACCTGGACCGATATTGACACTGAGGTGCGAAAGCGTGGGGAGCAAACAGGATTAGATACCCTGGTAGTCCACGCCGTAAACGATGTCTACTAGCCGTTGGGAGACTTGATCTTTTAGTGGCGCAGCTAACGCGATAAGTAGACCGCCTGGGGAGTACGGCCGCAAGGTTAAAACTCAAATGAATTGACGGGGGCCCGCACAAGCGGTGGAGCATGTGGTTTAATTCGACGCAACGCGAAGAACCTTACCAACTCTTGACATCCAGAGAAGTTACTAGAGATAGTTTCGTGCCTTCGGGAACTCTGAGACAGGTGCTGCATGGCTGTCGTCAGCTCGTGTTGTGAAATGTTGGGTTAAGTCCCGTAACGAGCGCAACCCTTGTCCTTATTTGCCAGCACTTCGGGTGGGAACTCTAAGGAGACTGCCGGTGACAAACCGGAGGAAGGTGGGGACGACGTCAAGTCATCATGGCCCTTACGAGTTGGGCTACACACGTGCTACAATGGCCGGTACAGAGGGCCGCGAACCTGCGAGGGTAAGCTAATCTCAGAAAACCGGTCGTAGTCCGGATTGGAGTCTGCAACTCGACTCCATGAAGTCGGAATCGCTAGTAATCGCGAATCAGAATGTCGCGGTGAATACGTTCCCGGGCCTTGTACACACCGCCCGTCACACCATGGGAGTGGATTGCACCAGAAGTAGCTAGCTTAACCTTCGGGAGGGCGGTTACCACGGTGTGGTTCATGACTGGGGTGAAGTCGTAACAAGGTAGCCCTAGGGGAACCTGGGGCTGGATCACCTCCTTAAACGAAAGCCGATTCTCGGCAAGCGTTCACACGAATTATCTGATCAGAGAAGTTAAGAGCAACGGTGTAGGCTTGTAGCTCAGCTGGTTAGAGCGCACCCCTGATAAGGGTGAGGTCGGTGGTTCAAGTCCACTCAGGCCTACCAATCAATAGCCTTACTGTTTTTCTTGGGGCTATAGCTCAGCTGGGAGAGCGCCTGCTTTGCACGCAGGAGGTCTGCGGTTCGATCCCGCATAGCTCCACCATCATCCTCTGGATGAGAAGGAAGAGTTTTAAAACATATTGTCGTTTAAGACATTATCTTTTAAAGCTTTTTTGCTTTAAACGCTCTTTAACAATTTGGATTTGATTCATTTGATTTAGATTTAAGACATGTAGTTTTACTGCATGCGCCAATTCGGCGAAATCTATCGTTACTAGCAATACAAGTTACTGTGATTCCAGACGCCTTCGGGTTATATGGTCAAGTGACTAAGCGTGCACGGTGGATGCCTTGGCAGTCAGAGGCGATGAAGGACGTTGTAACCTGCGATAAGGTTCGGGGAGGTGGTAAACAACCTTTGATCCGGACATTTCCGAATGGGGAAACCCACCTATTTATAGGTATCTTTTAACTGAATACATAGGTTATTAGAGGCGAACCTGGGGAACTGAAACATCTAAGTACCCAGAGGAAAAGAAATCAACCGAGATTCCCTAAGTAGCGGCGAGCGAACGGGGACTAGCCCTTAAGCTTTATTAGATTTAACAGAACACTCTGGAAAGTGTGGCCATAGTGGGTGATAGCCCCGTATGTGAAAGGTCTTTTAAAGTGAAATCGAGTAGGACGGCACACGTGAAACGCTGTCTGAATATGGGGGGACCATCCTCCAAGGCTAAATACTCCTGACTGACCGATAGTGAACCAGTACCGTGAGGGAAAGGCGAAAAGAACCCCTGTGAGGGGAGTGAAATAGACCCTGAAACCGTGTACGTACAAGCAGTGGGAGCCGTTTTAGGACGGTGACTGCGTACCTTTTGTATAATGGGTCAGCGACTTACTTTTAGTGGCAAGGTTAAGCATTTGCGGAGCCGTAGGGAAACCGAGTCTTAATAGGGCGTCCAGTCGCTAGGAGTAGACCCGAAACCGAGTGATCTATCCATGGGCAGGTTGAAGATGCAGTAACATGCATTGGAGGACCGAACCGACTGTCGTTGAAAAGCCAGCGGATGACTTGTGGATAGGAGTGAAAGGCTAATCAAACTCGGAGATAGCTGGTTCTCCTCGAAAACTATTTAGGTAGTGCCTCGTGTCTAACCATGGGGGGTAGAGCACTGTTTCGGCTAGGGGGTCATCCCGACTTACCAACCCGATGCAAACTCCGAATACCCATGAGTTCAATCACGGGAGACACACGGCGGGTGCTAACGTCCGTCGTGGAAAGGGAAACAACCCAGACCGTCAGCTAAGGTCCCAAAGTTTATGCTAAGTGGGAAACGATGTGGGAAGGCTTAGACAGCTAGGAGGTTGGCTTAGAAGCAGCCACCCTTTAAAGAAAGCGTAATAGCTCACTAGTCGAGTCGGCCCGCGCGGAAGATATAACGGGGCTAAGCATAACACCGAAGCTACGGATGCACTTTGTGCATGGTAGAGGAGCGTTCTGTAAGCTGTTGAAGCGGAAGCTGTAAGGCACCGTGGAGGTATCAGAAGTGCAGAATGCTGACATGAGTAACGATAAGGGAGGTGAAAACCCTCCCCGCCGGAAGACCAAGGGTTCCTATCCAACGCTATTCGAGGTAGGGTGAGTCGGCCCCTAAGGAGAGGCTGAAGAGCGTATCCGATGGGAAACAGGTTAATATTCCTGTACTGCTCATAACTGCGATGGGGGGACGGAGAAGGCTAGGCTAGCGCGGCGTTGGTTGTCCGCGTTTAAGATAGTAGGTTTAGAGCTTAGGTAAATCCGGGCTCTTTTAAGACCGAGAATCGATGACGAGGTCCTTTATGGACTGAAGTAGTTGATGCCATGCTTCCAGGAAAATCCTCTAAGCTTCAGGTTATGACTAACCGTACCCTAAACCGACACAGGTGGTCAGGTAGAGAATACTAAGGCGTATGAGAAAACTCGGGTGAAGGAACTAGGCAAAATGGCACCGTAACTTCGGGAGAAGGTGCGCCGGTTTTGGTGATGGGACTTGCTCCCTAAGCTGAGGCCGGTCGAAGATACCAGGTGGCTGCGACTGTTTATTAAAAACATAGCACTCTGCAAACTCGAAAGAGGACGTATAGGGTGTGACGCCTGCCCGGTGCCGGAAGGTTAATTGATGGGGTTAGCGCTTGCGCGAAGCTCTTGATCGAAGCCCCGGTAAACGGCGGCCGTAACTATAACGGTCCTAAGGTAGCGAAATTCCTTGTCGGGTAAGTTCCGACCTGCACGAATGGCGTAACGATGGCCACACTGTCTCCACCCGAGACTCAGTGAAATTGAAATAGCTGTTAAGATGCAGTTTACCCGCGGCTAGACGGAAAGACCCCGTGAACCTTTACTACAGCTTCACAGTGGACTTTGACATTACTTGTGTAGAATAGCTGGGAGGCTTTGAAACTCTGTCGCCAGATAGAGTGGAGCCACCTTTGAAATACCAGCCTGGTAATGTTGAGGTTCTAACCCAGTTCCCTAAGCGGGATCGGGGACATTGTGTGGTGGGTAGTTTGACTGGGGCGGTCTCCTCCCAAAGAGTAACGGAGGAGCACGAAGGTACCCTCAGCATGGTCGGAAATCATGCAATGAGCGCAAGAGTAGAAGGGTGCTTGACTGCGAGACAGACACGTCGAGCAGGTACGAAAGTAGGTTCTAGTGATCCGGTGGTTCTGTATGGAAGGGCCATCGCTCAACGGATAAAAGGTACTCCGGGGATAACAGGCTGATACCGCCCAAGAGTTCACATCGACGGCGGTGTTTGGCACCTCGATGTCGGCTCATCACATCCTGGGGCTGAAGCCGGTCCCAAGGGTATGGCTGTTCGCCATTTAAAGTGGTACGCGAGCTGGGTTTAGAACGTCGTGAGACAGTTCGGTCCCTATCTGCCGTGGGCGTTTGAGATTTGAGAAGAGTTGCTCCTAGTACGAGAGGACCGGAGTGAACGAACCTCTGGTGTACCGGTTGTGATGCCAATTGCATTGCCGGGTAGCTACGTTCGGACGGGATAACCGCTGAAAGCATCTAAGCGGGAAGCCTCCTTCAAGATGAGATCTCACTGGGAACTTGATTCCCCTAAAGGGCCGTTGAAGACTACGACGTTGATAGGTTGGGTGTGGAAGCGCTGTGAGGCGTTGAGCTAACCAATACTAATTGCCCGTGAGGCTTGACCATATAACGCCCAAGGCGTTTGGCAAGTGACTTGTAAGATACGTAAGACGATAGAGAGTAACGAATTAGCGCGTAGTTAAGCTACAGTCGATAAACTATCTAGATCAAATAAAAGAAGAATCAGATCTAAGTTGTAACAGTTTTGCTTGGCGACCATAGAGTTGTGGAACCACCTGAATCCATCCCGAACTCAGACGTGAAACGCAACATCGCCGATGGTAGTGTGGGGCTTCCCCATGTGAGAGTAGGTCATCGCCAAGCATTTAATTAAGAGAAAACCCCGGTCACGATGTGATCGGGGTTTTTTCGTTGTGGGTTATAAAATACGGTTAAGAGCGGATAAAAACGGGTAAAAGCAGATAAGCCCGTCAGGATGAGTTGTCTTAATTAAACCTAATATTAAACTGAATGCTGTCCTTAGCTGTCCTTAGCTGTCCTTAGCTGTCCTTAGCTGTCCTTAGCTGTCCTTCATTGCCTCAGATCAACGAGTTATTTCTTACCGACCTGTTTACCGGTATCGTCATATATTTGTATTGTGCGTATGCGTAAAATAGGAATCAGTTTCGATTATTTGAAAGGATATATGAATGTCTAACTTGTTAATGGCGGGTAAGAAAATACTTGTTGTTGGTATCGCTAATGATAAAAGTATTGCGTATGGCTGTGCTAAAGCTCTAAAGGCACAAGGAGCAGAGTTAGCCATTACTTATTTAAACGATAAAGCAGAGCGCTTTGTAAGCCCGTTAGCTGAGGAGCTAGAAGCTGATATCTTTATGCCTCTGGATGTTTCTTCTCCTGAGCAGATGGATGCAGTGTTCTCTGAGATTGAATCTAAATGGGGTGAGTTAGATGGTGTGATTCACTCTTTAGCTTTCTGTCCTTTAGAAGATTTACATGCTCCTATATCTGAGTGTTCACGTACAGGATTCTTACAGGCGATGGATATATCGTGCTATTCCTTTATTGATATGGCTTCGCGTGCTAAAGGCTTAATGAAGAATGGCGGTTCTCTAGTGAACTTTTCTTATCTAGGAAGTGCATTGGCGACTGGTGATTACAATATCATGGGTTGCGCAAAAGCTGCTTTGGAAGCAGCTACACGCTATTTAGCCAGAGATCTTGGCCCTCAACAAATCCGTGTTAACTCTATTTCACCGGGTACAATCGCAACGCGTGCTGCCGGTGGTATTAAAGATTTTGATGCAATGCTTCAGCATAATGAAGAAATGGCTTGTGATGGTAAGCTGCCGACAATCGAAGAAGTTGGTAATTCTTGCCTTTACTTTATGTCGCCTCTCTCTGAAGGTGTTACAGGCCAGATACATTATGTTGATCACGGTGTTTGTATCGTCGGTTAAGTTTTGTCGGTCTAGTTGTGTTGCAAATCGCGACTAGACCGAATCTGGTTGAGTCCTTACGTCAATTGGTGAGTCATCGTTAAAAAATTCTTATGTTATAAAGTTACTATTTCTCATCTAAAATCTGATAAAACAACGTCATAGGGCAGCTTATTCATATAGATTCTGTTAAGTTATTCCTTGTATGGCCGACAGGATTACTGAATGTTTACTTAATCATTAATCTTGGGCTTTCCGATTGAAGCGATCGTTTCAGCTCGGTAGATTTATTGTTAGAGAATTAAGCGAATAGTGCAGGAGTTAACGCTTGCTTTCATTTCTTAAGAAAAAGTCTGCGGAAAACGGTTTAACTTCCCTAGTGATTAATAAGGGGGGGGTTTCTTTTGCACATGTTCGAGATGGTAATACTCAGCCAGAACTTACCTGCTGTGAGTACAGCGCATCGACTAACCCTTTAGTTGAGCCCAAACGTTTCAGGAATTTGATAGAAACGAATAACCTTCTGGGTACGAAAACTTCCTTAGTTTTGCCGGAATCTAGCTATCAGATCCATCTTGTAGAGCGCCCTGAAGTGCCAGACGAAGAGCTTGCTGAAGCTTTGCGTTGGCGTATCAAAGATTTGATCTCCTTCGATGTGGAACAAGCAGTAATTGATTATATCGAACTACCAGACGACGCCTACCGTAGCCGCAGTCGTATGGTTTATGCAGTAGCCGCCGAGCAGGCTAAGGTTGACCTTTGGGTTGAGTGGTCTAAAGAAATCGGTCTAGATGTTACAGTCGTTGATGTTCCTGAGTTAGCGTTACTTAATCTAACCGAAGATCTTGCAGATAGTGAATCTGGGTTAGCGGTATTTAATATTGGTGAAGAGGGCAGTTCGATTAATCTTCTCTCTGATGGCGCTTTATATTTCACCCGTAATCTTGGCTATTGTCATACGTCAGCCCCTGAAAATGCTTCAGCTGCTGTACTCGAACTTCAGCGCTCTCTTGATTACTACGAAAGCCAAGTAGGTAAACCGCCCTGCGTGCGCCTCCTTGTCATGCCTATGCAGGCAGATGAATCGCCGCTAATGAATGAGTTACGGTACAGTCTAGCGCTTGATATACACTCATTAGATCTCAATAATCTTATTTCATCCCAGATCGATCTTACAGAATCTCTCCAAACACAGGCTACTATAGCTATTGCGGCGGCACTAAGAACTGAGTTTGCTGAAGCTGAGGTGGTTAAGTGAAACAGCGAATTAACCTCTATAACCCTCACAAGTCGAAAAAGAAATTCGAACTCTTAAGCCTGCAAGGTAGTGTCACAGTTGCTATAGCAGTGATTACGGTTGTTCTGTTATGTGGGCTCGGATTGAACTGGTATGCATCTGAACAGGAAAGGACGTTCGCTAAGCTTCAGAACGACAAAGTTAAGATCGATGAAGCGGTTTCTGCGGAGCAAGCACGCTTTAGTAGTCTCCAAGTACAGCCAGAAATTTTGGCTGAACAGCAGCGTTTAAAAGACGAGATTGCCGCGCGGAAAGCGTTACAAAGTTTATTGCATAAAGTGCAACCAGCTCAGAGTGTTAATTTCTCTTCTTATCTCTATGCCTTAGCTGATGCTTCATTAACGGAAAGTTGGTTAAGTCAGTTTGTACTTGATAATGGTAATCGTAGTTTTGCTTTGGGTGGTGGTGCTGTCGATGGACCGTCAGTTGCTTCCATGATTGAATCGATTGCTAGTACTGAAGAATTCCAAGGTATGAATGTTAATAGGCTAACTGTAAACGCTGAAGGTAGTGGTGTGCGCTTTGAAGCTTTAGCGGAGTTGCGCAGTTATGAATAAACGTTGGCAGGATTGGGACAGCAAATGGAATGAGCTAACGGCACGTGAACGTATCATGTTGCTTGTAGTTGGCTTAGTAACCCCTTTAGCATTGATCTTTGTGTTCTTAATCGAGCCTGCAATGATCGTATTGCAAAAGGTGCCAAGTAAGATCGAAACGATGCAAACCAGCATTGATGCTCAAAATCGTGTTTTACAGTTGTTACAGAGTCAGGAACCGAAAGATCCTGATATTGAAGCACGAGCAGAACTAAAACGTCTGCGCACTGAGTTATCTGAGGCAAACCAAGATATTAAACGTGCTGCAACTAACCTCGTTTCTCCTGATCAGATGCTGACTTTGTTAAGATCAGTGTTAGCCAACGAGCAAGGTATTGCGCTTGTTAGTGCAAAAAGCCTACCTGTCGAAGCTCAACAGTTAAATGAAAAGCCTGGTGAAGCCGATCAAAAAAACAAACCTGTAGGACCCAAAGCCGTAATTTTTATTCATCCATTTGAATTAGAGCTGGAAGGGACTTATCAGGGTTTATATGACTATTTGCAGAGAATAGAACATCTGGATGGTGTGTTCTTTTGGGATGCATTGGAATACAAAGTTGATGAGTATCCTACTGCAAAGGTGAAGATCAAAGTTCATACCTTAAGCTCTGAAGCGGGGTGGTTAGGTGCCTAAATTTGTCATTTTATTAATTACACTGCTTGGCAGTAGTTCGATTTATGCCGAGCGCTTACCTGCCGATCCAACTAGGCCTTTGGCTACTCATGTTGTTATCGGTGATATAAAAACACCTGAGCAGGGATATGTTCTCAGTTCTTTAATCGTTGGTAAGCGAACTCCTTCTGCAATTATTAATGGTCAGCGTGTACAGAAGGGTGATTTGGTTGATGGTGCCGAAGTGGTCGAAATCAACCGCAAAGGAGTTAAGTTGAACACTGGAAGTGAATATCAGATGATCTCTTTAGCTGAACGAAAAGGCTTCAGCAAAGTTAAGAGTGGGAAATAGGCTAGAAATAATGATGAAACGTATTTTCAATGCTCTTGCGATGGGCAGTGTTCTTGTCTTAAGCGGCTGCCAAACTCTTCCGCCTGTTACAGGTACGACCACTAAACAAGTTGGCGAGTCCGCAATTGAAGAAGCGATTGAAGAGAACCAAAAAGCGGTCACTGCAGCACCTCCGCCACCACCTCTTGTTCCTGTTCTTTTACCGCCGCTTAATTTACAAAACAGTCAGGCGGCTAATGAAGAGCGTTTTGATATTACGGCTGAAGCATTACCTGCAAAAGATTTCTTCATGGGGTTGGTACAAGGTACACCGTATAACATGATCGTTCATGAAGCGGTTGGTGGCAGTATCTCGCTTGAATTAAAAAATGTCAGTGTCGCTGAAGTTATGCAGGCGGTCCAGCGTGTATACGGTTATGAATTCGAACGCACAGGTAACCTATATCAAGTATTGCCAGCCTCACTACAAACAGAACTGTTCCAGATTAACTATTTAGATATTCAGCGTGATGGTACATCTGATACTCAAGTAAGTGCTGGTTCTGTCAGTACAGCAGGTGAAAACTCTAGTACTGAGGAAGTGATTGGTACCCGCATTAGTACCAAAACCTCGACTAATTTCTGGGGTAATCTAAAAAGTACGCTAGAGACCATTGTTGCCGGTGAAGGCCGCAAAGTTGTTGTAACTCCACAGACAGGCGTTGTTGTAGTTCGCGCTCTTCCAAGCGAACTTTCTACTGTGCGCGAATATCTAGCTCAGGCCGAATTGATCTTGCATCGTCAAGTAGTGATTGAAGCAAAAATTTTAGAAGTAACTTTGAATAATGGTTTCCAAGCGGGTGTTAACTGGTCCGCATTAGGCAAGCCGGGTCAAGGTAATACTGCTCTATTTAGCCAGTCTTCAGTTGGTCTGAATAATGATGACGGTATTGGTGGTATCTTCAAAGCCGATCTGAGTATTGGTGATTTCACAGCGGTAATTGAACTGTTAGGTAGTCAGGGTGATGTACAGGTACTATCGAGCCCGCGCGTGTCTACCGTGAATAACCAGAAAGCTGTGATCAAAGTCGGTACAGATGAGTTCTTTGTAACGGAAATTGAAAATACGACAACGACCGGTACGAGTACAACATCGTCACCGAGTATTGAACTGACGCCTTTCTTCTCCGGTATTGCGTTAGATGTAACCCCGCAGATCAGTGCCAGTGGCGATATCGTTTTGCATATTCACCCAACCGTTTCGGAAGTGGTAGATCAGCAAAAACAGATCAGCGTGGGTACTGATGATTTCAATATACCATTGGCTCTAAGCTCTATTCGTGAGTCGGACAGTATTGTCCGTGCAGAGAGTGGCCAGGTGATCGTGATTGGCGGTTTGATGAAGTCTACTGATAGTGATCTACGTGCTAAAACGCCAGGTTTAGGTGATCTTCCGGGTGTGGGTAACTTGTTTAAGCAAAAGCGCCAAGCGGGTAGTAAAACTGAACTTGTGATTATGTTGCGGCCTGTATTAGCTAACCATGATAATTTGCAGAATGAGCTAAAGCGCAGTTTGCGATCTTTCCAGAGCCTGCAATCTACACCAGCAATGTGATAGGAGTGCTGGATGTACACTGAACATTTTGGTCTAAGTGAACTGCCGTTCACTCTGACCCCAAACACGCATTTCTTTTTAAATATGCCAACGCATCACGAAGCGTTGAACTTAATTATGGTCGCCCTAGCAGGGGGTGATGGCTTTGTAAAAGTTGTTGGCGAAGTGGGTACAGGCAAAACCTTACTTTGCCGTAAACTCCTGAATGCGTTGGAAGGTGATGAATATGTCACCGCTTATATTCCAAACCCTTATCTAAGCCCTGATGAATTTCGTAAGAGTTTTGCGCAAGAGATTGGTTTAGATGTCTCGGGTGTCGAACACTTTGATCTATTAAATGCGATTAACCACAAATTGATCGAACTTGCTCAAGCGGGTCGAAAAGTCGTGTTATTGGTCGATGAAGCTCAAGCTATCCCAGAAGAGACTATTGAGGCCTTGCGCTTATTAACTAACTTAGAAACTGAGTCTGCAAAGCTGTTTCAGGTTGTGCTCTTTGGTCAGCCAGAATTAGATGAGCTACTTGGTAAAAAATCTTTACGGCAGCTCCTACAGCGTATCACTTTCAGTTATGAGCTTAGTCATCTGGATAGCGAAGCGGTTGAACATTATATCGATCAACGTGTTCAGAGAGCGGGCTTTCAGGGAATGTCACTGTTTAAACGTGATGCCGCTAAAAAAATTGCCCAAGCGTCTGGAGGTACTCCGCGCTTGATTAATATTCTGAGTCATAAATCGTTGATGGCAGCCTATGGTAAAGGCGACCTTAAAGTCGATGGCAGTCATGTTTCCAGAGCGATAGATGATACTCAAGGGATATCTATTCCAAAAAATCCGCAGCCGTTAATTTGGGGATTGGTCGGTTTATTGTTTGTAGCAACTGCTACCCTAGTTTATTTAGGTGTTAGCTCGTGAGCTTAGTTAACGATATGCTTCGTGATCTGGAGCAGCGAAATGAACGCCCTGCCAGTGTCCCTGGTAACCAGTCGAGTGTTAAGGCTGCTCAATTTGTTGAGGCGGATAAGCCCAATAACTTGCCGCGATTATTTTTATGGGTAATCGGGGTGAGTGCGTTGTTAATGACTGCTTGGCTGCTTTGGAAAGATCAGTCTTCGTCGCCTGAGGTTGTAAATAATGGCGTTCAATTAGCCTCATCTTCAGACAAAACAGCAGATGAGCCCGTTACAAAAGTAGCTGCGCCAACTCCGGCTGTGCCTGTTCTTGCAGAGCCTAAAGTAGAACCCGTTATACCAATTCAGGCTGTAATTACTGAAATTCAGTGGGCCGGAACAGAGCAGGGCGGCGATCTTGTGGTTCGTCTAGATGGTGCTGCTGATGTACAAGTGGTTAGCCAAAATGAAAATGTAATCGTAATCGCTTTTGATGATGCAATTTTGCAGTCAGCGTTGCCTAGTATCAGTAATGGTTTAGTAAAACGCGTCGACCTTAATACCGAGTCTGATCGTGCTTTACTGACAGTTACCACTGAAAGAGATAGCCAATTTGCCTTCCGTGTCCAACAAGCACCGACAACCCTTGTTTTAGGTGTGATGGCTAAAGAACCAAGTGTAAAACCTGTAGAAAGGATTGTTGTGACAGAAGTGGTTTCTGAAGACAATAATTCAGAAGAGCAGATTGAAGTACCTGAACAAGTAGAAGAGGTTGTTAAAAAGCCTAACGCGATTAAATCCGGAGAAGAGTTACAAGTTGCGCATCCAAATGATGCAATGGTTGAAAAGACCCGGCCCAGCAAACCTGTAACTAAAGCAACTGCTAAAATGTCGGATCAGCAGTCAGCTGATCGAGCTAGACGTCTGATTAATCAAGGTAAGTTGGCTGATGCTGAAACGTTGCTGCTGACAAGCATAGCGGAGCATATATCTAAATCTTTGGCTTCTCGACGTTTATTGTCGACGTTGTACCTGTCGACGGGTAAGCAATCGAAAGCCGAGCGCTTATTGTCTGATAGCTTGGTGCTGTTCCCATCGGATGCTGCTTTACGCAAGCTTCAGGCTCGTATTTGGCTGAGTTCAGGTCACCAGGCTCAAGCGGTTTCCTTACTGGAAAAAGATAAGCCTGTGATGAAGCAAGATACAGAGTTCTATGAGTTATTGGCGAGTGCGTATCAACAGAATGGTAACTATACAAATTCTGCTCAAAACTATTACCAGCTTTTGCAATTGAACAATCAAATTCCTCGTTGGTGGGTCGGATTGGGTTATGCGTTTGAGCAGTCACAGCGTTTCCGCGATGCGCGTAATGCTTATCTAAGTGCAACGCAGATTCCGTCGATCGACAGTAGTTTGAAACAATATGCTCAGCAGCGTGTTCAAGCGCTGTCTGGGCGCTAGGAGGAAGGGCCTGCATGGCTGCACCTAAAATGAAAATCCGAATTGGTGACTTGCTAGTTCAGAATGGTGTTATTACCGAACCACAGTTGATGGAAGCTCTAGGCCGCCAAAAAGAAACGCGCCAAAAGCTGGGTAAAACGCTAGTTACCATGGGATATGTTCAGGAACAGCAGTTTCTCGAGTTCCTGTCGCAGCAGCTTAATATTCCTTTGGTTGATCTAACCCATTACTCCTTTAATCAGGAAGACGTTTTGCGTCTGCCTGAAACTCAGGCACGTCGATTCCGTGCGCTCGTTTTGAAAGAGGACGTTGATCATTTCTTAGTGGGCATGTCCGATCCTATGGACATTTTCGCGTTTGACGAGCTGCAAAGAGCGCTACCTAAGCCTATTGAACAGGCGGTGGTTTCTGAGGCTCAGTTACTGCAATCGATGGATCTGCTGTATCGTAAAACGAGCGACATTGAAGACCTAGCCGATCAGCTAAACGAAGAGATTGCTGATGATGCCTTCGATCTAGCTGCGCTGACCGCTACTGATGAAGTTGATGTCCCGGTTGTTAAGCTACTGAAAAGCCTCTTTGAAGATGCGGTTCAGGTTGGCGCTTCCGATATTCATATCGAGCCAGATGAAACGGTGCTGCGTATCCGTCAGCGTGTTGATGGTGTTTTGCATGAGCACGTAATGAAAGAGAAACGTATCTCTTCTGCATTGGTGCTCAGATTAAAGTTGATGGCATCTCTGAATATTTCGGAGAAGCGTCTACCGCAAGATGGTCGCTTCAACATCAATGTCTCCGGTCATAGTGTTGATGTACGTATCTCGACGTTACCAATTCAGTTCGGTGAGTCGGTCGTAATGCGTCTACTTGATCAATCCGGCGGCATTATCGGTTTAGATAAGGTTGGCTTACCTGATCATATGCTGCCGCGTTTACGTAAGATGATAAATGAGCCCCATGGCATCTTACTTGTAACAGGCCCTACCGGTAGTGGTAAGACAACCACACTATACGGCGCATTGAATGAACTAAACAGCCATCAGAAAAAGATCATTACCGTAGAAGATCCGGTCGAGTACCGCTTGCCACGTATTAATCAGGTGCAGGTGCAGCCGAATATAGGTTTGGATTTCTCGACTGTATTGCGTGCAACTTTGCGTCAGGACCCTGATATTCTTCTGGTAGGTGAGATTCGAGATAAAGAGACCGCTGAGATTGCGTTGCGAGCGGCGATGACAGGTCACTTTGTACTGTCGACCCTACACACCAATGATGCCGTATCCAGTGCTATGCGTTTGACTGATATTGGTATTGAAGGCTATCTAGCAGCGTCTGCGCTAAATGGCATTCTAGCGCAGCGCTTGGTTCGCAAAATCTGTGAGAACTGTAGCCAACACTACCATCCAACCGGTCAAGAGCAACTTTGGCTGAATGAGCGCCAAGAAGAGCTCGGTTTAGACGATATCGAACTAAAAAAAGGCCACGGTTGTACCTACTGTAACAATACGGGCTACAAAGGCCGAACTGGTATTTTTGAACTGTTAGAGATCAATGATGCCATGGCTGATGCCTTAAGGCGTGATGACAGTGCAGCTTTCACAATTGCAGCAAAAACAGATCCTCACTATAAACCACTCGTTTATAGTGCGTTAGATCTGGCGATAGCAGGTGTTACTTCCTTAGAAGAAGTATTCCGCGTTACCGAACAGCTAGATGAATCGATGTACCTTGATGCGCCATCTGCAGATGAAGCACCAGCACAACCTAGTTCCGGTTTTGAACTGGAATAAGCGAACGAGATAAACCTATGGCGATCTACAGTTATCGAGGGCGAAACCGTGATGGGGTTGAAGTGAATGGCCAGCTTGAAGCGGGCACATCGGCTTTGGCAGCATCGCAGTTAAGTGCTGATGGCATTATCCCAATAACGATTCAAGTTGCTGAAAAGGTCGTTGAGAAAAAGGGTAGTAAAGAGGTACAGATCAAACTGTTCCAGAAGATAACTCTGGATGAATTGATCATGTTTAGCCGCCAGATGTACAGCTTAACCAAAGCTGGTGTGCCGATTACTCGAGCTATGCGAGGTTTGGCTAATACTGTGACGAATCCTTTGCTTACTGAAACGCTGTCAACGTTAGCTGATGATCTTGAAAAGGGCCATGCACTGTCTTCGGCACTAGCAAAACACCCTAAGGTCTTTAACGAACTGTATATCAGCATGATCCACGTAGGTGAAAACACCGGTCAGTTGGATGATTCATTTAGGCAAATGGCTGCTTACCTCGAGTTAGAGAGGCAGACTGTTAAAAATATTAAGCAAGCGACTCGTTATCCGTTGTTTGTATTGATTGCGATTTCTGCTGCTGTAGCCATTATTAATATCTTTGTTATCCCAGCTTTTAAATCAGTTTTTGAAAGTTTCGGCGGTGAGGTTCCTTGGCAAACACAAGCATTAATTACGCTGTCTGATTTCACTGTGGATTGGTGGTATGCCATTCTGATTGGCATCGTTTTGAGCGTATTTGTTTTCTATCGATGGAAGAAAACAGAAAAAGGCCGCATGACTTGGGATCGAAGAAAACTGAAGTTTCCTATTGTGGGGCCGATATTCTACAGAGTGATCTTAGGGCGCTTCTCTCGTACTTTCAGTATCGTATTGAAAGCGGGTGTGCCTATTGAACAAGGATTGTCGATCGTTGCTAATGCAGTTGGTAATCGTCATATAGGTAAAAAAGTTGCAGGTATGCGCCAAGGTATTGAGCGAGGCGAGTCCTTTACCCAAACTGCTCATCAGACTGAAATGTTCAGCCCCTTGGTGATGCAGATGTTAGCGGTCGGTGAAGAAACAGGTCGAGTAGATCAGATGTTGGAAGAAGCAGCTGGTTTTTACGAACAAGAAGTAGAGTACGACCTGAAAAACTTAACCAGTGCGATAGAACCTATTTTGATTATAGCTATAGGCGCTATGGTATTGGTACTAGCCTTAGGTGTGTTCCTGCCATTGTGGGAGTTAAGTACTACCATTAATGGCTAGGGAGGATAAAAATTGCAACGGAGATGTAGTGGTTTTTCACTATTGGAACTAACAGTTTCAATTTTTATCATAACAGTGCTGATGGCGTTTGCACTACAACGTTTGGAACTGCTGATTGAAGATGTTGAGCGTGTTTCCTTTGAAGGTAGTCGCGATAATATTCAGGCGCAGATCACGCTTAAAGTAGCTTACTGGTTTGCTGAGCAACAGATTGTGGTACCAGAAGATATTGCGCAGCAGAACCCGGTGGATTTGATACAGCATAAACCATCGAATTATGGCGGTGAGCTTACGTTTAGTGAATTGCCAAATGCGGCAGGTGAGCATTGGTATTTTGTGACCGATAAACGTTGGTTGGTCTACAAGGCTAAACGAACAGATAACTTAGAAAATGATTTTATGCAGGCTGATTTAATCCCGTTTAGGGTTGAGATTCGTTTGCAAAATGGCTCCTCTAAATCAGGGTTGGCCACAGCGGCAACTCTAAAGCCGCTATATAAATTTTATTGGCAAGCAGATTAACTATACAACTGAGTGCTAATTTGTTAAAAATCAAATAATTGCAAACATAATAAACCCAGGAGCAAAGAGTTCCATGAAAAAGCAAGCTGGTTTTACAATCATTGAATTAGTCGTAGTGATTGCTCTATTGGGCATTTTGGCTGCGGTTGCCTTACCACGATTTATCAATGTTACGGGCGATGCACACAATGCTGCGGTTAAAGGCACAGCAGGTGGTTTTGCAGCAGGTGTTGCGTTAGCAAAAGCTAAAGCTGTAGTAGAAAATGCTGCTTCAGGGGCATCTGTTCAGCTAGACGGTTCTGTGAGTGTTGTTGTTAACAGTACTGGCTACCCAGTTGCAGAAGACGGTTCTCCTCCTGCGAATTTAGCAGCCCTTCAAGCTGCTGACTGTGTGGAAGTTTGGGATAGTGTCTTACAAGGTAACCGTCCAGTAGCTTCTACAGGTGCTCCAGCTCCAGGTAATGGCATTGATTATCAAGCAGCGGGTGCTGGTGCTGAGTGTACTTATACTTATAGTGCTCAAAACACTGCTGTAGATCCTGCTGTAGATCGTGTAATCACTTATGACTCTAGTAATGGTAACGTTGATGTTACTGGTACTGATCAGTAAGTAGAAATCCCTTATGAGCAGTGTCAGTCCTGATCGATCTAGGCAATGCTGCTCTAAATCTCGCCAGCGTGGTTTTACGCTGGTCGAGATTATTGTTGTTATCATCCTGCTGGGTATTCTCTCAGCTGTTGCTATCCCTCGAATTGGTAATGTTGCTCGTTACGATGAGCTTGCGCTTCGTAGTGCCATCATGGGCTCGTTACGTTTAGCGCAAAAAGCCGCTTTAGCGCAGCATGCTTCCTCTGTGTACTGGGTGCTAGAACGCTCGTCTGATACACAATGGCAGATCTCTTTGTTGATTGACTCTGACACTTCAGATGCAACGCCACCAACCAGTATTACCCCTCCTCAGCTCAATGCTGAGATCACAGCGGATGCGTTATTATCCTACACCGCGTCCCTTGTATCGGGCTCAGAATCAGGCAGTTTGTCGTCTGGGGAAAACCTAGTGGTGATGTATAACCAACTGGGCGATATGATCCGTGTTGATAACAATGTTGTTCTAAATTCTGCTGCGAGCTTTCCAGACGACGGCCAAGAGGTTGATAGCAGTCTGCAATTTACCGATGACAATGGCGACTACTGCCTTTCACTGACAGGGTATACCTATGAAACGACCTGTCGCTGAACGAGGCTTCTCGCTAGTTGAAGTAGTCATCACCATTGTGATTATTGCTATCGCTCTTACAGCGGCGATAGCAGGTTGGGGCACCATTGCCCGCCATAGTTCCGATGTCATGTGGCAAACCAAAGTATCCTATCTTGGGCAGGCCTACCTCGAAGAAATTTTGTCACGCCGATACGATGAACTTACGCCTTTAGGCGGTAGCCCACCTTGTGATCCTTGTACGCCCGCAGCGCAATTTGGCGTGAATGCTGGTGCGCCAATTACCAGTAAAGATGGTGAATCCCGGGAAGAGTTTGATGATGTTGATGACTACCATGGCTTAACAGAGAGCGCGGTTGGTTTATTCAATGCGCTTGTGACGCCGGGTGGTATTCAGTCTTATGAAGGTTATGAAGTCTCTGTTCAGGTGACTTATGTCGGTAGCACCTATTTCTCAGGTGCTGACTCTGAATTAGTCAAACAAGTGATTGTTACCGTTACTCCTCCAGCCAATACGGGGCAGAGCCCTGTGGTGTTCAGTGCTTTGCGGGGTAACTACTGATGCGTCGTCAAAGCGGTTTTACACTGGTTGAATTAATTGTCGTGATTACCCTGTTGGGGATCATCTCTCTGGTAACCGTAGGCTTTATTACTTCAACCATGCAAGGCTATGCGGATCTAACGAGGCGTGATCAGCTTTCATCTTCGGCACGTGTGGCAGTTGAGCGTATGGCACGCGAGATCAGAAACGCCCTGCCTAATAGTATCCGTGTTGGTGACTCAGGAAATTGCTTAGAGTTTATACCTGCCTTGGCGGCCTCTCGATATATCTCTGTACCGCTAACGGCTGTTTCGGCATCGTCAGCATTTAGCTCCGTGCCGTTTGCTACATCACCTGATCTTGGCCGTGTGGCTGTATACCCGATAGATACTAATACCGTGGATGAACCCGGCAGACCTGCAGGGCAAAACCCAATCTACGATCTGGATAGTTGGTCGATTATCTCCCCAATGATCAGTGCCAGCAGCGCATTGGATTCAGGATCAGGCACGGTGGATGTGTTATTAAACTCTACCCATCGTTTTCCCGCGGATTCCCCCTCAAAACGTTACTTTATTGTTGATGAACCGGTGAGCTTTTGTGTCGTAGGGAGTGATCTTTATCGTTTTCAGGGGGTAAGCGGTAGTGCGTACACTTATGCGATTACCCAGCCTACAGGCGCAACTTTATTTGCCAATCTAGCAGAGCCACAGGAAGCGCTGTTGGCAAGTGATGTCGTAAGCCCTGTGGATAACGATGCCTTTACATACAGTGAAGCGACATTACTTCGAAATGGCATTGTCCTGTTTGATCTGTTTGTAGAGGATCAGGTACTAACCAGCAGGGATACAACGCAGGAAAGTATCCGAGTTCAATTTGAGGTGCAGGTGAGAAATGTCCCATAAATTACCTGTAGTTGCGTTGAGATCTAAACAGCGAGGACTGGGTCTTATCTCGGCTATCTTCGTGATCACCGTATTAGCGGTCATCATTGCCGGTATGAGCCGTTTCTTTGCGCTTAGCCAAGATGTGACAGCTCAAGAGTTTCTTGGCGCTAGGGCGATTACAGCAGCGCAAACGGGGATAGAGCTAGAACTAACCTGTCTAGGCAATGGAGCATCTGGCTGTGTGGCTTCGGCTGCAGTTGGAAGCCCGCCTGCACAAGTTGATTATTGGCCAGGGCCTGCCGCCAGCGATACCTTTAATATCAATGGCCTGCAAGGGTGTCGATCGGAAGTTTTTTATCGGACGGTGACATCGCCAGAAGGTGATTTCTGGACCATCGATAGTACGGGCTACTGCGGTGGTAGTGGCTTGGATGGTGCTTCGAGGAAGGTTGTGATCAGAGCTGCCCAATAAAGAGCAGCTCCGGTAAAGCCTAACTTATATACCGTATTCGTCGCGGTATTTACGAATCGCTTCAAGTTCAGTCGCCATATCGCCTTTTTCAGTCAAGTAATCAATTAGATCACCTAGGCTAACGATGCTGATAACAGGCATGTTGTAGTCGCGCTCTACTTCCTGAATCGCAGATAGTTCGCCTTTACCTTTCTCTTGACGGTTAAGGGCAATCACAACACCAGCAGGTTTTGCGCCCGCTTGATCGATGATTTCCATTACTTCACGAATCGCTGTGCCTGCTGTGATTACATCATCGATGATCATCACGCCGCCTTCCAGAGGTGCACCTACAAGGCTACCGCCTTCACCGTGAGTTTTTGCTTCTTTACGGTTGAATACGTAAGGAACATCATCACCGTGCTGATCAGATAGGGCTACCGCTGTTGTCGCAGCTAGCGGGATACCTTTGTACGCAGGGCCAAGCAGTACATCGTAGTTAACGCCAGAATCTTTGATCGCCTGAGCGTAAAAGCGGCCAAGCTTAGCTAGCGCAGTACCTGTGTTGAAAAGACCTGCATTGAAAAAGTAAGGGCTAGTACGGCCAGATTTAAGCGTGAACTCGCCAAAACGTAGTACGTTCTGTTCGATAGCAAACTCAATAAACTCGCGCTGGTAATCCTGCATGGCAAACTCCGCTGGGAAAGGGGTAAAAATTTTGCGGCTATTCTACCAGCGGAAGCCTTGAGTCTCCATTGTTCAACGAACACTCAAAAAATTTCAATTTGCTTAACTTCCCTATACAATTCGAGCAATCGCTAAAAATAATAGATAAGTCTGATAACGGACAGGAACACCTTCTATGCGCGTCATCACATTCAATGCTCAAGGTATTGAACAAGCTACTGAAAACGGTTTTTTTGACTGGATGGTCCGTCAAGATGCTGATGTTGTTTGCTTGCAGGATCTGCGGGCGAAAGAATATCAACTTGATGACGAACGCTACCACCCCGAAGGTTATCACTCATACTTCTTCGATGCTTGGGAAGATGGTTACAGTGGCGTTGCTATATACAGCCGTACTATTCCTAAAGCGATCATGACCGGTTTGGGTTTCGAACTGTGTGATCAGCACGGCCGTTTTATCCAAGCGGACTTTGATGATGTCAGTGTTGGCTCATTCTGCCTCCCTTCTGGTTTGAAAGGTGAAGAGGCTCAAAAGCAGAAAGAAGACTTTATGGTCGACTTTATCGGTCACCTAAATAAAACCCTGCGTAAGCGTAGAGAGTTTATCTTCTGTGGCACGACTAACATTGCGCACAAGCCAGTCGATCTTAGTAACTGGTACGCTAACCAAACGGTTTCTGGCTTCTTGCCGCAAGAGCGTGAGTGGATGGCTGAGATCTTTGATGAGATGGGCTATATCGACGCTTTCCGTCAGATCAACAAAGCTGAACGTCAATTCAGCTGGTGGCCTGATTACAATCGTGCCCGCAAGCTGAACGAAGGTGCTCGCTTGGATTACCAGATTACTTCTGCAAGCCTGCGTAAGACGGTTAAAAATGCGCAGATCTATCGTGATCAGATGTTCAGTGAACACGCGCCAATCATCATCGATTACGATTTTGATTAAGACGATTTAGAAAACAAAAAAGGAGCCAATAGGCTCCTTTTTTAATGGGCTGAAGGTTTATTCAGCCAAAGCTTTTTGCTGCAGATCGATCAGCTCAGAGATACCTTTGCGTGCTAGATCCAACATCGCGTTCAGCTCTTCCTGAGTATAAGGCGCGCCTTCGGCAGTACCTTGCACTTCGATAAAGCCGCCGTCACCGGTCATGATCACGTTCATATCGGTTTCAGCTTTGCTGTCTTCGGCGTAATCCAAATCGAGAACAGGCTCACCTTCATAGATGCCTACAGACACTGCAGCGATCTTCTGTACCATAGGGTCGCCTTTCATCGCGCCGTTCTTATCTTGTTTAAGCACGTTAATTGCATCTTGAAGGGCAACATAAGCACCGGTGATAGATGCTGTGCGTGTACCACCATCCGCCTGAAGAACGTCACAGTCTAGGGTGATCGTGTTTTCACCTAGCTTTTTAAGGTTAAGCGCAGCACGAAGAGAGCGACCGATCAAACGTTGGATCTCTACAGTACGACCGCCTTGTTTGCCTTTCGCCGCTTCACGACCGTTACGAGACGTTGTAGAGCGAGGAAGCATGCCGTACTCAGCAGTAATCCAGCCTTGGCCAGAACCGCGCAAGAAACGAGGTACACCGCGTTCTACAGTTGCAGTACAAAGCACCTTTGTATTACCAAACTCAACTAAAACGGAGCCTTCAGCGTGCATAGTAAAGTTACGAGTGATCTTAACTTCACGCATCTGATCATTTTCACGTCCGCTTGGGCGGTGCTTCTTAATACCAAGAGTTTGCAGCTGTTCTGAAATAGATGAACTCATGCCTGTCCTTTATCAATATTCTGGTCTGCCATAGCGTGGCACTGCCGAGCTAGGCTGTTACAATGCGAATTAATGATGCATTTTAATCGAGAATGAACAATATGACACGTAGCATGACAGCTTTTGCTCGACAGGAAGCCGAGCACGAATGGGGATCTCTAAGTTGGGAGATCCGTTCCGTTAACCATCGTTATCTGGAACCTCACCTGCGTTTACCGGAAAACCTAAAAGAGCTAGAAGGTTTTCTACGTGAGCAGCTACGTAAAAATCTAAGTCGCGGTAAAGTTGAATGTACTCTGCGCTTCAACCCAGAAGCCAAAGTTCAACAGCTGGTGGTTAACCCTGCCTACGCACAAGAAGTTGTACAAGCCGCAGAACAGATTCAAGGCATGCTGAAAGAGCACCAAGCGCTTGATCCACTAGAACTACTGCGCTGGCCTGGCGTATTGCAAGACACCAAGCTAGATATGGATCTAGTCAAAAAATCCGCCAAAGATCTTTTCGGTACATCTCTTAAAGACCTGATCGAAGGCCGCGGCCGCGAAGGTGTTGAACTCGCAACACTGATCAACCAGCGCCTAGATGCGATCAGCGAAATAGTCAAAGAAGTTCGCGAAAAGATGCCGCAAATTCTGCAAAACCAACGCGATAACCTGAATCAGCGTTTAGCAGAACTAAAAGTAGAACTAGATGAAGGCCGCGTTGAACAAGAGATCGCTCTGCTAGCGCAAAAAGCTGACGTTGATGAAGAGATGGACCGCCTAGATACTCACGTTCAAGAAGTGCGTCGTGTCCTAAAACAAAAAGGCCCAATCGGCCGTCGCTTAGACTTCCTAATGCAGGAACTAAATCGCGAAGCGAATACGCTGTCTTCAAAATCGATTGTAGCGAGCACAACCCAGTGTGCGGTTGAGCTGAAAGTTCTAATCGAACAGATGCGTGAGCAGATCCAGAATATTGAGTGATTCAATCTAGAATCATTAGAACCCTACTCGGATCCGAGTAGGGTATCTTCAAGTCTTACCTTAAAGCGTACTCTGTGCGCTTTTCTCGCCTTTATTACTTAAAGCCAGCTGTTGCTCATTCTTAGGCTGATCTAAGCGAGCAATATAGTCTTTAAGCTGGCGTTCGAATGCGTTCTTTTTCTTGCCTGTAAGCGATACCGCAATTGGAATTTTAGCTTTCATTGCGTTCACAGGGCGGCCATTTTTATGTAGTTCGAAGTGTAGGTGAGCGCCGGTTGAGCGGCCTGAGTTGCCGGATAGAGCGATCTTTTGACCGCGTTTTACGCGTTGGCCTTTCACTACATAGGATCTGTGTAGGTGGAGGTAACGGGTTTTGTAGCTCTGACCGTGTTTGATCTCGATATAGAGCCCCGCGTATTTATGGCGAACCACACGGGTTACGACACCATCACCGGTTGATACTACCGGTGTGCCGATGCGCATGGCGAAGTCGGTACCGTTGTGTGGGCGAATCAGGCCGGTTACAGGGTGTTTACGGCGTGGATTAAAGTGTGAAGATAGACGGTATTTACCGTTAAATGGATAACGCTGGAAGGCTTTCTCTAGATTACGGCCTTTCTCGTCGTAGTAGTTATCTTCAAACAGGAAAGCGCTGATGTTATGGCGGTTCTTGATTCGGATCGCCTCAACTTTGGTGTTGCCGGTTGCTTCACCATCAACATATTGGCGAGAAACGAGGACTTCAAACTTATCACCACGCTGGATATCGCGACGGAAGTCGACGCGCTGCTTGAGCACTTGGGTAATCGATTGCGCCTCAGCTTGAGTTAGACCGGCTTTTTTGCCCGAGCCAGTAAAGCTATAGAGGATCTCGCCTTGGATTAGCTTATCTTGCCAATCACCTTCGATACGTATCTCTTCAAACTCAAAACTATCTGCTTTTCGCGTGTACACAACTTTATGGGCAAGGCTAAATTGCAGTTCTAAACGCTGTAGTTTTTGATTTTGTTTTTCAAAAACTAAAGTGTGCCCCGGCATTAGGTTATCTAATGCTAGAACGTTTACGTCAGTTTCGAGTAGCTGATACATGGTTTTTTGAGGCAGGTGTAAGCGCTCAAATATTTTACCTAAGGTATCGCCTTTACGAACGATGTATTGGTAACCATTAGTGCCTGTATCTGGAACTAACAGGGTTTCTGCGTCGGGTACGCTGTCAAAAGTCCAAGGGGCTTTTAACTGGCGAATGCTAAATTTTGGTTGCTCAAAGATCGGCGCATCGGTGTCCACAAGGTGTTCTAAAGATAAAGGTGTGGACGAATGAGGGCGATCGCCAGAGGGTAGAAAAGCCGCCACTAGAAGCATTGCTGCTAAGGCTATAAGTGCGCGCTGGTGGCGCTTAGGTAAAGCTGTTACAAAACCTGCTGAGGCTGAAATCCAGCGCATCAAAGTAAACCGTCGTACAAAGTTTGAGTCATAAGTACTTTCGATCATATAGTATTTATCGCTGAAAGGCCCGTATTTCCTCAGGATTCGTAGTTTTAAATGGCTTATTTAGTCTGTTTTCATGGTGAAAAAGGGGAAAGATCTTATAATAGCCCTGCAGCAAGACGGTTTGCTGCTTCAATTTGAGTATGAGAATTCACATGGCTAAAGGCACGTTATATGTTGTTTCGGCTCCTTCGGGAGCGGGTAAAACCAGTCTCGTTAAGGCGATGCTAAAACAGGATAATGATATTGTCGTATCAGTATCCCACACCACGCGGGATATGCGTCCGGGCGAAACAAACGGTGTGGACTACAATTTCGTGTCTATGGATGAGTTCAATCAGATGATTGAAGCCTCTGATTTTCTAGAGTTTGCTGAAGTATTTACCAATAAATATGGTACCTCCCAACGTTGGGTTGAGGATCAGCTAGAGCAGGGTAAAGATGTGATTCTAGAGATCGATTGGCAGGGGGCTCAGCAGATTCGTCGTTTGATGCCTGAATGCCTGTCTATTTTCATTCTTCCGCCGTCCCGTGAAGCGCTCCAAGAGCGTTTGACTAACCGTGGTCAGGACAGTGACGAGGTGATCAACCTACGTATGTCTGAAGCGGCGAGCGAAATGAGCCATTACGGTGAGTACGATTACCTTGTGATTAACGATGATTTTGATCAGGCACTGCGTGAACTACATGGCGTATTCTTATCACAGCGTATGCAGATCGCTCAACAACAAGAGCGTTGCCGTGATCTGTTGAGTTCTCTATTGTCATAGGCCGATTATGCAGGTAAACTGCGCGGTCTTTTTAATGTACCGAATTCTGAGGTTACCCCCATGGCACGAGTTACCGTTGAAGATTGCCTAGAAAACGTAGATAACCGTTTTCAGTTGGTTATGGTTGCTGCTAAGCGCGCACGTCAGCTTGCTACTGGCGGTAAAGAAGCAAAAGTAGAGTGGGAAAACGACAAGCCAACCGTTGTTGCTCTACGTGAAATTGCAGAAGGTCACACTGACCGTACTGTTCTGGACGAAGTCGAGCAAGACTAAGCCCTAAGCACACTGCTTTATCAGACGCCTCGCTATCATGCGGGGCGTTTGTGTTTATACTTGTTGGTAAATTCGTTAGTAATTCCTTGTTTAGGTCTTTTCCTAGCAGAATGAATGCGGCATCATCAGATGTAATGTGCATTTATTTGTTTGTAGCACTGGAGGGGCAATGCCGACCATTGACGCACTTTCTCAACGCTTGAATGATTACCTGGATCTAGAACAGATTCAGCAGGTGCGTCGTTCCTATTTTTATGCCGAACAGGCCCACGATGGCCAGAAGCGTAAAAGTGGTGAACCTTATGTAACTCACCCCCTTGCCGCTGCAAATATTCTTGCAGAATTGCGTATGGACCATCAGAGCCTGATGGCAGCCATGTTGCACGATGTTATCGAAGATACCGAGATCGCCTACGAAGGGATTGAATCCCAGTTTGGTAAAGCCGTTGCCGACATCGTTGACGGTGTATCTAAACTGACACACCTAGAGTTTGAAACCAAAGCAGAAGCTCAAGCCAGCAACTTCCAGAAGATGGTGTTGGCGATGGCGGAAGATATCCGCGTGATTTTGGTGAAACTGGCGGACCGTCTTCATAATATGCGTACCTTGGGTGCGATGCCGGGGCATAAGCAGCGTCGTATTGCTCGTGAAACGCTGGATATTTACGCACCGATTGCCGCGCGATTAGGTATGCGTGATGTTCAGGTGGAGTTGGAAGATCTAGCATTTCAAGCGCATTACCCAATGCGTGCTAAGCATATCCGTCGAGCAGTAGTTCAAGCCCGTGGTCAGCGTAAAGACGTGATTAGCTCGATTCAGGAAACGATCGAAAAGCGCCTCCAGAAAGAGGGGTTGAGTGGCACGGTTACTGGTCGTGAAAAGCACCTTTACAGCATCTACTCCAAGATGAAGGCGCAGCGTAAGTCCTTCTCTGAGATCATGGACGTATTTGCTTTCCGTATCGTGACCGACTCAGTTGATGACTGTTACCGTACACTCGGTGCCGTGCATAATTTGTATAAACCGGTGCACGACCGCTTTAAAGACTATATCGCGATCCCTAAAGCCAACGGCTATCAGTCACTACATACTGATCTGTTTGGTGCACGCGATATCACCATCGAGGTACAGATTCGTACCCATGAGATGGATGCAGTGGCCAATCAGGGTATTGCTGAGCATAGCCACTACAAGAACGAAGAAGAGTTAGACGCTTCTGATAGCGCATTAGGCAGTTATAAACGTGCCCGTAAATGGGTTCAGGGCCTGTTAGAGATGCATCAGCGTGCCGGTAACTCCATGGAGTTTATCGACAGCGTTAAGACCGATCTGTTCCCTGATGAGGTGTATGTCTTTACGCCGCTGGGTAAGATTATGGAGCTGCCAAGTGGTGCGACAGCGGTCGATTTTGCTTATGCGGTTCATACCGATGTTGGAAACTCTTGTGTATCTTGCCGCATTAACCGCCGATTGGCGCCGCTATCTCAGCCGTTAGAAAACGGCCAAACCGTTGAAATTATTACTACTCCAAGTGCTCAGCCAAATATGGCATGGCTCAACTTTGTTGTCACAGGTAAAGCGCGTACAGCGATTCGCCACTACCTGAAGAATCAACAACGTCATGAGTCTGTGGAGCTTGGTCAGCGCTTGTTAAATCAGTTCCTCGCCAATTATGGTGCGACCTTAAACGATATCGATCCGTTTAAATTGCGCGAGCTGCTACTAGAAGCTGAATTGGGCAGCATGGAAGACTTGCTAGAAGATATCGGCTTGGGCAATCGTATGGCTTATGTGGTTGCGCGTAGGTTGCGTCCTGAAGAGGATCTACAGGCAGCCGATGATGACGAATCTAATCGTCGTCAGAAACCGATGTCGATTAAAGGTACCGAGGGTATGGTGCTGCAGTATGCGAAATGCTGTTTACCTATCCCGGGTGACTCGATTATTGGGCATATCAGTACCGGCCGTGGTTTAGTTATCCATCAAACCGATTGTCGTAATATCGGTTATCTGCGTGATGATCCCGAGAAGTGTATCTATTTGGAATGGTCAGACAACCTAGACGAAGAGTTCAGCGTTAATCTGACAGTTCAGGTTGAGTCTCATCGCGGCATTATTGCTGAGCTTGCTACTACAGCTTCTGGCATAGGTGCTGATGTTGTCGCTATTGATATTAGTGAGCACGAAGGCCAGTTAGCGAATGTCCATATGGAAGTGACAGTAACTGACCGTATTCATTTGGCACGCGTGATGAAAAAACTGCGTCGCTTGAAGAGCGTGAATCGAATTACACGCGACTAATTTCGATTAATGTAAGAATTAGCACTGGTTATTCCCCTAGTGCTAAACCTTCCCTTCGATTATCTACTGCACTTTCCCATTCGTTTGATGGCAGACGGCGGAATCCGTGTAGGCCGCTATTCAGGTCTCTTACCTTAATCTGATGACCCATCGCCTCTAACGGCTGCTGCAGCTGATCAATAGGTGTGCCTGCTTCAAGCTCGGTTAGCCCGTTACGGTTGCTGATATGCGGCTGATTAACGATCTCCTGCATACTGAGGTCTGAGTTGAACATCAGCAGCAGGCTTTGCGCTACATAGTTGATGATTCGGCTGCCGCCGGGGGAGCCGATGGCCGAATGCAAATTGCCGTCTGCATCGAATACCATAAACGGCGACATCGAGCTGCGTGGACGTTTACCCGGTTGTACGCGGTTGGCAACGATCTGTCCTTTGCTAATACCTTTAAAGGAGAAGTCGGTCAGTTGATTGTTGAGAAGAAAGCCACCTGCCATCAGGGTCGAGCCAAACGCCATCTCGATACTGCTGGTCATCGACACGGCATTACCCCAACGGTCGACCACCACAAAGTGAGTAGTGGAGGGGCGTTCTGGGGATTTAGCATCAACTAGGTTAGCCATCGCATGTGGAGGTTTACCTGCCATGGCTTGGCCTAAGTCTTTATCTAGCGAGATTAGTTTGGAGCGCTCATTTAGGTAGTTAGGGTCGAGTAAGCCTTGTACAGGCACATCGACAAAATCACTATCGGCTAAATAACGGCCACGGTCCGCAAAAGCGAGGCGTGATGCTTGGGTAAAGAGATGGTTAAACTCCAAGCTCTCAGGGGTAAAGGTTGCTAGATCATGTTGCTCAAGCAGCTTCAGAATCTGCAGTACAGTGACACCGCCAGATGTTGGCGGCGGGAAGCCGCACACTCGATACTCTTTATAGGGTAGGCAGATCGGAGCGCGTTCTTTAGCTTGGTAACTAGCTAGGTCACTTTTATCGAGTAAGCCCGGATTATCAGTTACGGACTGAACCTTATCCGCGATTGCGGTTGCAATAGGGCCTAGATAAAACGCTTGGGTGCCGTTA
Source organism: Neptuniibacter sp. QD72_48 (assembly GCF_047778065.1). GTDB lineage: Bacteria > Pseudomonadota > Gammaproteobacteria > Pseudomonadales > Balneatricaceae > Neptuniibacter. The sequence continues at coordinate 3,680,071 of NZ_CP180547.1, read as the reverse complement.
TCAGCAATCAATTCTAAACTCGCTGCGAGCTCCGGATTGGTTCTGATAAAACCTATCGGCAGTGGGGAACCGTCAGGGTTGTAGAAATAGTTTCTCGCTTCGCTATAGCGGTTCAATCCCGGGTTGATGCCACTGGCGATCAGTTTATGTAAGCGCGGGCCTATAGGAAAACCTTTGCGAGATTGCTCAATAGTATCGTCAAACAGAACTTTCCAAGCTAGCTTGCCGTGTTTTTCCTGCGCCACTTCCAGCATTTTTAAAACACCGGGTGTGCCAACAGAGCGCCCACCGACCATCGCTTCTACCCATGGCATCGGCTTTTTATTTTTTTGGAACAATCGGTAGTCTGCTTTCGCCGGTGCAGTCTCGCGGCCATCATAAGCCTTCAGTGTTTGTTGCTCCTGATCCCAATAGAGCATAAACGCGCCGCCACCAATGCCAGAGGATTGTGGCTCAACTAAGGTCAGCATAGCTTGAATGGCTACGGCAGCATCTGCGGCTGTACCGCCTTGTTGCAGAATGCTTAGGCCTGCCTGAGTAGCAAGAGGGTGTGCGGTTACGACTAAGGATTGTTGGGTGGCGATTGCTTCGCTTTGATAGAGCCCGGTAGATGATTCGGGAGCAAGATCCTCTTCCACTGCGTGAGCGGAAAGACCGAGAAGTGAGAAGATGATTAGCAATGCTTGGCTAATTTGGAGAATTATCGACATTTTTCTCATTTAAACTGATTTAAATCGTGAATTTTTGACCAAGAACTTTGCTTTCCCTAATTGTTGCTAATAATCTACCCTTTAGATTAAACCAAGACTAGGTTTGGAGAGAGTAAATTGTCAGTCGGCGTACGAGTTCTGGAAAACAGTGGCGAATTACCGCAGTTTCGCTTGGTGTTATTGCATGATGCTGAAGGTAAGGTGCTGGCTCTGCTTCCTGCGGCGTCATTACTCAATTTAGTTTCTGTCTGGAAAGAGACAGGTCGACAGCTACAGCCTGTTCGTGGCGAAGATGCGAAACGCTATTTTAGCCAAGATGCCTTAAGACATCCTGAAGGACAGAAAAAACTTTTATCTCTCAAGCTTTTGGTTTCTCCTGAAATTTTGCAGCATGATCAAGTTGAATTGATCGAGCCGCACGCTGAGCTGTGTTTTGGGGTGAGTGCTAAACAGATCGAGAAAGCGAGTAGCTGTAACTTAGCGCTTACCACAGAGCAGATCGAAGCTGTGCAGCCGAAAGGTGATGACCGCGTTGTTATCACTCAGGCGGTTGAGCGCTTTACTGAGTTGCGAATCAAGCAACGCCTTGAAGATACTTTAGGTCTGCCTTCTCTATCTCCAACGATTAAAAAAATTATCGAGCTTCGCTCTGATCCAGAAGCAGGTGTGAGTGAGCTCGTACCGGTCGTGCGGATCGATCCTAGCCTTTCTGCTCAAGTGATGAGCTGGGCTGCATCTCCGTATTATGCAGCGCCGGGTAAAGTAAGCTCGATTGATGATGCAGTTATCCGTGTCCTTGGTTTTGACCTCGTGATCAATATGGCGCTAGGTACGGCGATGGGTGAAATGCTTCGTGTGCCTGAAGATGGCCCACGTGGGGCAACACCTTACTGGCTGCAGTCGGTATATAACGCTGCGTTTGCCGAGCAGCTATGCCGTGCTATGCCAGAAAATGAAGATCAGCCTAAACCGGGTTTGATCTACTTGTCTTCTTTGCTACATAACTTCGGTTACCTAGTACTGGCACACCTGTTCCCACCACACTTCACTTTGTTGTCCCGTTATATCGAGGCAAACCCACACTTTGCTTTAGATTCGGTAGAGCAACAGGTGTTGAGTGTTACCCGCGAACAGATTGGTAGCTGGTTGCTATCTAGCTGGGAATTGCCTGCTGAGGTAACGACAGCGATTCGTCATCAGAATGAACCTGATTATGCCGGCGAACATAGTAACTATGTCAAAGTGCTCTATATGGCAAACCGTCTGCTACGTCAGCAGGGTTTGAGTGACGGTCCTTTGGAAGAAGTACCTGAAGAGATGTATGCAGAGCTTGGCTTAAAAGAGCCTGATGTAGCTAAAATGCTTCGCCGTTTAATGCGTAATGACGAAGATATTAAAGAGTTAACAGCGTTACTGGGTGACTAAACGTCACCCAGTTCTTCCTCAAGGGCTTCCAGAGCTTCTTGCTGCTCCATCCACTCTTCTTCGGTTTGCTCCGCTTGCTGTTTCAACTCCGCTTGTTGTTGTAGCAAGGTTTTGAGCTTGTCCTTGTTTTGCTCTTCGTAGATCGAACTATCACTAAGTGCTGTTTCGATCTCATCTAGCTGTTCGTGCTGCTTTTCCATCGCTTTTTCTAGCTTTTCCAACTGCTTTTTCAGTGGACGTAGCTGATTACGACGTTCGGCGGCTAAACGTTTCTGTTCCTTACGTTCTGCTGCAGAGAGAGTCTTTTTCTCTTCTGTCGCTGCAGGGGCAAAGGCTTCAGCTTCGGCTTTTTGTTCGAGGCGCTTCTGTTCTAACAACCAGCTCTGGTAGTCATCTAGGTCGCCTTTAAATTCTTCAACTTTACCATTTGCTACCAGAAGGAATTCATCGACAGTATTACGTAGTAGGTGGCGATCGTGGGATACCAAAATTAGTACGCCTTCGAATGATTGCAGTGCAAGGGTCAGTGCGTGACGTACTTCCAGATCCAAGTGGTTGGTCGGTTCGTCCATCAATAGCAGATTTGGTTTTTGCCAAGCGATCATAGACAGCGCAACGCGGGCTTTCTCACCACCGGAAAAGTTATCCACAGGCTCTAAAGCGCGATCACCAATAAACCCGAATGAGCCAAGGAAATCACGGATCTCTTGCTCAGAGGCTTTCGGGCTGATGCGCTTGATATGTAACAGCGGTGATGCCGCCATATCGAGTGCTTCAAGCTGATGCTGGGCAAAATAGCCTATCTGCAAGTTGTCACTTTCGTGGCGTTCGCCATTGCAGAGTTCCAAATCGCCCACGAGTGACTTAACTAGCGTTGATTTACCAGCACCGTTCGGGCCGAGAAGGCCGATACGCGCACCCGGCGTCAGGGTCAAAGAAGTTTTATCCAGAATAACGCTATCGTCATAACCGCACTGTGCATCGTACAAAGTCAGTAGTGGCGATGACATCTTGTCTGCAGAGCAAAACTTAAAGCTGAACGGACTATCAATGTGCGCAGGTGCAATTTTCTCCATGCGCTCCAGCTCTTTGATACGGCTTTGCGCTTGTTTCGCCTTAGTGGCTTTTGCACGGAAACGGCGTACAAAGTTTTCAATTTCACCAATACGCTGCTGCTGTTTCTCAAACGCAGATTGTTGCTGTGCTAGACGATCTGCCCGCTGTATCTCAAAGGCTGAGTAACCGCCTTTGTATAGATTCAGCTTGTTACGCTCGATATGAGTGATATGGCTAACTACATTATCGAGGAAATCACGGTCATGGGAGATCAGAATCAACATGCCCGGGTATTGGCGCAGCCATTGTTCCAGCCAGATCGTTGCATCCAGATCCAAGTGGTTGGTTGGCTCATCCAGAAGTAACAGGTCAGATGGGCACATCAGCGCTTGAGCTAGGTTCAGACGGATTCTCCAGCCGCCAGAGAACTCTTTGACTGAACGGGTGATATCGTTATGGCTAAAGCCTAAACCGGCGAGAAGCTGGGCTGCACGAGACTCAGCGCTATAACCGTTGTGGTTATCTAGCTCGGCATGCAGCTCGCCTAAGCGATTCATATCATGATCGGCTTCTGCTTTCGCAAGCTCTTGCTGGATAGAGCGGAGCTTGTAATCACCGTCTAAGACGTAGTCGAGTGCTGAGCGATCAGAGGTCGGAACCTCCTGCGCCATATGAGAGATACGCAGTCCCCCCGGTAGCTCGAGGTCTCCGTTATCACAGTGAAGCTCTCCGAGTAGCAATTTAAACAGAGAGGATTTACCCGCACCATTTGCACCAACTAAACCGACTTTCCACCCCGAATGTAGGGTCAGATCGGCTTGTTCTAGCAATATGTTGTGGCCGCGTTGTAAGCTAACTTGCTGAAATTGAATCATGGCGGCGGATTTTAACATAGAGATGCAATTGAAAAATGACCTTTGGGACTTTGCGCTCAACTTTTATCAACAGCCGGGCATAGAGCAGAGCTGTTTAGAGTTACAGAACGAGTTTGGGTTGAGCATTAACCGACTGATCTTCGCCTGCTGGGGCGGGATACAAGGCTATGTGCTCGACACGATTACTTGTGATGAGGCGGATCACTGGCAGCAGGAGATGACCCATCCACTGCGTGGTGTTCGTTATAAAGTGCGCGAACGTAAGCAGCAAGAATCGGAATATGATGCTTGTTATCAGAAGCTGCGTCAGGCTGAATTGGCTTGTGAGCAGATCGAGCTCGCTTTGCTCTATCAACAGGGCCAAAAGGCAAAGCAAACACGACCATCTTCAGAAATAATTGAAGAAAACCTGCATAGCTATTTGAAATCTAAAAAAGTGCCTATAGATAAAGAGATATTAGGCGCATTGAATCCCCTGTTACAGGCGGCTAACACCTACTTAAGCACGAATCATAAGGAATAGGTGGTGCCCCGCTGAACTTTGCTGTTTAATCAGGGACTAATAAGGCCTGTTGTAAATTGTAGGTTTATCTCAATTGATAGGATAGCTGCCGCAAAAGGCGCGCTGATTCCAAAGAATTACAAACAAGGATATTTAGCATGAAACAAACTTTGCTGGCGGTTGCTCTAGGTGCCGCGATGGTATCTCCAATGGTTTCTGCAGTGGAACTAAAAACTGAAGAGCAGAAAGTTAGCTACAGTGTTGGTCTGATGGTTGGTGAACAGCTTAAGACGATCCCTAATGTTGATTTTGATGCGTTCCTTGAAGCTGCTAAAACAACTTATGGCGATAAAGAGCCAAAGCTGTCACCTGATCAGGTACGCGAAGTGATGACTGCTTTCCAGAAGAAACAGATGGAAGAGCAGAAGAAAAAACACGATCAATTAAGTTCTGACAACCTTGAGGCAGGTAAGAAATACCTAGCTGAAAATGGTAAGAAGAAAGGCGTTACAACAACTGAATCTGGCCTTCAGTACGAAGAGCTAACAGCTGGTAAAGGTAAGTCTCCAACAGCTGCAGACACAGTAAAAGTACACTACCGTGGTACGCTTATTAACGGTGAAGAGTTTGATAGCTCGTTCTCTCGTAACGAACCTGTATCGTTCCCGTTGAACGGTGTAATTCCAGGTTGGACTGAAGGTCTACAGATGATCAAAGAAGGCGGTAAAGCGCGTTTGGTTATCCCTGCCGATCTAGCGTACGGTCCAGGTGGTATGGGCAATGCAATTGGTCCAAACGAAACTCTGATTTTTGAAGTAGAGCTTCTGGAAATTAACCCAGGTGCGGAAGAAGCTGCTGAAGCTGAGAAGAAGTAATCACTTCTTAGCGTGATGTGAATTAAAAAGGCCGATGCTGTGAAGCATCGGCCTTTTTGTTAGATTTTTTGTTGGATTTTTGTGGGAATAGTCCCGTCCTGAAATAGGCTTATTATGCTTATTTCAGCTCATTCATAATGCCGTTAGAGCCAATGGCATAATATTTACCTTGACCAAATGCTACAGCATATACACCGGCATGTACCGGACCGTATGGGTCGCGTTTATGAATTCGCCATGTGCGAAGTTCTGCCCCAGTTTTAACATCCCACAGTTGTACTAACCCCGCTGCTGTGCCGGTTAATAGCTTAGAGTTATCTGGAGAAAAGCGTGCGCTTAGGTAGCTTACGCGTTTTTGCAGTAGATCTTTTATGTTGCTCAGAACGTGTAGCTCTTTACCGCTATTCACATCCCAAATTACGGCTTTATCTAAGCTGCCGGCACTGAAGGCATACTGAGTATTTGGCGAGAGAGCGACAGTATCAACGACATTACCAAACTCTAGCTCGCGTAGCATTTCACCGGTCTGCATGCTCCATAGTTTCGCTTTGTAGGCATCAGAACCTGTTAGCGCAAGGGTGCCATCATCACTGAGATCAACACTGCGAACGCGTGCATTATGACGTAGGGTGCGTTGGACGCCGCCGTTTTTGACATCAAAATACACAGCGGTGTGATCGGCTAGGCCAAGTAATGCAAAATCACCATTTGGCGAGAGATCCATCTGCATGATTTCAGCGGGTGAGCTCCAAAACCACTCAGGTTTGCCGGTTTTAACATCCCATAGAACGAGATCTTGCTGGTTTGCTGTCGCGGCATAAGTGCCTTCCGGAGAGAAGGCCGTCGCTGCGATGATAGAGAAGTCTTTGGCTTTATGATTCCAGTTGAACAGGCGCTCGTGATTGCTGCTCTGCCAAAGGCTTCCGCCGTGATTGAAAGAACCTATAACACTATGAGATCCATTTTCGGATAAGGTAGCGGAATATGCGCCGGTCAGTGCATATTCCTTCCACAAACTTGGGTCATCACCGCCACCACAGCCAGTTAATCCGAGGATACTGCCAGTCAGTAGCAGTTTGCAAAACCCATAGCGCATTAATTCTTATCCTTCTACCGCTTCTCTGTGGGAAGTATGAAGCACGGCAATCATTTTATCTTCGAGTTCGAAGCGTTCTTCCAGTGCTTCTCCAAGTTTAGATAAACGTTCGGAAAATTCACGGATCTGCTGCACTGTAGGATCAAGAAGATTATTAAAATCGTCGTTAAAATCTAGCGCAATATCGGTGCTTACCTGAATTTTAGGTAGTAATGACTGGCCTTCCTCAAGGCTGCCATCATTGAAATCGCTGCCTTCCAATAGCAGCTGCTCATAGACCTCAAAGTGTCCAGAGGAGAGATAATCCATCAACGTCTGGCAAAAGCCTTGAGCTTTATTGTTAAGCTCTTCGTTGATGTGGTGTTCAGGCAGATGGACAAATTGGCTGATCAGCATCTGACGTTCTTCAAGCCAAGAATCGATGATCTCGCTGACACCGCCCCAGCGCTCTTTAGCGTTTTTACATTTCTCTAACATCCTGCGCTCCTTTCCTACCATGTAGACAGGGGGTGGTAAATTCAGTGTGAAAGTGATTTACCATTTCTATTTATTAGTACCCTTTCGCTCATCATATTCCTAAGCTGATTCAGGGTGCAACCGTCCTTATAGTAAAAAATAGTTTTTTCGCCTGCTTTGATATAGAACAGGGTCAAACACAGTTAACTTTTTGTCCATCAGCCCCTGTTGGGGCCGGAAATAGCGCGCTATACTGCTGCTATTGAACACGAATGACTGAGGCGAACAATGCTTAAGCGACTGGTTTTATTTATTTTTTTGGCTTTTTCTGTACAACTGACTTGGGCAGAAGGTGATGAACAGAAAACCGCTGAAGACTATGTTAATTACATCGAATTAAAAGCGTTTGTAACCAATTTTGGTGGTGTAGGTAAAACGCGCTTCCTGAAATGCGAAGTGACGATTCAGGTATCAAGCGAAGCGGCGCACCATGCGGTAAACCACCATATGGCGCATATCCGTAATGATATTGTGTTTCTGCTAAGTGCTCAGACTGATGACACGGTTGGTACAGTTGAGCTACAGCAAGAGCTAGCGAAGAAAGCACTGAAGAAAGTACAAAACATCTTAGTAGAAGAAGAGGGTGAAGGTTTCGTATCTGACCTGTTCTTTACTAGTTTCGTAGTGCAGTAGCCACTATCCGAAAACAAAAAAAGCAGGCCACTTCGGTGTCCTGCTTTTTTTATGGGTGCAATATAGGGCGGTTAATTAGTTCGCCATATAGTCCGCTAAGTAGACATCAAAGTCTGGCTGCTCCGCCGCTTCAATTTGCTGTTGTTCCACAAGGGAGCTTTGGCTGAGTTCTTCCAACATCGCTGCCATCTCTGATGAAGGTGCTTCGGATAGCAGAGTTTCTTTATGGCGCTGTGCTTGTTGCATCACAAAGTCACCGTGGTCGAAATTCTGATCCTGCATCTCTTTAAGTACTTGCGCTGATGGCGTTAGTTCAGGATCTAGCAACTTAGCTTTTTGGGCTTTAATTGCTTCGCTAAATTGACTGCTATTGTGTGCTTGATCAAACAGAGCTGCCGTTTTCTCTATTTCTGCGAGAAGCTCGATGCCCCAATCCTTCAAGGTAACCGTCTGATCGTTGTTGATTAGTGTCAAACCTGGTTCACGGCCGCGAGTGACCACCTGCTGGTGGTTATCTTGAATCTGCTCACACTCAGCATTGCTAATTTCGCTATCGTCCATCAGCAAGCAGGTGACTAAGAACAGGTCTAAGAAATCAGCTTGGGTCTGATCGATACCCAAAGGTAGGAATGGATTGATATCGGTATTACGTACTTCGATATATTCCACGCCCTTAGACATCAACGCATGAATCGGTTTTTCACCGGATTCTGTGACGCGCTTAGGACGAATATCGCTGTAGTATTCGTTTTCAATCTGCAAAACATTGGTGTTTAGCTGTCGATATTCACCGTCTACTTTGACACCGATCTCTTCGTACTGTTGGTACGGTGTACGAATCGCACTCTCTAGAGATTTGGCGTAAGTATCTAGATGGTTAAAGCAGATATTTAGGCTAGCTTGAGCTTTGTTGGAGTAGCCAAGGTCGCTCATACGCAATGAAGTCGCATAAGGCAGATACAACGTACCTTTGCCCATCTCTTCTAGGTTGTGCTTCTTACCCTTTAGGAACGAGCTACATAAAGCCGGAGATGCACCAAAGAGATAGATTAGTAGCCAAGAATAACGACGGAAATTTCTGATCAGGCCGAAATACGCAGCGGATCGGAAATCTTGTAGTGATAGTTCACTGCCTGAAAAACTATGGTAAAGCGGCCAGAATGCTTCAGGGAGAGAGAAATTGTAATGAATGCCGGCAATGGTCTGCATCACTTTACCGTAGCGATGCTCTAAACCTACGCGGTAGATGTATTTCATCTGGCCGACGTTTGATGAGCCGTAACGAGCGATAGGAATCTCTTTCTCTGGCGGCAACAAGCATGGCATGCTGGCTGGCCAGATCTGCTCTTTATCGAGTTTCTGATAGGTATAGCGATGAAGATCTGCAAGGAAATTCAGGGCATCAGAGGACTTTTCGAAAACGGGCGTAATAAATTCCAGTAACGCTTCCGAATAATCAGTGGTGATATGAGCGTGAGTGAGCGCTGAACCTAGAGCTTGCGGATGAGAGGTTTGAGCTAATCTGCGTTGATCATCAACACGTAAGCCTTCCTTCTCTATACCGTGTTGTAGCTGGGTTAGCAGCCCAGAATGGCCTGCTTGGTTAAGCCAATCTAGCTTTTGTTCTAGTGCTGAAGACAAAAGTCGATCCTTTAAGTCACTCGTTGAGGGGCAACATTATAATTGAGGGAATATTAAATTGCTGCAACGAAACAGTTAGTTTGCGCTTTCGACCTAAACTGCCTCAATTAATTCAATCTGACGCGCTAATTTATCAGATAAAGGGCCGTGATTGGCCCCTCTGATTATGCGGCTTCTTCTGTTTTCTGCTTGCCAAAACGTTGTTGTAGTTGGAACCAGCAGATGAGTAGGCAGGGTAAGAAGCCAAGGGTGATGATCACAGAGAACAGGATTCCCATCATAACCACAATACCGACACCTCGATAAAGCTCGGTGCCTGCGCCCGGAATAAAGACCAATGGCGCCAATCCGAATACTGTTGTGACTGTGGACATCAGAATCGGTTTGAGTCGCTTGGCAACGGCTTGGTTTACCGCATCTACGATAGAGGTTTTGCCTAAGTGTAGGTTATCCCGTGCTTGGCAGACGATCAGGATTGGGTTGTTCACTACGGTCCCGAGTAAGATAACAAAGCCCAGCATAGTGATCATATCAAAAGCTTGGTAGAAACTCGGTAAGCCTGTTTGTTGTAACAATTCACCGAGCATATTAGCTGCGACTAAACCGACAACGCCACCTGCGATACCTAAAGGCACAGTGGTGAGAATGAGGCTTGGATAACTCCAGTGGGACAAAATTACGACTAGAAGTAGGTAGATCAGTAATGCTGCGACGATAAAGTTATTAAATAACGCGGTTTGAGTTGCATCCAGTTGGTCAGCAGCACCGGAAATACTGATGCTGACTTTAGGTAGAATTTCGCCCTCAGATTTCATCAACGGGATTAATTCGGTACGTACTTTCTCGACCGCCGTTTCTAGTGCCACGGTTGGTGGTGGCAGTATGTAAACAGATACAGTGCGACGACCTTCGATACGACGAATATCTTCACTTGCGACGGTCTCTTTAATCTCGGCTAGTGCCGATAGAGGCAGAACACCGCCACCCGGAACAGAAATCGGTGTTTGGCTGAGTAGCTCAATGCTTTTTGCTGTGTTTAATTGGCTGTAGAGCAGCATATCGACTTTCTTATCGCCATCGATAAATTCACCGACATAAGCGCCATCACTGAATGCGGCCACTGCGATACCGAAATCTTCCGCTTTGATCCCTAATTCAGCCAGTCTTTGCCACTTCGGCAAGATCTGTATCAGAGGTTGATCTAAAGAGAGGGATTTGGGCTCTGAATCCAAACGTGGGTTATCAAACATCTCTTTTGCGCGAGTCATCACATTTTGCGCTGTGGTGAAGAGGGCTTGTTGATCAGCACCAGAAACATTAAGCACTACAGTACGGGTACCGCCTTGGTTACTAGAGATAATTGAACCCCGCGATGAAAAGGCGCGCATACCCGGATAGCTGGTAAAGAACTGGGTGATCTCTTTCATCATCGGCTCTTGATGGTCATAGTCTTTAGGCTCACTCAGCAACCATACGGAACCTGAGCCGATATAGAGCAGGTAATAACGTAACGCCGGAATCATCCCTTGTTCGGGTATGTAGTCTTCCGGTTGCTGCTGCACGGCTAGATCGACTTTTTCTTTCACCTCTGCGCCAATCAGGGACATCTCTTTGTAGCTGTAACCGGCAGGGGCAAACATCATCGAAAATGATTTTGGCTCTTCACCTTCGGGTAGGTATTCCGCTGCTGGCATAAACGCAATAGCTAACCCTAAGGTTGCGAAGGTGCTCAGCGCGATGACCGTTATCCGGCGTTTGAAACCGTCATTTAGCCAAGTGATCAACTGCATGATTTTGCCCTGCTGATATTGCTTATCGTCCGATTTAGTCGATAAACCAAAGAAAGCGCAGGCAGAAGGCACGACAAACAGTGCAAACAGCATAGAAGCTAAAATTGAAGCGGAGACGGTAATTGCGATATCAGAATAAAGTTGCCCAGCTTCCTGCTCGACGAAAAAGATCGGCGTAAACACTAGAACGGTCGTGGCACTGGAGGCGATGACGGCAGTCCACACCTCTTTGACCCCTGCAATGGCTGATTCAATCCGATCCATGCCTTGGCGTAGTTTCTGCTCGATGCTTTCGAGCACTACGATACTGTTATCAAGAGTCATACCGATCGCAAAGGTAATCCCGGCTAAGGAGATCACATTGATACTGCGGCCAAACATCATTAAGCCGATAAACGCAGCGATGGTACAAACAGGGAGTCCAAGCAAGCAGAAGAGCGTTGCGCGGCCAGAGCGCATAAATACGTATAGAACAAGGCTCGCCAGTAACGCACCTAAGCAAAGGTTTAGCACCACGCTTTTGATAGAGGCTTCTACATAGCGAACATCATCTCCGATCAGCTCTATACGCATGCCGTTGGGTTTAAGAACATCGCGGTGCAGTTCTTCGACTGCTTGCAGCATGTCTTGTTTGATTTGAATAACGTTGGCACTGGGTTCTCTGCGAACCCCTAAAGTGATCGCTCGCTCACCGGCTACATAAGCAACGCCGTTAGTTTCATAATGATCGAGTTTGATGTCGGCAACATCTTTCAGATAGGTGCTAACGCCATTCTCGTGGCGAATAATGAGGTTGCTCAGTTCCTCTAAGTCATTGAAGCGACCTTGAGTACGCAGTAAATAGCGGCGTTTACCCTCTTCAATATCGCCAGCAGAAATATCTCTATTACGGGTTTGGATCGCACTTTTAACATCCGCCATGCTTAGCCCGCGTTGGGCAAGTTGGTCCGGTTCAATATGGATCTGGATCTGACGCTCGGTTTTTCCGCGCATAGAAACTTGAGATACCCCTGGAACCCTTTCCATCACTGGACGTACCTGACGATCAATAAAATCGCTGGTCATGTCCATATCGAGGTTAAATGGATTGCCAGCTTCAGGTACCACCGAAAAATAGAGGAAGGGGTTAGCAGAGAAGGAGCTGATTCTTACACTCGGCTGGTCGACATTATCAGGGTAGCCCGCCACTTGATTAAGTGCGTTGGTGACCTTGATCATCGCCTGATCAAGGTTGGTTTTTGGGGGGAACTCTAGAATGATCTCGGCTTTCCCAGTCGAAGCGATCGACTCCATAAAGGCTAGATTCGGCAGAGTGCGCAGATGACGTTCTTGCTCTAACAAGATCTCTTGTTCAATATCTCGTGGCGTTGCTCCTGACCAACGGGTCTCTATCTCAATAACCTGCGCATCTAGATCAGGGATCATTTGCACCGGCATCTTCAGGCTGGCTACCACGCCCAATAAACAGACCATCAATACCAGAACGGCTAGTAGGCGGCCTTGTTGAATAATTGCTCCTAGCATGGGCAACTTATTCCTCTTTAGAATCTTGTGAAAACCTTAAGGTTGCAGAGTAACTTCTGCACCTTCACGTAATAGCTCGTTACCGCGAATAACAACCTGCTCGTCAGCACTGATCCCATTAATGATCTGGATCTTATCGCCTTTGATCTTGCCCAATTCCACCGGCCTGCGTTCAGCTTTGCCTTCCACCACGATAAATACGCTGTTACCGTCATCGGCGTGATGCAAAATGGCATCGCGTGACACCATCACTACGTTTTGCTCTTTGGAAAAGTTCAATTCCAGCTTGGCCGATGTGCCCGGTAATAATAGAGGGTTCGCTTGAACGGGTTTAAAGCGGGTCAGGAATGTTCTGCTCTGCTGCGAGCCTACTGGCACTACTGTTTTGACCAAGCCTTCAATAGCGGTATTCGGGGCCGTATCGGGATAGATGGTGATGGTCGTGATCTCCTGCATGCGACCGAAATAGGCTTGAGGGATCTGCACATCCAATAGAATTTTGTCTAAAGAGACCAGAGTCACTGCTGGATTGCCGCTACTGAGCCATTCCCCTTTCTCTGTTTGCTTAGCGGTGATGATGCCAGCAAAAGGTGCGAGTAGTTGATGTTGACCCAGTTCATGTTGGAAACGCTCTTGTTCGGCTTGGGCAGCGGCAAGATCTGATCGAGCGACATCACGCGCTACACGCAGTGAGATCAACGCATTTTGTGCAATGTGCTTTTTCTTGCGTAGCAGTTCACCCTCTTTTAACTGGCGGCGGGCCTCATTTAACTGCGTTTGTGTGGATGTTGTTTGCGCTTTGGATTTGAGTAGGTTCTGACGGGTGATTTCATCATCGAGGCTCAGAATCAGATCATCTTTTTTGACCTGACTGCCAATATCGACACTTAGGTTTTTAACGATTCCTTCAGCGGCTAAGGATAGATTCGCCGATAGCTCGGCTTTCAACGTACCATGCAGTGTTAGCGTCTCTTCAAAAGGCTCTGCTATGGCGGTTTCAACACGAACGGGCATCGTTTTGGCATGCGCCAGCGTCGGGATTAAAAATAGAATAGTTAACAGGGCTGAAGCAGCCTTGTTTCTAGATAAAGTCCGCAGTGGGGTGGGGAACATGTGACAGTTACTCTCACTCAAAAAGTGTGCAACTGATAAATTAAAATTAATTGCTGGGTAACTGCAACTGTATATACACTTTTTTACATTCAAAATGTTTGAGGGGAAGCAAATGCTTCCCCTCATCATGGCTTATTGAACCGCTAAAACCTGCATAGAGTTGGTGCCGCCATCTTCACCTAGGGATGCCCCGCGGGTGAGGATAACAAGATCGCCAGTTTCTAAAAGGTTACGAGCTTTAAGGCCCGCCAGAATTTCTTCGTTTAGCTTCTCTTTTTCGATCTGAGTGGCATCGAAGAAGATCGGTTCTACACCACGGTACAGTGCAGTACGGCGCATAGTGCGTTCATTGCGTGTTACTGCAAAGATCGGCAGACCTGAACGGATACGTGACATCCACAGCGGAGTGGAGCCCGACTCGGTTAAGCAGATTATGGCTTTAACACCCAACAAGTTGTTCGCCGTATACATTGCTGAACGAGCAATTGTTTCATCGAAACGTTCCAGCTTTTGCGTGATGTTGGTTGGAGCAGGACGAGACAACTGATGTTTCTCAGCACCTTGGCAGATAGAAGTCATCGACTTAACCACTTCCACAGGGTGCTTACCCGCCGCTGTTTCAGCAGATAACATCACCGCATCTGTACCATCTAAAATCGCATTAGCAACGTCGAAGACTTCAGCACGGGTCGGCATAGAGTTTTCGATCATGGTTTCCATCATCTGTGTTGCAGTGATTACAAAACGATTGAGTTCACGAGAGCGCTTGATCAGGTGTTTCTGCACGCCAATTAGCTCGGCATCGCCAATCTCTACGCCTAGGTCGCCACGAGCTACCATAATCCCATCGCAGGCTAAGATAATTTCATCCAGCGCTTCGTTGCTAGCTACAGTTTCGGCACGTTCTACCTTGGCGATAATCTCTGCACGGCTTCCAGCGTGATCTAGTAGTTCGCGTGCTTCTTGTAGATCAGCGGCGCTACGAGGGAAAGAGACCGCGATATAATCCATATCGATATCACCAGCGACTTTAATATCGCGACGGTCTTTCTCGGTCAGAGCGGCAGCTGATAGGCCGCCACCTTGACGGTTGATGCCTTTGTTGTTAGAAAGCGGGCCACCAATGATCACTTCAGTTTCGATACGAGAGCCGTTAACCGCAGTGACTTTCAACTGAACACGGCCATCATCGAGTAATAGAATATCGCCTGCTTGGCTATCTTCTGGCAAGGCTTTGTAATCGATACCGACTTGGGTTTGGTCGCCATCTTCATTACCGAGTTCTGAATCTAGAAAAAAAGTATCGCCTGTTTCTAGTTGAATCTTAGTGTCTTTAAATCGTGCGATACGAATTTTAGGACCCTGTAGGTCACCTAAAATTGCGATAGATAAACCCAGTTTACGTGCTGCTTTACGGACCTCACTGGCACGACGGCGGTGGTCATCCGCGCTGCCGTGGGAGAAATTTAGACGTACAGTGTTTACGCCGTTTCTTAAAATATCTTCCAAAACACCAGGTTCATCGGTGGATGGACCTAAGGTTGCTACAATTTTGGTTCGTTTCAGCATAAGAGTAATTAGTCCCTTCTTCAGATTACGCAAATAATATAGTTATGTATTTAGGAGTCTGCCTCTAAAGCCGAATAGGGCTTTAGAGACACGCCCCTTAATCCTTAATACCATGTTTGGTGTTCAAGAATATATACCTTAGTATAGAGCGACTATGTTAACGAAATTAAGTATTTCTTTTGCAGTTACGTTAATAAAAGCCCTTTTTACACAGACAGGCTAGGTTTTATGCCACAGACTCAATCACTTCGCTGGCGTCAGTATCGGCTGCTTTTCTTTGTCGTATTGGCTTTTGCATTCCTTTTGGTGGTTGGGCAAATTACATTTCTAAGTCAATCTCAAGGCTATCAAACCCTGCAACAGCGCTCCGGTGCCGATCTCAATCGTTACCTGTTGAGCCTGCAGCAGAAGTTGGATCGATATAAAGACCTGCCTGCGCTACTGTCATCACACTCCACATTGGTTGAAGCTTTAGCCAAGCCTGAAGATTCGTTCCTTTCAGGCCAGGCCAGTGTCTATTTAGAATCAGTAAATAATTCGATTAATGCGACTGATGTCTATCTGATGGACAAGGATGGGACGGCTATTGCCTCGAGTAACTGGGCGGAAGCGTACTCTTTTATGGGGAAAAATTACGCTTATCGTCCCTACTTTCAAGATGCGATTAAAGGCAAACCTGGCCGCTATTTCGCCTTGGGTTCAGTATCTAACCGACGAGGTTATTATTTCTCATACCCTGTTTATCTGCGCAGCCAGATCATTGGGGTTGTGGTTGTAAAAATTGATTTAAACGAAATTGAATCAGATTGGACCGATCCTGATCTAGACATTCTAGTGACCGATGAAGATGGTGTTATCTTTATCTCAACCCGAGAAGATTGGAAATTCAGAACCCTACACCCACTGAGCAAAGCTGATATCCAACGCATTTCTGAGAGTCTGCGCTATGGTGATCATACTTTAACGGCCCTCGAGATTATTTCGCGTGCACCACAGGAAAATGGTGCGACTTTGATTACGCTGGTGGACGGTAAGCGAATAAAAAACCAAGCCCTCGATGGCATCCGGCCACGTGAATTTCTTCTGCAAAGTAGAGAACTACCCGATAGCGGTTTAACTGTAGTTGTCTTAGCCAGTACTAAGGCGGTTAAAGTGCGGATGTTCTATACCGCTTTGACCGCAGGTTTTATCTTTCTCGCGTTAATCTTGTTGGTGTTAGTGTTACTGACACGACAGCGTATTACTCGAGAGCGCGCACGTTTTAAGCTGAAAGAAACCCAAGCTTTGGAAGCGAGCGAGCAGCGTGTACGTGCCATCATTGATAACACGCAAGCGGGTCTAATCACGTTGGATGATCAGGGACGGATTGAAAGCCTGAACTTGATGGCTGAAAAACTGTTTGGTTATGACGAACAGGAGGTGAGGAGTAAATATTTTAGTAAATTCCTCTCCCAGAACGATCGTGCGCTCTGTTGGCAGCATTTAACGGCGCCAGATAGTGACCGACAGCAGGAGTTGTATACAGAGGCGCTAGGATTGCGCAAAGATGGTTCTGAGTTCCCAATTGAATTGATTATCGGTCATATGGATTATGGCGTGGTGAAACGCTTTATCGTCACCATTCACGATATTACTCAGCGCAAGCAGTACGAAGAAGAGTTAAAACGTGCGCGAGAGTTGCTAGAGCATAGGGTTGCAGCACGTACCGAAGATCTTACCAATGCCAACCTTAAACTTCGTGACGAAGTCGCCAAGCACGAGAATACCCAAAATGAGCTGATTCAAACGGCAAAGTTGGCTGTGCTTGGTCAGATGTCTGCGGGTATCAACCACGAGTTGAATCAGCCGTTAACGGCCATCCGTACTTATGCGGATAATGCCAAAGCCTTTATGGAATTAGGTAAAACTGAACCGGTAGAGAAGAACCTCAGCGAAATTAGTGGCCTGACCGAGCGAATGGCGAAGATCATTCATCCGCTGAAAGAATTCTCGCGCAAAACAACAGGTGGCGTGGAGCCGGTCTGTCTTAAAAATGTGCATGATGGCGCGATGTCGATCATGTATGGCCGTTTAAGCAAGGCGGATGCAGAGGTAAATTGGCCCTCTGGTCTTGAACGGATCTATGTGCTCGGCGACACCGTGCGTTTGGAGCAGGTGTTGGTCAATCTGATCAGTAATGCTCTGCAAGCGATGGAAAATCAGACCAAACCAGTTGTGGATATCAGCTTGTCGGAACAAAATAAGCAGATCAGCCTTAATGTGCGAGACTTCGGCCCGGGTATACCGTCGCAGGAGTTGAATCGAGTATTCGAGCCCTTCTACACCACTAAAAAAGCGGGTCAGGGTTTAGGGCTGGGTTTGTCGATCTCTCACCGTATTATTGAAAGTATGGGTGGGGAATTGGCTGTCTCCAATCATGCTCAGGGTGGAGCGGTGTTCCGTATTTGCTTACCTAAAGCCGATCAGCCTGATAACCTTAATAACACGATTGGTTGATTAAGAAATGGAAAGCCGCATGAGTGAGAATAGGTTATTGCCCATTCTTTTAGTGGATGATGAAGAACATATTCGGTTAGCGGCTGGACAGGCCCTTGAATTAGCGGGCTATGAAGTGACCGCCGTTGAAACGGCTGAACAAGCTTTTGCGATTATCCAAGATGATTGGCCAGGTATTTTAATTACCGATATCAATCTGCCGGGCATGGATGGTCTTGAGTTGATGAAGCAGGTGGTTAATCTCGATGCCACTTTGCCTGTGATCCTGATTACCGGTCATGGTGATATTACTATGGCGGTGGGTGCTATGCGGGATGGTGCCTACGACTTTATCGAAAAACCTTTCTCTTCTGACTTGATGTTAGACGTGGTGCGCCGAGCGATTGAGAAGCGCAACCTCGTTATCGAAAACCGCCGTCTTAAGTTAGAGTTGGAAGCTCAGAGCGCGCCGGGCCCACGTATTATCGGTAATACCTCCATGATTGCCCAAGTACGTGGTTTAGTGCATGCAATTGCGGATACCCCCGCTGATATTCTGATCTTGGGTGAAACCGGTACAGGTAAAGACCTGATGGCCCGTTACATCCATGAGCACAGCCACCGCCGCGATCAGAATTTTGTCGCGATTAACTGCGGTGCTGTACCTGAAAATCTGATCGAATCTGAACTCTTTGGTCACGAAAAGGGCGCGTTTACCGATGCTAAAGCACGTCGTATCGGTAAGTTTGAGCATGCTAATGGCGGTACGCTGTTTTTAGATGAGATCGAAAGCATGCCGATGACCTTGCAGATTAAGTTACTGCGAGTCTTGGAAGAGCGGGCAATTGAACGCCTTGGCGCTAACGAAGTCATTCCGCTCGATCTTCGCGTGATTGCAGCAACTAAGGTAGATCTACGTGAGGCTGCCGAACAGGGAAATTTCCGAGAAGATCTCTATTATCGTCTGAATGTTGTGCGAGTGGATATCCCGCCGCTACGTGAGCGACGTGAAGATATAGGCTTGTTGTTCCAGCACTTCTCATTGATTGCTTCTTCGCAATATGGCCGAGAGGTGCCGCTGTTATCGGCTGAACGTATGCACAGTTTGATGACCCACGATTGGCCGGGCAATGTCCGCGAACTTCGCAATCTGGCCGAGCGCTATGTGCTTTTGGGTGAAAGTTG
Organism: Neptuniibacter sp. QD72_48; assembly: GCF_047778065.1. Classification (GTDB taxonomy): domain Bacteria; phylum Pseudomonadota; class Gammaproteobacteria; order Pseudomonadales; family Balneatricaceae; genus Neptuniibacter. Next base: position 3,661,086 of record NZ_CP180547.1, on the reverse strand, counting down.
TACATTCGACTTTGAGAATAAACCGATCACCGACAATGATGGCTACAACAATATGAGCCTGCCGGATAAGGTCGAGCAGTTTGAAAGCATGTTGATTCAGGCTGAGCTTGCACGTTGCGCTGGCTCCATCAAAGAGACATTAACTAGCCTTGGTTTACCGCGAAAAACTCTTTACGACAAAATGAAGAAGTACGGGTTGGATAAGAAAGATTTTAAATAATTGGACTTAAAAATAGTAACGGAGCGCTACCTGAATCTGGCGTTCTAGCTGCTTCGGATCATCTTGGTTGTATGCTCTCGCGGCTCGGGTGCTATTTATCCAATTGAACTCATTCAACAGAAACCATTGGCGGTTAAGACGGTAACGGTAGCTAAGGGTAAAGGCTTTGCCGTACTCATCATTGTTGTCGCCAACCGTCTGATCTAGATCTGTAACCGAAAACTCTTCTAGGCGTGTTGATAGTCGATGAGGACCGTTACGCCAGCTTAAGGTTAGATAGGCGCTACGGTAATCATTATCGACCACATTGACTTTTTGCGGTGATTGCATCAGGGTTGAGCCCTGCATCACCTGGCCCATCAGGCTCCACTGTTTATCGATCTGCCAGCGGAAACCCGTGTAGGCAAATCGGGTTTCCCAACCATATTGACCATCCTCAAGCATATAGGGGGTGGCATTGTTGTCGTAATAACCGGCTTGCAGGAGTAGTTTCTTTTTCAGCTTATACTCGGCATTTAAAAAGTAACCAAGGCGGTCATCGCCTTCATGAAAAGGGTCAGATTCTTTTGCTTGATCTGTAAGCAGGTTCGTTTGCGCAGGGGTTTGTGGCACAGGGAGGCCTTCGCCGATAACGGATTGGCGACCGCTAAGCGTCCAACCATGCCAAGACAGCATCGAACCAGCGGTATCGTTAAAACCAAATAAACCTGTGTTGAGCTTTAGGTCGTAATCGACCTCTCTAAACTTTCCCAACCACTCTGCCGTGTACTCTATGCCGGTGGTGCGCACCTCCTCACCAATCCAACTGTTCATCGTTGAAGGAGTCAGTGTATTAGCGGGTGACCAAGCAGTGGCTCTGTTCTCTAATGATATAGGTGGGTAAAAGGTACCGACGCGGGCGCTGTGTCTAACACCTATATCACTGGGAAGGCCTGAATATTTAAGGAAAACTTCCGTCAGCCCAACTTCGCTTTTCTCATCATCGACAAAGCTGTTCCCTACGACAACAAAACTGAGTTGGTCACTCAAACCTAGTTTTAAGTTCAGGCCTAGCTGCCCTAGAGATAGATCGCCGCCGGGCGAGTTTTGGAGCTTGCCGAATTGACCACTGACATAGCTCTGTTCACCGGAAGAGTGGCTAGCTCGGATATCAACGAGTCCTTTCAAATCTACATCAATTGCATGTACAGGCAGAGATAAAAGCGTCAATGCTGCAAACCAGCGACTATCCATGTAAAACCTTTGTGATCGAAGACGGGTTGTACTCCGATTCTAGCAGCCAACTACTTAGTTCGCTTGCGGGTTGAGGTCGGCTGATGAAATAGCCCTGTGCTAAATCACAGTCATGTTGTTCTAACCATGTCAGAGTTTCTTGATCTTCGATTCCTTCCGCGACAACCGTTAGCCCCATATCATGGGCCATACGGATGGTGGATCTAACAATGATCTGGTCGTCGCTGCTCATGTGAACTTTATCGATAAATGAACGGTCGATTTTTAGCTCGGAAACCGGCATCTGTTTCAGCTGAGCTAGTGATGAGTAACCTGTACCGTAGTCATCAATCGACAGTTTGATCCCTTGACCTTTTATTTCGCAGAGCATTTTAATTGCGCTCTCTGGGTCACTTACGACGGCACTTTCCGTTACTTCCAGGGAAAGTGAGTTTTGCGGCAGTTGATGTGTTTTCCAAATCCCTTTGAGGGTATTGATCAGCTGTTGGTTTTTTAGGTTTTCCGCAGAGATGTTCACCGCGATAGACAGATGTAGCCCTATTTCTGCCCAAGCTTGATATTGTCGAGCGGCTTCATTCATTACCCAATTGCTGAGGGCATCGATCTGGCCTGTTTGCTCAGCGATAGAGATAAAGGAATCGGGTGGGATCATGCCCTGAATCGGGTGCTGCCAGCGAACTAATGCTTCCAGTTGATGGATTTTTCCGGTTTTTAGATCGAGCTTAGGTTGATAGAACAAACATAACTGGTCTTCAGCTATAGCAACCTTAAGGTCATTTACTAAGCTTAAGCGGCGGTTGGCATCGGCATCCATTTCTGGGAGATATTGCTGGAAGCTCTGCTGTGCTTTCTTACCATGGCTAAGCGCTGTATCAGCTTTTTGCAGAAGAGTTTGTGGATCATCGGCATCTTCAGGCACACGGGCAAAGCCAACCTGTAGCTGTAAGTGGAGTAGGGTGTCTTCACCACACAGAGGGTCATCCATCACTTGCTCAATCTTTTGCTGCCATTGCACCAGCTCGCTCAGTGTCGAGCACTCGATCAACATGGCGAATTCGTCACCGTCTAAATGGAAGGTTTGGCTGGCACCGTTGAGCTTCAACAGGCGTTTACCTACTTCTTTAATCATCATATCGCCAATCTGGTAGCCAAGCGTGTCGTTGACGGTGCGTGTGCGACGAATATCCAGATGGAGAAGGCTAAAGAAAGTGTCTTTTTGCTGCAGCAGGGTGTCTAAAGTTTCGAGTAGGGAGAAACGGTTTGGGAGATTGGTCAGGCTGTTATGCTTTAGCTGGTGGCTGATCTTTTGCTCTCGTACCAAGACCGCTTGTTGCATCTGATTAAACTCTTTTGCAAGCTGCCCCATCTCGTTCTTTTCACTGATATCTACACTGCTGTCATAGTTTCCTCGCGCAATATATTGAGCTTGGCGTACCAGTTTTCTAACCGGTTGGGTAATACTGCCAGCGAGGAGATAGGCTGCCAGCATGGTGATTGTCACCATACCGCCTTCAAGTGCTAGTAGGTGCCACCAGTTCTCTTGTAGGGTTTCCAGTAGGTTAGAGCGAGAGCCAAAGATCGTTACTTGCAGAGGACTCTTGCTGACCATGCCCACTTCAATCTGGGTTGCGAAAAGGTGGCCTGGTACCCGATTTTCAATAACTGCTAAGCCTTGCTGGCTCGGTGCTTGAGGATGGCTTGTCGGGATCGCAGCAGCAATAGCGCGCCATTGGCTATCTTCCTGCTGCAACATGAATTCGATACTCAGCCCAGTAATATCGGCAAAGTTTTGTGCCAGGGTGGTATTAATCTGATAGCCATAGCCGATCCAGCCGACGACTTGTTGCCCACTTTTTAATGGAGCAAAACTGAGTTGGTATAACTCGTTTTCTTGCTGGTACAGTTTGGTAAACGTGCCATCTACGCCAAACCATTGTGGCGAAGGGAACGGTTGGCCTTGTTCGGGGCCTAAACGGATTTTTTCATTTGGATTGCGGCGAATAAGCTGACCGATAATCGAGAACTTTTGGTCTACAGCGATTGCTATATCGGCATCAATGCGCTTGCGGTGGTTATTCAATGCAATCAGAAAACTACGTTGGTCAGCGCCGAAGACCTCTTTCAAACCGAAGTCCTTTGCAGCTGTTTCGGCGAAGGCTTGGAGATAGTAGTTTCGTTGCTGATAAAGGGTGTCAAAAACGGAGACAGCGGCATTGAGCCGCGATTGGATCTGAACGTCCCCTTGTTTATTGTTGGCGTCGTAGACCATCCACAAAGATGCTGCTTGAACCACCATTAATAAGGCGACAAAGAATATAAATATTTTGGTTTTTAAACTGCCCATGGTCAGTCATCCAATAACTAGTATTCATCCAGGAATTCGAAGTCTTCTTCGTCAGCCTTTGGCTTCACTTCGTAGAAGGTTTCGCTCAATTGCCAGGTCAGTTTTTGGTCTTGGCTAATATCCACTATCTGGGTTAATCGATTGTTTTCCGCTTTTAACTGCGGATGCCATAAGGTTAGGCGATATTTGCCCAAGTGATGAAAATCGAACGAAACTGAGCCAGTTTTAGTGGTTTTGGCAAAATAAGGCGTATCGACGATAAGTATAAAGCCGCTCATCCAATCATGGATGTTACAGCCCATAGCGACTGTCTCAGTGGATGAATCGGGCTCAAACGTCTCTAGGGCCTTGGATTCGCCTGATTTCAGTTTAAAGGAAAAACGGTTTGGGCCGGAGATCGAGTAGATATGGTGGGTAAAGTCATCTTTATTACTGAACTGTACCTCATCTTGGCGTTGCATCACCGTAATGTGCGGCGCAAATGCGCGATCTTTTTGTGTGATCTCGATTTTCTGACGTTCTATCTTAGGAGCTGGCTGGTCTATAGGTTCAGCATAGAGGACGATGGAATTTACCCCTGATTTATCGGGGTTTAGAACAGTAACATCCAATGTTGCAGCCTTAGTTTGAGAGGTCAATAAGATCGTAAAGCTTGCTACGAATGCGCGTATATACAAGGCTATTCTCCAAAGAAGGGTTCCGTTTCCTTAAGAGTGACCTATTCGAGAAAAATAGGTTCATTAATTAATGATCAAATATTCAAAATATGTCTTGTGGGTAAGGTTGTAATAATTTTGTAGTAGATACCCTTTCAAAATATCGGATTAATTCTGGACGAGTCTGCACTAACTCGGTGTTGACTTAATCTGTTTTGCTGCACCGCAGAAAAGCAGGCGTTGCTTTAGCTGATTCAAAAATGTGCAATTTATGCATTTTTAATGTTTGCTGAGCTGATTTTCTTAAAAATACGCCTGTTGGCATAGGCGTTGCTCCAGTACTAGCAATCTTTTGTGAGTTAGGAGTAAACAATGAATCAACTACCCTCTAAGTTGTTGTTAGCCACGGCTATCGCAGCTATATCGACCCCATCAGCTTATGCCGCTGAGTCTATTGCTGAAGCGTTTCAGAACGGTGAAACCTCCGTTAGCTTCCGTCTACGTTATGAAGACGTTGAAGACGATTCTGCCGCTGAAGATGCGAATGCTTTGACGTTAAAGTCTCGATTAACCTTTAAAACAGATGAATTCAAATCTGTATCTGCATTGGTTGAAGTAGATGACGTAACTGAACTGGACGATGTCGAATACAACGATGGCGTTAACGGCATGGGAACGAAAACAAAAATCGTTGACCCTGAAGGCACAGAAGTAAACCAAGCGTATTTAGCATTTACAGGTTTGTCTGATACCACTGTAAAGGTTGGTCGCCAGCGTATCCTTTTAGACAACCAACGCTTTGTTGGTGGTGTAGGTTTCCGTCAGAATGAGCAGACTTACGATTCGCTATCGGTTAAGAACAGCTCTCTGGCTGATACGGAGGTGTTCTACGCTTATATCAATGATGTCCATGGTATTACGGGTTCGGACAGCAAGCACAAGACACACTTGTTCAACGTAAAATACAAAGGTCTGCCATTTGGCGTTTTAACCGGTTACTACTACAACTTTGAGGAAGATAAAGTTGGTGGTTATGACCTAGATACTTACGGCGTTCGTTTTAGTGGTTCTCAAGATGCAGGTGATACCAAGCTTCTATACACAGCTGAGTACGCTACACAGGATAACGGCTCGACTGATCCTGACTACTATCTATTAGAGGGTGGTGTGGCGTTCTCTGGTGTGACAACCAAGCTAGGTTATGAAGTTCTTGGCTCTGATGGTGGCGTAGGATTCAATACACCATTAGCCACTAAGCATAAATTTCAGGGTTGGGTTGACCAGTTTTTAGCAACACCTGCAGATGGCATTGAAGATATTTATATCAGCGTGGGCACTAAGTTGGCAGGTGTTAAATTGCTTGCGGTTTATCACGACTATGAAGTTGAAGAAACGGGCGCTGATTTAGGCTCGGAATGGGGTTTTGTTGCGGCCAAAAAGTTTGGCAAAAACTACGGTTTAAGCCTGAAGTATGCTGACTATGACGCAGGTGATACTGGCGCGGATAAGAGCAAACTGTGGTTAACAGCTACAGCAAATTTTTAAAGCGGTGTATCAGCTACCCGAGTAGTGACGGGTGCCATATGATAGAGCGATCCCCTCTCGTTCTATTAATAAAGAAGCCGCCATATTGGCGGCTTCTTTATTTTGTTTAGAAGGTTATAGTTTGAATTTCTGTACCATCATTTCTAGCTGTCCAGCTAGCGTATTCAGCTCATGAGCAACTTGGTTCAGTTGACCTGCACGAGATGAAGTATGCTCAGCTGTTTGAGCGATCTCATGTACGCTAGACTCAACGCTACTAGCCATCTCTGTTTGCTCTTTAACCGATGAAGAAACCATGTGATTCATATCGTTAATCGCACGAACTTCTTCGGCAATCTTGATTAGCGCATCAGATGTTTCCTGTACTTTAGCTACACCTGCTTCTGCACTCGAGTGTGCTTGATCCATTACAGATACCGCATCACGCGCATCGTTTTGAAGCTCTTCAATAATCGCGTTGATCTCTTCCGTAGAGTTGCGAGTTTTACTTGCTAGGGTGCGTACTTCGTCCGCTACCACGGCAAAGCCTCGGCCTTGCTCACCTGCACGGGCCGCCTCGATGGCAGCGTTAAGCGCCAGTAAGTTAGTTTGCTCAGCAATTTTCTGAATCACTTCTAGTACGGTTCCAACACTCTGACTTTGTTCATCTAGCTTGTTGATAACATTCAGAGCTCGGTCAATATTACTCTTCAGGGAGTCAATGGCATTGATCGCTTGTTGAGTAATTTGCGTACCTTCATTACTTTGCTCAAGGGCTAGGTCAGAAGCTGATACTGTATTTTCGGCGCTTGCTTCAACACTTTTAGTTGCAGCTTCCATCTGTTCCATCGCAGAAGCGACAGCACTGGTTTGTATCTGCTGATTGTTTACCGCGCTATTTGCCATATCAGCAATGTCATTGATAGATGTGCTCGACGAACTTAGCTGATGAACGGTAGAACTTACTTTGCTTAGACTGGAGTGGAAGTCTTCGAGCATAGTGTTCAGAGATGTTGACATCGTGCCGATTTCATCTTTGGAAGTTACATCTATGCGCAATTTAAGATCTGAGTTTTCATGAATGGTGTTGATCGTCTTACCCATACGTTTAACTGGGCGTACTACTAGGTGACCTAGTAACAGACTAATTAGGACTAAGCCGATAATAAATAGTACTAACTCGGTCAAAGCTACACTGATCAGGTTAGCGCGAATAGTGTTATCTAGATTTTCAAAAGAGTAGGTGACTCGAACGGCACCTAATACATCACCCTCAGCCGTCTGGTGGCAGAGTAAGCAGTTAGTACCTTTATAGTCCGGTAGGGCTTTCATTGGAGTGATAACGGTCAGGCGGTGGCCTTTAGCATCATCGATCTCTTCAATAATCTGTTCACCCTGCATTGCACGTTTATCGAGGTCATCCATTATTTTGGAGTCATCGGTGCCGGGCCCGTAAACTTTGGAAACACTATCGGCGCGGATAATACGTGCTTCTAAGACATCAGGATTGGCAAGAATCTTTTTCTGTAGGGTTTCACGGTTAGACATGGCACCGCTCAGCATCAGTATATTGATACTGTCAAAGTAGGAATCAGCCGTCTCGGTTGTTGTACGTTGTACAACTTCAGAAACTAACTGAGTTTCACTACGGTAAATCGCGGTTAGAGAGCTAACCAAGATAATCAGGAACACAACTGCTAGAGAAATGTTTACCTTTGTTTGAATTGATAGGCCATCCAATTTCACACTTCAGCTCCCGTCATAATTGCCGTCATTTTTATAATAGTGGTTAGCATAGTCAGTAACTCATCATAAGGCGAAGCTGATATTACACACAAGCCTTAGGTGCTTTGTTCTTTCGATGTAGATCAATGAAACGCCATTTTTGGATGCTGGTTCAATAAATAAAACACAGATGGATGGGAATTCACTGATTTTAAAATTGTAAATGGGTGAGTTTCCGCCATTTTTTCTAGCCGCTTAAATCCTTGCTTTAAACATACGTTTAACCTGTATCTCAATGTTTATAGGTGCTACAGAGGTTTGTGAAAATCATATTTCACAGTTGGCCCTATCTTTGCTCTCTTGTGTGATGAGTTCAGAAAGTTCTGTGACTGCTAAAAACAGAAAGCGCTGAATTTCAAACAAAACAAACATAATTAAATTCAATTAAACAGGAGATGCACAATGCGTTTACTGACCGCTGCGGTAACTTCCCTTGCACTAACTCTAGGAGCACAAGCTGCTGTTGCAGCCCCAGTAGAAATTAAGTTTTCTCACGTGGTTGCTGAAAACACACCAAAAGGCCAGATGGCTCTTAAATTTAAAGAGCTAGTAGATGAGCGTTTAGCTGGCAAAGTTGAAGTTAAGGTCTTCCCTAACTCTCAGCTATTCGGCGACAACAAAGTTTTGGAAGCGATGTTGCTAGGTGATGTGCAGATGGCTGCACCTTCTCTATCTAAATTCCAGAAGTTCACTAAAAAACTTCAGATTTTCGATCTGCCTTTCCTGTTTAAAGATATGGCTGCGGTAGAAAAATTCCAGAACAGCCCAGATGGTCAAAAACTATTAGGTTCTCTAGAGAGCAAAGGTTTAGTGGGTCTTGGTTACCTGCACAACGGTATGAAGCAGCTTTCTGCAAGCCAAGAGCTAAAAGTACCAGCTGATGCTTCTGGTAAGAAATTCCGTATCATGACATCTGACGTACTACAGGCTCAGTTCGAAGCTGTAGATGCAGTTCCACTGAAAAAACCTTTCTCTGAAGTATTCACACTTCTACAAACTAAAGCGATCGACGGTCAAGAGAACACTTGGTCAAACATTTACTCTAAAAAATTCTTCGAAGTTCAGCCTTTCATCACTGAATCTAACCACGGTGTACTGGACTACCTAGTAGTAACTTCTGCTGAGTTCTGGATGGGTCTTGATGCTGATCTGAAAGTTGAAGTTAAGAAAGCGCTAGATGAAGCAATCAAACACGGTAACGGCATTGCTGCTGAAAAAGCTGCGTCTGATAAGCAGAAAATTATCGATTCTAAGCGTTCTCAAGTTGTTAGCCTAACTGACGCAGAACGTGCTCAGTGGGTTGAAGCGATGAAGCCTGTATGGAAGCAGTTTGAAGATGAGATCGGTGCTGATCTAATCAAAGCTGCAGCTGCAAGCAACTAATATCACGCCTCTTAACCGGGTGGGCTTTGCCCGCTCGGTTATGTTCAGAGGAGAACGGTTAACGGCGCTAGCCGTGGGTTGTCCTGTGAATATCTCCTTATGAAAAACTATTAACGACGTGAGTCGCTAGGGGAGCTGTATATGGTTCGTAATCTAGTAACAAAATTGGAAGAGGGCTTTTTATCCCTGCTTCTAGTTTCAATGACATTACTGGTATTTGCTGAAGTGGTAGCGCGCTTTGGTTTTAACGCCGGTATCCATTGGGCACAGGAAGTGACCCTTTTACTCGCTGCATGGTTTGTACTTTTTGGTGCTTCTTATGGTGTCAAAGTAGGTGCCCATATCGGCGTGGATGTTTTTGTAAAACTGATGCCCGAAAATATGCATCGGTATGTCACTTTAGCTGCTGTTGGCTTGTGCTTGGTTTACTGCGGACTGTTTTTATACGGCTCTTGGATCTATATCAGCAAGATGAAGATGATCGGTATCGAGCTGGAAGATCTTCCAGTACCGAAATGGATCCCTATGAGCATCTTGGTGATTGGCTTTGTGCTTCTGATCATTCGCTTCTTAGAACTGGGTTGGAAAGTAATTACGCACAAGGCTGATGGTTTCCACTTCGCGGATGAAGCGGAAGAGTCTATGGAGATCGCTAACGAGCTGAAAGAAACAGCACTAGGCGATCCTAACGACAGCCAAAATCAAAAAAAGCAGGAGGATAAATAAATGACTATTGCTGTACTGTTTATCACTCTGTTTGGGTGCATGATCATCGGTATGCCGATTGCTATCGCATTGGGCCTATCTTCTGTAACCACTATTTTGTTGTTCTCAAATGATTCGCTTGCATCGATTGCATTGAAACTGTTTGAGGCGACTTCAGAACATTACACGCTACTAGCGATCCCGTTCTTCATTCTGTCCTCTGCGTTCTTGTCTACCGGGGGGGTAGCAAAACGTTTGATTAACTTCGCGGTTGATACCGTGGGTCATATCCGAGGCGGTCTGGCGATGGCATCGGTAATGGCGTGTATGCTATTTGCTGCGGTATCTGGTTCATCTCCAGCAACAGTAGCCGCGATCGGTACTATCTGTATCGCGGGTATGGTGCGCTCTGGTTACCCACAGTCTTTCGCTGCAGGTGTAATCGCGAATGCGGGTACTTTGGGTATCTTGATCCCACCGTCTATCGTAATGCTGGTATACGCTGCAGCGACAGAAGTTTCGGCTTCACGTATGTTTATGGCGGGTTTCATCCCGGGCCTAATGATGGGTCTGATCCTAATGATCGCTATCTACATCGTTGCGCGTGTTAAAGGTCTTCCATCTCAGCCGTTCCCAGGTTTCCGAGCGTTGGCCAAGTCTGGCCTAATCGCGATGGGTGGTTTGATGCTGATCTTCATCGTACTAGGTTCTATTTACGGTGGTGTTGCATCGCCAACGGAAGCGGCGGCAGTAGCTGCAGTATACGGCTATTTTATTGCGGTAATGGGTTATCGTGATATTGGTCCGATGAAAGGTATTCCGTGGCAGAAAGATGGCGAGAACTTTGTGACTGCAGCGGTGCGAAACGCACTGCAGATGCTTTGGGCTTTACCTAAGTCAATCAATGACCCAGAAGTACGTAAAGTACTGCTAGACGCATCTAAAGTATCCATGATGCTGCTATTCATCATTGCTAACGCAATGCTGTTTGCGCACGTTCTAACAACAGAACGTATTCCGCACACGATTGCTGAACAGATTTTAGCTTGGGGTCTACCAGCGTGGGGCTTCTTGATCGTAGTAAACATCTTACTACTGATCGCGGGTAACTTTATGGAGCCGTCAGCGATCCTATTGATCATGGCGCCGATCCTGTTCCCAATCGCAACGCAGCTAGGTATCGACCCAATTCACCTAGGTATCATCATGGTTGTAAACATGGAGATCGGGATGCTCACCCCGCCGGTAGGGCTTAACCTCTTTGTGACCGCCGGGATTACCGGGCAGAACATGATATGGGTTATCAAGGCCTGCTTGCCGTGGCTCTGCCTATTGTTAGGATTCCTAATCTTGATCACTTACGTGCCGCAGATCTCGCTATTCCTACCGGAATATATCGATAAGCTGAACGGCTACTAAGGAACTAACAAAACATTTCTTATCGAATCAACCTCACTCAAGGGGGGAGTGATCTCCCCCGTTTAAACTGTTGATTAGTGCTTTAACCACCGCTTGCGGTGGTTTTTTTTGTCTTAAATTTGGGCTCTATCGCTGGCGAGGGTATAATCGCCGCTTCTAATGCATTGGTTACAAAAGAGACAGATAGAGTGATTGGTTATATTGCAGCGCTATGGGGTATCAGCGGTATTTTCCTGTTAATAGGCAGCGCGATCTATCGTCTTAGCGATATAGGTCTGCAGACCTTTAACTATGATCTTTCTTGGTACCACTGGGCAGCCTTAGCATTTAGCGTGATCTTTATGGGTTTTGCGGAAGGCTATCGTGGCTTTCAACAAGCGTGGTCACCGCGTGTGGCGGCTCGTATTCTGTATCTGTCGCAAAATGTCTCTCCGGTCCGCTTTGTCTTTGCGCCCCTGTTTTGCATGGGATTCTTCTCGATCGTTCGTAAACGTATGATCGTTACCTACTGCCTAACGCTAGGCATCATTTCAATGGTCTTACTTGTGCATCAACTAGAGCAGCCTTGGCGCGGCATTGTTGACCTTGGTGTAGTTACTGGGCTTATTTGGGGCCTAACTTCATTGCTACTTTTTTCTATCAAAGCGTTCTTTAGCGAAGGGTTTGAGCACTCGCCAGAGATGCCTTAAAGCGACTAGCCAGTTGCTAGAAGCTGCGCTTGTTAGTGGCTAGGAGGGAATCATGGCTGATGGCTTTGTTCTGTATTTCCCAGTTTATTCTGCAGCCCCAACCACCTATTGCTTCTTATCCACGCGCTTAGCCAGTCTTCATCAAGCACAATTGCCTCAGTTATTTGCTGAGGGTTTTATATCTGTCGATGGTCACATTGCTTCAGCAAACCAGGTCTTAGTAGTAGGGCAGCAAGTAGTTGTATCCCTGCCAGATCATTATGAAGAGCCTGTTGATACCCATTGGCAAAAGCTTTGGGAAAACGACGAAATTCTAGCTGTATTTAAGCCCCATCTGCTGCCTGTTAGCCGTACCACTCGAAATCTATATAACACGCTAATTTCTCTTGTGCGTCGTCAGACAGCCTATGAGGATGCGCACCTGTTGCATCGGCTGGATACCGAGACCGCAGGCATTATTCTGCTAGCCAAGAACAAAGCGGCGGATAAAAAGTGGAAGCCACGTCTAGATAAACTGATCAGCAAAAAGATCTATCATGCTTGGGTAGAGGGCATTCCTAAATGGAATGAACTCAGCTACGAATGTGAGCTATCGGAAAAAGTTGGTAGTCTGATTCGCAGTCAGATGTATGTAGTGGACCAAGCCGAATCAGACTTGTACCCCAAGCCTAAACAGAGCCAAACCTTGTTTCGGGTCTTGCGAAAGGAAGAGGGTAAAAGCTTGATTGAGTGCGAGCTAATGACTGGAAGGAAACACCAGATTCGGGCGCATTTAGCACATCTAGACCACCCGATTATTGGCGATAAGATCTATTCCAAAGGTGGTCAGTATTATTTGAAGCGCTTGGATAAGCCGCTAGATAAAGAAGATTACGAGGTGCTGGGTACTGAATATCAGCAGCTAACAGCTTATAAAGTATCTTTGCGGATAAATGAGAGGCTAATTGATATTAGCCTCTAAGCTTTAGTTTCTTTCCTTCCTGTTAGCTCTTTCCTTTAGATTTAGCAGAAAATACGTTTTCTTTGAGCAGCAGATGTTTGTTGTTTTCAGTATCTGTCCAGCGAATCGCCATGCTTACATCGCAATTTTTTACAGTTTCAACTTCTACAGAGACTTTAGGGCTTTCAGAATCTGGAGAGATCCACACTAATTGATTACCGGTTTGCTGTGCTGGCCCGTATTGAGCGTTTAAATTTGCTGGTTTGTAATCACCGCTTGCATGCTCTTTAAAAATGTCTTGAACATTTTTGGGGAGTGTTGATAAATCGATATTCTTTGGAGAAACACCATTCATTGAGTAATTAAACCGTTGGTGCTTTGCCGATTTAATTTGGCACTCTTCTGGTTTAGGCTTTTTGAATCCAGACCAACCAGTAGGCTCTATCATTTCTTGTATTACTGTTCTGCTGACTAATTTACCCTCAGGGTTTTTGAAAATCGTATAGAGCATTATGTCCGATAGGCATCCTTGATATTTCTTTACTTGAAGCGAGAAAGAACGCCCTTTATCTTCGTATTGCCATTTATACGTAGACATTAAGCCTCTTAAATCGGTATAGGACGTAGGTTTAGGTAAAGTCTGCTTGATAGTATTATCTGGCGCATTAATCGGTAATTCTTGTGCGGCCAAAAATAGTTTTTTAGCTTCTTCGGGAAATAAATCAGGAATCTGTGTGATTTCTTTGGCTTTTTTGAAATCTATACCAGGCATTAAGACCAACTCTTTTACTGCATATACATTCGAAGTGCATTGCGCAGCAATAGCGATCGAGGGTAGAAAGAAGCTAATAGACAATAAAGGGGCGAGACGTAAACTCATACGCATAAGATCATCCTTGGTCTGAAAAATTGCGTTTTAGTATGGAGAGGAGATCAGGCTTATACAAGATACAAGCCTGATCTATTGGTTTAACCCAAAAACAGCTTATAAGCTGTGTTATCAGTTTCTTCCCAGTAGTTGTAGCCGATCTCTTCCAAGAAAGTGCCTACTTGATCACGTTCAGCTTCAGGTACTTGCATGCCTACCAATACGCGGCCATAAGCTGCACCGTGGTTACGGTAGTGGAACATTGAGATGTTCCACTTTCCACCCAATTTCTTTAGGAAGTTCATCAGTGCGCCTGGACGCTCTGGGAATTCAAAACGGTAGATCACTTCGTTTTTCAGCGTTGCAGGCGCATGACCACCGACCATATAACGGACGTGGATCTTAGCGATCTCGTTTTCGCTTAGGTCTTCAACTTCGTATTCTTTTTCACGTAGTTCGCTGACCACTTCTTCGCGGCCATCACCACCGGCTTTTAGCTGAATGCCAGCAAAGACGATAGCATTGTTATCATCGCTATAGCGGTAGTTAAACTCAGTGATATTGCGGTTGCCTAGGGCTGAGCAGAACTTCTTAAAGCTACCCGGTTTCTCAGGGATACGTGCGGCGATAATCGCTTCACGTTGTTCACCTAGTTCGGAACGTTCGGCGATATGGCGTAAACGGTCGAAGTTTACGTTGGCGCCCGAATCGATTGCGATAAGCGTCTTATCGCTGATCTCTTCACGGGCTACATACTTCTTCATACCGGCAACACCTAGTGCACCTGCAGGCTCGCAGATAGAGCGAGTGTCGTCGTAGATATCTTTAATCGCAGCGCAGATCTCATCTGTCGATACAGTGATGACATCATCAACGTATTTCTTCGCTACTTCAAAAGTGTTTTCGCCGATGATTGCTACAGCAACACCGTCGGCAAAAATGCCCACTTGATCCAAAGTGACACGTTCGCCTGCATCCAACGCCGCTTTAAGGCATGCAGAATCTTCGGATTCTACGCCGATCACCTTAGTTTCTGGGCGAAGGTATTTAACGTAGGCTGCAATTCCAGCAACGAGGCCGCCACCGCCCACAGGGACAAAGATCGCTTCGATTGGACCGGATTCCTGACGTAGGATCTCCATCGCAACCGTGCCTTGACCCGCGATGACATCGGGATCATCAAAGGGGTGAACGTAAGTCATGCCCTTTTCTTCAACCAGCTTCTGAGCATGAGCTGCTGCATCGTCGTAAGCGTCGCCGTGAAGTACCACTTTGCCACCAAGGCGACGGACGTTATTCACTTTTACGTCCGGCGTAGTTTTTGGCATGACGATGGTCGCTTTAACACCTAAGTGTTTCGCGGACATTGCTAAGCCTTGAGCGTGGTTACCCGCGGAAGCTGCAACAACGCCACAAGCGCGTTCTTCCTCGGTGAGCTGCGATAGTTTGTTATAAGCGCCGCGCAGCTTGAAGGAGAACACAGGCTGTTCATCTTCACGCTTCAGCATAATTCGGTTATTCAGACGCTCAGAAAGACCTTTTGCTTCATCCAGTGGAGTTTCGATCGCCACGTCGTAAACGCGGGCCTCGAGGATTTTTTTGATATATCTATCTGGCATGATATTTCGCCTAATGTTTCGTCTGAATAAAAGTAAGCGGGAAATGGTAAAGGGAAACGCCCTGTTACGTCTACAATAGGTCACTAAAGCTGCGTATAATTTAGCGTAATTCTTACATATTTTAGTGAAAACCCCGGTTGTTTTCCGTCATGCATAAAACAGGTGCCTAACATGACCCAGGACGAGATGAAAAAAGCAGTTGCTGAAGCTGCTGTGGAGTACATCAAACCTAAACTAAACGAAGACAGTATTGTGGGTGTGGGCACAGGTTCTACTGCCAACTTCTTCATCGATGCCCTAGCTGAAATTAAGCACTTGTTCGAAGGTGCGGTAGCAAGCTCCGAAGCTACGGCTGAGCGCTTAAAAGGCCACGGTATCGAAGTGTACGACATGAACTCCGTTGCTGAGATGGAAGTGTATGTTGATGGTGCTGATGAGTTCGATTCTGGTCTGAACCTTGTGAAAGGTGGTGGCGGTGCCCTAACGCGCGAAAAGATTGTCGCTGCGGTAGCAAAAGAGTTTGTCTGCATTGTAGATAGCACTAAAAAAGTTGATATCCTTGGCGAATTTCCACTACCTGTAGAAGTGATCCCAATGGCTCGCTCTCAAGTAGCGCGTGAATTGGTAAAACTGGATGGTATGCCAGAATGGCGTGAAGGCTTCACGACCGATAACGGTAATGTGATCTTAGACGTTCACGATATGGAGATCATGAACCCTAAACAGCTAGAAACTCAACTAAACAACATCGTGGGTGTTGTAACTAACGGCTTGTTCGCCAACCGCGGCGCTGATGTTGTATTGATGGGCACACCTGAAGGTGTAGAAACTATCAAGCTTTAATGTGGTTGTTAGCGCCTAGTTGTTAGGCGCTGCGCTTGCTAGAAAAAACCTGCCTACGGCAGGTTTTTTTGTTTAAAGATCTTTTCGCGTCGAGTGCTGAATATGTTGATAGCGGAAGGATAGACTTTGACCAAAACGTACGCCTTCAAACTCCCTCGCACAGACATTCGAAAAACCAGAAACCTCGCCTTTCAGAGTACCATCTTCATTTAATTCAATATCACGAAGATGTACTTCCTGCCCTTTAAATAACAACGCGACTTCAATTGCTGTGCGCGCAATACGCTGTTCTGGGCTTTCTGTTTGTGCAGTATTGGTGGTTTGTGGCGTAGGCCCAACTAGATCAAAGCCTAGGGTATCTGCATCGGTGGTATTCATGGTGTTATATCTTGTTTATTTCTCTTGAGCGGCAAAGACTACCATTAGCCTGAGATACATGGAATTAAGCTGAGCGTTATTGGTCACAGGGCAAGAGCGCCCTTTTTATACAGGCTAGTTAATGAAGCTATTACCCCTCTCAGATATACACCTAGAAATTATTACTGACGGCGAAGAACTACATATTCCAAATACGATTGCAGATATGATCCTGTTTTTAGGTGATATAGGTATCGGGGAGCAGGGGATATGTTGGGCAATTGAGCAATGTGAGCGCTTAGGTATAAAGGGGCTCTATGTGCCAGGAAATCACGAGTATTACGGCCATGACATAAATCAGCTTGATAAGAGGCTACGAACAGTCGCTGCTGGTACTTCGGTGAGTCTGCTCAATTGTGATGAGTTAATCGTGGACAACTATCGTTTTTTAGGCTGCACTTTATGGAGTGATTTTTCTGCTTACGGAGCTCCTTCGAGTAACTTTGCGGTTGTGAAATCTCGTATTAAGGATTATCGAAAAATACACATATCGCCGAGCAATGCAGAAAAGCGCTTCTTTACCCCAGAAGATGCGCTAGCTGTTCATCAAGCACATAAAGCTTGGTTGCTTGGCAAATTAGCTGAACCTTTTCACGGTAAAACGGTACTACTGACTCATCACGGAATATCAAGAGAGTCTCAGCATCCGCAATTTGCCATAGATGAAGTTGCTGGAAGTTATTGGTCTGAACTTGAATCTCTGTTTAAAGGCAAAATTGAGTTGGCTTGCTTTGGACACACTCATGCCAACCTAGATCAACAGTCTAAGGCCGGATTTCGTATGGTTAGTAATCAGATGGGATATCGGCGGCGCTTATCTGATCCGCCTGAATGCTCTGATTTTACATTCCAGAAGGTCATAGATTTATAAAACGAAGGGTTAAATTATATGTAACCTGAAGGAGGCCTTATCGATGTTTATAAATCTTCAGAGGCTTACCGTTACGCTTGCCTAAATTCTCCACTACCCAGAGCTTTCCACAGTTCCCACATCTAAAGGTTGCAGAGTGATTTTCGATATCGGAAGATGCCATAGCTAGTTTTCCGTCTAGCTCCGAAATTTCGTGAATTGAGTTTACTGTATATAAGTCGTTTAGTTTGTCACAACAGTTCATAGGCAATGGATGCTGAGTGGTTTAGAAAAGCGGTGTAATACGCTCCGTTATTACACCCTACATAAACTGTTTCTGTTAGGCGAAGCCGTTCTAGCAAGCGCAGCGTCTAACCACTATCGACTAGCTGCTAAGATAGTTACTCCGCCAAAGCCCGGCATTTATACAAAACTGCACCTTGTCCCCAGTAAACGCCGTCCTCGTCGATCACGTTCCAGACAATCGCGTCTTCAACCATAAAGCGGTTACCTTTGGCTGAGATACGGACGCCTTGGTAATCATCAATAAAGCCATTATCGGTTACGGCTTTAAGCAAGCGGTTACGTTCTTCTTGGGTTTGTGGTTCAGCGGTATAGCGTGATGGTAGTTTGATTAGCTCTTCCCATTGGATTTCGAACTGCTCCATGCCTTTGGCGTTGGAGTAGTTAAGCAAGGGATCTTGCTTAGCATTGTGGGAAAGTACTGGATGAGCTGCGTTATATAGTGCTTGCGCGCGTTGATCACTGCTGGTGTCTGATGGAATCAGTGATTTTCCGGTAAGGCGTTCAAAGCTGCTTAATAGTCGCTCTGCTTGTTCTGCGGCGAAGTTGTTCTCGGAGCAAGGTTTGTTCATGGTGTTGGGGTCATCTGTGTCGTATAGATCTTCTTGAAGACCAATCTTGGGGATTTTTTGCCTTACTCGCAAGTCTCCGTTGTGATGACGATTTCTAGTGCTTCAAAAAGTCGATAATTGGACAGTCCGAGACAGTACCTTCCCCGCAGCAACTATTGGAGAGCTGCTCTAATGAGTGCTCGATCTTTTGCAGTTCGCTGATCTTGGTTTTGACTAACGCGATCTTATGTTCGACCTGCTGTTTTACCAGTGCAGAGCTGGTGGTTGGATCGGTCTGTAATGACAGGAGCTCGCTAATCTCTTGCAGTGAAAAGCCAAGGTCTTTGCAGCGATGGATAAAGTGCAGACGTTGTAGGATTGTTTCGGGGTAGACCCTATAACCGGAAGGAAGACGGTCGGGTTCTGGGATAAGGCCGCGCTGTTCGTAATACCGAACGGTTTCTACGCTAATGCCGGATTGTTTTGCGACTTGTCCAATTTTGAGCTGTTTCATAGTTCCTGTTTAACACAGCAACCGAAACAGCTCAAACAGGCTGAGGCGATTACAGAGTAACGCGGCTCAGTGCGATGCTAGCAGGCATAGTGATCCACGCCATAGCGATCAAGTTAATGATGATCCAGGAGAAACCTGAAGAATCGCGGAAGTTTTCGTCATGATCTGCCATCGAAGTCACCCTAATGTCAGGCATGCGGATTTCGATCGATCATTGAAGTCACAGCATTTGACTTCACCTGCTGATGAGCCCTTGAGAGCTTCTGGTTCCAGGTTTAGTGTAATCGATTTAAATCGCGCAAAAGTTTATGTGCATAGAACTGTCTTGTCGGAAGCGCTAAGGCTTCAAAAACGTGGGTGATTTTATCAAGAGTGGGACGTTTTTAATAGCCAGAATAAATCGTCCTTAGGGACTGTAATAGCGTCAAGGTATCATTACAAATTGTATGGACTTTTCGGTCGGTTTCAATTTTTCACGAATCTTATGCTGTTTTTTGAGTTTCTAGCGTAAAGATTCGCTTTCTATTCATGAAACTGGATTATGATAGAGAGGTTATTAGCTCTTCTGGCGAAAAGGGACTATGTTGCGTTTTCTTCTGGTTATTATCGTTTTAGTTGCTCTGTTACTGCATAACCTGCCTCTATTGGTGCGAGATCAGGTGGTGCTGTGGTTACTGAACAATGGTGCGGATAAAGCTCAGTTATCAGCTTTAGAGGTAGAGTGGTTTGAAGGCCGTATCAATATTAAAGGTCTTAAAGCGGAAGCTGCGGATAAGCCGCCTTTACAAGTAGATAGCCTTTCTGTTGATCTGGATTATGAGCAGCTTCAGCAAGAACGTATTCTAATTACCGATCTGAGCCTTTCTGGCATTAATGTAGGTATTCGTCAGAAAGAGCAGGCGCTGTGGCTAGGCCCAATCGATCTGAATCAATTTAAATCCGAAGAACCTGCGGTTGAGGAAAAGCCAGAAGAGCCCCCTTCAAATTGGAGTTTTGGTTTAGCGCAGTTAAATCTTCAAGCGATCAACTGGCAGGCTGAGTTAGATGGCCAGACGCATAAGCTGCAATTGAAAACTGGACGCATCGCCGACTTCTACCTGTGGGATCAGGATCAGCCGGTTGCTTTGGACCTTGATGGCTCTTTAAATGGTGCTCCGATTGTATTGCAGTCCCAGTCCAAGCCTCTTCCTGAAGAGAAGAGTTCTGAGATCAACGTTAAGTTAAATAACTTCCCTATCCACAGTGTTACCGCAGTATTTATGCCTGAACTTCGTGGTCATCTGGATATGGATCTCGATCTAAATGTACGCACAAACCTGACTAATCAGTTATTACAGGTAAAACAAAAAGGTAGCGTTAAGTTACGTGGTTTGAAGTTCCGCCAAGATAATATGGTGCTAAAACAAAACTCACTCGCTTGGAAAGGTGATGTTGATTTGGGCGTTTTAGCGGGCGAACTAAAACAGCTAAAAACTGCAGGCCAAATCAAAGTGGCAGGCTTACAGCTTGATCAAGGCGGGCAAACGGTCAATTTACAGGGGGCCGATTTGGTCTCTGTAGTCGAGATGGAAGGGCTGAAAAAACTGACCCTTAAGGATTTGGTTTTAAAAGCGGAAGGCATTGCGCTTAAACAAGCGGGACAGACTATCAATATCAATGGTGTACTGGCGCGCGGTGCTGTGCAGACTGCTGATATGAAAAAATGGCAGGCTAATATCCCTACCGTTGCTTTGCAAAACTTTGCTCTATCTAAAGGGCAGCAGGAACTGATTAGTCTTGCCAACTTGCGCTTAACTCAGGCACAGCTACGAGACGTTAACGATATCAGTCTAGATAAGCTGGAAACCGAGAAGCTCAAAGTTCAAGGTAATGGCGGAGTGTTTACCCAGTGGGGAGCAATCACTGCCGACGATATTAAGTTTAAACAGCAAAGCGAACTGAGTATTAACTCTGTGCAGTTGAGTGATAGCAAAACGCGCGTGCTGTTGTCATCTAAGCGCCAGCTGACTGATCTGGATTGGTTATTAGCTCAGCTATCTAGCGGTGAGGAAAAGGCTGCCCCATCAGCGAAAGAAGCCGAGAAACAAGCAAGTAAGCCAATCAGAGTTAAGCTGAACAAACTGCGTGTCAGTGGCAGTAATCCTATCCAGATTGTTGATGGCGGAGTTAAGCCTGCTTTTAAAACGAATCTTACTATTCAGAGCCTTGCTTTAAGTAATCTAGATACCGGTTCCAAAGGTGAAACCGCGTTTGATCTGAAGGCTAAAAACAAGCTATCTACCATTAATGCCAAGGGAGCTATTGAGCTATTCAGCGGTAATTTTGGAGGTCATTGGGATGCCAAAATTAAAGGCTTAGAACTTCCGCAAGTAAGTCCTTACTCGCTTGAATATACTGGTTATTACTTACAAAGTGGTCAGCTTAGCTTAACCACAAAAGGCACTATTAAAGGTCGTAAACTCAAGGGTGATACTGATATACGTTTGAACAAACTCGATGTTGAAGCTCGAAACAGTGAGCGTAGTGGCGAGTTTGATCAGAAGGTATCGATGCCTCTAGGAACGGCATTGATGATCCTGCAGGATAACGATGACAATATTGATTTAGAGATCCCAATTGATGGCTCTTTGGATGATCCTCAGTTTGGTTATCAGACCGTAATTAATAAGCTAGCGGGTAAAGGTTTGAAGAGTGCAGCCATGGGTTATCTAACCAAAGCACTACAGCCTTTCGGAACGTTGATTTCTATCGGCAAGATGGTGATGGATGCACAAGAGAAAGGCTCGTTCATTACTCTGCAACCGGTCTACTTCGACGTGGCGGGTGCCACGCTTAATTCTGAATCGTCAGCTTATCTGTCGAAATTGACCCAGATGATGCAGGAACGAAAGGGCATGCGGATGAATATCTGTGGCCTTGCTGTTGCTGAAGACCAGCCAGCTATATGGCAACAGATTTTGGCTGATAATGCTAAGCGCAAAAAGCCTCTACCCGAGGAACAACTTCAGGCAGAAGTGACACCAAAGCTGCAGCAGTTAGCGCAAGATCGCAGCGATGTTGTGAAAGCTGCGCTGTCGAAAGATGGTATCGATATTGAGCGTCTGTTTAGCTGTTATCCAAAAGTGGATCTGAAACAAAAACTTAAACCGCAGGTAAGTTTAGGATTATAAAAAGTCAAAGGGATCTTTAGCTTTTGCACAAACCGCCGACAGCTTAGGGTGAACAGGATCTGTTTTTTCGCGGGATTATCTCTCGAAAAGGCAAACCCCAAGCAATTGGGCGACGCAAAGTTACGGGTCCCTATGGGATGGCCGGACCGCCGACGATAAAAACTCTCGCTTCTGCTGAGGTTGTCGTTATGTTGTTTGCAAAACCACTATTCGGCTGTGTCGCAGGGATGGCTCTGGCGCTAGCATCTCATTCAGTGAGTGCAACGGAGACCGCGCCAACACAACTTCCACTCTCTTTTCCTTCTTCAATTTTTACTCAATTAGCGGCTTTAGATGAATGGCATTTTGGGTTAAAACCGCCTGTCTTTTGCTTAAGTGGTCATTATTTTAGGGCCGAACGCTCTGCGGATGTAACTGATCAAAACAGGTCAGTTGCGAAGCCAAATCGTAAGAGTCGTTTGTATCTAGCCTTCTTGATGTTGGCTCGAAACAAGAAGTAGCAGTTTTAAAAACTCAATACTGGCTGACAGGCGTGCGTGCTTTTTGTGCGCTATTCCCCCTTTGTCGCAACGAAATGCCGTAGCTGAACTAAACTCATGCAAGGATCTTTTGATTGCGAGGCTCTGGATGAGGCGGCTTAAACAAGCGATATCAGGACGTCTGGGTAAACAGTTTGCGATACAGGTCATTTTATTTAGCTCCTGTTTTACTTTGATCACGACAAGCGTGCAGTTAGCGTTCGACTATCATGCAGATATCAGCCGCATTGAGCAGCAATTTGTTGATATAGAAAGGTCGCATGTCCCTCCTTTATCCCTTGGCTTGTGGTCAATGGATAGCGCTCAGATAGATGTTCATCTTGAAGGTTTACAGCAACTCCCCGATATAGAGCATGTAGTCATTAGTGATGAGCAGGGCGGTGTCTGGGAGTTTGGAGATAAGATCTCTGATAGTTCTCGTGAGCACGTTTACCCTTTAGAGTTTTTGCGGGTTAACCAAGCTGATCCCATTTATCTCGGCTCGTTGGTCGTGACGGCTAGTATCGATAATGTCTATGAAAGACTGATCAACCGAGCCAGCGTTATTCTTATCAGTAATGGTATAAAAACAGCGATAGTTGCAGGCTTTATTATCTTTTTGATGTGGCTTCGAGTGACTCGTCACCTTGGAAAAGTTACTGAGTATGTAACGCATTTGGAATTTAAAGGGGAAAACAAACCACTAATACTATCTAAAAGGTCTGATCCAAACTCGCCAGATGAATTTGATGTTGTTTCAGACGCAATTAACCGGATGCAACAAAGTCTGACTGAGCAGTTTCATGAGATTAACAAGGCTGAAGTGGAACTGAAATATTTGCTTCGTGAACGTAATCAATTGCTACAGAGTGAGCGGGAATATAAAGGGCAACTGGAGGAAAAAGTTACGGAAAGGACGAGGGAATTAACAATTAGTGAAGAAGCACTGAAGAAAAGCCATAACTACCTCCGTAATATTTTAGAAACGAGTCCTATTGCCGTAAGTGTTTATAACCCCAAAGAAAAACGTCTTACATACTCCAACCAAACATGTGCGAATATGTTCGGCTATAGCATTGAATCGTGGTTAGAACACAACCCCAATGATAGTTGGCTGCACTCTGAGGATAGAGAATATTTTGCTCGGGAATACCGCAAACATGGTCGAGTTGGCACGACTGAGGTTGAGTTGGTTCGTAAGGATGATTCGGTGTTTTGGGCCTTACTTACTTGGGACCGTATTTTCTTTCAGGATGAAAGGCAGATTTTATTCTGGGTAGTGGATATTAGTGGGCAGAAGAAAGCTCAGGATTTACTAGAAAGGGCGAAAGCTGAAGCCGAAGCCGCAACACAATCTAAGTCTGAATTCTTAGCGAATATGAGCCACGAAATTCGTACCCCAATGAATGCCGTGGTGGGATTTAGTCACCTTGCTCTGCAGACTGAATTAACTGAGCAGCAATATGATTATTTAAAAAAAATCCAAATGGCCGGTCATAATTTATTGCGTGTAATTAATGACATTCTCGATCTGTCTAAGATCGAAGCCGGCAGAATGAGTGTTGAGCAGATAGATTTCTCTTTAGATGATGTCCTCGAGCAGTTGTGTGATTTATTGCGCCTGAAAGCTGAAGAGAAAGGGTTGGAGATTCTACTATTCCATCCTTGGGAACTCCCACGAAATTTAAAAGGTGACCCTTTACGTTTAGGTCAGGTCCTGACCAATTTGGTCGGTAATGCCATTAAATTTACAGAACAGGGAGAGATCTCTATACAAGTAAATGAGGTTTGTCGTACTGACAATAAAGTGGTGCTTCGATTTAGTGTTACAGACAGCGGCATTGGCTTATCTGAGGAAGAACAAACACGAATTTTTAAGGCGTTTGGTCAAGCTGATACCTCAACAACTCGGAGATATGGTGGATCTGGGTTGGGATTGGTTATCTGTCAGCAGTTGATAGAACTGATGGGTGGGGAAATGACCCTTAAAAGTGAGAAGGGTAAGGGCTCTTGTTTCAGTTTTACCAGCGAATTTGAGTTGATAGAGGATGAAGCCAAGGTCGCGCATTCCATCGAAAAGCTACAAGGGGTAAGAGTATTGATCGTGGATGATAGCTCGGCGTCACGTGATGTATTGAATTCACTTATATGTAACTTTGGGATGTATGGTTATGCCCTAAGTTCAGGTGAAGAAGCGATAGCCGAGTTACAGAGGGTTAGTGAAAGTGATGAGCCTGATTATGATCTGTTGTTAATCGATTGGCATATGCCTGGTTTAGATGGTTTTACATGTGCGCAGAAAATAAAAGAGATGACAGTCAATTCCCCTTTACCTGCTGTAGTGATGGTTACAGCGCATCATCGAGAAGGAATTTTACATCAGGCTAACGCGGAAGATCTTGATGGTTTTCTACTTAAACCTGTTAGCCCTTCGCTTTTATTGAGTGCAATTGATAAAGCGCTTCATCAGGAAGTATCTTCAGAGCATCGCCATCATAAGCCGGTTCCAAATCAAGAGGATGCTCTTAAAGGACTTGTGGATTCGCGAATTTTACTGGTGGAAGATAACCTAATTAATCAACAAATAGCGACTGAAATGCTTGTGGGGTTAGGGTTGGATGTAACCATTGCTGAAAATGGTTTAGATGCATTTAATCAGGCAAAAGATGTGCTATTTGATCTGATTTTAATGGATATTCAGATGCCCGTGATGGATGGTTTGGAAGCGACTGAAAAAATCAGAGAACTGGTGGCTTACCGTGATATTCCTATTATTGCTATGACCGCTAATGCAATGCAGGAGGATATTGAACGTAGCAAAGCTGCAGGGATGGATGCGCATATTACTAAGCCAATACAACCAGAGGTATTACTACAGACGTTAACTCATTGGGTAATTCCTTATTTACATCAACCTCAATTGTCAGCATCAGGCCCGGATCCTGTGATTGATGGACTTCATAGTGGGGAAGCACTATCTAGGTTGAATGGTAATATGGAATTGTATGAAAGGTTATTACTGCAATTTGTCGATGAGCATAATGATACTTTCAGTGAAGTAGCGGAGCTTATCTCCCTTAATGATTTGGAGAAAGCTGCAGATAAGGCACATGCATTTGCCGGGTTAGTTGGGAATCTAGGTAGTACTGAATTATTTCGTTTGTCTCAACAGCTTGAGCGCAGTTTAAGAGCATCTGAACTAACGGAAGTAGAAGGGCTGTTAACCCAGTGTAAACAGCGATCTGATCAGTTAATTATCGCGATTTCTGAATTTTTAAGTTCCGGCCGCAAAGAGGCAACTTCTCCACAACCGTCTATAACTAATAAATGTGGTCTGTCATTTATTGAGTTGTTAGATGTTGTAAATGAGTTGTTGCAAGAGGGTGATAGTCGATCACTTAACTATATTGCTGACTTAAGGGCTGCTAGTCCCGGAGGCCTAGAAGAAGAGTTATCAAAAGTTCAAATGGCGATAGAAGAGTTTGAATTTGAACAAGCCTTAGCGGAGGTCGAGCGGTTAAGGAAACGTTTTCTTAGCGAAGTATAAGGAGTCTCTTATGGATAACGTAAAGGGGCATGTACTGGTTGTAGATGATGAAGCAGTTAACTGTAATGTACTTGTTTCCCTACTGGATGATTATAAAGTTATCGTTGCTAAGAGTGGTGTAAAAGCGATCTCACGTGCCCGTGAAAACCCACCAGATATCATTCTCTTAGATGTGGTTATGCCAGAGATGAACGGCTATGAAGTCTGTTCAATCTTGAAAGCCGATGAAACCACATGTCACATCCCGATTATTTTTATCACTGTGAAATCAACTATTGAAGAGGAAACTCAAGGTCTTCAATTAGGTGCAGTGGATTATATATCTAAGCCCTTCAGCCCCGCGATCGTTCAGGCGAGAGTGCATAATCATATTCAACTTAAAAAACAGAGGGATATGTTGGAAGCTCTGAATGTCACAGATAGCTTGACTGGGATAGCTAATAGACGTCATTTTGATCTAGCTATGAATCAGTATTGGCAAGCTGCTTGTCGCACGTCGAGTCCCGTAGCGTTATTAATGATCGATATTGATCATTTTAAACAATATAACGATCACTATGGGCATCAGTTGGGTGATGAGTGTTTGGCTCTGGTTGCACAAACTCTTGATAGGCAGTGTGATCGGGACTTGGATCAAGCTTGTCGATATGGTGGGGAGGAGTTCGCTGTTATTTTACCGTACACCGATAAATCAGGTGCGGTGAAAGTGGCAGAACGAATTTTAAGGGCTATCCGAGCATTAAAGATTCCGCATAAGGGGTCCGATACTGCTCAGATGGTGACGGTCAGTATTGGGCTATCAGTCAAAGAAGCGGTTCCATCATTGGAGTTGGAGAGCTTGATAGCAAGGGCTGATCAAGCTCTGTATGCTGCTAAAAACGGGGGTAGAAACTGCTGCCACCACTTGGATGCACCTGAGTTAACAGTACATCATCGCGAAGCTAGTGTTTGATAGCTTTGGCTTAAGCTCTGTTGACGATGGCTAAAGTGCCCAATCAGAATAAATAGACCGCTGCTCAGTATTGGTAATAGACACCAGAGTATCGGATGCAAAACCGGTGATAGATTCAACAATTGCTGGTGGATCGGCCACAAGCTAGCTTCGGAAATAATTACCGCCAGTACACCACTAATCCCGCCAATCAATCCCATTTCCAAACGATCAAGTTGCTTACACTGTTTTTGGCTCGCGCCTAAGGTAAGCAGAAGCGCGTTTTCATGACGACGTTGTTCAAGTTCTTGGGTCAGCGTTACATAGAGTAAAACTAAACCTGATGCTGTTGTCAGCAACATCAGTAAGCTTGAGAGTAGGGAGAGCTTACTGAGTAATGTTTGTAGCTGCGACAGAATTTGCCGAACATCGATCAGTGTTAGAGTCGGGAACTGTTGTAGCAGAGAGCGGCTAACCTCTGCGCTTTTATCACCTAGATAAAAACTGGTTAGGTAGCTAGGCGAGTAAGGCTCCAAAATGTCGGGGCTGAAGATATAGTAAAAGTTAGGTTGGAAAGAGTCCCATCTGACAGAACGAATACTGGTGATCTCAGCGCTGGCTTCGCGGCCCGCAATATCAAAAGTGACGCTATCGCCGAGTGTTAAGCCCAGTTCAGATGCGAGCTTTTGTTCGATAGATACACTTTGAGAGCTGTTCCACTGTCCAGATATAAGCTCATTATGCGCTGGGAACTGCTCCGTCGCTGTTAGGTTCAACTCACGTTTTAGCGAAGGCTGCTCTAACTGTTCAGGCGTGAGTGCCTCCGCTAATGGTTGGCCATTGACCTTGCTTAAGCGACCACGATAGATCGGCCAGAGCTGATTATCGATCTGCTGTGCTGTTAACAAGGTTTCAACTTCCGGTTTCTCCCAATCTTGAATGTTGATGAGGAAGTGGTCCGGCGTGTTTTCGGGTAACTGTTCTTGCCAGCGGCTAAGCAGATCATTTAGTGCAACTAAGTTAATACTCAACAATGCAAATAGCAGGCAGATCACCGGAATTTGGATTCGATACCAGCGCTGTTGTTGCTGCATGCGGCTGACCAACATCTGTCCTAGCGGATGATGCTTAGATAATCTCTTTGAGCTCCATTGCGCGATAAAAGCGCCGAGCCAGCCCAGAAGACTACCTAAGATAAGCAAACTCAGAGTAAGACTGAGGGTGAGCCACAAGCTGTTTAAGTAGCTGCTAGTAAATAGCAGTAAGACAATAAACGCGCAAAAATAAGGTAACTTGCCACCCCACTTCAGAGGCGAAGGCTGGTTTTGGAATAGCTGTGTCGGTGTGCTTTTCTGTAGTAACAGAAGGTTAGGCAACCCAAGGGTGACAATAATGGCAATGCCTAATGCAGGCCCTGTGAGGTAGGTTGTGTAAGCGGCTGTAGGTACTGGTTGAGGTAACAGTTCGTTTAGAAGTTGTAGGCCAGAGGCTTCCAATATAACTGCTAGAGCAATACCTACAAGGCTACATAGAAACCATGCGTATCCTAGTTGGGCAAGATACATTAGTAACAACTGACGATTACTGACCCCTAAGCTTTTTAGCAGAGCTGCGCGTTTACTTTGGCTCTGTGTGAAACGGCGTAAACTTAGGAAAATTGTCATGGCTGCAATCAGCAAAGCAAATAGCGCACCTAAACGCAGATAAGAAGAGGCTTTCATTAACGCACTATTTTGTTGGCCTTCTTCGCTTTTTAGTGACGTGATCTGCTCGCCGGTTTGTTTATTTTCTTGTAGATAGCTTTCTAATTGTGCGATTTGCTGGGCGTCGCCACTAAATAACTGACGATAATGCACACGTGAGCCGGGGCCCAAGAGTTCGGTACTTTGTAGGTCCGAGTGGTTGATAATAATTTGTGGGTTAAAGCTAATAAAACCGCGCCCACGATCGGGTGACGCAATTACAGTGCGAGTTAAAACAAACTCTTTTGAACCTAACGTCAGTTTATCGCCGGGCTCGAGTTTTAAGCGTTCAAATACGCCTTGCTCAGCCCAGGCTTCTCCCATACTGGGTAATTCTGTTTGTGCGGGCTGATCTAACGAAATTTGTCCGCGAGGGTAGGGAGCACTCAACGCTCTTACACTGACAAGAACAAAGTTATCACCTTGGTTCGCCATACTGGCGATCTGCGTGACCGAAGTGTGCTCCAGAGCCATCTCTTCAGCCAGCGAGAGCGTTTTTTCAGAAAGAGGGCGGCTGTTACTCAGAACTAAGTCAGCGCCTAAAAGCGCACTGCCTTGTCTCTCGAGTGTTTGTTCAATCCGTTCACCTAATACAGCCATCAGGCTAGCAATGGAAATCGCCAGTAAGAGAGCTAGTAGTAGTGATCGCCACTCACTTAACTTGATATTGCTTAAGCTATGTTGCCCAGCTATTTTCAACAGAGTGGTAAGGTTCATTCGGATAACTCTTGCAGTTCGCCATTATGCAAGCGCAATGCTCGACTGCAGCGTTCTGCTAAGAATGAGTCATGGGTAATCAGAATCAGCGTCGTGCCTTGCGCTTTGTTTAGATCAAAAAGCTGCTGGATGATCTGCTCACCGGTGTGTTCATCTAAGTTGCCGGTAGGCTCATCAGCAAACAGTAGGGTGGGATTTGTGGCAAAACTGCGGGCGATCGCAACCCTTTGTTGTTCGCCACCGGATAGCTCGGCAGGTTTGTGATTCAGTCGTTTACTCAGGCCTACTTTGCTTAGCCAAATTTCTGCTTCTTCAGCGGCTTCTTTATGATTGCGAATCTGCAGAGGCAGCATGACATTTTGTTGGGCGGTTAGGTCTGGTAGCAGGTGAAACGATTGAAATACGAAGCTGATATGCTGGTTACGAAAATCTGCCCGTTGTTGGTCGTTCAGCGTATTGAGGTCTGTATTATTCAGTAAAACATGACCAGAACTAGGGTGGTCTAATCCGGCTAGCAGCGATAGCAATGTCGATTTACCTGTGCCTGAAGGGCCGACGATAGCAACGCTCTCTCCCCGCTTAATCTCCAGATTGATATCACTGAATAGATCAACGGCTCCTGCTTGAGTCTGAAACTGTTTTGCGAGATGCTGAGCACTAACGACTGTGTCTGTATCAATTGCCATAGGTTCTTCCGTGCGTAAAACGATTGCCTTTCTATTATTCGTATTTCTGACCGTTCCGGTTCAAGCGCGTTCCCTAATTGTTTTAGGAGATAGCCTATCTGCTGCCTATCAGATGGACCTAGAACAAGGTTGGGTACATTTGTTACAGCAGCGTTTAGATCAACAAGGCTATGCGCTTGAAGTGATTAATGCCAGTGTTAGTGGCGATACAACGCAAAATGGCATCGCACGATTGAACTTGCTGCTAAAACAAACTGAACCAGAGATTGTGGTTATCGAATTAGGCGGGAATGATGGCTTACGCGGCACTCCGCCGGTTGCGATCCAAAGAAATTTAGGGCGTTTGATCGATATGGCTCAAAATAATGGAGCGAAGGTTCTGTTGCTTGGTATGCAGCTCCCTCCAAACTACGGTAAAGCCTACACCCAGCGCTTTAGCGAAATTTTTTCGACTGTGGCGTCTAACAAAGACGTAGCTTTAGTGCCTTTCTTTATGGAGCAGGTTGCCCTGTTTCCTAAGCGTATGCAGGATGATGGAATTCATCCTAGTGCGGCTGGTCAGCCTTATCTGTTAGATACGATGTGGCCTTATTTAGAGCCATTATTGTAGTAATCCGAGCTTAGCTGTCTTCCGTAGCGCTCGTTTAAGACTATCACGCACAAAAAAGGCCGATACGTTTCCGCATCAGCCTTTTAAAAGTTACGATAACTTATGCAAAGTTAGCGTTTACGAATTCCCAGTTAACTAGCGCCCAGAAACCTTTTAGGTAATCAGGACGAACGTTACGGTAATCGATGTAGTAAGCGTGTTCCCATAGGTCAACAGTTAGCAGTGGAGTCTGACCTTCAGTTAGAGGGCAACCAGCGTTGCTAGTGTTAACGATATCGATAGAGCCGTCAGCGTTTTTAACCAACCAAGTCCAGCTAGAACCGAAGTTGTTAACTGCTTTGTCGTTTAGAGCTTCTTGGAATGCTGCGAAAGAACCCCATTTAGCGTTGATAGCATCAGCAATCGCGCCAGTTGGCTCACCACCACCGTTTGGAGATAGGCAGTTCCAGTAGAACGTGTGGTTCCAGATCTGAGCAGCGTTGTTGAATACGCCGCCAGCAGGAGCGGAAGTGATGATCTCTTCTAGAGTTTTACCTTCGTACTCGGTACCAGGAACTAGACCATTTAGCTTAACAACGTAAGTGTTGTGGTGTTTGCCGTGGTGGAAGTCTAGCGTTTCAGCAGAGATGTGTGGTTCCAGAGCGTCCTTTGCATAAGGTAGCGGCGGAAGTTCAAAGCTCATAAGTGTCACCTTATTCGTGTGTCGTAAAGACTTATTGTCAGAGATTACCTGCGTATCCGTATGCTCACACGATTGGCAGGTAATTATTAATTATCCAAAGCACGGAAATAATAGCACCCAAGAGTGATTATTTCATGGTACAAAAAGTGTGCTTATTTAATGTTCTTTTGTTACGAACTACCTAGTTATATTGGTTCATAATTCATTTTTTAAAGGGCTGCGACTAAAGTTTGCTGAAACTGTCATGTTTTAACCCTAGAATGACAGGCCTGTATTTTTATAACTATAAAAAAGTGACTGTTAGAAGATGTATAAAGTTTTAATTTGGATCTCTGTGGTATCTCTGGCAATTCTGGTCGTTAAAACTCAGTTTTTAGCGTCTGATACGTTTGTGCCGTTTAAAGAAGACTGCATGAAGTTAGCGGGTGCTACAGAGGAGCGTTGTGACTGCTTCTCTAAATATGTACATAAGCACTTTAGCGATAATGAAGTAAAACTGATCCGTGCTAACCAACTGAGCAACCCTGACTTTAAATTTAAAGTGGAAGAAGTTCTGGCGCGCGCTAATCAGTCTTGTGCGGCTGAAAAATAAGTCCTATCTACTCAACTAGCTGGGATAGTTAAACTCTATCCCAGCTACTTTTGACCTCTATCCGTTTTGAGAGCTACTCGCTAGATGGTTTCTTAACACTTCTAACGGGAATTGCGGATCACCGCAGGCAAAGAAATACGGATTCTCTAAAGACTCGCGTAAGTTATAGGTGAGGCCCTCGAGCGTTTCGGCGTTGACTAAGCGCCCACCGGCTGCTTCTAGAATAGCTTGGGCTGCTGCCGTATCCCATTCACTGGTGGGATAAAGGCGTGGGTAAAAATCGGCTATACCTTCAGCGATTAGACACATCTTTAGAGAGCTCCCCATCCCTCGATGGCTAATCTGTGAAAACTGTTTGGCTATCGGCAACATCAGGTTTTCGTTGGCTTCTTGGCCATGCCTACGGCTGGATGCGACGATTAGGTCTTTGCCCAGAGGCCTGCTTCTGATTTGCGCTGGAGCTTGCCCATCTTCCTGTTTCCATGCGCCAATCTCGTTGCCTCCCCAATAGGCGACACCGCTAACGGGGACATATATAATGCCGAAGATCGGGCGGTTGTTTTCGATCAGAGCAATATTGATGGTGAATTCATCGTTGCGGTTAATAAACTCTTTGGTTCCGTCCAACGGATCGATACACCAAAATTGCTGCCAAACTTTGCGCTGTTGATAAGTTAATTCAGTGTCTTCTTCGCTCAGTTGCGGAATCTCGGGAGTTAGATCGCTGAGACCTGCCCGAATCACCTGATGTGCAGCGAGATCAGCTGCCGTAACTGGTGAGTGGTCTTCTTTAGCCGCAATCGAAAAATCATCGCGCTGATAAACTTTTAAGATCTCAGCGCTGGCTTGCTGACAAATACAGAGTAATGCTGAAGCTAAGTCGTGTTGGTTCATTATCTTACGGCCTTTTTGTTATTGGGTGTTGGCTGTATGAATGATGGTTCTAATTACGATTGAGGAAATCTCTGGCCATATAGAGCGCTGCAATTGCTCTACCTTCGGTAAAGTCATCGCTGGCTACCAGTTGTTCTATTTCGGCTAGCGGCCAACTGACAACTTCCATCTCCTCTGGTTCATCGCCTTGTAAACGACAAGGATAGAGATCTCTGGCAACGACCGCTGTAATGCTATGCCCCATATAGTTGGGTGCTGATGTCATTACTTTTAGCGTATCTAACTGGTTGCTACCAAATCCTGCTTCCTCTTTAAGCTCTCGATCTGCAGCGATATGAGCGTCTTCACCGGGATCAATCAGGCCTTTAGGTAGCGTCAGCGTGTAATCCTCAATACCTGCAGCGTACTCTTTGATCAGCAGTACTTCATTGTCTTCGGTCACAGGAATGATCATTACTGCACCGTTACCTCGATTGGCTAAGCGCTCATAAGTGCGTTCGGCACCATTAGAAAAGCGAAGTTCAACCTGCTCGACTTTAAATAAGCGTGTTTGTGCGGCAGTTGTAACCTTCAAAATTTCGGGTTTAACCGGCATACTGAGGTTTCCTCTTTACTTGGCCTGAAAAATGTTTGATTGGCAGAATATAGATACCGTCTTGCTGGATATGGACGGCACCCTTCTTGATCTACACTTTGATACCTATTTTTGGCTAGAACATCTACCCCTGCGATATGCGCAGATCCACAAAATGGATCAAGGTGAAGCTCGCAGTTGGTTGCATGAGCGTATCATAGAGCAGCAAGGAACCCTTAATTGGTATTGTTTGGATTATTGGACGCGTGAACTGAATGTGCCCATTACCGAGCTGAAATATGAGATTGCCGACAAGATCGCTTTTCGACCTCATGTGAAGGACTTTCTAGCTACCCTCAAAGGGCAGGGGGTTCGCACGGTTATTGTGACGAATGCTCATTGGGGAAGCTTGTCTCTTAAAATCGAGAAGACTGCGATCAATGATCTTGTGGATGAGGTGATTTGCTCTCATGACTTTGGATTGCCCAAAGAAGATCTCACTTTTTGGGACCGACTGCAGCAAGTAGAACCTTTTGATAAGTCCCGTACCTTGCTGGTGGATGATAGCTTTGCTGTACTTAAGAGTGCTCGGGAATATGGTATTAAGTATTTATTGTCGATCTACCAACCTGACAGCCAGCAACCTAAAAGAGAAATACATGACTATAGTGCTATAGAACACTTTGATGAGATTACCCCCAAGAAATGACAGATACAGAAGTAAAAGTTCGTCTTGATAAATGGCTTTGGGCCGCTCGTTTTTATAAAACCCGCGCTGTGGCAAAACAGATGATCGATGGTGGCAAGGTGCACTATAACGGTCAGCGTACCAAATGTAGCCGACACGTTGAGATCGGTGCTGTGTTAGAAATTCGTCAGGGTTTCGATGAGAAAGAGATCGTAGTGGTTGAACTCTCAGATAAACGTCGCGGTGCGCCTGAAGCACAAAAACTCTATAAAGAGACCGAAGCCAGCATTAAAAAGCGTGAAGAGCATGCGGCTCAGCGTAAGGCGATGGGTAGTAGTTTAAACCCTCGCAATCGACCTAATAAGAAAGAGCGTCGCCAAATTCGATCATTTAAAGATGGTGAACGCGGTATTTTTGATAAAGGTTAAGCTCTGACCGCATTGTTCAGGTGTATGCTGAACAATGCGGTTGATAAACCGGTTTAAGGTTTGAGAATCGGAAGCTGATTGAGTAGAGGGATCTTCGCTAGTAACCGTATTAAGGGTTGTAGTAATTTGTGAACTTTACTGGTCGCAATGTGCATAATTGGTGTACAGAAAGCCCAACTCAGGGTAATCATCGCTGAGAAAGCCCCGCCCACTAAATTGTCACTTGCCCAATGGGCTCCACCCACAACACGCGGAAGCATAAATAGCACGGCTAAAAATAGCGCGGACAACGAAAGCCAGCTGCGTGCATTAAGTATCATAAAGCCTGCCCAAGTTAGAACGACTGTGGCGTGATCTCCTGGGAAGGTCGAAGTTGCACTGTCTTTGGCAGGGATATCAGGAACAATCTGGCTAAAACGATAAGCTGGTTCTAGCAATAAGGTAGGGCTCTTACCACTTAACTCAGCAGCTTTGGTGAAATCAGCCACGCCTTCTCTGACAAAGAACATCAAGACAAGTAGTAGGATGAACCCAATGATTGCTTGCTGCAGGCGGTCGCGTTTTATACCAAAGCCCGGGAAGGTCAAACTCACCAGCATGATCGTTAGAGGGACCAAATCCATAATGCGGACATTCGCCCATGCCCAAAAACGGGTCCAGCCATTATCTTCAGACAGCGTGCCATTCAGAATAAAGAATAGGTTCTGGTCGATGCTGCGCCAGAAGGCGAAGCCTGTTTCTGTTACGAAAAAGCCAAACCAAGCAAACGCAAATAAATGCCCAAGGAAAAGGGCTTTAAAATTCCATGTCTGCCTGAAAACGGTGATATCGTTCATACTGCAAATACTGTCCCGAATTGTTAGACAGATATGATAAAATACCTGTATTGACTTGGGTACCTGTCTGGACCCTCTTATTTTCCACTTATAACTCGATAGAATCCTCTCATGAGTAATCCTGATCAGATTCAGCGTATCCTTTTCGATGAATTGGATATTCGCGGCGTTGTTTCCGGTGTACAGCAAACCTGTGCCGACTGTTTTGAAAACCATGACTATCCTGCTGTTATTCAGCAGGTGTTGGGTGAAATGTTAGCAGCAGTAAGCTTGCTTAGCTCGAACCTAAAATTTAAAGGTCGTTTAATTCTTCAAGCTCAAGGTCGAGGGAATGTTCGTGTGTTAATGGCGGAATGTAACCATGACCGCGATCTACGTGCGATTGCTCGTTACGAAGGCGAACTAGATGAACAAGCTAACTTTGTGGATCTATTACCGCAAGGTCAGGTTGTCCTGACCATCGAGCCGGAGCAAGGGCAGCCTTACCAAGGTATTGTGCCGCTAGATGGAAAAAATCTAGGCAAATGTTTAGAAAACTACTTCCTAAGCTCTGAGCAACTGCCAACCCAGATTCAGCTAGCTTCTGATGGTGAAAAAGCAGCAGGTATGATGCTGCAGGTATTGCCAGCGCAAGGTACCGGCGAAGAAGACTGGGATCGAGTCAGTCACTTAGCGTCCACGCTTAAAAGTGAAGAGTTATTAGAGTTGGATAACGAAACATTGTTGTACCGACTTTTCCACGAAGAACAATGTCGTCTATACGAACCGGATGAAGTTCGATTCAAATGTACCTGTTCTCGTCAACGCAGCGAAGCGTCTTTGAAGCTTGTCGAAAAAGCAGAACTTTTAGACGTATTGGAAGAACAGGGCAAAGTGGCTGTTAACTGCCAGTTCTGTAATGCGCAGTACGACTTTGATGCTGCAGATATTGAAGCATTGTTTGCTGAAAACGGCGCTTCAGGCGGCTCACAAGTACATTAAGCGAACTTATATTAGGTATTCTGGTGGTGAATTTGCTGTAAAATCAATCAAATAAGCCTGTTTTTGCGGCAGGTCAAATGCGAATTGATTTCAATAATGGCACAGCGTGCGATTTTTGTGCATAATACGCCTCCTTATAATTACGATACACCATAGCCTTACGCCTTATTAGGTAACGTTATTGGCGCCTATGCCAAGGGAACCCAGTAATGACCAAAGATTCTGTTAACATTGCACACCACAACTTAAGCCCAGCTAAGCTGGTTGAGAAAGCCATTGCCAACGGTGAAGGAACACTTGCTGACACTGGCGCATTGGTAGTGACAACAGGTAAACGTACCGGTCGTTCTCCGATGGATCGTTTCATCGTTGAAGAGCCAAGTACTGCTGATTCTATCGATTGGGGTAATATCAACCGCCCATTCGATTCAGACAAATTTGATGCGTTATGGACTCGCGTAGAAGAGTTCATCGCAGATAAAGAACACTTCGTGTCAAACGTACACGTTGGTTCTGATCCAAACCATTATCTTGCTGTAAACATGACTACTCAGACTGCATGGCAGAACCTGTTTGGTCAGAACCTTTTCATTCGTCCTGCGGAATACAATCCGAAGTCGAAAGAAGAGTGGCAGATCCTAAACGTTGCTGGTTTCGAATGTAATCCAGAGCGTGACGGCACTAACAGCGATGGTTGCGTAATCATCAACTTCGCTAAGCGTAAAGTTTTGCTAGCAGGCATGCGCTACGCTGGTGAAATGAAGAAAGCGATGTTCTCTGTACAGAACTTCCTGTTACCAGAGAAAGACGTATTGCCAATGCATTGTTCTGCAAACGTTGGTGATGACAACAGCACAACGCTATTCTTCGGTCTATCTGGCACAGGTAAAACAACTCTGTCTGCTGACCCTTCTCGTTACCTAATCGGTGATGATGAGCACGGTTGGGGCAAAGGCGTTGTATTTAACCTGGAAGGTGGTTGCTACGCTAAAACTATCAACCTAAGCCAGAAGAACGAACCAATTATCTGGGACGCTATCCGCTTTGGTGCGATCGTAGAGAACGTTGCTCTAAACGATGCACGTACAGCTGATTACGATGACACCTCTCTAACTGAGAACGGTCGTTGCGCATACCCGCTACAGCACGTTGAAAAACGTACTGTATCTAACATGGGTGAAGAGCCAGATTCTATTGTATTCCTAACATGTGACCTGACCGGCGTATTGCCACCAGTATCTATCCTGACTAAAGAAGCGGCTGCGTACCACTTCCTGTCTGGTTACACTGCACTTGTAGGTTCTACGGAAATGGGTTCAGGCGGTGGCATCAAGTCTACTTTCTCTACTTGTTTCGGTGCTCCTTTCTTCCCTCGTCCAGCGCACGTTTACGCTGAGCTTCTAATGAAGCGTATTGAAGAGTTCGGTTCTAAGGTTTACCTAGTAAACACTGGTTGGACTGGCGGTTCTTACGGTACTGGCGAGCGTTTCAGCATCCCAACTACCCGTGGCATCATCTCTGCAATCCAGAATGGTTCCCTAAACGGTGCTGAGACTGAGAAGCTAGAAGGTCTAAACCTAGAAGTACCAGTTTCGGTTGAAGGTGTAGACTCTACACTGCTTAACCCACGTAATACTTGGGCTGATAAGTCTGGTTATGATGCAACTGCTAACGACTTGATCGGTCAGTTCGTAGAGAACTTTAAGAAGTTCGACGGCGTATCTGAAGATATCATTGCAGCGGGCCCTAAACTATAAGCGGCTAGCTGGCATTTGAAAAAAACCTCGTATTTATACGAGGTTTTTTTTTGCTTAGAATCTCGAGTCAGTAGGAAACAACTAACCTACTGAGCTTAAAGGTGATAATAAATCAGGGAGTGATGATGAAAAATTTAAACAAAGTGGTTATGCATGTCTGTATAACGCTTATATCCTTTTGTTTTGCTCTTAACAATGCTTGGGCGGAAGCTAAGAAAATCACATATCAGGGGTATTCTCTTTATTCAGATGTGGAATATGGAGAAGATCCTTCTCAATCTTTTGATGTGTATACCCATGATGATTTTTCGAATGCGCCTGTTATTTTTATGGTGCATGGAGGGGCTTGGAGTTCAGGAGACAAAACATCAGTCAGCGTCGTTCACAATAAAGTGCTGCGTTGGCTGCCACAGGGTTTTGTATTTATCTCAGTTAACTATCGCTTGGTGCCTTCTGTTAGCCCGTTGGAGCAGGCCCAAGATCTTAAGAAGGCTATAGCTGTTGCCCAAGATAAGGCTCAGTATTGGGGAGCAGATTCTTCAAAATTTATACTGATGGGGCATTCAGCAGGTGCTCACCTTATGGCTTTGGTGTCATCTACCGTCTCTAATATCCAAACTTTGGGGGGAGTGCCTTGGCTAGGCACGGTTATATTAGATAGTGCAGCCTTAAATTTGCCAGAAATTATGCAGAGGGAACATTATAGGTTCTACGACAAAGCGTTCGGGTCAGAGGAATCATTCTGGTATCAAGCATCGCCTTTCCATCAATTGCAATCAGATGCCCAGCCTATATTGGCGGCGTGCTCTTCTCGAAGGGTTGATGCATGTATGCAGGCTGAGAGTTATATAGCTAGGGCTAATGAAGAAGGAATTCGTGCTTATGTTTTGAGTCGAAATTATTCCCATAAAAGCATGAATTCTAAACTAGGCGAAAACAATAGTTATACAAAGGATGTGGAGCTATTCATGTCTAGCCTAGATAAAGGTGTAAAAGATCTCTTATCAGGTATAGCTAATAAGAATGATGGGAAAGTGCGTCAGCTTCTTCAGATTATCATCGAAAGAAAAATGGGATGAATTCATTTTATTATGATCGAATGAGGCAGGAAGCGCCTATGAAGAAATTAATTAGTTTTGTTTTTTGTGTTTTTCTATCAAGCCTTGCCTTTGCCGAAGGTGGAAATAAGCAGGTTTTGCCGGCTTTAAATGCCTTGTCTGATCAAACCTCCATTTCAGGCTTATCATCAGGCGGCTTTATGGCTGCCCAGTATCATATTGCTTATTCAGAGAATCTAGTGGGTGCTGGGATCATTGCCGGAGGGCCGTGGAATTGTGTGGCGAGTATTCCCGGAAATGATCTGACGCCTAAGCTAGTGAGCGCCACCACAACCTGTATGGACCCCTGTAAATACAGTTGGTTTGGTTGTCCTGAATCTCAATACCCCAATAGCCGCTATTTATCTGAATTAGCTAAGACTGAAGCGGAGCGCGGCAGTATAGCTAGGTTGGAGAATCTTTCTGACGACAAAGTTTATATCTTCTCAGGTCTTAAAGATAAAACGGTGAAGCAGGTCGTGGTCGATCAGGCCGTGTCTTTCTATGAGTACTTAGAACTTGATGAAAGTGCTATTCGCTATGACAACAGAGTTGCTGCAGGACACGGATTTATTACCGATGATCTTGAAAACAGTCAATGCGGCTTGACAGAGAAACCATGGATTAATAATTGTGGTTTCTCTCAAGCGCGGCGCTTGTTAGAGCATATCTATGGCGAATTAGAGGTAGATGTTAAAGAGCTATCAGGTGGGCTGATTAAATTTGATCAAACACCATTTGATTCTGGTGATTACAGTAGTTTAGATGACATAGGTTATGTTTATATCCCTGAGGATTGTTGGACAGAATCTTGTCGAGTACATGTTGCGCTGCATGGCTGTCGTCAGGGGGCTGAATTCTTAGATGATAGGTTTGTAACGGGAACAGGGTATAACGAAACAGCGGATGCTAATCGGTTAATTATTCTTTACCCGCAAGTGAAACCATCTTCAATAATGCCCATGAACCCTCGTGGTTGTTGGGATTTTTGGGGATATAGTAGTAATAGCTTGCCGCCGTATCATTACTACAAAAGAAGTGCGCCACAGATGAAGGCGATCTATCAGATGGTTAAGCGCCTAACTTCGCAACCAGTCAATAAACATTAATGCTGTGTTAGCTGAATTTAAGCTTCATGTCGGCGTTTTCTAGATAGCTTGCTTCTTGCTCAAGCCCAGCTTCAGTCAATGGATGATGAGATAGCCACTCCTCTGGGAAGTTCATATGCAGTGTTTTGCCATCAAAGCTAAAAGTAATAGCCGGTAGGCGATCTGAAGAGCGACTGCGATGAAGTACTACTGCGAGCCTTAGAAGCACGCAAAGTCGACGATAAGGCTCTTGCAGGCGTTTCGGTAGTACCTTGAACTCATCTTTAGGAAATTTTCGGCGATGGCCGCGTACGAGAGTCGCTAGTTGTTGTTGTTCGCGGGTTGTAAAGCCGGGTAGATCAGAGTGACTAAGCAGATAAGCACTATGTTTATGGAACTGACTGTGCGCGATTGTTAAACCAATCTCATGGGTACGTGCTGCCCAACAAAGCATATCGTAGTGTTTCGACGAAAGGTGCCAGCTTTCCTTCAATTGCGCCCAAGCAAGCAGTGCGGTTTGTTCGACGCGTTCGGCTTGTTCTTGGTCAACATGGTAGCGCTGCATAAGTGCGGTAATGCTGCGATCACGCACATCTTCATGCTTTAAGCGACCTGCCATATCATAGAGAACACCTTCACGTAGTGCGCCTTCGGAGAAGCTTAGTTTCTCAAGATTTAGGGCTTCGAATATCCCGCATAAAATGGCTACGCCTGCAGTGAGGACGGTTTTACGTTCAGCT
This sequence comes from Neptuniibacter sp. QD72_48, assembly GCF_047778065.1. GTDB lineage: Bacteria > Pseudomonadota > Gammaproteobacteria > Pseudomonadales > Balneatricaceae > Neptuniibacter. The sequence goes on along the minus strand of NZ_CP180547.1, from coordinate 3,619,945 downwards.
TTAATGCCGTTAATGTCGATATCGTTACTGTGTTTGAAGGTCAGCAGAAGATCTCTAAGTTGCTGCAGCCCTTCCCAGGTAATGGACTCTTGGCTGTAGCCATAATCCTGACAAATATTACGAACGGCTTTGATTGTGCCTGATGCACCTACTGCACTGTTCCAGCCTAGATTGCGATATTCTCGGACGATCGATTGCAGTTCTTGGCGAGCGGCTGTGCGAGCGCGTTTAAAGTTGGAGGCAGAGATAATGCCATCTTTAAAATAGCGTTTGGTATAGCTAACGCAGCCCATATGGAGGCTTTCCATTGTTCGGGGCTCAAAACGCTCGCCAATAATAAACTCGGTACTACCGCCACCAATATCAATGACTAAACGGGAGCCTTGATCATCTGCGAGCGTATGAGACACCCCTAAATAGATTAGGCGCGCTTCCTCACGACCTGCGATGATTTCAAGCGGAGTTTCTAGGATAGCTTCAGCTTCCTCAATAAACTCTCGACTATTCTTGGCTTCACGGAGAGCGTTGGTGCCAACGACTCTTACGGAATCTCTAGGGAGGTCTTTTACGCGCTGGGCAAAACGGCTGAGGCATTCAAGCCCACGTTGTTTTGCTTCATCTGTCAGGTAGCGCTTTTCATTGATGCCAGCGGCCAACTGAACTTTATCGGACATTAGGTCAATCGGGCGTATCTCGCCCTGATCAAGCTGCGCGACAACCATGTGGAAACTGTTAGATCCTAAATCAATGGCTGCTAAGCGTTGATCATCTTGTTTATCTGAAACAGTTGAAGGCTCTGTCATGCGTTATCGTCCTATGACCCGATATGTAAGGCTGAGCTAGATTACCAAAAGTACTGCGGTACTGCAGGTGCTTTTCATCTTTTGTTTTAAGGCTTTTAATTTATAAGGGTAGTCTACTGGAAATATGGCCTGACAGCCCCATGAAATGGGGTTTTATGGCGTTTGAGGTTTAAGCTTATAGCTAAATAATTGACCGCTATACTAGGGAATTACCCTTGTAGGCGTTACACAATAGGCGGCGAGGATGCTATTATCGGCAGTCTTATTGAAAAATAATGGGCGCAGCGGAGAAAAGTTCCCATGAGTGAAAACATTGTAAATGTTACAGATGCTTCCTTTGAGGAAGATGTTCTCAAAGCTGAAGGTGCAGTATTAGTTGATTACTGGGCTGAGTGGTGTGGTCCTTGTAAAATGATCGCCCCAGTTCTGGAAGAGATCGCTAAAGAATACGGTGACCAGCTGAAGATTTGTAAGCTGAATATCGATGAAAACAGCGAAACTCCACCAAAATTTGGTATTCGCGGTATCCCTACATTGATGCTTTTTAAAGGCGGAAATGTAGAAGCTACTAAGGTTGGCGCACTATCGAAATCGCAGCTTTCTGCGTTTATCGAAGCTAATCTTTAATAGATTGATACCTAGAAAGTGTAATGTAGCTCAAAACATTGCACTTTCTTACCTTCGCACTATAGACAGACCCTTACCTTCCTTCTATAGTGTTGCTTGTTTGGTCCTCCCGCTGAAATCTATTTCCTTCTTTTGTATTTTAAGCGAGAGCGTTTTGACCAACGTTCGACTTTCTTCTTAAATTCCATCCAAATATTAAAAATTAGCTTCGTGCTCATTTTCTTCAAACTATGAATCTTACCGAACTAAAAACAAAAAGCGTTCCCGAGTTACTTGAAATTGCCAAAGGCATGGGAATGGATAATCTGGCTCGTTCCCGTAAACAGGATGTTATTTTCGCTATCCTTAAGCGTCACGCGAAAGGCGGTGAAGACATTTACGGTAATGGCGTCTTAGAAATTCTGCAGGATGGTTTTGGTTTCCTGCGTTCCGCTGACTCCTCATACCTAGCTGGCCCGGATGATATCTACGTATCTCCAAGTCAGATTCGTCGTTTCAACCTGCGTACAGGTGACACGATTGCGGGTAAGATTCGTCCACCTAAAGATGGTGAGCGTTATTTTGCATTATTGAAAGTTAATGAAATTAACTACGATAAGCCTGATAACGCGAAGAATAAGATTCTTTTCGAAAACCTGACGCCTCTATTTGCGCAGGATCGTTTGCGGATGGAAATTGGTAACGGCAGTACAGAAGATCTGACTGCACGTGTTATCGATCTGGTTTGTCCAATGGGTAAAGGTCAGCGTGCTTTGGTTGTATCACCGCCTAAAGCCGGTAAGACCTTGATGCTGCAGAACATCGCTAACAGCATCACCCGTAACAACCCAGAAACTCACCTGATTGTATTGCTAATCGATGAGCGTCCTGAGGAAGTAACAGAGATGCAGCGTACCGTTCGCGGTGAAGTGGTTGCATCTACCTTCGATGAGCCACCATCACGTCACGTTCAAGTGGCAGAGATGGTTATCGAGAAAGCTAAGCGTCTAACTGAGCATAAAAAAGACGTTGTTATCCTTCTGGATTCCATTACGCGTTTGGCTCGTGCCTACAACACGGTTATCCCATCTTCCGGTAAAGTACTAACCGGTGGTGTTGATGCGCATGCTCTAGAGCGCCCTAAGCGCTTCTTTGGTGCTGCTCGTAACATTGAAGAGGGTGGTAGCTTAACAATCATCGCAACAGCATTGGTTGATACGGGTTCTAAGATGGACGAAGTTATCTTTGAGGAATTCAAAGGTACAGGTAACTCTGAAGTTCACTTGGATCGTAAAGTTGCTGAGAAACGTGTATTCCCAGCAATCAACATCCGTCGTTCTGGTACGCGTCGTGAAGATCTTCTTACATCCGAAGAAGAGCTACAGCGTATGTGGATCCTACGTAAGCTTCTAGATCCAATGGAAGATACTGCAGCGACAGAGTTTGTAATCGACAAACTGAAAGACTTTAAAACAAACGACGAATTCTTCCTTTCGATGAAACGGAAGTAAACCGGTTTGCGTATTAAAGGGTGAGCATCTGCTTGCCCTTTTTTATATCTACTAGGTCTGATTATGGCGACACCCAAATATAAAGATCTGCGTGACTTTATCCACATGCTTGAAGAGCGTGGCGAGTTAAAGCGCATTAAACAAGAGATTGATCCTAATCTGGAGATGACCGAGATTAGTGATCGTACTCTCAAAGCAGGCGGTCCAGCTCTGCTGTTTGAAAATCCTAAAGGTTCCTCTTATCCAGTGTTAGCTAACTTGTTTGGTACGCCTGAACGTGTAGCGATGGGTATGGGAGAGGAGTCTGTAGAAGCGCTGAGAGATGTAGGTAAACTCTTATCTCAATTAAAAGAGCCTGAACCACCTAAGGGTATGAAGGATGCTTGGGAAAAGCTGCCTATCTTTAAGCAAGTGCTCAATATGGGCCCCAAGCTGGTTAAGTCTGCGCCGTGCCAGAAACATGTGATTGAAGGGGATGATGTTGATCTAAATACCCTTCCTATTCAAACTTGCTGGCCGGGGGATGCAGCACCGTTGGTTACTTGGCCTTTGGTGATTACACGCGGCCCTAATAAAGAGCGACAGAATTTAGGGATCTACCGTCAGCAATTAATCGGTAAAAATAAACTGATTATGCGTTGGTTAGCACACCGTGGTGGTGCACTTGATTTTCGCGAGTGGAAACAGGAGCACCCGGGTGAAAAATTTCCGGTTGCCGTTGCTTTAGGTGCTGATCCAGCAACGATTCTAGGCGCAGTGACTCCAGTTCCTGATACCTTATCTGAGTATGCGTTTGCGGGCTTGCTGCGGGGTGGTAAGACTGAAATTACTCAATGTATTGGCAATGATCTTCATGTACCTGCTAGCGCTGAGTTCATCTTAGAGGGTTATATTGATCCGGCCGAAATGGCGGATGAAGGCCCATTTGGCGACCATACAGGTTACTACAACGAGGTTGATAGCTTCCCTGTATTTACGGTCGAGCGAATTACCCATCGCAGTAATCCGATCTATCACAGCACCTATACTGGACGTCCACCTGATGAGCCAGCGATCTTGGGTGTGGCGCTAAACGAAGTGTTCGTACCTATTCTGCAGAAGCAGTTCCCTGAGATCGTCGATTTTTATCTGCCGCCTGAAGGCTGTTCCTACCGTATGGCGGTAGTGACGATTAAGAAGCAGTATCCGGGCCATGCAAAGCGTGTGATGTTGGGTGTCTGGTCGTTCTTAAGACAGTTTATGTACACCAAATTCGTAATCGTTTGTGATGATGATGTGAATGCCCGCGATTGGAATGATGTGATCTGGGCGATCACTACGCGTATGGATCCTCAGCGGGATACCGTGATGATCGATAATACGCCGATCGATTATCTTGACTTTGCATCGCCAGTGTCAGGGCTCGGCTCTAAAATGGGCATGGACGCGACCAATAAATGGGAAGGTGAAACAACCCGTGAATGGGGGGAGCCTATTGTTATGGATCCCGAAGTTCAGAGTAAAGTAGACGATATCTGGGACGAATTGGGTATTTTAAAGTGATCTATGCCTAAGCATATTCTGATCGAAAATAACGGGGATGAAATTCCTTCCGAGTCAGATGAAACCCTGCTGGAAAGTCTGCATCGAGCAGGGTATAAAATGCGCGTCAGCTGTCGCAATGGTGTATGTGAAATTTGCGAAGTAAAGCTGCTTGAAGGCGAAATTAAACAACGCTATCCGGAACTGTATCTCTCTGTTGATAGCGTTCAAACTACTCGTAGTGCACCAAGTGTACTAGCATGTACATGTAAACCCTTAAGTGATGTAAGGGTCAGGATTGAAGGGTTAAAAAGCCCTGGAGAGTTATCTGTGAAAAAGCTCCTTTGTGATATTAAGGCATTTGAAAAGCTAAACCATGATGTGTACCGCATCCGCCTGCAAATGCCTGCAACGGCTTCTCTTTCTGCCGAATTTTATGCTGGTCAGTATTTAGATATCTTTTTGCCAGACGGTAAACAGGCTTCATTTTCTATTGGTTCTGCGCCAGATACAGGTCGTGATATCGAGTTACATATCCGTCATATGCCTGAGAGTGAAATGTCTAATGCGATTATCGGGCATTTAAAAAGCGAAAAAACGGTAGAGATTGAGCTGCCTAAAGGTGATTGCTACCTACAAGCTCATAAACTAAAGCCAAATACACGTTTAATTTTGGCTGCGGCAAGCACCGGCTTTGCGCAAGTGAAGAGCGTGGTAGAACACCTATTGGCTAATCAATTTGGTAACCCAATATATATCTATTGGGGCGCTTGTGTAGAAGAAGACATGTATTTGGAAAAGTTGCCAATGCAATGGGCTGCAGAACATCCAAATGTTCACTTTGAGCCTATTGTGAGCGAACCTGAAAATAGCCCTGGTTGGACAGGTCGTACAGGTCTTCTACCGGATGCTGTTCTAGAAGATTTTGCCGATTTTGACAATGTAGAAATCTTCGCAAGTGGCTCTCCGGGTATGGTTTATGCGTTGCTAGATGCGTGCGAACCACGTGGGTTTGACGAAGCGAATATGCACTCTGATGTATTTGCTTATGCACCAAGACCTAAGAGCTAATTCACCTCTTTATTAAAAAAGGAGCTTCTGGCTCCTTTTTTATTGCCCAATTGTCCTTAAAAGCGTGTTTTACACTAGCTAGATGTAACAAAGCTTTCTTATAAATGCTTTTCTGATCATTTTTTATTAGAATCCTCGGTTCGCGCTTACCCTAATCGCTTAGTTATGGATCTTTATCTGAACGGTTATCGATAAACGCCGAGCCAGAATTACGCTAGCTAGATGTTTTACCTGTTTCTATCAACTTACTTGGATGTATACAGATGCAATCATTCGCCGCCCTAATGATGCGTTCCCTTGTTTATCTGCTTTTTATGGCAGGTGTAGCAAATATCTTTGCAATGGAAGGTTACGCCTTATTGGCCGAGAGTAAGTACGATGAAGGTTCAGCGACAGAGTTGATGCATGATACGTTTGCTTTCGTTACCTGTATGTTGTTTTTAATCGGTGCTTATTACAGTGACACGTTGCGTCCAGCTGCCGTGGTTGTTGCAACGCTGAGTGGCATGATGCTGATTCGTGAGTTTGATGCCTTTTTAGATGAGAATATGTTTGATGGCGCATGGCAGACGCTGGTTTGTATCTTAATTGCGACATCGACTTTATATTTGATTAGGCAACATCACCCGGTTAAACCTTCCTTAATTGAATTCTCGAAACTGTCCAGTGCTGGTATCTATCTGAGCGGTATCTTGGTTGTATTGGTATTTTCACGTCTGTTTGGCCGCGGTTCCTTCTGGGAAGCGGTGATGGGTGATGGCTATGTAAGGGTCGTGAAGAATATTGTAGAAGAAGGAACTGAGCTTATGGGCTATACGATACTGGTTATCGCTGCGGTTGAGTTTCTGTGGCAGATAGTCAGTCAACGAAGAGCGAGCAATGCGTCTCGATAGACTATAGGTTATCAAAAAGTTCGGTAGAGTAAATAAAAGAGGAGCAGAGAGCTCCTCTTTTGCTTTTGGCTGGCAATAACTTCAGTAGCGGGATAAGCTTTATTAAATCCATAACTACCTCAGGGGCTTTTGAGTTCTATGGAAGGGCAAGGCTCTGAAGTATTGATGGTTCGGCAGCCCATCTTTGATCGGAATCTCAAGATCATTTCTTACCAGCTGCGCTATCAATATTCTGAATACATTGAAGACTCGCTATTTGACCCTGAAACGGAAGGGTCGATGCTAGTTATGCACACCTTTACTAGTCTGTTTCAAGACGGGCATATCAATAAAGTACCGGTCTTTCTGCCTTTTCCTAGTTCGATGTTACAGGAGGGTAGCTCTCTAGCATTGCCAAGAAAAGAGATAGTTATTGAAGTCCATCCAGATATAACGGTGACTGAAGAGGTTGTCTCTCACCTTAGAATGCTGTCTAAACAAGGGTACCGAATTGCTTTGGATGGGTTCTCAATGCAACCTCATCTCATCCCCTTAATTAAATTGGTCAATATCATCAAAATCGATTTTAGTTTGATGCATCGGGCTAAAATTAAAAAGCTAGTAGCCACGCTGAATAAAGCGAAAAAGACCGCATTAGCGCAAAATGTAGATGACTTTGAAACCCTACAGTTCTGTAAAAAGGTCGGATTTAAGCTGTTTCAAGGTGGTTTTATTAGTCGTCCAGTTAAGGTACTAGGGAAAGATGTTCCGGGTAATAGCGCGGCTTTAATGCAGCTTTTGCAACAGTTGCAGCGTCCAGATATTACGCCTTCAGAAATTGAAGAGCTGATTATTATGGACCCTAAGCTTAGTTTTAAGATTCTAAAGGTGGTTAATTCCGCTGCTTACCAGCAGAACCGTTCAATTGACTCGATGCAGCAGGCGGTGGTGATATTGGGGCATGACCAAATACGGAAGTGGGCGACTCTGATTACATTAGCCAGTAACCCTGATAAGCCTGAAGAGCTTGCTAGAAACCTATTGGTCCGTGGTCGTATGTGTGAGTTACTAGCAGAATCATCTGAATCATTGCAGCAAGACAGTGCTTTTATGGTGGGAATGATCTCTCAGTTAGACCTCTTATTAGATGTGGAAATGGATGAAATTTTGCGTCAGATTCCCCTAGATGACAGCATTAAGCATGCAATATCTGATTTTGAAGGCGATTTAGGTGGATTGCTGAAAGTTGTGATTGCTTTCGAAAAAGCGGATTGGGAAGAGGTTGAAACTTCTCCTTTTGGCAAAGAATTTTTTGATGTGGCCTATCGACATAGCCTGCATTGGGCAGAACAGGCGATGGAGGCATTAGTGCAAACCGAATAAATAAAAAAGGATGCTATACAGCATCCTTTTTTATGGTCTTGTAAGGCTATTAAGCGCTAGCTTTTTGCTCTACTGGCATTGGTAGTTCAGGTAAGCCTGATGCCACAATGCTTAGGTTTTCTTGTAGTAAACCTTGGGCCTTTTCATCTTCGCCTAGGTGGCGAAGTAGGCGCGTTAGCTCACCTAAAGTCTCTGGTTTTGCATCTAGCTCAAGACTTTGTTCAAAATACTTAACTGCCTGCCCCCAGTGCTCATTGCGCAGGGATAGACGGCCTAGCGTCAATAATAGTTCAGGGCTTTCGGCGTGAGCTTTCTGCCAGCTACGTGCACTATCAAGCTGCTTCTTGGCATTCTCGCCATTGATGCGGCCATACAACGTAACCAGTTTTTCGTCCCAGTTTTTCTTAATCAAGGAACGAAGGTTTTGCTCTGCACGATCTTCGGCGCCAAGAGAAACAAGTAGTTCGGTGTAGCGCTGAACGATTTCACCATTCTTAGTTTGCTCTGTCGGCAGATCAGACCAAGCATCGCTTAATGCTTTTAGGCGGTCTTCTTCACTGGTTTCCACAGGAAGCTTGCTAACACTGTCTTCAAGAATATGAGTACAGCATTCTGCGCTTAGTTCATATAGCTCTTCCGTTTTCAGCGCTTGGTGTTTACGCAGTGCAGGAATTAGTTGAGAAAGTGCTTTCCAGTCATTCAGACGAAGGTAAACATCTTTCAGCAACTTCATTACGTATGTGTTTTTAGGCGCGAGTGTGCGCAAACGTAGAAGTGTTGCTAGGCAAGGCTCTAGCTGACCACGAGATAGTTGAATCTCAGCTTGAGAGATAGCAACAGTTACTTCGGCTTCAGGCGTTGTGTTACGTGCCTTTTGTAGAAGTTCGTCAGCTGCAGCTTCATTGTTTTGCTCATGTGCAGCTTTTGCTGCAGCTAGGTAGTTTACTAGCGGCAGGTCAGAGCGCTCAGCGGCTTGTGCCAGCTGCTTCTGTGCTTGAGCCCAGTTGCCTTCAGATAGAGAAGTTAGACCTTTCAGCGTCTTACGACGGCTGATTAGCTGGTTTCTGTTATCTTTCCAAGCTTTTAGCTTAGTGGTTGGCAACTGAGTATGAGTGATTAAGTTTAATAGCCAGTGACCAATGACAAAACCTACAGCCAAAACGATGAGAAGAACCCACAGGCTGGTTTCGATCGTTGTTTGGTTATAAGCGATCAAGACATAGCCTGAATCTTTGATCATCATCTCACCGACGAATGCACCGCCAGCAAGAATGATCAGCAGAAGTAGGACAAGTTTTTTCATTATGAAGCCCCTTGTTCCTTAAGTTTTGTCATATGAGCAAGGTAGTTCTTCAGGCTGCGAAGAGAACCAGAAATATCTGGCATCTCAGCCGTTACTTTAACGCTCTTCAGCTCAGAAATACCGCGCAGCAAGCTTTGTGTAGTGCCGTCGCTTTGCTCGAAGTAAGTAGAAACCCAATCGTGCGCTTTGTTTAGGCTGGCATCATAAGATGACTGCTTGCGCTGTAGTAGAGCAAGCTGAGCTTGTTCTAGCATTAGGTGAAGATTTTGCTGTAGGTAGTATGTTTGCTGTGGTGATAGTAATGGTTCAATTGGCTCGTCACGGTGCTGGATAACCACAAGCTTGTTAAGTTTGTCGGTTGCTTTGCTCCATGATTCTTCTAGACCGGCAGTCCAAGACTCTTCGACCACTTCTGGCGTAACTTCTTCTAATAGATCAGGTAGCTTGTGCTGTTTAGAAATTGGGATTAAACGTAGATTTTGTACCTGATTGTTCAATGCGCCAAGCTGCAGGAATACGCCTTCTGTATCCAATACTGGTACTGCTTCTAATGCTGCGATATCAGCAGCTAAAGCCTTACGTACATCGTAAATGGAAACGTCGTCAGTCTCTTTAAGGATCTTGTCAGCAGATTTCAGTAGTTTCAGTGCACCTGCAGATGTTTGTTCCATCAGTACGCGCTGATTAGCGAGACGTAATAGATATTCCACTTCAGCCAGAAGCCAGTCTTTACGATTGGTTTTCTGGTTAGCTGTCACCTGTTGGATGCTTTTAGTAAGACGTGCTTGCAGTTCATCAATGTTGTTTTTGTCTGCTTGGCTTTGAGATTTTAGTTGGCCCAATGTTTGGTTCATGCCAGCTAAAGCTTGATCTACAGAGCCGCGAGCGTCGCTTAGAGAGGAGCTAACCTGAGCTTCAATTGCAGCGTTGTTCTGAGCAACGCTATCGCTCTGTTGTAGAGATAGCCAGTAAAGGTAACCAGCAGCACCTAAAGCGATGATAGAGATAGGCAGTGCTAGTTTGCCAGGCCATGTTGCAGGCTTCTTCTTTTTTTCTGCTTTTGGTTCAGTAGCAGATGGTTCTGCTGCAGCGACATTGTCTGCTTCAGCCGTTGTATCTTCTGCTTCTTTTTTAGTCTCTTCTACAGCGGCTTCTTCCTGTTCAGCGACTGCTTCAGTAGTCTCTTCAACCACTTCTTCAACAACCTCAGTTGCAGGTAAATCTTGAGTGGTTTTCTTGTCTTCCTGCGATTGTTTCTTTTTGTTGCTCATCTGTCGATTTCCGCAAAAGTCAGTGACTGCTTCAGGGTGTCGATCATTGCTTGATCGTCTGGCCCCGAGGCCGTGGTTACTCTGTTGAATCCAGCTGCTTCGGCAGCTTTTTTAATACGTTCACTGGGCACAACAAGATGACAGCGTAATAGTGAATCAGTGCTGAATTTCCCATTAGGGCGCTGTATCAAGTCCAGTAAATTGTCGAGTCCTGCGCCGCTGCTGATAAATATGGCATCTAATGGCCGAATAAAAAGGGCATCGGCAATATCAGCGTCGGAATATGCAGGACATTCACGGCGGTAGAGTTCAGCATAGCTAACCTCTGCTCCCCGTGCACGAAGTTCAGTGGCTAATTTTTCCCGTCCACCCTGGCCTCGCATAATTAAAATCTTATCGCCAGTAATCTGTTGTAGCGCCGGTGATGCTAATAGCGCTTCTGAATCGTACCCCAGAGGGCTGTGATAGGCATCTATACCATAGTTGTTCAATACAGCCGCACTCTGCTTTCCGATGGCTAGCCACTGTACGCCAAGTGGCAGTTGCGGCCAGTATAAGTCGATCCACTCATAACCAAGCTCTACCGCATTAGGGCTGATAAAAATGACATGCTGAAATAGATCTAGATCTAAAATGTGTTGTTTCAGCGGATGAAAGTTTTCATCAGTTTCAGAGATAGGTTGGATTTTGAGTAGCGGAAAGGGGATTGGTTCCGCGCCAAGGGCGCGGAGTTGTTCGGTAAGCTTTTGGGCCTGATGCTCAGGACGTGTCACCAGAACCCTAAGGTTGGCTAAAGAGTTAGGCATCTGCTTTGTTATATACAGCGTCCAAAATCTCTTTAGCGCCTGCAGCTAATAGGCGATCAGCCAGTTCTACACCAATGGCTTCGGCATCAGCCGGAGCGCCGCGTTGTTCGTCGCGTAGAATCAACGTACCGTCTGGTTTTGCAACTAGGCCACGTAGATATAGTTCGGAGTTGTCATCGTTCAGTGTCGCGTAGCAGGCGATCGGTACCTGACAACCGCCTTCAAGGCGCTTGTTCATTGCGCGCTCTGCCGTTACACGCCAAGCCGTTTCGGTGTCGTGTAGAGGCTTAAGAAGTGCATGCAGTTCAGCATCATCTGTACGGCACTCAATGCCTACAGCGCCTTGGCCACCTGCCGGTAGGCTGAAATCTACAGAAATTTCTGAACGAATACGCTCAGGCATCTCTAGACGAATCAGACCTGCAGAGGCAAGGATGATCGCATCGTACTCGCCTTCATCTAATTTACGTAGACGTGTATTGACGTTACCGCGAAGCCATTTGATCTTTAAGTCAGGGCGTTTTTCACGAATTTGCGCTTCACGACGTAGAGAAGAGGTACCGACTACAGCGCCTTGAGGTAGTTCATCAATGCTGTTGTAAGTATTAGAAACAAAAGCATCGGTTGGTTGTTCGCGTGGGCAGATCACGGCCAAACCTAAGCCTTCTGGAAACTCCATCGGTACATCCTTCATGGAGTGAACCGCGATATCAGCTTCACCGGCTAGCATTGCTTCTTCTAGCTCTTTTACAAACAGACCTTTACCACCCACTTTGGCTAGCGGTGCATCTAGAATCTTGTCGCCTTTAGATACCATGCCGAGTAATTCGACCTTAATATCTGCGTGATGGCGTTCTAGCTCGGCTTTTACATATTCTGCCTGCCATAGGGCCAATGGGCTTTTACGGGTAGCAATGCGGATGGTTCTGCTCATAAAAGTAGTCTCAAATACGGCATATTTAATATTTGTTGCCGATTGTAGCAGATTGCAGGGCGCGATATAGACACCTCAAGCGAAAGGGCGTGATATAATGTCGCGCAAATTTTGTGATATCGGCTAAAAATAGCTGATTAAGTCTCCGAGTAATTTGAGGTTTTCCCATGAGTGATAAAACTAACCAGCAGTGGGGCGGTCGTTTTAATGAGCCAACGGATGCTTTCGTTGCGCGTTTTACGGCTTCCGTTGAATTTGATCAGCGTATGTATCTGCAGGATATTCGCGGTTCTATTGCTCATGCGAAGATGCTGACAAAAGCAGGCGTTCTTACAGAAGAAGAGCGTGACGATATTATCCGTGGTCTTGGCGAAATTCGTGTCGAAATTGAGCGTGGCGAATTTGAATGGTCAATTGAGCTAGAAGATGTACACATGAACATCGAAGCGGCTTTGACTAAGAAAATTGGTATCACAGGTAAGAAACTACACACGGGTCGCTCTCGTAATGACCAAGTGGCGACCGACATTCGTTTGTACCTACGTGATGAGATTGATCTAATCTTGGCTGAAATTACGCGCCTACAGCAGGGCCTATTAGGTATTGCTGAGCGTGAAGCTGATACGATCATGCCAGGTTTTACGCACCTTCAAACAGCTCAGCCTGTGACCTTTGGTCACCACCTGCTTGCGTGGTTTGAGATGCTAACGCGTGACTTCGGCCGTTTCGAAGATTGCCGTGAGCGCGCCAACATCATGCCACTAGGTGCTGCAGCACTTGCGGGTACGACTTACCCGATTCAGCGTGACCTAACTTGCGAGCTACTTGAGTTTAATGCTCCGGCTGAGAACTCTTTGGATGCTGTATCTGATCGTGATTTCGCGATCGAGTTCTGCTCCGCGTCTAGTATCTTGTTGATGCACCTAACGCGTATGTCTGAAGAGTTGGTTCTATGGACATCTGCTCAGTTTGATTTCATCAATCTGCCAGATCGCTTCTGCACAGGTTCTTCAATCATGCCGCAGAAAAAGAACCCAGATGTACCTGAATTAGTACGTGGTAAGTCCGGTCGTGTTTACGGTCACTTGATGAGCTTGCTAACGTTGATGAAGTCTCAGCCACTGGCATACAACAAAGATAACCAAGAAGATAAAGAGCCGCTGTTTGATGCAATCGACACAGTGAAAGGTTGTCTACGTGCATTTGCTGATATGGTGCCTGCGCTTGAGTCTAAGAAAGACAGTATGCGTGAAGCAGCGCTTCGCGGTTTCTCTACAGCGACTGACTTGGCGGATTACCTAGTGCGTAAAGGTATGCCTTTCCGTGATGCTCACGAAGTTGTAGGTAAATCTGTAGCCTACGGCATCGAGCAGAATAAAGATCTAGGTGAAATGACGTTGGAAGAGCTTGTTCAGTTCTCCGATACGATCGAGCAGGATGTATTTGAAGTGCTAACGCTTGAAGGTTCTGTAGCAGCACGTGACCACATTGGTGGTACAGCGCCAAATCAAGTACGTGCAGCAGTGAAGCGTGGTCAGGCTAAATTGGATGCGCGTGGTTAATAGCTCATCTTAGAAATAAAAAAACGCGCTGCCTTGAGAAAGGTAAGCGCGTTTTTTGTTTGTCTGCGGTATGGTTTATTTATCTAAGCTGATATCAACCATTAGATCGCTAGCAATATTTTCTAAATCCTGTTGCAGCTCATCTAAGTCTAGGTCGCTAGATGCGAGTAGCTCAGCTTCTGCTTTAAACAGCAATTCAGCCGACATAGAACCAGACACGAGTTCTGTGTTTAGGCGTTCAACGTTTACGTGGCGTTTAGCTAGTGCGCTAGAAATATCACGCACGATGCCAGGTTTGTCATGGCCAACCAACTCAAGTTTAAAGTGCTGAGATGCGCCAGTGACTTCTGGTGCTGAAGACTGTTCAACTGTTACCTTCAAGCCTTGAGCGTCTAGCGCTGTTAGCGCTGCAGTTAATGAGGCTGCTTTATCTTCAGGAACTTCGGTGATTAGAATGCCGGCAAACTTTCCAGCTAATCTGGACATACCGGATTCTAGCCAGTTGCCGCCATTTTCAGTAATGGTTTGCGCTAGCATTTCGACCAGACCTGGTTTATCAGGACCGATGACGGTTAAGACAAGAGATGTCATCATTGTAGGCTCCACTCTGTACATCATTATTAACTTTATAAGATCACTATAACACTATGATCGAAATTATCAGTGCTCTATGGCCGGTATTTGCACTTATTTTATTAGGTTATGCGGCGAGAAAGAGCGGATTTCTAACCGATGACTTTTGGGGGCAGGCGGAAAAGGCCACTTACTTTGTACTGTTTCCTATTTTGTTGGTGTCCCGTTTAGCCAGTACAGATATGACTGCTGTTCCTCTGGATCAGGTGGGGTTGGCTGTTGTGTTGCTGGTTTTGGGTGGTAGTGTGTTGGTCTTTTTGGCTAAACCGTTCTTGAAGGTCGATGCTGCCGGGATTACCTCCATTTATCAGGGTGGAATTCGCTTTAATGTCTATGTGGGCTTGGCTGCTTCGGCAACCTTGTTTGGTCCTCAAGGAGTAGTGGTAGGTGCAGTGGTAATGGCGCTAATGATCCCTTTGTTGAATTTCTGCTGTGTGCTGGTCTTTTCCTACTTTACTCGTAGAACTCAAGATTTTAAGAGCGTGTTGTTAGCGTTGTTAAAGAACCCCCTTATTGTCGGAAGCTTGTGTGGTCTGTTGTTAAATCAGACGGGGGTAGGTTTTCCGGATCTGCTGATGCCTATCGCTGAATTCCTCGGTCGTATGGCTCTGCCATTGGGGCTGTTATCTGTAGGAGCAGGACTGAGCTTTAAGGTCCTAATGAAAAGTGGCCAAGCGCTAAGTGTGACCTCGTTGATCAAGCTGTTATTAATGCCGTTATTGGCCTTTCTGATCTGTGTTGTATTGGGGCTGCCAAATGCTGAAATTATCTGGTTGTACGCGGCCTTACCAACGGCTGCATCCTCTTATATTCTGGCGCGTCAGCTTGGTGGGGATGTGCAAATGATGGCTGCCATTATCACCGGACAGACACTTTTCTCGATGTTAACCATACCTTTTATGATGATTTTTCTTAATTTTCTGCAAAAAAGTTTATAAATCAGTAGGTAATTGGCTCTTTTTACAATTCTGGATTAAAATAATTATGTAACTGGCCGATAGTTTTATTGCCCCATGATTTATAAGGGGTTGCAAAAAACTGTATTTATGAAAAACTACGGCCGGGCATTAAGTAAACGAGCGTTTGTTTAATGTGTGGTAAACCTTATAGGCAGAATAATGAAAAAAGGTCCTGATCTGGTTCTAATCTTGGTAGTCGTGTTTGTACTAGGGTCTGTAATGACCGGCGTATCGCATGCAGATTTCCAGTTTGCTTCCCTGTTTGAGCAAGTCTTTAACAGTTAAGCTTTCAATTGCGTTATAGATAGCTTCTGCTATCAGTAACAATCGATGTTAGAGGGATATCCCAGCTCTCTACAGGTAACTCTTCTACTCTCTGAATTTCATGCGCCAGCCCGATAAGGCTTGGTCCTTTTATGCTTTTCTTCAGATTTTTAAAGCCGAATGTGCGGTCATAGTATCCGCCGCCCATGCCCATACGATTGCCTTTTGCATCGAAGGCGACTAGAGGTAGCAAAACTAAATCTATCGCCCAAGCGGCTCTGCGTTTGTGCGGTTGCAGTTTAGGTTCACGGATACCGTAGATATTCTTAATCATCGGCGTTTGGTTTGTGTACGGCGTAAACCATAAGCGATTATGAAGAATAGGGTGCAATACCGGTAGGTAGACTTTCTTGCCTAATTTCCAGCAGTAGTGAATCAACGGTTCAGGGTTTATCTCACCATCGTTAGGTAAGTAGATAGCGATACTCTTAGCGCGTCTGAAATCTGCGCGGGTGCGTATATTCTTTAGCAAACCTTGTGCGGCTTGTTCCTGTTGTAGAGGAGTTAAAGAGCGTCTGAGTTGACGAATACGCTGGCGGAGTTGTTTGCGTTGTTGAGTCATTGTGAAATGAAGATCCCCAAGGTGCCGGTGTCGGATATGGCCCTGAACCCGAAGGTTCAAGGAGGTGGTTACTGAGTATCATTAGGCTTTCCGGTAAATCGGACATGCACACCAGAAACTACGAGCAACCCCCAAAAGTGTGATTATCGGCTCGAGGGACGTAACCAACGGTCGAACACCCCAGGGCATGTTTTTATTATACCCTTTATGATGCCGGTGTCAGGACTTGTAATAAAAATATTTTCTGCTAGGTGGTGCTGTAACTGGCTGTTAAATAAACACTTTTCTTAAGTTGAAAAGTTTTCAAGGACAGTGGTTAACTGTCCGAGTCAGCAGTTTGTGTTTCGTTGATTAACGCTTGATCAATTTTGTTGCCAAGGTGACGTAGGCGTTCTTCAATATTGCTGGTGTTTGCTTGCTTCGATTGTAATAACTCATGAGCCAAGTTGAGCGCTGCCATCACTGCTATCCGCTCAAGTCCTAATACTTTGCCTGTTTTTCTGATCTCTAGCATTTTCTCATTAAGAAAGTCTGCGGAAGCCAATAATTCAGCTTCTGCGTCAGCCGGACAGTTAAAATTAAACTCTTTGTCGAGCAGAGTAATAGTGACAGGTTGGGATTCTGGCTGGCTCATTTGTTTTGCTCCAACGCTTTAAGTCGCATGATCATCGCTTGAATTTTGGATTGCGTTTGTTCGTTGAGCTGTACTAGTTGAGCACGCTCCTCTTTAAGCTGTTGTTCACGGGCACGCAGCTGAATATTTTCCTGATTTAGTTGTTCGCAGCGTTCCAGAAGTTGATCGATTTTCTGTTCCAGCGCGTTAAAGTAATGCTCAGTCATGCAGAAAGAATGCCCCTAAAGCTAAATTATTCTCAGCAGGACTATAATCAGCCCCTGTCTGTGGGTCAATGACGCTGCACAGGAAGTGTTGAAATGCTAGGATTAACAGCACGATATTATTGATGGATTCGATTCATGTCTTTAGAAAATGTACCTGTAGATCTACCCGATTTTGAACTTATCGCAAATATGTTTGTAGAGGAGGGGGTGAGAGCTGTTTCACCTTCAGAACTCCACGGAGTTATCTCGGGACATTTAGCTGCGGGTGCACGTTTAAAACCAGCGGCGTTGGAGAAAATTGTTAATGAATTGCTCGATATAGAATCGCTCTCTCAAGATAGCAGTAAGTCTGTGGTGACGAATCTTTACACCGCTACGCTTGGCTGTATGGAAAGTATGGATCTGGAGTTCGATATGGTGCTTCCAGATGATGAGGATGAGATCTCTATGCGTGCTGAATCGCTAGGGCGTTGGTGTCAGAGCTTCCTAAGTGGATTCGGTCTCTATGGCAAACATACAGATGCCAGCTTATCGCCTGAAGCGAAAGAGACGCTAAATGACCTTGGTCAAATCGCACAAATCTCTTCCGATCTGGAAGAGCTTGATGAAAACGAAGCTGATCTGATGGAAGTTCAAGAATATGTGCGTATGGCTGTTTTGATGCTGTTTACCGAGTGTAATAAAGCGTTAGAAAAGAAAGAAAAAGAGTTTGCTAAAGCTAAGCCAGAAAACAACAGGTTGCATTAATGAAGATCGGTCTTGATCAGTTTGTCGCACGTCGTGCTGCGTTGATGGCGCAGATGTCACCGGGCAGTATCGCGATTATTCCTTCTGCGCAGATGAAGCAGCGCAATAGCGATGTTGAATATCCATTTCGTCAGGATAGCAACTTTTACTATTTAACAGGTTTTAACGAGCCGGATGCTGTGTTGCTATTGATGCCGGGTCGTACAGATGGTGAATCGGTGCTGTTCTGTCGTAATCGTGACAAGCTGATGGAGATCTGGAATGGCTATCGTGCAGGGCCTGAAGGCGCTGTTAATGACTATGGCATGGATGAAGCCCATGCCATTGATGAAGTCGACGATATTCTACCGGGCCTATTAAATGGCGTTTCTCGAATTTACTACTCCATTGGTAAAGATGAAGAGCTTGATCAACGCGTTCGACACTGGCTTAACCTGATTAGGGCAAAAGTACGCCAAGGGGCAGTTGCGCCTTCTGAATTGGTGATGCTGGATTGCCTGTTACATGAAATGCGCTTGATCAAAGGCGATGCAGAAAAAGATATGATGCGTCGTGCCGGTGAGATCTCTGCGCAGGGGCATATCAAGGCGATGCAACTGTGTAAGCCCGGCGTGATGGAATATCAGTTAGAAGCGGAGATCTTGCACCACTTTGCGATGAATGGCGCACGCCAGCCAGCGTACTCGACGATCGTGGGTGGCGGAGCAAATGCTTGTGTGCTGCACTACATCGAAAACAGCGAACCGCTCAATGACGGTGATCTGGTGTTAATTGATGCCGGGTGTGAGCTAGATCATTATGCCGGCGATATTACACGTACTTTCCCTGTAAATGGTCGCTTTAGTCTAGAACAAGCGGCAATATACGAACTGGTTTTGAAAGCACAGAAAGCTTGTATTGAATTCGCGAAACCAGGTGTTTTGTGGGAAGCCGTACACGAAAAGTCGGTAGAAGTGTTAACCGCAGGACTGATTGAGCTAGGTTTGCTATCGGGTACCTTGAGTGAAGAGATCTCAGCGGGTCGCTACCGTGATTTTTATATGCACCGTATTGGTCATTGGTTAGGTATGGATGTTCATGATGTTGGCGATTACAAAGTCGATGGCGAATGGCGTCCGTTAGAGCCTGGTATGGTGATGACGGTGGAACCAGGGATCTATATCGCTGCGGACAACGAAAATGTTGAACCTCGTTGGCGCGGTATTGGTGTACGTATTGAAGACGATATCTTGATCACTGCAGAGGGGAACGAAAACCTTACTGCAGCTGTGCCGAAAGAAATTGCAGAAATTGAAGCGTTAATGGCAGCAAAATGAAACAGCACTATGACATTGTGGTGATCGGTGGCGGCATGGTGGGCGCGAGTTTAGCTTGTGCTCTTCTGCCAGCGAGTGAACAGCTTGATCTGAATATCGCCGTAATTGAAGCCTTTCCTATGCCTGAGAAAAGTGCTCTGGAGTATCAGCCAAGCTATGATTCCAGAGCGACGGCATTGGCTTATGGAAGCCGTTCTATCTACGAAGTCATGGGTATTTGGCCAACGCTAAAAACGCATTTAGCACCTATCAAACATATTCACGTTTCAGATAAAGGTCATTTTGGTGTAACGCGTCTGCATGCAGAGCAGGAAAGAGTGCCTGCGCTGGGTTATGTGGTCGAAAACCAATGGCTCGGACGCGTGTTGTTAGATCGTTTACAGCAGGATGATGCGAAGCGCATTGATTTTATCTGCCCTGCAGAAGTGACAGATGTTCAGTATGGCTCTGACCAGATGGGCGTCACCCTAGAAAAAGAGGGTGAGACGCATCAGTTAACGACTGAATTGGTTGTGATGGCTGATGGTGGCCGTTCCTCATTGCGTGAAGGGATGGGTATGAACTATAGCGAAACGACCTATGAACAACACGCTGTCATAGCCAACGTCAGCTTAGATCGCTCACATAATGATATTGCTTATGAGCGTTTTACCGATACGGGTCCTATGGCGCTATTACCGTTGGAAGAACAAAACGGTGAGCATCGTTGTGGTCTAGTTTGGACAGTGCCTAATGATCAAGTCGATGAAGTGATGGCGCTTGACGAAGCTGAGTTTATAGCGCGTCTACACGAACGTTTTGGTCATCGCGCAGGTAATTTTGTCAAAGTGGGTGAACGACATGCCTATCCTCTAAAACTGGTTTTAGCACAGGAGCAGGTGCGTCAGGGTTTAGTGGTCTTAGGTAACGCAGCGCATGCTTTGCATCCAATCGCTGGACAAGGATACAACTTGGCGTTACGTGGTGTTGTCGCTTTAGCTGATCACCTGATTCAAGCTCGTAAAGCGGGCGGTAATCTAGGTGACTTAAACGTACTTCAGGATTTCTACGAACAGCAACGACAAGATCAGCAGCGCACAATTGGGCTGAGCGATCAGACTATGAAGCTGTTTTCTAATAATAATATTCTGCTTGCTGCCGGCCGTAACCTAGGCCTGCAACTATTAGATATTTGTCCGCCTGCTAGAACCGTTTTTGCCCGTGGTGCCATGGGCTTAGATATGCCTGCTCCAGACCTGAAATAGAGATAGATCATGCCAGAAAATACACAGGCACAAGTGCTTAATTCAGATGTAGTTATTGTTGGAGCCGGCATGGTGGGAGTTACCCTTGCTGCGGCTTTGGCGGATGCCGATATTAAAGTCACGCTTTTAGAACAACGCGAAGGCGATATCAGTGGTTTCTCTGAGTTTGTTGAAGGCGCACAAGCCAAGGGCTATGACCCTCGTGTCAGCGCGCTTACCTGTGCCTCACAGCAGATCTTGACGTCTGTAGGTGCTTGGAAGTATATGCAAGATTATCGTCTAAGTCCTTACACTGAGATGGATGTTTGGGATGGCGAAGGGACTGGGCATATTCACTTTTCAGCGCGAGAACTGCATGAGCCGGCTCTAGGTCATATTGTAGAAAACCGTGTGACACTGGCGGGTTTGTATCAGGTTCTTCTAGAAAAACCTTCAGTAGAACTGATTACCGGTGTGACAGTGACGGAGTTATCTCCCCAGTCTGATCAAGGTCGTGCGGTGAAATTGAGTGATGGTCGTATCATTCAAGCGGATCTAGTGGTTGCTGCGGATGGCGCGTTATCGAAAACACGTCAACATGCGGGCTTACCGATGGTGGAATGGGATTATGGTCATCATGCCATTGTGACCACCGTTAAAACCGAACAGCCGCACCAAGCGACCGCTTGGCAGCGTTTTACCGAGGATGGACCGCTGGCATTGTTACCTTTGAGTAACGAAGAGGGCGACTACTACTGCTCGATTGTTTGGTCGACATCGCCAGAACATGCCAATGAATTGATGGCATTGCCAGATGAAGCGTTTTGCCAGCAATTAGGTCGTGCATTTGAGAACCGTCTAGGGGACATAGAATGGTGCGATCAGCGCAGTGTTTTCCCGTTACGACAGCGTCATGCTCAGCATTACATTCAGCCGGGTTTTGCAGCGATTGGGGATGCGGCACATACCATCCATCCTCTGGCAGGTCAGGGTGTGAACTTAGGTTTGTTAGATGCCGCTCAGTTAGCTGAAACATTGATGGACGCTTCGCGTCGAGGTGAGCCTTTAGGCGCTCAATCGGTGTTACGCAGATTCCAGCGCGAACGCCGTAATGACAATATTCAGATGTCCTTAGCTATGGAAAGCTTTAAACGTTTATTTAATACCAGACAGCCTTTAGCTTGCTTGGCGCGCAATATGGGCATGAACTTATTGGATAAACTATCGCCCGTTAAAAATCATATTGTGATGGATGCGATGGGGTTATCTGGTCGTTTGCCGCAATTGGCGCAGAGAAGCATTCAAGAATAATCGGCTTGGATAATCTGATCCGACCATAGTCGCAACCCTAGTTTGTCGTTCAAAGATTGAACTGTGAAGAGAATCCCTATAAATTGTCTTCCCTTTTTTTGTTTTTCAGGTCAATTGATTCGCTCTTGAGCTGAAAAGCAGTTGTTAAAGCCTAGCAAGACCTGTTTATGACGATAACAAGGCCTAAGCTAGCCCCTGATAAGAGTTAATAATATGGGTAGCAAAACTGCATTGTACGAAAAGCACCAAGAGATGGGTGCTAAGCTAGTCGACTTCGGTGGTTGGGATATGCCAATCCACTATGGTTCTCAGGTGGATGAGCATCACAAGGTTCGACAAGCTGCTGGTATGTTTGATGTCTCCCACATGACGGTTGTAGACGTTACCGGCACAGACGCTAAAGAGTATTTACGTTACCTGCTAGCAAACGATGTTGCTAAGTTGCAGGAAAAGGGTAAGGCGATGTACAGCGGCATGCTGAATGAAGATGCTGGTGTAATTGATGATCTTATTGTCTACCTAATGACAGAGCCAGGTGTTGCTGGCGAGTGGTTCCGTGTCGTTGTGAACTGTGCAACACGCGAAAAAGATTTACGTTGGATGTCTGACCAGACGGCTAGCTTTGATGACGTTGCGCTAACAGAACAGCCAGAATTGGCGATGGTAGCAGTGCAAGGCCCAGACGCATTAGCGTTGGCTAAACAAGCTGTAACAGAGTCCCGCGCTAACTTGATCGATCAGTTAAGTGTTTTCCAAGGTTTAGAGTCCGAAGGCTGGTTTATTGCGAGAACTGGCTATACTGGTGAAGACGGTTTAGAAGTGATGCTGCCTGAAGATGAGGTGGCAGATTTCTGGCAGGCACTCGCGGATGCTGGTGTTGCTCCGTGTGGACTTGGTGCGCGCGACACTTTGCGTTTAGAAGCGGGTATGAACCTATATGGCGCAGATATGGATGAAACTATTTCTCCGCTAGCAGCTAATATGGGTTGGACGATCGCTTGGGAACCGCAAGATCGTGTATTTATCGGCCGTGAAGCACTACAGCAGCAACGTGATGCAGGTGTGAGCCATAAGCTTGTAGGTCTAGTGATGGAAGCGCGTGGTGTATTGCGTGCACATCAGAAGGTTGTAGTAGACGGCATTGGCGAAGGCGAGATTACCAGTGGTACATTCTCTCCGACGTTGGGTTGTTCGATCGCTATGGCACGTGTGCCTGTGGGCACAACGGATACAGCTGAAGTGGATCTGCGTGGTAAAGGCAAGTTGGTGTCTGTACGTGTAATTCGTCCTTCTTTTGTCCGTAACGGCAAAAAAGTTTTTGACTAAGAATTCGATTTAAACAGGACCCATAGGGGTAGGAAATAAACATGAGTAACATTCCATCTGAACTGAAATACGTTGCTAGTCACGAGTGGATCCGCGTTGAAGGTGATGGCACCGTTGTCATCGGTGTAACAGATCACGCGCAAGACCTTTTGGGTGACGTAGTTTTCGTTGAGCTGCCAGAAGTCGGTGCTGAAGTAGAATCAGGTGATGAAACAGGTGTTGTTGAGTCTGTTAAAGCTGCATCTGACGTATACGCGCCGCTAAGTGGTGAAGTTGTAGCTGTTAACGAAGATCTGGAAGACTCTCCAGAGCTAGTTAACTCTGACCCATACGGTGATGGTTGGTTCTTCAAATTGAAGCTAAGCGACGCTGATGAGTTGAACGAACTACTAAGCGCAGAAGCTTACAACGATCTGTGCGAATCTGAAGCTTAAGTCAGATTTAGGGCCTCGGCCTGAGAAATAAATACCTTGTCCCGGCTATATGCCGGGACAGTTGTCTGTAAAACAGGAAAAACATGTCACTGCAAACTCTAAAACTAAACAGTGGGGCTGAACGCAGGCTGCGTGGTGGTCACCTTTGGATCTACAGTAACGAAGTGGATAACCGCGCGACACCGCTGAAGAGCTTTGAGCCGGGCCAGCAGGTTATTGTCGAAACTGACAAAGGCAAACCTTTAGGCGTTGCTTATGTAAACCCAAATACGTTGATTTGCGGTCGAATCGTCAGTCGTGATCTTAAATACACTTTGGATCGTTCCTTAATCATTCACCGTCTTAAAGTGGCGCTATCACTGCGTGAAAGCTGCTTTACTGATGATTGCTATCGTTTGGTGTTTGGTGACAGTGATGCTCTACCAGGTCTAGTGATTGATCGTTTCTACGATGTGTTTGTTGTACAGATCTCTACAGCCGGCATGGAAGCGGTGCTAGATGACATTATCGACGCATTGAACAAAGTGTTCACGCCGAAAGCGATTTTGCTGCGTAACGACGGCAAAATGCGCGATATGGAAGGCTTGGAAACCTACACAGAGATCATCCAAGGTGATATCCCAGAGCTGTGTCCGTTGATGGAAAACTCTGTACCACTGCTAGCGCCACTGCAGAAAGGCCAGAAAACTGGTTGGTTCTACGATCACCGTAATAACCGTGCTCAGATGCAAAAACATGTTGAAGGTAAGCGCGTACTGGATCTGTTTAGTTACGTAGGTGGCTGGGGCGCGCAGGCTTTGGCTGCTGGTGCTAATCAGGCGATCTGTGTCGATGCTTCCCACTTTGCTCTAGAAGTGGCTGCTGAGAACGCGCGTATCAACAATGCGTCTGATCGTTTCGAAGGCTTCCACGGCGATGCCTTTGATATTTGTAAGTCTCTGATTGCAGATAAAGAAAAATTTGATGTGGTTGTGTTGGATCCGCCTGCGTTTATTCAGAAGAAAAAGGATATTCGTAACGGTGAGCGTGCTTACTCCCGTATGAATAATTTCGCCATGCGTCTTCTGAAGAAAGACGGAATCTTGGTGTCTGCGTCATGCTCTATGCATCTTCAACGTGATCGCTTGATCGATATTATTCGTAGTAATAGCCGCGAATTGGATCGTAATGCTCAGATCTTTGATCAGGGGCATCAGGGTGCAGACCACCCGGTACATCCAGCGATTCCCGAAACGGATTACCTTAAATCATTCTTTGTCAGAGTTTTGCCATCGTCTTAACCTGACATCTGTTCCCAGATAGGAGCTTTACCATGCAATATCGTCAGCTAGGTAATACTGATCTCAATGTGAGTCTGATCTGTCTGGGAACTATGACCTTCGGTCGACAAAACACTGAGGTCGAAGCGTTTGAACAGCTGGATTATGCCTGGGCGCAAGGTGTCAATTTTCTTGATGCTGCTGAGATGTATCCAGTGCCTGTGGATGAGCGTTATCAGGGGCTAACAGAGACCTACATCGGTAACTGGATGAAGCAACGGAATAACCGCGATAAGGTGATCGTTGCAACAAAGGTTGCGGGGCCTGGAGATTTTGTCAGCTTTATCCGCCCTGATATGCATTTTGATCGCAAAAATATTCGTGAAGCGATCCAAGGCAGTTTAAAGCGTCTTCAAACCGATTATATCGACTTATACCAACTCCACTGGCCAGATCGCACCACTAATTTCTTTGGTAAGTTAGGCTATCAGCATGCTCCAGAAAACGATGGGGCAGCAATTTTGGAAACCCTAAACATTTTAAAAGAGCTGGTGGATGAAGGCTTGATTAGATATGTGGGTTTATCCAATGAAACGGCATGGGGAACCATGAAGTTTCTAGCTTATGCTGAGCAATTAGGCCTGCCGCGAGTTGTTTCCGTACAGAATCCCTACAATTTGTTAAACCGCTCCTCTGAGGTGGGTTTAACCGAGGTTTTGATGCGTGAGCAGGTGTCTCTACTGCCGTATTCACCAATGGCATTTGGTACCTTGAGTGGCAAGTACCTTAATGGCGCTCAGCCTGAGAAGGGCCGTTTAACCCTGTTTCCTGATTACACTCGATATCTGAATGAACAAGGTATAAAAGCGACTGAAGAGTATGTATCGCTAGCGCGAGCGCATAATTTGGATCCAGCTCAGATGGCGTTGGCTTTTGTTAATAGTCGTGATTTTGTCGCCAGTAATATTATTGGCGCAACGACCATGGGGCAGCTGACAGCCAATATAGACTCCGTAAACCTTAACCTTGATGAAGGTTTACTGGCGGAGATTGAAGCGATTCATGTCCGCTATCCGAATCCATGCCCATAGCTTTGGCGAATCGATCAAAAAGGGGAGCTTTAACAGCTCCCCTTTTTTGTTGTGAATTTGTCATTTTCGAGTTCTTTGCCAGACTGTAATCAGCAAGATAAAACAGGTGGGTAGGGTTATGTTACAAGTAAAAGATGCAATGTTTCCTGTGAATAAGCCGCTAAGTGCAGATATGCCCCTAGTTGAGGCGGTTTCTCATATTCTAGATTCTGGGTATTTAGGCTTACCGGTAGTAGATAAAAACTTGAAGGTGGTTGGCTTTTTATCAGAGTTTGATTGTTTGCCTTATTTAGTTACCGACAGTTATCACTGTGATAGCCACGAAATTGTTGGCGATATTATGCGTACCGATCCACTTACGGTTTCACCGGGATTGAGTATTGTCGATTTAGCTCAGCAGATGGGTTTGGATAAACCAAAAGTGTATGCAGTGGTTGAGCAGAATAAGCTAGTGGGTATCATCACGCGAAGCATGTTGATGCATGAGCTAAATGAGTCCTTGAAGCACTGTAAAGTGGTGGCTTAAGGGCTGTTATTCCGTGAAGGTTTAATCGGAAAGGGCGGGGATCATACCGAAGAATAATTATAGAGGGAACGTTAACTTTTAAAATACTAATGGTTGTTTGATCTATATCAGAAACTCCTGATGTAGTAGGCGCATAATCAGTAATACTGATTAACCGAACTAGAGAGGTAAGCCTATGAACCAGGAGTTACAGACCCCAGATGTTGATGTTCAAACTGCAGATGTGATCTTGCCACCGCAAGAAGAAATTTGCCCTACTGTACTGCTGGATCAGGAAGTTACTGATCTGTTTGAGTCCAGCGAATACCCTTACGATACAAAAATTTCCCGCAAAGAATACGAAAAGCGTAAAAAAGAGCTGCAGATAGAACTGTTGAAGATGCAGAACTGGGTGCGTGAGACCGGGCAGCGTGTTGTTATCCTCTTTGAAGGGCGTGACGCAGCCGGTAAAGGCGGAACCATCAAACGTATTATGGAGCACCTTAATCCCCGTGGTGCACGTGTGGTGGCGTTGGAAAAGCCGACCGAGCAAGAGAAAGGACAGTGGTATTTCCAGCGTTACATCAACCATCTTCCTACGGCTGGTGAGATAGTGCTGTTTGACCGTTCTTGGTACAACCGTGCTGGGGTTGAGAAAGTAATGAACTTCTGTTCGCCATCTGAGTATTTAGAGTTTATGCGTCAGACCCCTGATCTGGAGCGTATGCTGGCGCGAAGTGGCATCAAACTGTTTAAGTTCTGGTTCTCGGTAAGCCGTGACGAGCAGTTCCGACGTTTTCAGGCTCGCCGTGTAGATCCGTTGAAACAATGGAAGCTTTCTCCAATTGATTTGGCCTCTTTGGATAAGTGGGATTCATATACAGAAGCCAAAGAATCGATGTTTTTCTATACCGACACAGCAGATGCGCCTTGGACTGTGATTAAGTCTGACGATAAGAAGCGCGCAAGACTTAATGCAATGCGCCATCTACTTAGTCGTATGCCTTATCCGAATAAAAGTGAAGAGATTGATCTTCAGCCGGATCCGCAAATCGTCAGCAATGCCCAAGGGCAAATTGATCGTCACCCAGTGCATAAGTAAGAGTTAAGGAGTAAAACGATGACAATGAAACAAACTGCACATGCTCAACATGTTGTCTCGTCTTTTAAGGAGAGATTACCAACAGTAATGTGTAACGATATTGGTGAAGAGCATTTTGATGAGTTAGCACTGTTGATTGAGTCAGCGATCAGTGCGGCTGTTTTGGCAGAGATGGAAAAGGCTGCCGATAAGATTGATAAGTTAGCTCACGATGTTCGTCATTTTGCAGAACATTTTGATTGAGTTTTAACAGAAATAAAAAAGAGAGGCTATTGCCTCTCTTTTTTGTGCGGATGTTTACACCTGATCAACGTAGATCAAGCACAGGCCAAAGGTTGGCGTTGGCATGATCTTCCAGCGTTTCATCTGGGTTTACTGCGACTGGATGAGTTACTTTCTCCAGCAACGGTAAGTCATTGTGGGAATCACTATAGAAATAACTGCCTTCTAAATTGAAGTCATTATGTTTTAACCATTCATTCAGGCGCGTTACTTTGCCATCTTGGAAGCAAGGTATACCCGCAACTTTGCCTGTGTACTCGCCATCCACTTCTTCTGGGTCTGTTGCAATAATGTCGTCAACGCCCAGCTTGTCTGCGATAGGGCCTGTTACAAAGCGGTTAGTCGCTGTGATAATAAGCAAGTAATCACCTTGTTCGCGGTGGTTCTGTAGAAGCTCAGCCGCTTTAGGCAGCATAATTGGAATAATTTTAGATTCCATGAACTCTAAATGCAGTTTATCTAGTTCTGCACGTTGCATCTGAGCCAAAGGCTTTAGAGCAAAGGTAAGGAATTCGAAAATATCTAATCCGCCATTCTTATATTGCTCGTAAAAGTAGTCGTTTGCGCGACTATACTCATCGCTATCTACAATTCCTTTTTCGCACAGGAATTCGCCCCATGCGTGATCGCTGTCACCGGCAAGAAGAGTATTGTCCAGATCAAAAATTGCTAAGCTCAAAAGAGGTTCCTCAACGAATAAGATAGTGTCGCAAGGATAGGGAGGATATGCTTTGAATGCAATTGTCTGAAAAGGGATTTGCTGAGTATCAAAGAATTATGGAACAATAGCTGAAAAATAATTAGGAATAACTAAAGTGATTGATTCAGATGGGTTCAGGCCGAATGTCGGTATCATTCTGGCTAACTCGCTGGGTCAGGTCCTTTGGGCAAGACGAATTGGCCAAGATGCTTGGCAGTTTCCGCAGGGGGGAATCAATGAGGATGAAACCCCTGAAGAAGCAATGTATCGCGAATTAAGAGAAGAGATTGGACTTGCTGCAGAAGATGTAGAAATTGTTGCAGTAACCCGAGGTTGGTTGAGATACCGATTGCCCAAACGAATGATCCGGCGCAATTCGCATCCGGTATGTGTTGGCCAGAAGCAAAAATGGTTTTTGCTACGGATGTTAAGCGCAGATAGTGCGGTAAAAATTGATCACACTGAATCGCCAGAGTTTGATGGTTGGCGTTGGGTGAGCTATTGGTATCCGCTAGGACAGGTTGTGTCATTTAAACGAGAGGTGTATCGCAAGGCAATGCGAGAATTATCACCTAAACTATCGAGATTTAATGCCATAAATACCTAGAAGGAGAGACACTGAATGCTGGATGTGTTGAAGAAGATTGTACAGGAAGTCAGTATCGCGCCAGATTTGGACTCGGTACTGAATCTGATTGTGCGTCGCATCCAGCGTGCTATGTCCACAGAGGTTTGTTCTGTTTATCTATTTGATCCCGAGGATCAATGTTATGTTTTGATGGCGACCGAGGGTCTAAATCAAGAAGCGGTAGGTAGTGTTCGCTTATCTGCCGAAGAAGGCTTGGTTGGTATGGTGGTGGATCGTGCCGAACCGATTAACCTTGAAAACGCCTCTGAACATCCCGCCTACAAATATGTTGAGTCCACTGGTGAAGAGCGTTTTAACTCTTTCCTCGGTGTGCCGATTATCCATCACCGCGGTGTTTTAGGGGTCTTAGTTGTTCAGCAAAAAGCGCAGCGCCGTTTTGATGAGAGCGAAGAAGCTTTTCTGGTTACATTATCTGCGCAACTAGCAGGTGCGATTGCTCATGCTGAAGCCACAGGCTCTTTAGGTGCGATGGGTGAAGAGCCTAGTAGCGAGATTGTTAACTTACGCTTTGAAGGTGTACCGGGTTCTGCTGGCGTAGCTATTGGTTCGGCTACGGTTGTTGCGCCTCCTGCAGATCTGAATTCAGTTCCGGATAAAGTTGCCAAAGATGTAGAGCAGGAAATTGCGAACTTTGAAGCTGCGTTAAAGCTTGTTCGACGGGATATCAAAGTAGTTGGGCGCAGTTTAGCCCAGCGTTTACGTTCTGAAGAGCAGGCGCTGTTCGATGTTTATCTTCGAATGTTGGATGACAACGCTTTGGCTGGTGAAGTGGTTGCTCGAATTCGTCAAGGGAACTGGGCGCAAGGTGCGCTCCGTGAAGTTGTTACGGAACATGTGCGTCAGTTTTCGATGATGGATGATCCCTATCTGCGTGAACGTGCGACTGATATCAAAGATTTAGGGCGTCGAGTGCTCGCCTATCTGCAAGAAGACGCACCGGCGGTACTCGAATTTACCGATGAAACCATACTGGTTGCTGATGAATTAACTCCGGCGATGCTTGGTGAAGTGCCGAGCGAGAAGTTGGTCGGTTTAGTTTCTGTTCATGGCTCCAGTAATTCTCATGCTGCGATCCTTGCTCGTTCCATGGGTATTCCGACCATTATGGGAGCAGTGGATCTGCCCTTGACGCGTATTGATGGTCGAGAGCTGATTCTTGATGGCTACTCAGGTCGAATCTATGTTCAGCCGGGAGAAGATCTACTAACGGCCTACAGAGATATCTTGCGCGGTGAACAAGAGCAGGCTGCCGAACTTGAAGCGATTAAGGACCTTCCTGCGGAAACTACAGATGGTTTCCGTATGCCTCTTTGGGTAAATACAGGTTTGATCGCCGATGTGGCGCGTTCACTGGATCGTGGCGCAGAAGGTATCGGACTGTATCGAACCGAAGTGCCTTTCATGATTCGAGAGTTCTTCCCGAGTGAGCAGGATCAAGCACAGACGTATCGTAAACAGTTAGAAGCATTCCATCCTCGCCCAGTGACAATGCGTACCTTGGATATCGGTGGAGATAAGTCACTACCTTACTTTCCAATTGAAGAGGAAAACCCATTCTTGGGATGGCGTGGTATCCGAGTGACGCTGGATCATCCTGAGATCTTCCTTGTGCAAGTACGCGCAATGCTTAAAGCAGGTGAAGGTTACGGTAATCTACGTATCATGTTGCCGATGGTGACCAGCGTAGGCGAAGTAGAAGAAGCAAGTCGTCAGATTGATCGTGCAGTTAAAGAACTGCAAGATGAAGGGCATGATATAGAGCGTCCATTGGTGGGTGTGATGGTTGAGGTGCCGGCTGCTGTTTATCAGGTACGCCGATTTGCCCGTCGTGTCGATTTTATCTCAGTGGGTTCCAACGACCTTACTCAGTATCTGCTTGCCGTAGATCGTAATAACCCTCGTGTTGCTGATCTGTATGTTAGTTACCATCCCGCTGTTCTTAGGGCGCTGGTTTTCATTGCGCGAGAAGCCCATAAAGAAAACGTTACAGTGTCTATCTGTGGTGAATTAGCGTCTGAGCCAGGCGGTGCTTTGCTGTTGATGGCAATGGGCTATGACGTGCTATCAATGAACGCGACCAATCTGCCTAAAGTAAAAGCGGCAATCCGCCAAGTGAGTAAGGAAGATGCGGGTCAACTCCTGAAAGATGTGATGGCGATGGATGATGCTGATCGTATTCAGCAGTTTATCAATGAGCGTCTCACTGACTTGGGTATAGCGCTGCCAAAACAGCCGGTTGTTGTTTAGTCTGTTTTTTTCCTTGAGGTCGCTACCCTAAGGCTGGCAAAGTAAGTTGATACTCACTTCTTTTTAAGGGGCCATTATAGTCGTATCCTTGTTCGATAACTGTTGTGCAGCCATCGAGTTCTTGCAGAAGGAGCGTTATAGCCCGAGTGCCATAAGTCTCTGATCGAATAAAGCTAGAAGAGAGCTGTTTTTCCCATTCAAAAGGTACGCCGGTGTCCGGCAAGTTTTCGTCTGCAGCCTGTTGATCGTTAAGCATAATCTCAAACAAAGCCTGCTCAGAAATCATCTCATTTTCGATTTTATCTACTAGCGCCTGTTTTACTTGGGTAAGCTTTGGCCAAGGCGTGTCTAGAAGCGCATTACTCATTCCGTATACGCCGGGTTGTAATTGCTGCGTTTGGCCTCCGCGGTTAGAACTGTAGTACAGACCTGTTTTGTCCCCTGTAAGCAGATTAAAATCGCCGTATTGTGATTTTTCTTTCTCCAATTGCGCTAAATAGCTTTTCGCATCAGTAGAACCCGTTAAAAAATTGGCTGTAAGCTCACCGCGAGATTTTTTCGATTTGGCCATGTTGTTGCCATCACGAAAATTGGTAACGGCTGAGAACTTTCCTGCTTTATTGATGCCCAACCAAGTGCCCATCTGTTCTAGATCCCTTCCGGCAAGCACCTGAGTCTGATCGGGCCAAAAATGTATCGCTTGACTGGCTCTTTGATAAAACTCGTCGCGATTGGCGAGTAAAATCAGGGAGTACTTAGGGTGGGTCTTATACGCGAATGTTATTAAGCACATAGGTAATAGGCCATTAATTGGGTAATATAGCGATCGTTTTTATTGTAAGTGCAAATCGCACAAAGGCAGAGTAAAGGATAAAAGATGCTGATCACAATTCTTACCTACTTAATTCTAGGCGCAGCAGCAGGGGTTGTTGCAGGCTTATTTGGTATTGGTGGTGGTCTGTTGATCGTGCCGGTATTGGTCTTTTGCTTTGAATTGCAGGGGATGGCGCCTAGCGTGTTAACCCATGCAGCGGTTGCCACCTCTTTAGCGACCATAGTAGTGACTTCGATCAGCTCTACTATGGCACATAACAGCAAAGGTGCAGTCCGCTGGGATATTTTTAAGCCTTTAACAGCTGGTATTTTGTTGGGTGCATTTCTCGGCGTTAAAACTGCGGGGCAAATGACTGGTGAATGGCTACAAATTGCGTTGGGCGGCTTTGCTATTTTGGTTTCGATCCAAATGGCGTTGAACTTAAAGCCTGATGCGGGTGAAATATCGGCGAGTACCAAATCTTTTGTTATCTCAGGTGGTGTGATTGGTTGGCTTTCCAGTATTTTTGGTATTGGTGGTGGAACCCTGACAGTGCCTTATCTCACCTGGGGGCGAGTACAGATGCAACAAGCAGTGGCTACTTCAGCTGCCTGTGGTCTTCCGATTGCAGTAATGGCGGCGTTAACCAATGTTTGGGAAGGTTGGGGGAATGCTGATATGCCTGATTGGAGTGCAGGTTATGTCTACCTACCTGCATTTGCAGGTATTGTTTTGACCAGTTCTTATTTTGCTAAGTTTGGTGCTAAATGGGCGCACAGTCTGCCAGGACCAGTTTTAAAACGGATTTTTGCAGTCTTTTTATTCTGTGTAGGGCTGCGTTTCTTAATCAGTAATCTAGTTTAGGAGTAGTGCTGTGTGGGTTCATGATATCAACCCGATTGCATTAGATGTTGGGCCATTGCAGATTCATTGGTACGGCTTGATGTATTTGATCGGCTTTGCCGCAGCTTGGTGGCTAGGTGTAAGGCGAGCGCGTTTACCTGGTTCTGGCTGGACTGAAGAGCAGATATCAGATCTGATCTTCTGGGGTGCTATGGGCGTGGTATTGGGTGGTCGAATGGGGTATGTCCTGTTCTATCACCTTGATCGATTCCTGCAAGATCCGCTTTGGCTATTTGCTATCTGGGAAGGGGGGATGTCTTTCCACGGAGGTTTGCTCGGTGTTATCGCGGCCATGTATCTGTTTGGTCGTAAACACGGTAAATCCCTATTTACCATGACGGACTTTGTAGCGCCTTTGGTGCCGATTGGTTTAGGTGCAGGCCGTATTGGTAACTTTATTGGTGGTGAGCTTTGGGGGCGTGTTACCGATGGGCCTTGGGGTGTGGTATTTCCTCGCGGAGGTGATCTGCCTCGTCATCCTTCTCAGTTGTATGAATTTGCACTAGAAGGGCTTGTGCTATTCGTGGTGCTTTGGTGGTTCTCATCTAAACCGCGACCGAAAATGGCTGTTTCTGGATTATTCCTACTGCTCTATGGTTTGTTCCGATCTTTAGTAGAATTCGTGCGTGAACCGGACGCGCATCTTCAGTTTATCGCATTTGAGTGGCTAACCATGGGTCAGTTGCTTTCTTTGCCGATGATACTGCTGGGGATGTTGTTGGTTGGGCTCGCTTATAAGCGCGGATGAAATTGAGCTTAAAAAAGAGGCCAAATAGGCCTCTTTTTTTATTGTCTGATCTAAACCGAGAACGGATACTGAATTGGGTCATGGTGCTGATAACCATCAACTTCAAAGTCATCAACGGTTACCCATGTTTCTAAATCTTCCAGCGTTTTGATATCTGGATTGATTTTAAAGGTCGGTAACGGTAACGGCTCACGTTTAAGCTGCACATCACGCATTAGCTCGACTTGGTCTTCATAAATATGGGCGTTTACGATCTTGTGATACGCCTTACCCGGTTTATGACCGGTGATCTGCGCTACGATCGCTAGCAAGAAGTACACCTGCACCATATTAAACGTCAGACCTAATGGCACATCGCAGCTTCGCTGAGTGCTGTTTAGGTAAAGTGTATCGCCTAGCAGTGAGAAATGATGGCTATACATGCAAGGTCGTAAGCAGCCCATGTGGAAGGCGCCCGGGTGATAGAAGGTATAGATCTCACCACGGTCATCAATACCGTTTGATAGGTTATCCACAATTTTGCGCAATAGGTCGATACTGCCGCCATCGGGTTTTGGGAAGTTTCTGCCTACTTTTCCGTAGATGAAACCGCAATCATCTTCACCCTTTCGATATGGATTAGCTAGCCACTCAGCATTGTCGTTGGCATTGGCATCCCATGTTTTGGTGCCAATCTTGCGAAAATCTGCTGCGTTATCATAACCGCGGAGATAACCTAACATCTCTGCAATCGCTGATTTGTAAAAGCACTTGCGCGTAGTCACCATAGGGAACAGCCCTTGGCCGACGTCATAAGTTAAATCAGCATTAATGACGGTAAGGCAGCGTTTGCCTGTGCGTTTGTTTTCTACCCAAACGCCTTCATCGATAATTCTTTGGCACAGATCTAGGTATTGTCTCATTGGTTTGTGCTTAACCCTGTGTTTAAATTCAGTGAGATTATGTTACCGAATGTTAAGTATTTTTGGTAAGAATATAAAATGATGCTTAATATCTTAGCGATATAAGTCGATTAGGAGTTTCGATGAACTTAGCAATTATTGTTGCACAAGCTAAAAATCGAGTGATTGGCGTTAACAATAAGCTGCCATGGCACTTACCTGAAGATCTACGTTACTTTAAACAAGTGACTATGGGTAAGCCGATTATCATGGGGCGAAATACCTATGAGTCTATAGGCCGTCCACTACCTGGGCGCACCAATATCGTTATCTCTAGACAGGAATCTTATGCGCCTCAAGGTGTCAAAGTTGTTTCTAGCCTAGAAGCGGCTATTGATATGGCTGAAAGTGTAGCAATGATCGATGGTGCATCCGAGGCGATGGTCATTGGTGGCGGTCAGATTTATGCGCAAGCGTTAGAGAAGGCTGATCGTTTATATCTGACAGAAGTTGATGCAGAAATAGAAGGGGATGCTTGGTTCCCTGAGTTTGCGCGAGAAAATTGGAAAGAAGTGGGTAGAGAAGATTTCTCTGCAGAAGGACCTAACCCATACAACTATAGCTTTATTGTTTTAGATAAAATTTAAAGAAGGCAAAGTAGTATGACGCTCCGTTCGTTGTTGTCTATTCTAGCTGATGGCAAATTCCACTCCGGTCGAGAATTGGGAGAGGAAATTGGAATCAGCCGTAGTGCGATCTGGAAACATATACGCCGTATCGAAGAAAGCGGTCTTGAAGTCTACAGTGTTAAAGGGCGAGGTTATCGAGTCCCGGGTGGTGTAGAGCTACTGGATTATGAGCAGATTAAATCTGCTTTACGCCCAGAGGTTGCAGAACTAATTAAATGTCCAGAGATTCCGTTAACCATTGCCTCTACTAATGAGATGGCTATGAAGGAGTCTCAGAAGGGAGATTGTCATGGGCGTTTGTTTGTTGCTGAGCAGCAGACAGAAGGTCGTGGTCGACGAGGTCGCAGCTGGGTTAGCCCTTTTGCTCGCAATCTTTATTTCTCTTTAGTATGGCGATTTGAGCAGGGCGCTGCAGCACTTGAGGGTTTGAGTCTGCTGATCGGTCTATCTCTTGTTAAAGCATTGGAAGTACTCTCGGTTGATGGGGTTGAGCTGAAATGGCCAAACGACCTACTTTATCAAGGCAAAAAACTTGCAGGGATTTTGATTGAGTTAAATGGAGAAGCGTCCGGTCAATGCCAAGTGATTATTGGTGTTGGTATGAATGTGAATATGCCAAAAGAACAGGCTGAAGATATCGATCAGCCTTGGACCGATCTTAAAACTATTGCTGGCACTGATGTAAGCCGCAATCGACTATTAGCCGAAGTTATTAATCAGCTAGTAGTAAGGCTTGAAGAGTTTGAGCGCACAGGCTTTGCTGCATGGGTTGATGAGTGGCAGTCCTACCATGCTATGCAGAATAAAGAGATCGTATTGCAGGTTGGTGAGAAGATGGTAGAAGGTGTTTGCAACGGTATCGATACCTCCGGCGCACTGCTTCTACAAACGCCGTCTGGCGTGCAGGCTTTTCACGGTGGAGAAGTGAGTGTTCAGCGAAACTTATGATTCTTGAAATAGATGCTGGCAATACGTTTATAAAGTGGCGAGTGCTCGAACAGAATGGTGCTCGAGGTAAGCTGTTAACGCGAGAATTGAACGAGCAGTCAATTCCGGATAGCTGGCTACAAAAATTTTCAAAAATCAGAGTAACGTCAGTTGCAGGTAAAGAGATAAGCCTGCAACTGCAAGCAATTTTTCAAGCGCTAGAGCAAGTCGAGCCTTTATTTGCTAAAACAACAGCAGAGCAAGCTGGATTAAAAAATAGCTATGTCGATCCGGAGCGGATGGGGGTTGATCGTTGGTTGGCTATGTTAGCGGCCTTTAAAAAAGCGGGTGGCGCTTGTTGTGTGGTCGATTGTGGAAGTGCGATTACTGTCGATCACGT
The DNA here is from genome assembly GCF_047778065.1 of Neptuniibacter sp. QD72_48. Taxonomy (GTDB): domain Bacteria; phylum Pseudomonadota; class Gammaproteobacteria; order Pseudomonadales; family Balneatricaceae; genus Neptuniibacter. The sequence goes on along the minus strand of NZ_CP180547.1, from coordinate 3,583,430 downwards.
TGATCATAAAGGACAACATATAGGCGGTCATATCATTCCTGGTCTCAGGTTGATGCAAAAAGGCCTATTAGAAAACACATCTGAAATTCTTATCGATCATTCACTTAAGTCCTTTAATCCTCAGCCAGGCAAAGATACAAATTCAGCCGTGTCTAACGGAATTGATTTTGCGTTTGTTGCTTTGGCGGAAAAAATTGTAAAGGATCTAAAAATTGAGCATAGCGCGCTCTATATAACAGGCGGTGATGGCGAGCTGTTCTACAAGATGGCTGGATGCGGGCACCTAGAGCCTGATTTAGTCTTAGACGGTTTGGCTTGGGCGTTGGCTTAGTTATGTTTCGTTGGTTGTTTCTCTTTCTATTATTAGCCAATGCGGTATTACTGTTTTGGCATTCGATCCAGCTAGAGCCAGAGGCCAATAAAATCTCTGAGGCTCGCCAGCAGCTGAATACATTAAAGCTGGTTGCTGAGATGGATCAGGATGCTCTTGAAAGGCTGAAGGCTGAGAAGTCTAGCCGGCAAGAGTGTTTGTGGTTTACTGGTTTTGAAACCGATGTAAAAGCAGCTGCCGTGACGCAATTTATTGTCGGTTTAGGCGGTCAGGCTGAATATAAAGCGATAGAAGTAACTGTTGCTAGCTATGTGGTAGTGATTTCCTTACCGGAAGATCTAAAGAAACGCTTGGCTTTAATGGATTACCTGGAAAACAAGGTGTTAAGTGAAGTTGGTGACGAATTACTGGACTTTGAATACAGCCTAGAAGGTTATAGTAATAAAGAATCGGCTGTAGAGCAGGTAAAGGTACTATCGTCACTAGCAATTGATAGTCGTGTAGAAAAGCGCGAATCTACTGGAACTCGCTATGTTGTTGTAATGGATGCCTCAGGTGATCGAAATTTATCCAGTAAAATCAAAGAAATAGTCAAAGAAAACTATTATTTTATAAAAATTGAAAAAAAGTTGTGTAAAGGGGTTGCAAAGCCCTGATTCGGTGGTAACATACGCGCCACTTCATTGAGACGCCGGTATAGCTCAGTTGGTAGAGCAACTGACTTGTAATCAGTAGGTCCCGAGTTCGACTCTTGGTGCCGGCACCATCTCATAGGTCAGTGAAGTTTTGAAATTGTTGGTGAGGTTCCCGAGTGGCCAAAGGGATCAGACTGTAAATCTGACGCGTAAGCTTCGGTGGTTCGAATCCACCCCTCACCACCATTCACAGTAAGGCGGGTATGGTATAGTGGCTATTACCTCAGCCTTCCAAGCTGAAGAGGCGGGTTCGATTCCCGCTACCCGCTCCAAGTGAGACTAAGCTCAAGTAGCTCAGGGGTAGAGCACACCCTTGGTAAGGGTGAGGTCGGCGGTTCAATTCCGCTCTTGAGCTCCAGAATTTATTTTTAGGGTAGATATAGTAATATATCTGCCCTTTGTTATATTTGGCACTTTGTAAATTAATTTGCACTGGACAGACTGATGGCTAAAGAACAATTTGAACGCTCAAAACCGCACGTTAACGTTGGTACAATCGGCCACGTTGACCACGGTAAAACTACTCTAACAGCAGCTCTAACTCGCGTATGTGCAGAAGTATGGGGCGGCGACGCTGTTGCATTTGACGGTATCGACAACGCTCCAGAAGAGCGTGAGCGTGGTATCACAATCGCAACTTCTCACGTTGAGTATGATTCTCCAGAACGTCACTACGCACACGTAGACTGTCCAGGCCACGCCGATTATGTTAAGAACATGATCACTGGTGCTGCACAGATGGATGGCGCGATCCTTGTATGTGGCGCGACTGATGGTCCAATGCCACAGACTCGTGAGCACATCCTACTATCTCGTCAGGTAGGTGTACCTTACATCGTAGTATTCCTAAACAAAGCAGACCTACTAGCAGAAGACTGTGGTGGTGCTGACTCTGAAGAATACGCTGAGATGCTAGAATTGGTTGAAATGGAGCTTCGTGAGCTTCTAGACCAGTACGAATTCCCAGGTGATGACACTCCAATCATCCCAGGTTCTGCTCTAATGGCCCTAAACGGCGAAGACGACAACGAACTTGGTACTACTGCTGTTAAGACTCTAGTTGAAACTCTAGACTCTTACATCCCAGAGCCAGAGCGTGCTATCGACGGTGCATTCATCATGCCTATCGAGGACGTATTCTCTATCCAGGGTCGTGGTACTGTAGTAACTGGTCGTGTTGAGCGCGGTATCATCAAGGTTGGTGAAGAAGTTGAAATCGTAGGTATCAAAGAAACTACGACTACTACTTGTACTGGTGTTGAGATGTTCCGTAAGCTTCTTGACGAAGGTCGTGCTGGTGAGAACGTTGGTGTTCTACTGCGCGGTACTAAACGTGAAGAGGTTGAGCGTGGTCAAGTACTAGCAGCTCCAGGTTCTATCACTCCTCACACTCGTTTCGAGGGTGAAGTATACGTACTATCCAAAGAAGAAGGCGGTCGTCACACTCCATTCTTCAAAGGTTACCGTCCACAGTTCTACTTCCGTACAACTGACATCACTGGTGCATGTGAGCTTCCAGAGGGTGTAGAAATGGTAATGCCTGGTGATAACGTTCAAATGGACGTTACACTAATCAACCCAGTAGCAATGGAAGAAGGTCTACGTTTCGCGATTCGTGAAGGTGGCCGTACTGTAGGTGCTGGTGTTGTATCTAAAATTGTTGAATAAAATCAACAATTAGGTATTGCCAACTGGTAGGGAGGCTTATACAATATGCCTCCCTATTATGCAGTAGGCCAGTGGCTCAATTGGCAGAGCAGCGGTCTCCAAAACCGCAGGTTGGGGGTTCGAGTCCCTCCTGGCCTGCCATCTCTTTTCTGAGATGGCATCAAGACACAAGCTATTTTTAAGTAATCCTGAGGCCCTAAGCGTGAATGCCAAAGTGAATTCCGAAGGTTCAAAGTTTGATGCCCTTAAGTGGGTCGCTGTAGTAGCAATTGTTACTGCGGGCGTTGTAGGTAACTCTGTATACGCAGATCAGTCTTTGTTCTACCGTGTGGTTGCACTGCTTGTGTTAGCGTTGATTGCAGGTTTTATCTCTCTGCAAACAGCAAAAGGGAAAGCGTTTTTTACTTTGTTTAAAGAAGCAAAGCAGGAAATTCGCAAAGTAGTATGGCCGACACGTCAAGAAACAGCGCAGACAACAGCGATTGTTGTGGTTGTGGTTCTGATTATGGGTTTGGCGTTGTGGGGGCTTGACTCATTGTTGAGCTGGTTAGTATCTGGAGCAATAGGTTAAGAGGCTGATAAGCATGTCTAAGCGTTGGTATGTTGTTCATGCGTACTCCGGGTACGAAAAGCGTGTAATGAATACGCTGAAAGAACGAATTGAGCTGCATTCTATGCAGGATCTTTTTGGTGAGGTGTTAGTGCCTACCGAAGAGGTTGTTGAAATCCGTGACGGTAAGAAACGTAAATCTGAGCGTAAGTTCTATCCAGGTTATGTGTTGGTGCACATGGATATGAATGATGAAAGCTGGCACTTGGTTAAGAATACGCCGCACGTTCTTGGATTTATCGGTGGTACTGCAGGTAATCCTGCGCCGATCACAGAAGCAGAAGCTAACGAGATCCTAAGTCGAGTTGAGAGCGGTGTTGATAAGCCGCGTCCGAAGACTGTATTCGAGCCGGGTGAAATGGTTCGAGTTATCGATGGGCCGTTTGCTGACTTTAATGGTGTGGTTGAAGAGATTAACTACGAGAAGAACAAGCTGCAGGTGGCAGTGTTGATTTTCGGTCGATCTACACCGGTTGAATTGGATTTCGGTCAGGTCGAAAAAGCCTGATTTAGAGTTTTAAGGAATAACCTCAGCGAGAGCTGGGGTTTTTCTGTCTTGAGAAAATGGGGAGCTGTAAGGCGTTTGAACCCACTAGGAGTTAAATAAAAATGGCTAAGAAGATTGAAGCTTATATCAAGCTGCAAGTTCCTGCCGGCGGCGCTAACCCGTCACCACCAGTAGGTCCTGCCCTAGGTCAGCATGGTGTTAACATCATGGAATTCTGTAAAGCGTTCAATGCTCAAACTCAGAGCATGGAAAACGGCTTGCCAGTTCCTGTTGTAATTACTGTTTATGCTGATCGTAGCTTTACTTTCATCACTAAAACACCTCCAGCAGCAGTTCTTCTGAAGAAAGCTGCAGGTCTTAAGAGCGGTTCTGGTCGTCCAAATACTGAGAAAGTGGGTAACGTTACTCGCGCTCAGATGGAAGAGATCGCAACTGTTAAAATGCCTGACCTAACTGCTGCAGATATGGATGCAGCTGTACGTACTATCGCAGGTACTGCGCGTAGCATGGGTCTGATTCCGGAGGGTGATGAGTAATGGCTAAGTTGACTAAGCGTCAGAAGCTAATCGCTGAGAAAGTTGAAGCGGGTAAAGCTTACTCTATTGAAGATGCAGTTTCTCTACTATCTGAACTTTCTACTGTTAAGTTCAAAGAGACTGTTGATGTTGCTGTAAACCTTGGTGTTGATCCGCGTAAATCTGATCAGGTTGTTCGTGGTTCTACTGTACTGCCAAACGGTACTGGTAACGATGTTCGTGTAGCTGTATTTGCTCAAGGCGAAAACGCTGAGAAAGCAAAAGCTGCAGGTGCTGATGTTGTTGGTTTCGAAGACCTAGCAGAGCAGATGAAAGGTGGCGATCTGGACTTCGGTGTTGTTATCGCAACTCCAGACGCAATGCGTGTTGTTGGTCAGCTTGGTCAGGTTCTAGGTCCGCGTGGCCTAATGCCTAACCCTAAAGTTGGCACAGTAACTCCAGATGTTGTTACTGCTGTAAACAATGCTAAAGCTGGTCAGGTTCGTTTCCGTACTGACAAGAACGGCATCATCCACGCAGGTGTTGGTAAAGCTGACTTCGAAGCGGCTGCTATCAAGCAGAACATCGAAGCACTAGTTGCTGACCTTAAGAAGCTGAAACCAGCTTCTGCTAAAGGCGTGTATCTTAAGAAAGTAACCCTGTCGACTACTATGGGTCCAGGTTTGCTAGTTGATCAGGCTTCTCTAGAAGTTTAATCGACATGAAAGGTTTTTTGAGGGTCTTCTGTACCTGTTACACAGAGATGAAGGCCGTCAAAGACCGCAGGTGATAAGGGTTTCCTTATCTTAATGGGCTAAACCAGCCTGCGCAGACGGTGAGATTCTGTATTTGAATCAAACCACCGTACTCGGAAAGCCTCAGAAATGAGGCGGTTGGTAATAAGTCGAAAGACTACTCCAGGAGTAAATCGTGGCATTAGGACTCGAAGATAAAAAAGCGATCGTCGCTGAAGTCCAGGAAGCTGCATCTAGTGCTCTGTCTGCTGTTGTTGCGGATTCCCGCGGCGTTGAAGTAGGCGATATGACTGCACTGCGTAAAGAAGCTCGTGAAAACGGCGTATGGCTTAAAGTTGTACGTAACACGCTTGCTAAGCGCGCAGTTGAAGGCACTGACTATGCATGCCTACAGGACACTTTCAAAGGTCCAAGTATCATTGCTTTCTCTCAGGAACACCCGGGCGCTGGCGCTCGTATCCTGAAGAACTTTGCGAAAGACAATGAGAACTTTGAACTGAAAGCAGCAGCATTCGAAGGTGAAGTTGTAGACGTGGCTATGCTAGCAAGCTTGCCAACTTACGACGAAGCAATTGCGAAGCTGATGGCTTGCATGAAAGAAGCTGCAGCCGGCAAACTATGCCGTACTATTGCAGCAGTTCGCGACCAGAAAGAAGAAGCTGCGTAAGTTTATACGCACCTTTATTTATACAAGTTTTAATGAGCCTTCGGGCTTACAAATATCAGGAATATAGAAAATGTCTCTGACTAACGAAGATATCCTAAACGCAATTGCTGAAATGTCTGTTAAGGACGTTGTTGCTCTTATCGAAGCAATGGAAGAAAAATTCGGTGTAACTGCTGCTGCTGCTGTAGCTGCTGGTCCTGCTGGCGATGCTGGTGCGGCTGCTGAAGAGAAAACTGAATTTGACGTTATCCTAACTGCTGCTGGCGATAAGAAAGTTAACGTAATCAAAGCAGTACGTGGCGCTACAGGTCTTGGCCTGAAAGAAGCTAAAGGCATCGTTGACGGCGCTCCAGCTGCTGTTAAAGAAGGCGTTAGCAAAGAAGAAGCTGAAGAACTTCAGAAAGCACTGGAAGAAGCTGGCGCTTCTGTTGAAGTTAAGTAATAACTTCATGCTAATCCGAACAGATTTCTGTTCGAAGTGCTGACGGCTGGTGGCTATATGCCACCGGCCTTTTTCCGTTATTTATAGACAGCAAATAAATAGCGGTAACACAGTCCGAAACGGGTTTTCGGCCTGCTTATAAATTGGTGCACTTGCTGGGGAACACTGATGGCTTATTCATACACTGAAAAGAAACGCATCCGTAAGGACTTCGGTAAATTGCCGCAAGTAATGGATGTGCCTTACTTGCTGGCAATTCAGCTTGACTCCTATAAAAAGTTTTTGCAGACAGGGGTTGAAGCAGCAGATCGTTTAGATGCTGGTCTGCATGCAGCATTTAACTCCGTCTTCCCGATCGTGTCCTATTCTGGAAATGCATCTCTAGAATATGTTGGCTACCGTCTGGGTGAGCCTGTATTTGACGTAAAAGAGTGTCAAATACGCGGTATTACATACGCAGCGCCTTTGCGTGTGAAAGTTCGTCTGGTTATTTATGACCGTGAATCCAGCAACAAAGCCGTAAAAGACATCAAGGAACAAGAAGTCTACATGGGCGAAATGCCTTTGATGACTGAAAACGGAACTTTCGTAGTTAACGGTACTGAGCGTGTAATCGTATCTCAGCTACACCGTTCACCAGGTGTGTTCTTCGATCACGATAAAGGTAAAACACACTCTTCTGGTAAGCTACTTTACTCTGCGCGAGTGATTCCTTACCGTGGTTCTTGGTTAGACTTTGAATTTGATCCAAAAGATAGCCTATTCGTACGTATTGACCGTCGTCGTAAACTGCCAGCAACTATCTTGTTGCGGGCTTTGGGTTACCAGGCTGAAGAGATCCTAGATATCTTCTTCGATAACACGTCTTGGAACCTGACGTCTGAAACAATCAACATGAAGTTGGTTGCTGATCGTCTACGTGGTGAGACACTATCTTTTGAAGTGAAAGATCCTGAAGGTAATGTGATTGTTGAAGCGGGTCGTCGTATCACGCCTCGTCACATTCGTCAGATGGCAAAAGCCAATATGGAACAGCTTGAAGTACCAATGGAGTACTTGGCTGGTAAGGCGATTGCAAAAGATGTTATTGATCCATCTACAGGTGAGTTGATCTGTGGCTGTAACGCTGAGATTACAGAAGAACTGGTTGAACAGCTTCGCGCTGCAAATATCACTGAGTTCGAAACTCTGTACACGAATGATCTAGATTGTGGTCCATTCATCTCAGATACGCTACGTAATGATCCTACGCGTAACCAGTTAGAAGCATTGGTAGAAATCTACCGTATGATGCGTCCTGGTGAGCCACCAACAAAAGAATCTGCTGAAGCATTGTTCGAAAACCTTTTCTTCACTGAAGAGCGTTACGATCTTTCTGCTGTTGGTCGCATGAAGTTCAATCGCCGTCTAGGTCGCGAAGAAGTTACTGGATCTGGCGTACTAGACAAAGAAGATATTCTTGAGGTTATGAAGACCTTGATTGATATCCGTAACGGTAAAGGTACCGTGGACGATATTGATCACTTGGGTAACCGTCGTATCCGTTCTGTTGGTGAAATGGCAGAAAACCAGTTCCGTGTAGGTCTGGTTCGTGTTGAACGTGCTGTTCGTGAACGTCTAAGCATGGCGGAATCTGATAACCTGATGCCTCAGGATCTAATCAACGCTAAACCTGTTGCGGCTGCAATTAAAGAGTTCTTCGGTTCATCTCAGCTGTCTCAGTTTATGGACCAGAACAACCCGCTTTCAGAAGTAACTCACAAGCGTCGTGTTTCTGCATTAGGTCCAGGTGGTCTAACGCGTGAGCGTGCGGGCTTCGAGGTACGTGACGTACACCCAACTCACTACGGTCGTGTATGCCCAATCGAAACGCCGGAAGGTCCAAACATCGGTTTGATCAACTCTTTGGCAACATTTGCTCGTACAAATGACTATGGTTTCCTAGAGACTCCATACCGTCGTGTAGTCGATGGCAAAGTAACAGATGAGTTGGATTACCTATCTGCGATTGAAGAGAATACATTCGTAATCGCACAGGCGTCTGCAACAATGGATGACGAAGGTCGTCTATTGGATGAGCTTGTAACAGTTCGTCACCTAAACGAAACAACAGTAATGTCACCTGACAAAGTTCAGTACATGGACGTATCTCCACGTCAGGTTGTATCTGTTGCGGCATCATTGATTCCATTCCTAGAGCACGATGATGCGAACCGTGCATTGATGGGATCGAACATGCAGCGTCAGGCTGTACCAACACTACGTGCTGATAAGCCGCTAGTAGGTACTGGTATCGAACGTAACGTAGCTCAAGACTCCGGTGTATGTGTTGTGGCACGTCGCGGTGGTCTGATTGAGTCTGTAGATGCGAGCCGCATCGTTGTTCGTGTAAACGACGACGAAGTTACAGCGGGCGATGCAGGTGTAGATATCTACAACCTGACTAAATACACACGTTCCAACCAAAATACATGTATCAACCAGCGCTCTATCGTTAATCCTGGTGATACTGTAAAAGTTGGCGATGTTATGGCTGATGGTCCATCCGTTGATATGGGTGAACTAGCACTTGGTCAGAACATGCGTATCGCCTTCATGCCTTGGAATGGTTACAACTTTGAGGACTCCATCCTAATTTCTGAGCGTGTAGTTCAGGAAGATCGTTTCACAACTATCCACATTCAGGAACTAACCTGTGTGGCGCGTGATACGAAATTGGGTTCTGAAGAGATTACATCAGATATTCCAAACGTTGGTGAGTCTGCACTAGCGAAGCTTGATGAAGCAGGTATTGTTCACATCGGTGCTGAAGTAGGCCCAGGTGACATCCTTGTAGGTAAAGTAACGCCTAAAGGTGAAAGCCAGCTAACACCAGAAGAGAAGCTGCTGCGTGCGATCTTCGGTGAGAAAGCATCAGACGTTAAAGATACATCTCTACGTGTTAAAACAGGTACTGTTGGTAAAGTAATCGACGTACAAGTATTTACACGTGACGGCGTTCAGAAAGATGAGCGTGCGCTATCTATCGAGAAAGCAGAGCTTGACGCAATCCGTAAGGATTTGAACGAAGAGCTACGTATCGTAGAGCAAGCAACGTTCGAACGTCTAGGTCGTGTACTTGTTGGCTTGAAAGCTGACGGTGGTGCTGGCCTGAAGAAAGGCGAAGAGATTACAGCTGAATTCCTAGCTGGATTGTCTAAATCTGATTGGTTCAACATCCGCGTTTCTGATGAAAATGCAGTTGAACAGCTAGAGCTAGCTCAGAAGCAACTAGAAGATCGTAAAGAATCTCTAGATAAGCGTTTCGAAGATAAGAAGAGCAAGCTGCAGACAGGTGATGATCTTGCACCTGGCGTCCTTAAGATTGTTAAGGTTTACGTTGCTACTAAGCGTCGCGTACAGCCTGGTGACAAGATGGCGGGTCGTCACGGTAACAAGGGTGTTATCTCTGTAATCATGCCTGTAGAAGACATGCCTTACGATGAGAACGGTGAGCCAGTAGATATCGTACTGAACCCACTGGGTGTACCGTCTCGTATGAACGTAGGTCAGATCCTAGAGACACACATGGGTATGGCTGCGAAAGGCTTAGGTCGTCGTATCAATGAGATGCTGGATCAGGAGCGTGAGCGTACTGAAACAGTAACTGAGATTCGTAGCTTCCTAGATCAGATCTATAATGCAGATCTGGGTGCTGGCATGAACAGCCGCACAGAAGATCTAGATAGCTTCTCTGATGATGAGATCCTTGAGCTAGCTAAGAACCTATGTGGTGGTGTGCCTCTAGCTACACCTGCTTTTGACGGTGCGAAAGAGGTTGAATTGAAATCTCTACTACGTCTTGCAGGTTTGAGCGACACAGGTCAGTCAACGTTGTTTGACGGCCGTACCGGCAACAAGTTTGACCGTCCTGTAACTGTTGGTTACATGTACATGCTGAAACTGAACCACTTGGTAGACGACAAAATGCACGCTCGTTCTACTGGTTCTTATAGTCTTGTTACGCAGCAGCCGCTGGGTGGTAAGGCGCAGTTCGGTGGTCAGCGTTTCGGTGAGATGGAGGTATGGGCACTAGAAGCATACGGTGCTGCTTATACTCTACAAGAGATGCTTACAGTTAAGTCCGATGACGTGAATGGTCGTACGAAGATGTATAAGAACATCGTCGACGGCGATCACCGTATGGAGCCGGGTATGCCGGAATCCTTCAACGTACTTATTAAAGAGATCCGTTCTCTGGGTATCGACATCGAGCTCGAATCCGAATAAGCACAAAACTGTATACCAGGCGGGGGTCGCCTTCGGGCGGCCTCAAGCAAGAACTCCGTTAGGAGCTTGAAAGAATGAAAGATCTGCTGAATCTGCTGAAAACACAGGGCCAATCTGAAGAGTTCGACTCTATCAAGATCACTCTGGCCTCTCCGGAAATGATCCGTTCATGGTCGTACGGTGAAGTTAAAAAGCCGGAAACTATTAACTACCGTACGTTCAAGCCAGAACGTGAAGGTCTATTCTGTGCCAAAATATTTGGTCCAGTAAAAGACTACGAGTGCTTGTGCGGTAAATATAAGCGCATGAAACACCGCGGTGTTATCTGTGAGAAGTGTGGCGTTGAAGTAACGCTAGCTAAAGTTCGTCGTGAGCGTATGGCGCACATCGAACTTGCTTCTCCTGTAGCGCATATTTGGTTCCTTAAGTCTCTGCCATCCCGTATCGGTTTGATGCTGGATATGACGCTACGTGATATCGAACGTGTTCTTTACTTCGAATCTTTTGTAGTAATCGATCCAGGCATGACTACGCTTGAGCGCGGTCAGCTACTGAACGATGAGCAGTACTTTGAAGCGCTAGAAGAGTTCGGTGATGACTTCGACGCACGTATGGGTGCAGAAGCTGTTAAAGAGCTATTGTCTTCTATTGAGCTTGAAGAAGAAGTTAATCAACTGCGTGAAGAACTACCGCAGACTAACTCTGAAACTAAGATCAAGAAGCTTTCTAAGCGTCTTAAACTACTAGAAGCTTTCTACAAGTCAGGCAACAAGCCTGAGTGGATGATTCTTGAAGTACTACCAGTACTTCCACCAGATCTTCGTCCGCTAGTACCACTAGATGGTGGTCGTTTCGCGACATCTGATCTTAACGATCTTTACCGTCGTGTTATCAACCGTAACAACCGTCTTAAGCGTCTACTTGACCTTAATGCTCCAGATATCATCGTACGTAACGAAAAACGTATGTTGCAGGAATCTGTTGATGCATTGCTAGATAACGGCCGTCGCGGTCGTGCGATTACTGGCTCTAACAAGCGTCCTCTAAAATCTTTGGCTGATATGATCAAAGGTAAGCAGGGTCGTTTCCGTCAAAACCTTCTAGGTAAGCGTGTTGACTACTCTGGCCGTTCTGTAATCGTGGTAGGTCCGTACCTACGTCTACACCAGTGTGGTCTTCCTAAGAAGATGGCACTTGAGCTATTTAAGCCATTCATCTTCTCCAAGCTAGAGCTTCGTGGTCATGCGACTACAATCAAAGCGGCTAAGAAGATGGTTGAACGCGAAGAAGCACTAGTTTGGGATATCCTAGACGAAGTAATCCGTGAGCACCCAGTACTACTTAACCGTGCTCCAACACTTCACCGTCTTGGTATCCAGGCATTCGAGCCGGTACTGATCGAAGGTAAAGCTATTCAGCTACACCCACTAGTTTGTGCGGCATATAACGCCGACTTCGACGGTGACCAAATGGCTGTACACGTTCCACTGACTATTGAAGCTCAGTTGGAAGCGCGTGCGTTGATGATGTCTACAAACAACGTACTATCACCTGCCAATGGTGAGCCGATCATCGTACCTTCTCAGGACGTTGTATTGGGTCTTTACTACATGACTCGTGAGCGTGTGAATGCGAAAGGTGAAGGCATGGTATTTGCCGACATCGAAGAGATTCAGCGTGCACAAGGTGCAGGTCAACTTGATCTTCAGGCGAAGATTAAAGTACGTGTTACTGAAAGCATTCGTGACATCGAAGGTAACCTAGAAACGATTACTGAAATGAAAGAAACAACAGCCGGTCGTGCGTTGTTGTTCGCAATCGTTCCAGCAGGTCTACCTTATGAGCTTGTTAACCAGCCAATGAAGAAGAAAGCGATCTCTCGCCTTCTTAACGAAGCGTACCGTCGCTGTGGTCTGAAAGATACAGTTATCTTTGCTGACCAACTGATGTACATGGGCTTCCGTCAGGCAACTATGTCTGGTGTTTCTATCGGTGTTAACGACTTCGAAATTCCAGCTGAGAAAACAACTATTATCGATGAAGCAGAAGCTGAGGTAATGGATATCGAACGTCAGTTCGCTGATGGTTTGGTAACTCAGGGTGAGAAATACAACAAAGTTATCGATATCTGGTCTCGTGCTAACGAATTGTTGGCTAAGAAGATGATGGATAACTTGAAGACTGAGCCGGTTGTAACAAAAGATGGCGAAGAGTCCGAGCAGGAATCTTTCAACTCTGTATACATGATGGCCGACTCCGGTGCCCGTGGTAGTGCTGCACAGATTCGTCAGTTGGCGGGTATGCGTGGTCTTATGGCTAAGCCGGATGGCTCTATCATCGAAACACCGATCACTGCGAACTTCCGTGAAGGTCTAAACGTACTTCAGTACTTTATCTCGACTCACGGTGCTCGTAAGGGTCTAGCCGATACGGCATTGAAGACAGCTAACTCCGGTTACCTAACACGTCGTCTAGTAGACGTAGCACAAGACGTAGTTATCACAGAGCATGATTGTGGTACTGAAGAAGGTCTTGTGATGGTACCTCTGATCGAAGGCGGTGACGTAGTAGTTGCGCTTGGTGATCGTGTTCTAGGTCGTACAGTGGCTGTCGATGTACTAGACCCGCAAGGTGTAGAAGTTCTAATCGAAGCGGGTACGTTAATCGATGAGGCATGGAAACATCGTCTAGAAAACGACGAGAAGTACTCTTCTATCGATGAGATCATCGTACGTAGTGCAATCACGTGTCGTACTCGTCATGGTATCTGTGCGAGCTGTTACGGTCGTGATCTAGGTCGTGGTCACTTGGTTAACCCGGGCGAAGCAGTAGGTGTTATCGCTGCTCAGTCAATCGGTGAGCCAGGTACACAGCTAACAATGCGTACGTTCCACATTGGTGGTGCGGCATCTCGAGCAGCTGCTGTAGATAGCATTCAGGTTAAGAATGGCGGTGAAATTCGTCTTCACAATCTTAAGTTTGTAGAGCGTCCAGATGGTGCGTTGGTTGCGACTTCTCGTTCTGGCGAGCTAGGTGTAACAGACGAGCACGGCCGTGAGCGTGAGCGTTACAAGCTTCCATACGGTTCTGTGATCAAAGTTAAAGACGGTAGCTCTGTTGAAGCAGGCGACATTGTAGCTAACTGGGATCCACATACTCACCCAATCATCTCTGAAGTGGCGGGTAAGGTTGAGCTTTCAGGTATGGAAGACGGTATTACCGTTAAGAGCCAGACTGATGAGCTAACAGGTCTATCTACAACTGAGGTATTGGACGTTAAAGATCGTCCAGCAGCAGGTAAAGATATTCGTCCTATGATCAAGCTATTGGATGCTAAAGGTAATGAAGTAATGCATCCGGGTACAGATTCTGCAGCGCAGTATCTACTACCAGCTAAAGCGATCATGAACCTTAGCGATGGCGCTGAAGTACAAGTAGGTGACGTTCTTGCACGTATTCCTCAAGAAGGTACTGTGAACAAGGATATCACCGGTGGTCTGCCACGAGTTGCGGATCTATTCGAAGCACGTAAACCGAAAGAGTCTGCAATTCTTGCAGAAGTTTCTGGTCTAATCGGCTTCGGTAAAGAGACTAAAGGCAAAAAACGTCTTGTAATCTCTCCAAGTGATGCAGAGCCACATGAAACAATGATCCAGAAATGGCGTAACCTAAACGTGTTTGAAGGTGAGCATGTTGAGAAGGGTGAGGTTGTTTCTGATGGTCCGTCTAACCCGCATGACATTCTACGCGTACTAGGTGTAGAAGAGTTGGCGAAATACATCACTGGTGAAATCCAGGACGTATACCGTCTACAGGGTGTAGGCATCAACGATAAGCACATCGAAGTAATTGTTCGTCAGATGTTGCGTAAAGTTGAGATCGTATCTGCGGGTGATTCTACATTCATCCCAGGTGATCAGGTTGAATACCAAGCTGTGTTGGCAGAGAACGAAGAGCTAGAAGCTGCAGGTAAGATCCCAGCTAAGTACGATCGCGTACTATTGGGTATCACTAAGGCGTCTTTGGCTACTGAGTCCTTTATCTCAGCAGCATCCTTCCAGGAAACAACTCGAGTTCTAACGGAAGGTGCGGTAACAGGCAAGCAGGACTTCCTGCGTGGTCTGAAAGAAAACGTGGTAGTAGGTCGTCTGATCCCAGCGGGTTCAGGTCTTGCTTACCATGAAGAGCGTAAGCGCAAACGTGCTCAACCTGCTGAAGGTGAGTCCGTTACAGTAAGTGCTGAAGAAGTTCAGCAGGCACTGACAGAAGCGCTAAATGCTTCAATGCCAGATGCTGAATAACGATTTATTCGAAAATATTGAATAAATAGTATCCAGTATTTGACGTTTAGGGCCGGAATTGATTAAAATTCCGGCCCCTTTGTGATTGGATTGTGTAAATCCAATTTTTTTTATGGTGTTAAATCAAAACGTGGAGTTTGCTTAATGGCAACGATTAACCAGCTGGTACGTAAACCACGTAAACGCAAAGTTCAGCCAAGCGATGTTCGTGCATTGCAGGCTTGTCCTCAGCGTCGTGGCGTTTGTACCCGTGTATACACCACTACTCCGAAAAAACCGAACTCAGCACTACGTAAAGTATGTCGTGTTCGTTTGACCAACGGCTTCGAAGTTGCTTCCTACATTGGTGGTGAAGGTCACAACTTGCAGGAGCACAGTGTTGTTCTAATTCGTGGTGGTCGTGTTAAGGACCTTCCTGGTGTTCGCTATCACACAGTTCGTGGCGCACTAGATTGCTCAGGTGTTAATGAGCGTAAGCAAGGCCGTTCTAAGTACGGTGCTAAGCGTCCTAAGTCTTAATCGTCGTCCCAACATAGTGCTTTAGTTATCTAAACACTGTGTTGAATACACGGTAAGAGTAAGGCCTAGCATCAATTGCTTGGAATACCTGAAGACCTTTTAATTTAATGAGGGCTTATCAATGCCTAGAAGACGCGTCGCTGCAAAGCGCGAAATTTTACCGGATCCTAAATTCGGAAGCACAGTTCTTGCTAAGTTTATCAACCATGTAATGGTTCACGGTAAGAAGTCTGTAGCTGAGAAGATCGTTTACGGTGCTCTAGATAAAATCGAAGAGCGTTCTGAACAAGATCCAATCGAGCTATTTGAAAAAGCTCTAGAAGCTATCCAGCCAGCGGTTGAAGTTAAATCCCGCCGTGTTGGTGGTGCTACATACCAAGTACCAGTTGAAGTACGTCCTGCTCGTCGTATGGCTCTAGCTATGCGTTGGGCTGTAGACTCTGCTCGTGGTCGTGGTGAGAAGTCAATGGCTCTGCGTCTAGCAGGCGAATTGATGGACGCTGCTGAAGGCCGTGGTGCTGCAGTTAAGAAGCGTGAAGACGTACACCGTATGGCTGAAGCGAACAAAGCATTCGCTCACTACCGCTTCTAAGATACTGAGGATTAAGTCGTGGCTCGTAAAACTCCTATCGCACGTTACCGTAACATCGGAATTTGTGCGCATGTAGATGCCGGTAAAACGACTACAACTGAGCGCGTCCTGTTCTACACCGGTCTTTCTCATAAGATCGGTGAAGTACATGATGGCGCTGCGACAATGGATTGGATGGAGCAAGAGCAGGAGCGTGGTATTACAATTACTTCTGCTGCTACAACTTGCTTTTGGAAGGGTATGAACCAGCAGTTCGATGATCATCGTATCAATATCATCGATACTCCTGGGCACGTTGACTTCACCATCGAAGTAGAGCGCTCATTGCGTGTTCTTGATGGTGCAGTTGTTGTGTTATGTGCATCTTCCGGTGTCCAGCCTCAGACAGAAACGGTTTGGCGTCAAGCTAACAAATATGAAGTTCCGCGCATGGTATTCGTCAATAAGATGGATCGCCTTGGTGCGGATTTCTTCATGGTTGTAGATCAGTTAAAAGATCGTCTTGGCGCTAATGCTGTACCAATCAATTTCCCGATTGGCGCAGAAGAAGATTTTGTTGGTGTTGTCGATCTGGTTCGCATGAAAGCCATTATGTGGAATGAAGCGGATCAGGGTATGACCTACGAGCTGGAAGATATTCCAGCTGATTTGCAAGATAAAGCTGATGAGCTTCGCGAGGAGCTGGTTGAAGCTGCTGCTGAAGCATCAGAAGAGCTGATGGAAAAATACCTTGAAGAAGGTGATCTATCAGAGGAAGAGATTAAACAGGGGCTTCGTGCTCGTACCTTGGATAACGATATTGTTCTTATGCAGGCTGGTTCTGCGTTTAAGAACAAAGGTGTTCAAGCTGTATTGGATGCGGTTATCGAATACATGCCATCTCCGATCGAGGTTAAATCGATCGAAGGTACGCTAGATGATGAACAGGAAACTGTTGCACAGCGTGAGGCTGATGATGACGCGCCGTTCTCTGCGCTTGCATTTAAAATTGCTACAGACCCATTTGTGGGTACGCTTACGTTCGTACGTGTGTACTCGGGTGTTCTTAAATCGGGTGATGCGGTCTTTAACTCTGTTAAGGGTAAAAAAGAGCGTGTTGGTCGTATGGTGCAGATGCATTCTAACAACCGTGATGAGATTAAAGAGGTTCGCGCAGGCGATATCGCAGCTCTAATTGGTATGAAGGATGTAACTACGGGTGATACTTTATGTGATGGTGACAATAAAATTGTCCTTGAACGTATGGAGTTCCCTGCACCAGTTATCTCTGTAGCGGTTGAGCCTAAGTCTCAAGCTGATCAAGAGAAAATGGGTATTGCGCTAGGTAAGCTTGCGCAAGAAGATCCATCTTTCCAAGTTGAAACAGATCAAGAGACGGGTCAGACAATTATTTCCGGTATGGGTGAATTGCACCTTGATATTCTCGTGGATCGTATGAAGCGTGAATTTAAGGTTGAAGCCAATATCGGTAAACCACAGGTAGCCTACCGTGAGAAGATTCGTCAGTCTGTTGACGCAAACCACAAGTTTGTACGTCAGTCAGGTGGTCGTGGTCAATATGGTCATGTTGTCGTTGAATTTAGCCCTTCTGATGAAGAGGGTCTAGAGTTTATCAACGAGATTGTCGGTGGTGCTATTCCTAAGGAATACATCCCAGCTGTACAAAAAGGCATTGAGGAACAGATGCATAACGGTGTCATTGCTGGCTATCCGTTAATCGGCCTTAAAGCACGTTTGTACGATGGGTCCTTCCATGATGTTGACTCCAACGAAATGGCGTTTAAAATCGCTGCATCTCAGGCGCTTAAAAAGTACGCACAAGAAGCAAATGCGTGCTTGTTAGAGCCAATGATGAAAGTTGAAGTTGTAACCCCAGAAGATTACATGGGTGACGTGATGGGTGACCTGAACCGTCGTCGTGGTCTTGTGCAGGGGATGGAAGACAGTTCTTCGGGTAAGATTATCAACGCTCATGTACCGCTGGGTGAGATGTTCGGTTATGCAACCGATCTACGCTCCGCGACACAGGGTCGTGCGACTTACTCGATGGAGTTTCTCGACTACGCTGAAGCGCCACAAAATGTCGCTGACGCTGTAATCAATCAGAACTAATATTTTTATTCGCCTAATTACTTGAGGTAATGAAAAGTGGCTAAAGAACAATTTGAACGCTCAAAACCGCACGTTAACGTTGGTACAATCGGCCACGTTGACCACGGTAAAACTACTCTAACAGCAGCTCTAACTCGCGTATGTGCAGAAGTATGGGGCGGCGACGCTGTTGCATTTGATGGTATCGACAACGCTCCAGAAGAGCGTGAGCGTGGTATCACAATCGCAACTTCTCACGTTGAGTATGATTCTCCAGAACGTCACTACGCACACGTAGACTGCCCAGGCCACGCCGATTATGTTAAGAACATGATCACTGGTGCTGCACAGATGGATGGCGCGATCCTAGTATGTGGCGCGACTGATGGTCCAATGCCACAGACTCGTGAGCACATCCTACTATCTCGTCAGGTAGGTGTACCTTACATCGTAGTATTCCTAAACAAAGCAGACCTACTAGCAGAAGACTGTGGTGGTGCTGACTCTGAAGAATACGCTGAGATGCTAGAATTGGTTGAAATGGAGCTTCGTGAGCTTCTAGACCAGTACGAATTCCCAGGTGATGACACTCCAATCATCCCAGGTTCTGCTCTAATGGCCCTAAACGGCGAAGACGACAACGAACTTGGTACTACTGCTGTTAAGACTCTAGTTGAAACTCTAGACTCTTACATCCCAGAGCCAGAGCGTGCTATCGACGGTGCTTTCATCATGCCTATCGAGGACGTATTCTCTATCCAGGGTCGTGGTACTGTAGTAACTGGTCGTGTTGAGCGCGGTATCATCAAAGTTGGTGAAGAAGTTGAAATCGTAGGTATCAAAGAAACTACGACTACTACTTGTACTGGTGTTGAGATGTTCCGTAAGCTTCTTGACGAAGGTCGTGCTGGTGAGAACGTTGGTGTTCTACTGCGTGGTACTAAACGTGAAGAGGTTGAGCGTGGTCAAGTACTAGCAGCTCCAGGTTCTATCACTCCTCACACTCGTTTCGAGGGTGAAGTATACGTACTATCCAAAGAAGAAGGTGGTCGTCACACTCCATTCTTCAAAGGTTACCGTCCACAGTTCTACTTCCGTACAACTGACATCACTGGTGCATGTGAGCTTCCAGAGGGTGTGGAAATGGTAATGCCTGGTGATAACGTTCAAATGGACGTTACACTAATCAACCCAGTAGCAATGGAAGAAGGTCTACGTTTCGCGATTCGTGAAGGTGGTCGTACTGTAGGTGCTGGTGTTGTATCTAAAATCGTTGAGTAATTAAAACTCTTTGATTTGAAAAAGCCCTCCTTGTGAGGGCTTTTTTGTGCCTACTTATAAGCTTGTTCGGGGGTGTAAGTATAGATTGTTTGTTAATTGTACAAATTAATCCTGCTTACTGTTGACCTTCGCAAGTGACATAAGTAGAATTTGCGTCCCCCTCATAGTAGGGGGAGGTCGGCGTATGCCGTAAAATTATTTTTTGGAAATGTGTGATCGAAATGCAGAATCAGAAAATTCGTATTCGTCTGAAAGCCTTTGATCATCGCTTGATCGACTCTTCTGCGCAGGAAATCGTAGATACTGCAAAGAGAACTGGCGCTCAAGTACGAGGTCCGATCCCACTTCCTACTCGCAAAGAACGCTACACTGTTCTGATTTCTCCTCACGTAAACAAAGATGCGCGTGATCAGTATGAAATCCGTACACATAAGCGTGTTCTAGACATCGTTGAGCCAACTGAAAAAACAGTTGACGCATTGATGAAGCTAGATCTTGCTGCGGGTGTTGAAGTGCAGATCAGCCTCGGCTAAAAGGCAACTGCGCAGAGTTAATTTTAATTAATGAAGCGCTTATTAAGTGTGGAATGCTCTGGAAAGGGCAGCCGTAGTGGGTAACAGCCCCGTACACAACTGGCAAGAGGTTTTAAAAGAAAATGTCTGTAGGTCTTATCGGACGTAAAGCGGGTATGACTCGCGTCTTCACTGAAGACGGCGTATCCGTGCCAGTCACCGTCATCGAAGTGGAACCGAACCGTGTTACTGCTGTGAAAACAGAAGAAACCGACGGCTACCAAGCAGTGCAGGTTACTACTGGTGCTAAGAAGGCTAACCGCCTTTCTAAGCCAGAAGCTGGTAACTTTGCTAAAGCTGGTGTTGAAGCTGGTCGTGGTTTGTGGGAGTTCCGCCTGTCGGGTGGCGACGAAGTCAACGTTGGCGACGAGCTAACAGTTGCGCGCTTCGAAGCTGGTCAGAAAGTTGACGTAACAGGTCAGTCTAAAGGTAAAGGTTTCCAGGGTGGCGTTAAGCGCTGGAACTTCTCCATGCAGGACGCGACTCACGGTAACTCTCTTTCTCACCGTGCTCCGGGTTCTATTGGTCAATGTCAGACTCCTGGTCGTGTTTGGAAAGGCAAGAAGATGGCAGGTCAAATGGGTAATGCTCAGGTTACTGTGCAGACCCTAGAAGTTGTTCGCGTAGACGCTGAACGCAACCTGTTGTTGATCAAAGGTGCTGTTCCAGGCGCAACTGGCGGTGACGTAATCGTTAAACCAGCTGTTAAAGCTGGCGCCTAAGGGGGTTTGAAATGAATCTGAATTTAGCTGGAGCTAATGGTTCGGTTGAAGTTTCCGACCTGGCTTTTGGTAAAGAATTCAACGAAACGCTAGTTCACCAAGTGGTTACAGCTTACTTGGCTGGCGGTCGTCAAGGCACTAAAGCTCAGAAAAACCGTTCTGCGGTTTCTGGTGGTGGTGCTAAACCATGGCGTCAAAAAGGTACAGGTCGTGCACGTGCGGGAACTAGTCGTTCTCCAATCTGGCGTGCCGGTGGTGTTACCTTCGCGGCTCAGCCGCGTGACTACGCTCAGAAAGTAAATAAGAAAATGTACCGCGCAGCAATGCGTTGCATCTTCTCTGAGCTTGTACGTCAAGAACGTCTGGTTGTTGTTGAAGATTTCGCTTTGGAATCTCCAAAGACAAAACAGTTTGTGGCTAAGCTGAACGAGCTTGAGCTGACTAACGCACTGCTGATTACTGAAGATGTAGAGCAGAACTTGTACTTGGCTGCACGCAACGTACCACACGTTGATGTTCGTGACGCTGCGGGTGTTGACCCGGTTGCCCTAGTTGGCTTCGATAAAGTACTAGTTACTGTTGCTGCTCTGAAGAAAATCGAGGAGAAGCTGGCATGAAACAGGAACGCATTTATCAAGTGCTGCTGGGTCCGCACATCTCCGAGAAAGCTACTATCGTAGCTGATGGTTCTCAGCAAGTGGTATTCCGTGTGGCTAAAGACGCTACCAAACCAGAAATCAAGCAAGCAGTAGAAGAGCTGTTCAACGTTAAAGTTAAAGGCGTGAACGTTCTTAATGCTAAGGGCAAAACCAAGCGTACACAGCGTGGTTTAGGCAAGCGTAGCGATGTGCGTAAAGCATATGTTGCACTAGCTGACGGCTCTGAGATTGATTTTCTTGGTGGCGAGTAATAGAGGGTATATAAAATGGCAGTGACTAAAACTAAGCCGACCTCTGCTGGACGCCGTCATGTAGTTAAAGTGACTAATACTGAACTGCATAAAGGCAAGCCTCATGCAGCTCTTGTTGAGAAAAAGAGCAAGAGCGGTGGTCGTAACCACCACGGTCGCATCACTACTCGTCATATTGGCGGTGGTCACAAACAGCAGTACCGTATCATCGATTTCCGTCGTAACAAAGACGGTATTCCAGCGACAGTTGAGCGTTTGGAATACGATCCAAACCGTTCTGCGCATATCGCACTAGTTGTATATGCAGACGGTGAGCGTCGTTACATCATTGCACCAAAAGGTGTTTCTGCGGGCGCTAAGATCATGTCTGGCGATTCTGTAGATATTAAGCCTGGTAACACTATGCCTCTACGCAACATTCCAGTGGGTTCTGTAATCCACTGTGTTGAGTTGAAGCCTGGTAAAGGTGCACAGATTGCTCGTTCAGCGGGCACATCTGCGCAGTTGGTTGCACGTGAAGGTGCTTACGCAACTCTTCGTCTACGTTCTGGCGAAATGCGTAAAGTCCTAGTTGAATGTCGTGCAACTCTGGGTGAAGTGAGCAACAGTGAGCACTCCTTGCGTCAGCTTGGTAAAGCTGGTGCTACGCGCTGGCGTGGTGTTCGTCCTACTGTTCGTGGTGTTGCGATGAACCCAGTAGACCACCCACACGGTGGTGGTGAAGGTCGTACTTCCGGTGGTCGTCACCCAGTGTCGCCATGGGGTGTTCCGACTAAGGGTTATAAAACTCGCAAGAACAAGCGTACTGATAAGTTGATCGTACGCCGTCGTAACGCTAAGTAAGAGGATACAGCTGTGCCACGTTCACTGAAGAAAGGTCCATTTATCGACCTTCACCTGTTGAAAAAGGTAGAGTCTGCAATTGAAGCAAACGACCGTCGTCCAATCAAAACTTGGTCACGTCGTTCTACGATCTTCCCGAATTTCGTAGGTTTGACAATTGCAGTACACAACGGCCGTCAGCATGTTCCGGTATTTATTTCCGAGGACATGGTTGGTCATAAACTGGGCGAGTTTGCTGTGACACGTACTTACCGTGGTCACGTAGTAGACAAGAAAGCCAAGCGATAAGGAGTTAGATGATGGAAGTTGCCGCTAAGCACAAAGGCGCCCGCATCTCTGCACAGAAAGCACGTCTGGTCGCTGACCAGATCCGTGGTAAGTCTGTCGGTGAAGCTCTGGATATCCTGGCGTATAGTCCTAAAAAAGGTGCGGCGCTTGTTAAGAAAGTACTAGAGTCTGCTATTGCTAACGCAGAGCATAACGAAGGTGCTGATATTGACGAGCTACGTGTTTCTACAGTTTTTGTTGATGAAGCAATGACTATGAAACGCATCAAGCCGCGTGCGAAAGGTCGCGCTGATCGTATTTTGAAGCGCTCCTGTCACATCACTGTAAAAGTGGCCGACTGAGCTGACTGCTAGGAGATTCCGTTATGGGTCAGAAAGTACATCCTACGGGTATTCGTCTCGGTATTGTTAAAGATCACACTTCTGTGTGGTACGCAGACAAGAGCGAATACGCAAGCAAGCTGCAGAACGATCTGCAGGTGCGTGAGTACCTGGACAAGCAGCTTGAAAAAGCATCTGTTAGCCGCATCGAAATCGAGCGTCCTGCACAGAATGCAAAAATTACTATTCACACGGCTCGTCCGGGCATCGTGATTGGTAAGAAAGGCGAAGATGTTGAGAAACTACGTAACACTGTATCTGAAATGATGGGTGTTCCAGTTCACATCAATATCGAAGAAATTCGTAAACCAGAACTAGACGCGCGTCTTGTTGCACAAGGTGTTGCAAGCCAGCTTGAGCGTCGTGTTATGTTCCGTCGTGCCATGAAGCGCGCGGTACAGAACGCAATGCGTCTTGGTGCTAAAGGTATCAAGATTCAGCTAGGTGGTCGTCTTGGTGGTGCCGAAATCGCTCGTAGCGAATGGTATCGTGAAGGTCGTGTGCCATTGCACACACTTCGTGCTGATATCGATTACGCTACTTATGAAGCGCACACTACTTACGGTGTGATCGGCGTTAAAGTCTGGATCTTCAAGGGTGAAGTTCTTGGTGGCATCGAACAAGTTCGTGCTGAAAAGAATGCGCCTAAGAAGAAAGGTAAGTGAGGTAGACGTCGATGCTACAACCAAAACGTCTTAAGTTCCGCAAAATGATGAAAGGCCGTAACCGCGGTCTAGCACAGCGCGGTAGCACTGTAAGCTTTGGTGAATTTGCACTGAAAGCGACCGGTCGTGGTCGTATCACTGCACGTCAGATCGAAGCAGCGCGTCGTACCATGACACGTCACGTTAAGCGTGGTGGTAAAATCTGGATCCGTGTGTTCCCAGACAAGCCAATTTCTAAGAAACCGCTTGAAGTACGTATGGGTAAAGGTAAAGGTGCGGTTGAGTACTGGGTTGCTCAAATCAAGCCAGGTAAGATTCTGTTCGAAATGAGCGGAGTTGATGAACAGCTTGCATCTGAAGCGTTCACCCTAGCTGCTGCAAAATTGCCTGTTGCAACAACCATTGTTAAACGGACGGTGATGTAATGAAAGCAACTGAACTACGTGAAAAGTCCGTTGATGAACTACAGCAAGAGCTACTAGGTCTTCTAAAAGAGCAGTTTAACCTGCGCATGCAGAAGACAACTGGTCAGCTTGCTCAGAATCATCTTCTAGGACAGGTTCGTCGCGATATCGCTCGTGTGAAGACAGTACTCAACGAAAAGGCAGGTAACTAAGTATGAGCGCCGAAAAACGTACTCGAACTGTTACTGGTCGCGTTGTTAGCGACAAGATGGATAAAACCATCACAGTTCTGGTTGAGCGCAAAGAGAAGCATCCGATTTACGGAAAATTCATGAAGCGCTCTTCTAAACTGCATGCTCACGATGAGAAAAATGAGTGTCAGCAAGGTGACCTAGTTACCATCGCAGAAACTCGTCCTTTGTCTAAGAATAAGTCTTGGGCGTTGGTTCGTATTGAAGAGCGTGCAGCAAAGGTGTAAACTATCGCACCTTTGCTCCATTAGACGGTCCGTCCGCATTGCGGGCGGCCTAAAAATGTTTGTGGAGTAAGACCATGATTCAAACTGAATCTATGCTTGACGTAGCTGATAACAGTGGCGCTAAGCGAGTGCAGTGTATTAAGGTCCTTGGTGGTTCTCACCGCCGCTACGCTTCTGTAGGTGACATTATTAAAGTCACTGTTAAAGAAGCGATTCCTCGCGGTAAAGTGAAGAAAGGCCAGGTTCTTAACGCCGTAGTGGTACGTACCCGTAAAGGTGTTCGTCGTCCAGACGGTTCAGTAATCCGCTTTGATACTAACTCTGCGGTTCTACTGAATGCGAGCGACGCTCCAATCGGTACTCGTATCTTCGGCCCAGTGACGCGTGAACTTCGTTCAGAGAAGTTCATGAAAATCATTTCCCTGGCGCCTGAAGTGCTATAAAGATCGAACAAAATACTGTTCGGTTTATGTGAAAACGCTAACACCGGAAGGTGTTGGCGTTTTTGAGCATGAGAGGGTAGCAGGAAGCGATATAGGTAAATTATGCGCAAAATTAAACGTGACGATGAAGTAATTGTCATCGCAGGAAAAGACAAGGGCAAGCGTGGCACAGTCATGCGTGTTCTGGACGATCGTTTGATCGTTTCTGGTATCAACATGGTGAAGAAGCACACTAAGCCGAACCCAATGTTGGGTAAAGCAGGTGGCATCGTTGAGAAAGAAGCTGCAATTGCAGTTTCTAACGTAGCGATCTTCAACCCGCAGACTGGTAAGGGCGATCGTGTAGGCTTCAAAGTTCTTGAAGACGGCACTAAGACTCGTATCTTCAAGTCTACCGGCGAAGTAATTGGCGGATAAGGGGAGATATCATGTCTAGATTAAAAGCGCTTTATAACGATTCCGTTAAGCAGCAGCTTAAAGATGAGCTGAATTGCCCTAACGTAATGGCAGTTCCACGTTTGACTAAAATCACTCTAAACATGGGTGTTGGTGAGGCGTTGGGCGATAAGAAAATGCTTGAGAACGCTGTTGCAGATATGACTGCAATTGCGGGCCAAAAGCCAGTTGTATGTTTGGCACGTAAATCTATCGCGGGCTTCAAAGTTCGTGAAGGTTGGCCAATCGGCTGTAAAGTAACACTACGTGGCGAGCGTATGTGGGAATTCTTGGATCGTTTGGTAGACATCTCTATCCCGCGTATCCGTGACTTCCGTGGCCTAAACCCGAAATCTTTCGACGGTCGTGGCAACTACAGCATGGGTGTTAAAGAGCAGATCATCTTCCCTGAAATCGAATTCGATAAGGTTGATAAGATGCGTGGTATGGACATTACGTTCACTACAACTGCTAAGAACAATGATGAGGGTCGTGCTCTATTGGCTGCCCTGAACTTCCCGTTCCGTAAGTGATAGGCATACATCATGGCTAAAGAATCAATGAAGGCACGTGAAGACAAGCGTGCGAAGCTAGTTGCACAGTATGCTGAGAAGCGTGCTGCACTAAAAGCAATTATCAACAACCCTAATTCATCTGAAGACGAAGTTTGGGATGCAGTGATCGCTCTACAGAAGCTACCACGCGACTCAAGCAAATCTCGTCAGCAGCGTCGTTGCCAGATTACTGGTCGTCCACACGCTGTATACCGTAAGTTCGGTATTAGCCGTATCAAACTGCGTGAAGCAGCGATGCGCGGTGATGTTCCAGGTTTGAAAAAGGCTAGCTGGTAATCTCCAGTTAGTATAACGGTAAGCGCAGTGGCTAGGCCCTTTGGGGTACCGCACTGTGCTGCACAAGAGGAAGTAAATGCATGAGCATGCAAGATACTCTAGCGGATATGTTTACTCGTATTCGTAACGGTCATATGGCTGAAAAGCAGGCCGTATCTATGCCGTCTTCCAAAGTAAAAGTATCAATTGCCAAAGTTCTTAAGGACGAAGGTTACATCGTTGACTACGCAGTAGAAGGCGACGTAAAACCGGTTCTGAACATTGAGCTTAAATACTTTGAAGGAAAGCCGGTAATTGAAGAGATCAAACGCGTTAATCGTCCAGGTCTGCGTATCTACAAGAACGCAAGCGAACTACCAAAAGTATCTGGTGGTCTGGGTGTAGCGATTATCTCTACAAGCAAAGGCGTAATGGCTGACCGCGCTGCACGTAGTGCTGGCGTTGGTGGCGAAGTAATCTGCACGGTATTCTAAGAGGTATTTCAATATGTCACGTATTGCAAAAAGCCCTGTTATCGTACCTGCAGGTGTTGAAGTTAAGATTGACGGTCAAACTGTCAATGTTAAAGGTAAAAACGGCCAGCTTTCTCTAGACGTTCACCCATCTGTTGGTGTTGACCTAGAAGAAGGTTCTTTGAAGTTCACAGCTCGTGAAGCTTCTAAGCTGTCTCTTTCCTTGTCTGGTACTACTCGCTCTCTGGTTAACAACATGGTTGTTGGTGTAACTGAAGGCTTTAAGAAAACTCTTGAGCTTCAAGGTGTTGGTTACCGTGCTGCTGCTAAAGGCAACACACTTAACCTTAACCTAGGTTTCTCGCACCCGATCGATTACGACCTACCAGAAGGTATCAAAGCAGAAACTCCTAATGTAACTACTATCATCCTTTCTGGCTCTGATAAGCAAGTTCTAGGTCAAGTTGCTGCTGAGATTCGTGCGTTCCGTCCACCAGAGCCTTACAAAGGTAAAGGTGTTCGTTATGCTGATGAGTATGTTCGCCGTAAAGAAGCGAAGAAAAAGTAAATAGGGCAGGGTTATGAACGCTAAGAAACAATCTCGTATTCGTCGTGCTCGCCGCTCTCGCCTTAAAATGCGTGAGTTAGGTGCAACACGTCTGTGCGTTACACGCACACCGCGTCACATCTACGCTCAGGTTATCTCTGCTGATGGTGCAAAAGTTCTTGCAGCTGCATCAACTGTAGAAAAAGATCTGCGTGAAACTGCTGGCGGTAACGTTGCAGCAGCAGAAAAAGTAGGCGCATTGATCGCTCAGCGTGCTAAAGAAGCTGGCGTATCTGAAGTAGCATTTGACCGTTCTGGTTACCAGTATCACGGTCGTGTTAAAGCTTTGGCTGATGCAGCCCGCGAAGGCGGCCTGGAATTCTAAAGGGATCGAATATGTCAAATCATGAACAGAAAGACGGCGATCTGCAGGAAAAGCTGGTTCAGGTTAACCGCGTCGCTAAAGTAGTAAAAGGTGGTCGTATCTTCGGCTTTACAGCACTAACTGTAGTTGGTGATGGTAAAGGTCGCGTAGGTTTCGGTCGTGGTAAAGCTCGTGAAGTTCCTGCTGCTATTCAGAAAGCAATGGAGCAAGCTCGTCGTAACATGGTTTCAGTTGAACTGAACGGCGACACGTTGCAGTACCCAATTAAAGCACGTCACGGTGCTTCTAAAGTTTACATGCAGCCTGCATCTCAAGGTACTGGTGTAATCGCAGGTGGTGCGATGCGTGCAGTACTAGAATTGGCAGGTGTCCATAACGTACTGGCTAAGTGCTACGGCTCTACTAACCCGGTTAACGTTGTACGCGCGACTGTTAAAGGTCTTGCTGCAATGAAATCTCCGGAAGATGTAGCTGCTAAGCGCGGTAAGTCCGTAGAAGACATTCTGGGGTAATCGACAATGGCTAAGACTGTTAAAGTAACACTAGTACGTAGCCCTATCGGTACTCTTCCTAACCACAAATTGTGCGTTAAGGGTCTAGGTCTACGCCGTATTGGGCACACAGTTGAAGTAGAAGATACTCCATCTGTACGTGGCATGATCAACAAAGTTAACTACCTGGTTCAGGTAGAAGACTAATAAGGGAGTTACAGCATGCGTCTGAACACTCTAAGCCCTGCTGAAGGTTCCAAGAAAGCGGCGAAACGCGTTGGTCGTGGCATTGGTTCCGGTTTGGGTAAGACATGTGGCCGTGGTCACAAAGGTCAAAAATCCCGCTCTGGCGGTTCTGTAAAACCAGGTTTCGAAGGCGGTCAGATGCCTTTGCAGCGTCGTCTACCGAAATTCGGTTTTACTTCTCGTATTGCTCGTTACGTTACAGAGATTCGTCTGAACGAACTTGCTAAGATCGAAGCTGAAGTAATTGATCTAGATGCTTTGAAAGCAGCAGACATCATCAAGCAGGAAATCAAAACTGCTAAAGTGATCTTGTCTGGTGAGATCAATAAGGCTGTCACTGTTAAAGGTCTTAAAGTGACCAAAGGTGCACAGGCTGCTATCGAAGCTGCTGGCGGTAAAGTCGAGGCGTAAATGGCTAAAAAAGGACCTATACCAGCGGGCAACCAAAGCGGACTAGGTGAGCTTAAGTCTCGTCTACTTTTCGTTTTGATGGCGATCGTTGTTTATCGTATCGGTGCACATATTCCTGTACCGGGTATCAACCCAGATCGTCTGGCCGCATTATTTGATCAGAACCAGGGCACAATCCTGAGTCTCTTTAACATGTTCTCCGGTGGTGCACTGGAGCGTATGAGTATCTTGGCATTGGGTATCATGCCGTACATTTCTGCATCGATTATTATGCAGTTGATGACGGTAGTTAGCCCTACCTTGGCTCAGTTAAAGAAAGAGGGTGAGGCTGGTCGTCGTAAGATTAACCAGTACACTCGCTACGGGACTGTAGCGCTTGCAACTGTACAAGCCTTTGGTATGGCCGTAGGCCTAGCCAATCAAGGTGTATCGTTTACCGCGGATGCCAGCTTCTATTTTGTAGCTGTTGTAACTTTGGTAGCGGGTGCAGTATTCCTAATGTGGTTAGGTGAGCAAGTGACAGAGCGTGGTATCGGTAACGGTATCTCCATTCTGATCTTTGCTGGTATTGTTGCCGGTCTGCCAAGTGCGATCGGACAGGCCTTTGAAGCAGCGCGTCAAGGTGATTTAAACATCCTTGCGCTGCTAGCTATTGCTGTACTAGCGATTGCTACAGTTGGTTTTGTTGTGTTTATGGAGCGCGGCCAACGCCGTATCACCATTAACTACGCTAAACGCCAACAAGGTAATCGTGTGTTCGCGGCACAATCTAGCCACCTTCCATTGAAGGTCAATATGGCTGGTGTGATTCCGCCGATTTTTGCATCCAGTATTTTGCTTTTCCCTGCCTCTATGGGCCAATGGTTTGGTCAGAGTGAAGGCATGGATTGGCTGCAAAATGTTGCATTAGCGCTTGGCCCAGGTCAGCCGCTTTACATTTTGCTATTCTCGGTCGCAATTATATTTTTCTGCTACTTCTACACAGCGATTGTTTTCAATCCTAAGGACGTAGCAGATAACCTGAAGAAATCAGGTGCTTTTATTCCGGGTATTCGTCCAGGTGATCAATCCGCGCGTTACATTGATACCGTGCTGGGCCGATTGACCTTATTCGGTGCGCTTTATATTACTGCTGTATCTTTGATGCCTCAGTTCCTTGTAGTCGCAGCGAATGTACCGTTCTATTTCGGTGGCACCTCACTCCTGATCGTCGTAGTTGTCGTGATGGACTTTATGGCGCAGGTTCAGTCTCATCTGATGTCACATCAGTACGAGTCCCTGATGAAGAAATCTAATCTCAAAGGTGGCGGCGCAGGACTTTCGCGCTAAGGCCACAACTGGAGTAGATCATGAAAGTACGTGCATCTGTTAAAAAGATCTGTCGTAACTGCAAAATCGTTCGTCGTAACGGTTCAGTACGTGTGATCTGTAAAGTAGAGCCGCGTCACAAGCAGCGTCAGGGTTAATTAATCCCTGATTTGGGCGCAGATGGTGTGCAACACTTGATTTAATTTTAATCAATGTGTATTATTGCGCGCCTTCTGCGAACAGAACAAATTTTTATTGGTGTTTGATAATTTCAACAAACACCTTTTATTAAACGGAGTAATAGAATGGCCCGTATAGCTGGAGTCAACATTCCTGACAATAAGCATGCGGTAATTTCTCTGACTTACATTTACGGTATTGGCCGCACGACATCGTCTGCGATCTTAGAAACTTGCGGTATTGCACCGACTACTAAGATCTCTGATTTGTCCGATGAGCAATTGGACATCGTTCGTGGAGAAGTTGCTAAATTTACTGTTGAAGGCGACCTACGTCGTGAAGTATCCATGAGCATCAAACGTTTGATGGACCTTGGTTGTTTCCGCGGCATTCGCCACCGTCGTAACCTTCCGGTTCGCGGTCAGCGTAGTAAAACTAACGCGCGCACTCGAAAAGGCCCGCGTAAGCCGATCCGTAAATAAGTGGTAAGCGATAGGAATTCCGAATATGGCAAAGCCAGGTAATCGCACACGCAAAAAAGCGAAGAAGCAAATAGCGGATGGGTTCGCCCACATCCACGCTTCTTTTAACAATACGATCATTACAATTACCGATCGTCAGGGTAACGCTCTATCTTGGGCAACTGCGGGTGGCTCCGGCTTCCGTGGTTCTCGTAAGAGTACCCCTTTCGCTGCTCAGGTTGCGGCTGAGCGCGCTGGACAGGCTGCATTAGAATATGGCCTGAAAAACTTAGACGTATTTGTAAAAGGCCCAGGGCCAGGTCGCGAATCAGCGGTTCGTGCTCTGAACTCTGTAGGCTACAAAATTGCAAATATCACTGACGTGACGCCAATCCCTCACAATGGTTGTCGTCCACCGAAGAAACGTCGCGTTTAATCTGGAGACGGTAATATGGCTCGTTATCTTGGACCAAAGTGCAAACTGTCTCGTAGGGAAGGTACAGACCTATTCCTAAAGAGCGGTGTTCGCGCACTGGACAGCAAGTGTAAAGCTGAGACTGTCCCTGGTGTTCACGGCGCTCGTCGCGGTCGTTTATCCGACTACGGCCTGCAGCTACGTGAAAAACAGAAAGTTCGTCGTATGTACGGCGTACTGGAACGTCAGTTCCGCAGTTATTATAAAGAAGCGGCTCGTCGTAGCGGTGCAACAGGTGAAAACCTTCTGCAACTGCTAGAAGGTCGTTTGGACAATGTTGTATATCGCATGGGTTTCGGTTCTACACGTGCCGAATCTCGTCAGATCGTATCTCACCGCTCAATCACTGTTAACGGTCAGGTTGTGAACATCGCTTCCTACCAAGTTAAAGCAGGTGATGTTGTAGCAGTACGTGAAAAAGCTAAATCTCAGTTGCGTATAAAAAACGCTCTAGAACTAGCTGGCCAACGTGCAGCAGTTGAGTGGGTTGATGTAGACGCTGCAAAAATGGAAGGCACATACAAAGCCACTCCAGAGCGTTCTGATCTGTCCGCAGATATCAACGAACAGCTAATTGTAGAGCTGTACTCGAAGTAATTTTAACTTTAATTTGGTGGAAATATGCAGCGTTCGGTAAATGAGTTTCTAAGTCCACGTCATATTGACGTACAAGAAATCAGCAAAACGCGCGCTAAAGTGACTCTAGAGCCACTTGAGCGTGGATTTGGCCATACGCTGGGCAATGCATTACGCCGCATTCTTTTATCTTCTATGCCGGGTTGTGCCGTAACAGAAGTTGAGATTGAAGGCGTTTTGCATGAGTACAGCACAATTGAAGGTGTTCAGGAAGATGTAATTGAGATCCTCCTGAACCTGAAAGGGGTTGCAGTGTTGTTGCACAACAACGACGAAGTAACCCTGACTCTGAGCAAATCTGAAGCAGGTCCTGTAACTGCTGGTGATATTCAACTGAATCAGGATGTTGAAATCGCTAACCCGGACCACGTTATTGCTCACCTTAATGAAGGTGCGAGTCTAAACATGCAGCTAACTGTTGGTCGTGGCCGTGGTTACGTTCCAGCTGATCTGCGTGTTTCTGATGAAGAAGAGACTCGTGCAATCGGTCGTCTACAGCTGGACGCTACTTTCAGCCCAGTGCGTCGCGTTTCTTACGTAGTAGAAAGCGCGCGTGTAGAGCAACGTACTGACTTGGATAAACTGGTTATTGATATCGAATCTAACGGTACCATTGATCCAGAAGAAGCTATCCGTCGTGCGGCTACTATCCTTCAGCAACAACTTATTGTGTTTGTTGACCTGGAAGATGGTGCTGATCAAGCTAAGGATGAACCAGAAGAGCCGGAAATTGATCCAATTCTTCTGCGTCCTGTAGATGATCTGGAGCTGACTGTACGTTCCGCCAACTGTCTGAAGGCAGAACAGATCTACTATATTGGTGATCTGATTCAGCGTACAGAGGTTGAACTGCTTAAGACTCCGAACTTGGGTAAGAAGTCGTTGACAGAGATCAAAGACGTACTTGCATCTAAGGGCTTGTCCCTAGGTATGCGTCTTGAGAACTGGCCACCGGCTAGCCTGAAGAACGACGATAAAGTCGCTTCCTGATTCGGCGATAACAACTGACTGGTTTGGTAGGGATTTATCATGCGTCATCGTAAATCTGGTCGTAAATTAAGCCGTACCAGTGCGCACCGCAAAGCTATGTTTAAAAACATGGCAGTATCTTTGTTTGAGCACGAGTTGATTCGTACAACTCTGCCTAAAGCTAAAGAACTGCGCGGCTATGCAGAGCCACTGATTACACTGGCTAAAAACGACACTGTAGCGAACCGCCGTTTGGCATTCGCACGTACTGGCAGCAAAGTTGCTGTTGGTAAACTGTTCAACGAACTAGGTCCGCGTTATAACGCGCGTCCTGGTGGCTATGTTCGTATCCTGAAGTGCGGTTTCCGCCCAGGTGACAACGCTCCAATGGCTTACGTTGAGCTAGTTGATCGTCCAGCTGTAGAGGCTGCTGACGAAGCAGAAGATTAAGATTTCTTGATCTAAAAAAAACCCGGCTTTATGCCGGGTTTTTTATTACCTGAAATTTGGTAAAAACATTACTATTACCCTTCACATTGATTGTTCGATCAAAGGTTTTAGCTGCAATGAATACTGATAAATTGGTTAAGTTTCTTCGCTACTTAGCTGCGATTCCAAAAAGTCTTTACGTCAACTTACGCTTATTACCTTTTGATCAA
Organism: Neptuniibacter sp. QD72_48; assembly: GCF_047778065.1. Taxonomy (GTDB): domain Bacteria; phylum Pseudomonadota; class Gammaproteobacteria; order Pseudomonadales; family Balneatricaceae; genus Neptuniibacter. The sequence goes on along the minus strand of NZ_CP180547.1, from coordinate 3,549,975 downwards.
GCGATTAAGCTTCCTATTATTGTTTCAAATAGAACTAAACTCATTTCACTAAATGGTAAGGTTAAGTTAGATAAGGTTAAAACTGGCTTGGTTCGTATCGGCTTTACTGGTGCCGATATGATTGATTATCGCTACAGTCGAACAATGCTCCAAATTGATGGTCAGTTCACTGTTAAGGGCAAAGTTAAGATAGGTAAAGGAACACGATTAATTGTTGCCGGTGATTTGGATCTTGGCACCAATTTTATCGCCACAGGTGATAACACGATTATCTGCGAAAAACATATGTCTATCGGCAGCGACTGTATGTTCGCTTGGGAATCTGTGGTAATGGACACTGACCAGCATGCAATATTCGATCAATTAGGTGATCAGATCAATACCGAAGATAGAGTGATCATTGGTAACAATGTCTGGCTTGGTGCAAGAAGTTTTGTATTGAAGAACTCTGTGATTGAAGATGGCTGTATAGTTGCTGCAAATACTACGGTAACGCGATCAATTGCCGAGAAAGATGTGATCATTGCTGGAGCACCTTCTAAGAAAATCAAAGAAGGTGTTCACTGGCAACACTAAACTAGATCGTATTTAGTTCTACCCAATTGCTTAACCTGATTATTTCAGGTTAAGCATTGGCTTTAAAAACCTACCTGTATGCGAAGCTGGGTTCTCAGCAACTTCTTCAGGTGTACCTTCGGCAATGATCATTCCGCCTTTAACGCCACCCTCAGGTCCTAAATCTACAATCCAATCGGCTGTTTTGATCACATCCAAATTGTGCTCAATCACTACAATTGTGTTGCCGTGATCGCGTAAACGATAGAGTACGTTCAGTAATTGCTGAATATCGTAAAAATGCAGGCCTGTAGTTGGTTCATCAAGGATATACAGAGTTTTACCTGTATCACGCTTAGATAGCTCTTTAGCTAGTTTTACGCGCTGAGCTTCACCGCCAGATAGTGTTGTAGCAGCTTGACCCAAACGGATATAGGACAAACCAACATCCATTAAGGTCTGTAGGCGACGAGCCAGTGCTGGAATAGCATCGAAGAATTCTCGTGCATCTTCTACTGTAAGATCTAAGACTTCATGGATATTCTTGCCTTTGTATTTGATCTCCAGCGTTTCACGGTTGTAGCGTTTGCCTTTACAAACATCGCAAGGGACATATACATCAGGGAGGAAATGCATCTCTACCTTTATTACGCCATCACCCTGACAAGCTTCACAGCGACCACCTTTAACGTTAAAGCTAAAGCGACCCGGCTTATAGCCACGCGAGCGTGCCTCTTGAGTTCCAGCAAATAGTTCGCGTACGGGTGTAAAAATACCTGTATAAGTTGCTGGGTTTGAGCGCGGGGTACGGCCGATGGGGCTTTGATCAATATCGATAACCTTGTCGAAATGCTTAATGCCTTCGATAGATTTGTGCGGTGCAGGATCCAAGGTAGTCGCATTATTAAGTTCAGTTGCTGCGATTGGATAAAGCGTACCGTTGATCAGAGTGGATTTGCCCGACCCAGATACACCGGTAACGCAGGTTAGTAAGCCTACAGGGATCTTAAGATCGACATTGTTTAGGTTGTTACCGCTAGCACCGTTAAGACATAGCTGTTTCTTGCTATCAGCAGGATGACGCTGTTGAGGCACAGCGATTTCTTTAGTGCCTGTTAAATACTGACCTGTTATAGAGGCGGGGTTTGCCATGACTTCATTTGGCGTACCTTCAGCAATGACTTGTCCACCATGCACACCAGCGCCAGGACCTATATCAATGACATAATCCGCAAGACGAATAGCGTCTTCATCGTGTTCAACAACGATGACTGTATTACCTAAATCCCGCAAGTGGACCAGAGTTTTTAACAGGCGCTCGTTGTCTCGTTGGTGCAAGCCGATTGAAGGCTCATCCAGAATGTACATAACACCAACAAGGCCAGCGCCAATCTGACTTGCCAGACGAATTCGCTGTGCTTCACCACCTGATAGAGTATCGGCATTACGATCTAGAGAGAGGTACTCGAGGCCTACGTTGACGAGGAATCTCAGGCGTTCACGAATCTCTTTCAGAATCTTTTCAGCAATCTCACCTTGTTTACCCGTTAGATGAAGATTCTCAAAGTACTCTAAACTCTCTCCAATCGGTTTCTTAACGATATCAGGCAGTGCCTGCTGATCTATATATACGTGTCTCGCGTCGCGGCGCAAACGACTGCCATTGCAAGACGAGCATGGCTGCATATTTAAATATTTGGCCAAGTCTTCACGAACAGTATCTGATTCGGTTTCTTTATAGCGGCGTTGTAAGTTATTTAGCACTCCTTCGAATGGGTGTGCTTTATTAATGATGTCGCCGCGATCATTCAGGTAACGGAAAGTGACGGTTTCTTTGCCACTACCATTCAAAATAAGATCTTGTTCTGATTTTTTCAGGGACTTGAATGGTGTGTCCATATCAAATCCGTATTGCTCTGCTACTGCTTTAAGCTGCTGAAAATAATACAAGCTGCGACGGTCCCAACCTCTAATCGCGCCTTCGGATAGGGTTAGGTTTGCATCGTGAACTACTTTAGATGGATCAAAGTATTGCTTTACCCCTAAGCCGTCACAACTTGGGCAAGCGCCATGAGGATTGTTAAAAGAGAACAGTCTCGGTTCAAGCTCCTGAATACTATGTCCACATTCTGGACAGGCAAAGCGAGCAGAGAAGATTAATTCGTCAGTGTCACCATCCATATAAGCGACTTTGGCAATTCCGTCGCTGAGGTTAAGCGCGGTTTCGAATGACTCGGCTAAACGGGTCTGTAGATCATCGCGAACTTTGAAACGGTCAATAACCACTTCAATATCGTGCTTCTTGTTCTTATCTAGCTCTGGCGCACTATCGAGGTCAACGACAATTCCATCAATTCTTGCACGGATGAAGCCTTCAGCACGCAAGTTATTAATAGTGTGTAAGTGCTCACCTTTCCTGCCTTGTACTACAGGTGCTAGCAGCATTAGTTTACTGCCTTGCTTAAGCTCAAGTACTTGGTCCACCATCTGGCTGATTGTTTGCGCTGCAAGTGGTAGATCGTGATCAGGACAGCGTGGCTCGCCTGCACGGGCAAACAATAAGCGCAAGTAATCGTAAATTTCGGTGATCGTACCAACTGTCGAGCGAGGGTTGTGAGATGTTGATTTTTGTTCAATTGAAATCGCAGGGGATAAGCCTTCGATATGATCAACATCGGGTTTTTCCATCATCGATAGGAACTGACGAGCATAGGTCGAGAGAGACTCAACATAGCGGCGTTGACCTTCTGCATAGAGCGTATCAAATGCCAGTGAAGACTTACCTGAGCCGGATAACCCTGTAATAACAATGAGTTTGTCTCGGGGGATCTCAAGATCGATATCTTTAAGGTTGTGGGTACGCGCACCCCGGACCTGAATCTTATCCATAATGGCTCTCAGATGTGGAAAACAAAACATCCCATTATAGAGATTTTTCGTGGCCGCTGTAGCTTTTCTAAACGATAAAATCTCTATGGGATAAGAGTGGGCGAGAGGGTGATCGCATGTTAAGCTTGCTTGTTATACGCGCAGGTTTATCAATCTGACGTGAGAGAAGATTTTTGGAGAAAGAAAATGGCACGTGGTGTTAATAAAGTAATTTTGGTGGGCAATCTGGGTGGAGACCCAGAAGTACGTTATATGCCAAATGGCAATGCTGTAACTAATGTAACCATCGCAACGTCTGAATCATGGAAAGATAAGCAGACGGGCCAGCAGCAAGAGCGTACTGAATGGCACCGTGTGGTATTTTTTAACCGTCTAGCGGAGATCGCTGGCGAGTATATGCGTAAAGGCGGCAAGGTTTACGTTGAAGGCGCGTTGCGTACCCGTAAATGGCAGGATCAAAGTGGCCAGGATCGTTACACGACTGAGATCGTAGCAAGCGAAATGCAGTTGCTTGATAGTCGTGGCGGTAACGAAGGTGGCTATGCTCCTCAGCAACAACAGGGTGGTTATGCACAACAGCCACAACAGCAGCAAGCACCGGCGCCACAAATGGCACCGCAGATGGCTCCACAAGCTGCGCCTCAGCAAGCTCCTCAGCAGCGTCCTGCTCCAGCACCGCAACAGGCGCCTGCGCCTCAAGCTGCACCAGGTTTTGATGATTTTGATGATGACATTCCGTTCTAATCTATGTGGAGCTGGATAGATCGAAAAAGACCTCGCATTGCGAGGTTTTTTCGTTTTAGGGCTCTCACGGGGCTTGGCTGAGAGCGCAGATCTATTTTGGATGTTTGGACGGTTACTGTGGATGATTGGAGGCCTATGGCTGAAGTTTTACGGGTAAATTTAGTGACAGCATAAATGCACACAGAATGATTTTTAGGAGTAAAAAAAATGCCGTCAGTCGAAATTTATACCATGAGTTATTGCCCATACTGCATTGCAGCTAAGCGCTTGTTGAAAAAGTTGGGATGGCAATTTAACGAGATCGAAATTACAGGCAAACCTAAGGTTAAAACCACCATGGTTCAACGCACTCAGCGCAGAACTGTACCGCAGATCTTTGTGAATAATCAGCATATCGGTGGCTTTGATGATTTTTCGGCTTATGTTCAAGAACAGAAGTTACTGTGAGAGGTAGATTGCGGGCAGTTGTTACCCAGTTATCAGGGTGTTAGATCAAGCTTCGATTAAAAATAGCTACCCTGCTAAGGGTTTACTGGGCCTTGCCGGGAGATTGAGGTATATTTTTTAAGAAGTGAGGTAACTTTCTGCTGTTATGGAGGGTGAATAGTTTTATGAGTCAAAATGAGATGCCGGAGAGTTTGGTTTAATGGCACTGGATCTACTGTTAAAGCCTATCAAAATATTAATTACCGGAGCTCATGGACAGGTGGGGAGCGCGTTGACGCGTGCTGTAGAAGCGGATAGCTTTTTTGAAGTTATTGCTTTGGGAAAATCTCAATTAGATGTTACTGATCCAGAGCAGATCTCTGAGCAACTGGCTCATCATCTACCAGACTATGTTGTGAATTGCGCTGCGTTTGATGATGTCGATGAAGCAGAGTCACAATCAGAACTTTGTTATGCGGTTAACTCTGATGCAGTAGAGGCCTTAGCGTTTGCTTGTGGTGATCTGTCTATCCCAATGTTTCACTTATCCACCGACTACGTGTTTGATGGTCACTATGCCAGCGGCTACACCGAAGAGGATGAGGTCGCACCTTTAGGAATCTATGGTGATAGTAAGTGGCAAGGTGAAGATAGACTCCGTCAAGCTTTGCCGAAGCATATTATCTTGCGAGTTAGTTGGTTGTTTAGCGACCAAGGGAATAACTTTGTTTTGCGAACGCTTGAGGCGGCTAAGAAACAATCAGAGCTACAAGCTGTAACAGATCGTAAGGGCTGTCCTACCTCTGCATCTGATGTGGCTCGAGTTATTCTCGCTGTATTAAAGCAAATTCATAATGGTGCAGATGCTTGGGGTACTTACCATTACTGCGGCGCTGAGGTGATCAATCGCTATGATTTCTGTAAAGAAATCCTGATTGCTGCAGGTCAGTACGAAAACCTCGATGTGGAAAAGTTGGTCCCAGTATCGAGTAAAGATTACGTCACTGAGGCATTGCGTCCAAATACGTCTGTTTTAATGTGTAAAAAATTATTGAGTGTATTTGGGATAAGACAGAGACCTTGGCGACAGGAGTTGCAATGGTTGATGCGAGATATCTATCCATCATCCTAGCCGCCAAGAGCGCTACTTTTCTTAACCCCAAGGCAATGGGGATTTAGAAACTGCAACGGCTGCAATGTAAATGAAAGCAAACAGCGCGCCTGCTAGTGCTGTTGCTTTAATTGCCTTCGTTTTGCCGCGTTTGATAGCGATTGTTCCTAAACCAATATACACCACCAAAGCGATCACTTTAGCTGTTACCCAGTGATGAATAAATGGATATTGTTCAATCATTACTGCGAGCGTTAATGCGCTGATCAGCAGTGCGGTATCAATAATATGTGGTACGATCTTTAACCAGCGTTTTTCTAGTTTTTCTGGGCAAAATAGCGCTAAGCCACCGCGTAAAAGAAAGAGTACGAAGCTTAGGGCTATGCAGGTTAAATGGATGTGCTTAATGGCAAAGTACATTAGGTTTCCTATGAGAATTGGTCTAAATGCTGTTGAAAAGATTTTGTGCTATTTTAGAGCGTTCAAATTATAAGTGATAGCTGCATTGAAAATTCATGGCCAATAATAAAAAAGATTCTCAAGCGCTGGTAGATCGGTTTGGCAGAACGGTAGATTATATCCGTCTGTCAGTGACTGATCGATGTGATTTTCGCTGTGTTTATTGCATGGGGGAAGACATGACTTTCCTACCTCATGCTCAAGTACTTACCCTTGAAGAAATTAATCAGATCGCCCAAGCGTTTGTGAGCCTGGGCGTGAAGAAGATCCGTTTGACAGGTGGTGAGCCGCTGGTGCGTCGTGATGTGATGAAGCTGATGCGCAGTGTAGGTCAATTAGATGCTGAGCTAGCGATTACCACTAACGGCTCTCAACTTGTGCAGATGGCTCAAGATTTAAAGGATGCTGGGGTTAACCGGTTAAACATCAGTATTGATAGTTTGCGAGAGGATCGTTTTAAAGCGATGACGCGGACTGGTAAATTGGCCCAAGTACTTGCAGGCATAGATGCAGCTGTTGCAGCAGGATTTGATCGAATCAAGCTAAATGCGGTTGTAATGAAAGGCCGCAATGATGATGAAGTGCTCGATCTAGTTAACTTTGCGCGAGAAAAAGGTGTTGATGTTAGCTTTATCGAAGAGATGCCTTTAGGGCAGATTTCTGAGCATGATCGTGCTGAAGTCTATTGTTCCAGTGATGAAGTCCGCGAAATTATTGAGCAGCAGTATCGGCTGCAACCAACCACGGAACGCACTGCTGGTCCATCCCGTTATTATCGTATGGCAGATACTGAAAGCCGCGTTGGTTTTATCTCGCCACACAGTCATAACTTCTGCTCTGAATGTAACCGTGTCAGGGTAACCGTTGAAGGGCGCTTGTTGCTTTGTCTGGGTAACGAACACTCTGTTGATCTTCTACAAACATTGCGTGCTCACCCTAATGATCAGGAAAAACTGAAGCAGGTTATTATCGATGCTATGGATTTGAAGCCTGAGAAGCACGAATTTGATCTAGATGATGAGCCACAAATCATTCGTTTTATGAATATGACAGGGGGCTAAACGAGTTCATCGTTGTCCTTGCTCCCGTACTTTCTTATTAAGGAAAATACTCATGTCCCATACTCCTGCCAGAGCGGAATTTATTCCGCTAAATATTGCCGTATTAACTGTATCTGATACCCGTACTCTTGATTCGGATACCTCTGGGCAAGCTTTGGTTGATCGTTTAGAGGCAGCAGGCCACGTACTTGGTGCACGTGAAATAGTTAAAGATGATGTCTACCAGATGCGAGCGGTTGTATCGCGTTGGATTGCTGATTCAAATATCCATGTGATTATCTCCACGGGTGGTACAGGTTTTTCTGGTCGCGACTCTACGCCAGAAGCGATGGCTCCTTTGTTTGATAAATCTATTGAAGGGTTTGGTGAATTTTTCCGTCAAGTTTCTGCCGGTCAGATCGGTACTTCAACCATTCAGTCCAGAGCGTTAGGTGGCCTTGCAAATGGTACCGTGATTTTCTGTCTGCCAGGCTCTACGGGTGCTTGCCGTACTGGTTGGGACGATGTGATTGCGCAGCAGTTAGATCATCGTCATAAGCCTTGTAATTTTGCTTCGTTGATCATGAAGCATCAAGAAGATAACGCTTAAGGTAATAAAATGGGAAGCTGTGATTCTCAACCTGGTTTGATCCCTTTTGATGAAGCGCTACAGCGACTTTTAGCTGGAGCGCATGTTTCTGTAGTGACTGAAATTGTGCCTGTTGCAGAGGCCTTAGGGCGCGTATTAGCTGAAGCTCCAGTTGCTTCTGTTTCAGTCCCTCCAGCTGATAATAGCGGTATGGATGGTTACGCAATTAATACGGCTGATTTGGGTGCTAAGGCAAGCCTAAAAATGAGTCAGAGAATCCCTGCTGGTACGCCTCCACAGCCTTTAGTTGCAGGTACTTGTGCGCGTATTTTTACTGGAGCAGAGATTCCTCAAGGTGCCAATGCAGTTGTTATGCAGGAAGATGTTCACCTTGAGGGGGATAAGGTTGTTTTTCCTGCAGAAGTGCCGGTTGGTGATAATGTTCGCAGTGCTGGCCAAGATATTTTGGCTGGTAGTCAGGTACTCGCAATAGGTACACGTTTGCAAGCCGCTGATCTAGGGATATTAGCGTCGGTAGGCTTGTCTTCTGTCTCTGTATATAAGCGTCTCAAGGTTGCGATCTTATCCACAGGTGATGAGCTAGTGGAGCCAGGCCTTCCTCTTGGTGCAGGACAGATCTATAACTCTAATCGCTATATTCTGACTGGTCTATTACAGGGTCTAGGTATGGAGGTTGTTGATCTAGGTTGTGTAGCAGATACGCGTGAGGCAACGTTAGCAGCATTGGAAAAAGCGGCTGCATCGGCAGATGCCATCATCAGTACCGGTGGTGTGTCTGTGGGTGAAGAGGATCATGTCAAATCTTGCGTAGAGCATCTTGGTCAGTTGGATATGTGGAAGATCAAGATCAAACCAGGAAAACCTGTTGCCTATGGGCAGGTCAAAGGTACGCCATTTGTTGGTTTGCCGGGTAATCCAACGTCTACACTCATAACTTTTTGTCTGTTGGCGAGGGCCTTCTTGCTTAAGTTGCAGGGGGCTTCATTCGAACCGCCACTACAGCTTTCAGTACCGGCTGGTTTCCAGAGAAAACGAGCTATTCAGCGCCAAGAATATCTGCGAGTTCGGTTTGAGGATGGGCGTTTACAGCCGTTCGCAAATCAGAGTTCTGGTGTATTGATGTCTGCTAGTTGGGCGAATGGTATTGCTGTTATTCCTCCTCAGACGGTTGTAGATGAGGGCGATTTGGTCGGATTCATCCCGTTTTCTGAACTTCTCGGTTAATTACATTTAATTTCCCTGAAGTTTGCGTGAGAAAACGGTAAAATAACGGCCTTTTTAGTAGAGCTTTCGAGGAAAGAATGACAGATCAGCAGGATCCGTATAAAGAGATCAGACCGTTCAACGATAGTGAAGTGGCGGATGCACTCCTTAATATTCTTCACAATGATGAATTCCTGACCGCTGTTACGCGTTACCAGTTTCCTAAATTATCCTCGAGTATCGGATGGTTGTTAAAACCATTTGTTCGTATTGCCTTGGCTGCCAAGATTGGTGAGATCGACAGTGTCTATGAGTTTCAGATGCTGGTGGCTAACTATATGAAGAAGATGATTGGCCGTTCGACCACTAAGCTGACTTGTAGTGGTATAGATGAGCTTGATCCTGAAGAATCCTACCTGTTTATCTCAAACCACCGAGATATCGCAATGGACCCAGCATTCGTCAATTGGGTTCGCCATCAGTACGGCATGGATACAGTTCGGATTGCGATCGGTGATAACCTGCTTCGTAAGCCTTATGTTTCTGACATTATGCGTTTGAATAAGAGCTTTATTGTGAATCGTTCTGCAACAGGGCGTGAAATGATGAAAGCGCTAACGCAGCTTTCTTCTTATATCGATCACAGTATCTTAGGTGGTCATTCTATCTGGTTAGCGCAGCGAGAAGGTCGTGCAAAAGATGGTAATGATGCGACAGATCCAGCCATTTTGAAGATGCTTTATATGGCACATCGTAAATCGCGCAGTTTTGCTGAACAGGCTAAGCGTCTGAATATTGTGCCGGTTTCAATCTCTTATGAATACGATCCATGTGATGCCTTAAAAGCGAATGAGCTGCATGCTAAGGCAACTGATGGTGTTTATGAAAAGTCTCAGTACGAAGATATCGCAAGTATTGTGAAAGGTATTACCGGTGATAAAGGGCATGTGCATGTCGCTTTTGGTGATCCTATCGATGCTGACTTCGATACGCCTGAAGAGCTAGCGGCTGAGATCGATCGTCAAATTCATGAAAATTACTATTTGCACCCATCTAATCTGATTGCAGCAGGTCGTAGTGATGATGCTACTGCTGATCAGAAGGCTGGTTTAGAAGCGCGTATTAACAGTGTTGAAGGCGGTGCGCAGGATATTCTTCGTCAGATGTACGCTAACCCTGTTCTAAATCAGGCAACGCAAACACAGGAGTAGTTATGAGTCGTTTAACCCATCTGGATGACCAAGGGAACGCTAACATGGTGGATGTTTCCGAAAAGCAGGTGACTTTTCGTGAAGCCACTGCCTATGCGGAAGTTGAAATGCTGCCTGACACCATGAAGTTAATTACGGAAGGTGGTAACAAAAAGGGTGATGTTTTAGCGGTTGCACGAATCGCAGGTATTCAAGCTGCAAAACGCACCAGTGATCTTATTCCTCTTTGTCACCCATTGATGTTGAGTAAAGTTGCGGTAGATCTTCATCCTAATACCGAGCGTAACGTTGTTGAGATTACGGCAACCTGCAAGTTGGCAGGTCAGACGGGGGTGGAGATGGAAGCGCTAACGGCGGCATCTGTTGCGGGTTTGACGATTTACGATATGTGCAAGGCTGTGGATAAAGGCATGGTTATGAGCGCAGTTAAAGTATTGGAAAAGAAAGGTGGCAAAAGCGGTCACTGGAAGGTGGAGAAGTAATCATGGTTAAAGTGGTGTATTTCGCCAGCTTGCGCGAGCGTTTAGGTGTAGCTGAAGAATCTATCGAAGTGAGTCAGCCTGCTGATGTATCTGCAGTGCTAAATCAGCTAGTTGAGCTTCACGGAGAACAGTGGCAAAAGATTCTGGTTGATACGCCTATATTGATGGCTGTTAACCAAGAGATGTGTGACGAGAAGGCCGCTGTAGCTGCGGGTGATGAGGTTGCATTCTTCCCGCCGGTAACTGGGGGTTAAGCATGTCTAAAAAAGCGAATCCACTGCACTATCTACGTGCAGTGTTTTATTACTTAGGCTTTTACCCTCTAACCATTGTGCATGCCACACTGAGTTTAATCATCTCGCCGCTATTGAATTTCCAGCAGCGCTTTAAATTTGTCACTCTGATTAACTACTTTTATATCTTTTGGTTAAAACTGTGTTGTGGTGTGGGAGTAAAGATTACTGGGCGTGAAAATCTGCCTACTGATGGCGCTTATGTTGTTGTAGCTAACCACCAGAGTGAGTGGGAAACGCTGTTTTTACAAACCTTGGTCCGCCCGCAGTGTACAGTGCTTAAAAAGGAGCTTCTTAAGATTCCTTTCTTTGGATGGGCGCTAGGTCTGTTGAATCCTATAGCGATTGATCGTAGCCAAAGGCGTGGCGCACTTAAGCAGCTTTTAACAGAGGGCAAATCTCGTTTAGAAGATGATATCCCTGTGATTATCTTCCCTCAGGGTACGCGAGTGCCTGTGGGTAAAATGGGTAAGTTTAACAAAGGCGGAGCGATGCTGGCGTTAAGTGCGGGTGTGCCGGTGATCCCAATGATTCATGATGCTGGGCTCTATTGGCCAGGCAAAAGCTTTGCGAAGATCCCAGGTACTGTACAAGTCCATGTGGGCGAGCCAATTCCTGTAGAAGGCCGTACAGTGGATGAAATCCATGAAGATATGGTGGCTTGGTTAGAAGAACATATGAAAGCGCTAGAGATAGCCTAAGCCAAATTTCAGATATAAAAAAACCGCCGAATGGCGGTTTTTTTATATCTAGAAGACTGATTAGTCTTTTAGTTTTTCGAATACCAATGTGCAGTTAGTGCCGCCGAAGCCGAAGCTGTTGGACATAACGCGTTGTAGATCTACGTTTTCCTGCTTCTCGCTAGCGATTGGTAGGCCTTCTGCTTCTGGGTCTAGCTCATCGATGTTTGCAGATGCTGCGATGAAGTTGTTTTCCTGCATAAGCAGAGAGTAAACCGCTTCTTGTACGCCTGCTGCACCTAGAGAGTGACCAGATAGAGACTTAGTAGAAGTAACCGTTGGCATATCATCGCCAAAGGCTTCTTTCATCGCTTTCAGCTCTTGCATGTCACCCGCAGGTGTAGAGGTGCCGTGTGCGTTGATGTAATCGATCTTGCCGTCTACAGTTGCCATCGCTTGCTTCATGCAGCGAGCAGCGCCTTCGCCAGAAGGAGCAACCATGTCGTAGCCATCAGAAGTTGCACCGTAACCTACTAGTTCAGCGTAGATCTTAGCGCCACGAGCTTTAGCGTGTTCGTATTCTTCGATAACTAGGATGCCAGCACCGCCAGAGATAACGAAGCCATCACGGTTTGCATCGTATGCACGAGAAGCTTGTTCTGGAATTTCGTTGTACTTGCTAGATAGCGCGCCCATAGCATCAAACATTGCAGTCTGTACCCAGTGAAGTTCTTCACCGCCACCTGCGAATACTACGTCTTGCTTACCAAGCTGGATCTGTTCCATTGCGTTACCAATGCAGTGAGCACTGGTCGCACAAGCAGAAGTAATAGAGTAGTTAACACCTTTGATTTTGAAAGGTGTTGCTAGACAAGCTGAAACAGTAGAACCCATTGTGCGAGTAACACGGTAAGGGCCTACGCGCTTAACGCCTTTCTCACGAGTGATATCGGCTGTTTCAACAATGTTGTCAGCAGAAGCACCACCAGAACCTACGATAAGGCCAGTGCGCTCGTTGGAAACCTGATCTTCAGCTAGGTTTGAATCAGCAATTGCTTCTTTCATTGCAATGTAAGTGTATGCTGCTGCATCACCCATGAAACGTAGCAATTTACGGTCGATTTGCTCAGAGAAATCGATATCGATGCTGCCGGCTACCTGGCTACGGAAACCGCGCTCTTTATAGTCTTCTTGGAATTTAATACCAGAACGACCCTGCTGCAGTGATTCCAGAACGGTTTCTTTATCTGTACCCAGACAAGAAACGATACCCATACCGGTAACAACAACGCGACGCATGTGCTTCTCTCTCTTTTTCTAATTTAAGGTGCTTATTTTCCGTGAATCAGTAGTGTTTTGCCACTAAATTCGTAAAAAAGTAGGCGGAAAATAGAAGAAAGGCCCTGAATTCAGGGCCTTAATAGATCAGAAATCTTCTGTAGATGTGAATAGGCCTACACGAAGATCTTTCGCGGTGTAGATTTCACGACCATCAACGGACATGCTGCCGTCCGCGATGCCCATAACCAGCTTACGCTCGATAACGCGCTTAAGTTGGATACGGTAAGTAACTTTCTTCGCAGTAGGTAGTACCTGTCCGAAGAATTTAACTTCGCCAGATCCTAATGCGCGACCGCGGCCTGGGTTGCCTTTCCAGCCAAGGAAAAAGCCAACAATCTGCCACATAGCGTCTAGACCTAGACAGCCTGGCATTACTGGGTCTTCCTCAAAATGGCAGCCGAAGAACCAAAGATCTGGGTTGATATCCAACTCAGCGATAATCTCGCCTTTGCCGAATTCGCCACCGTCTTCGGTGATTTCCAGGATGCGATCCATCATTAGCATGTTGCCAATTGGTAGGCGCGCATTGCCTGGTCCAAACATTTCGCCGTGGCCGCAAGACAGCAGCTCATCGCGATTAAAAGAGGAAGGTCTTGTCATTAGCTTCTGTTTATCCAGGTTTTTATAAGTCAAAATATCTCGCAATTATACAGATTTGAATGCAACTAGGCACGATCTGTGTCAGGTTTATTGAATAAAAAGTTTACGACTTAGGGTGTAAAAGGCGAAATGGAACATGATTTTTGGCATCAAAAGTGGTCCGAAGGGCGAATAGGTTTCCATCAAATGGAGATTAACGCTTACTTGGTCTCTTATTGGGAAAAGATGGATTTGACCGCTGGTGACAAGGTTTTTGTCCCTTTGTGCGGTAAAAGCAAGGATATGCTCTGGCTTCGAGATCGTGGTCATGATGTATTGGGTGTAGAGCTCAACCCAAATGCTTGCTTAGACTTTTTTGCTGAGAATGGTTTGGTTGCGGAGACGAGTGAGGCTGCAAAATTTATCTCACATAGATGCGAAAATCTAAATCTTCTTTGTGGTGATTTTTTTGCGCTGACCAAAGAAACCTTAGCGGATGTAAAAGGCGTATATGATCGTGCGGCTTTGGTGGCTTTGCCCAAGGATATGCGGGCTGATTACGCAAATAAGCTCATTGAGCTGTTACCAAAGGGTGTAAAAGTTTTGCTGGTGACCTTGGAGTTTGATAGTCCGCAAGGACCGCCGTTCAATGTGTCTGGCGAAGAGGTAAATGGCTTGTTTGGTCAGCGTTTCAAAGTGGAGCGGTTAGGTGAGGCTGTAGACGGTGACCGGAAGGAAGTGATCTGGTTGTTGAGTGACTGAGGGGCGTTAACTGTGCACTTAATTGATGGTAATTAAGTGCACAGATATGGATGCTTAGCTTTTGCGTTTCACTGCCAAGTTGGCAATTTTAATTAACGTTTCTTTGAATGATGTGTCTTGTAGCGCATCAAGTGCTGCAATCGCTTTATTGGCTTCCCCTTGAGCTTTCTCTTGGGTGTATTCGATAGCGCCAGTCTCTTTTACGATATCCATAATTGGTTGAAGATCGTCTAAACCGCCTTTGCGAATTGCTTGTCGAACCAGTTTGCGTTGCTCTTCGTTACCTGCACGCATTGCATGAATAAGTGGCAGGGTTGCTTTACCTTCAGCTAGATCGTCGCCTACGTTCTTGCCCATCTCTTCTGCTGTGGATAAGTAATCCATAACATCGTCGATAAGTTGGAAGGCAGTGCCTAAATGTAAGCCATACAAGCGTAAGCCTTCTTGCTCTTCTTTGCTGGCTTCGGCAAGGATCGCGCCTGCTTCAGTAGCGGCTTCAAACAGCATGGCTGTTTTACCAAGGATAACCTGCATGTAAGCTTCCTCGGTGGTATCTGGATTTTTTGTGTTTAGTAGCTGCAGAACTTCGCCTTCAGCGATAACGTTCGTAGCATTGGAAATCACTTCCATAATCGGCATTGAGCCAATTTCTACTAATACCTGAAATGCACGGGAGTAAAGGAAATCGCCTACTAGTACACTTGGTGCATTACCCCATTTTGCATTAGCGGTATCTTTGCCGCGGCGTAGATCAGAATTATCAACTACATCATCGTGCAGCAGCGTGGCTGTATGGATAAATTCGATAATCGCCGCTAGCGGGATGTGCTTATCGCCTTGATAATTTGCAGCATTAGCAGCAAGCAATACGAGTAACGGACGAAGACGTTTACCACCGCTTTCAACGATGTAATGACCAATTTTTTCTACCAGCGGTACGTTAGAGCCAAGGTGATTAATGATGTAATCGTTTACGGCTTCAAATTGGGGTTCTATTACAGGGTTGAACTGGTGAGGCTGCATAATAAGTAATGGCTGCTACTAACTTAAAGGAATCAAGAATAGCGCATGCTAGGTGTATGCATAGTTTCTGTCAAGAAATGCTGGTTTTACGCTATGTAAATAAAGAAGCTTAGTTGTGTATAAAGGCGGTTTGCTATATAATCGCGCGCCCTGACCCATCCAATAATGGCTCCCTACCATATGGTGTAACCATTAGAAGTAGGCCTTTTTCTAGTAGCTGGGTGGGCAAATAACGGAGATTAAAATGTACGCAGTAATCGTAAGCGGTGGTAAACAGTACCGTGTCCAGGAAGGTGAAACCCTTAAACTGGAAAAACTGCAGGCGGAAGCGGGCGCAAACGTTGAGTTTGACCGTGTTCTGCTAGTTGGCAACGGCGACGACATCAAAATCGGCGCTCCAGTTGTTGACGGTGCTAAAGTGACTGCTGAAGTTGTTCAGCACGGCCGCGCTAAGAAAGTTGAGATCATCAAGTTCAAGCGTCGTAAGCACCACATGAAGCGTCAGGGCCACCGTCAGTGGTTTACTGAAGTTAAAATTACTGGCATTTCTGCCTAATATTAACCTAGTTTAGGAGTTAGATAGATGGCTCATAAGAAGGCTGGTGGTTCTACTAAGAACGGTCGCGACTCGGAGTCGAAACGACTTGGTGTCAAGCGTTACGGTGGTCAAGTAGTTGCTGCAGGTAACATCCTAGTTCGTCAACGTGGTACTAAATTCCACGCTGGTACAAACGTAGGCTGTGGTAAAGACCATACTCTATTTGCGAAAGCAGATGGCGTTGTTAAATTCGAAGTTAAAGGCCCGCAGAAGCGTCAATACATCTCTGTAGTTGATGCGTAAGCAACGGTTTTAAGCTTCTAAAAAGCTCCGCCAAGGCGGAGCTTTTTTGTTTATAGTTATTTAAAATATTTTTCAGGGGATCTACCGCTGAGTCTTGTGGTTTTTCAGGGCTTAATTGTAGGTTTCCTACGTTTAACTTTTGGGGGATAACATGAAGTTTGTCGATGAAGCAGTCATCACGGTTGAGGCCGGTAAGGGTGGCAATGGGTGTATGAGCTTTCGGCGTGAAAAGTATATCCCCAAAGGTGGTCCTGATGGTGGCGACGGCGGTGATGGTGGTTCGGTGTTTTTTGAAGCGGATGAAAACCTGAATACGTTAATTGATTACCGTTTTACACGTCACTATAAGTCTGAAAATGGCAAGGGTGGTACGAGCCGAAATTGTACAGGGCCTAAGGGTGAAGATCTGGTGCTTAAAGTACCAGTCGGCACCACTATTATCGATACGGATACTGATGAAATCCTTGCTGATATGACCGAAATAGGTCAGGTCGAGAAAATTGCTCAAGGTGGTTTTCATGGTTTGGGTAACACGCGTTTCAAGAGTAGTGTTAACCGTGCGCCGCGTCAGACAACCAAGGGTTCAATAGGTGAGACTCGAAACCTTAAGTTGGAGCTTAAGGTTCTGGCGGACGTTGGTTTGTTAGGTTTGCCTAATGCGGGTAAATCAACTTTGATCCGTGCTGTATCTGCGGCCAAGCCTAAAGTGGCTAATTATCCGTTTACCACTTTGGTACCTAATTTAGGTGTGGTTCGAATTGAGCAGAATCGTAGCTTTGTGATTGCTGATATTCCGGGGATTATCGAAGGTGCTGCTGAGGGGGCAGGTTTAGGTATTCGTTTCCTTAAGCACTTGGCGCGTAACCGTATCTTGTTACATCTAGTTGATATGGCGCCTTGGGATGATGTTACGCCTGAGCAGGCAGCTGCGGTAGCGGTGGGTGAACTGAAGAAGTTTAGTCCTACTTTGGCGGATCAGCCGCGTTGGTTGGTGTTGAATAAGCTTGATATGGTGCCTGAGGAAGAGCGTGAGGCGCGTTGTCAGGCGGTTATTGATGAGCTGCAATGGGAAGGTCCGGTTTATCGTATCTCTGCGCTTAGTCAGCAGGGCACGGATGATATGATGCGCGATATTCAGGCGTTTTTGGATCATCGTCTAGAAGCGATAGAAGAAGATCCTTCTATCCTTGAGCAAGAGCAGCAGATTCGTGAGCAGGTTGATGCGGAGGCGCGTGAGCGTGTTGAGCAGATGCGTGCGGATATGCGAGCGCGTCGTGAGGGCGAAGATCTGGATGATGACGACTTTGACGATGATGATTATGACGTTGAAGTTGAATATGTTCGTGAATAGCAATTGAAGTGATTGTTGCTACTGCAGACGGTGTTAGGAGTTTTTAAGTGGCTGTAGGTAGGGAAAAACTCAAGCGCGCAAAGCGTTGGGTGGTAAAGATTGGTAGTGCGCTCCTCACCAATGATGGTCAGGGGTTGGATCTTGAAGCAATCAGTCGCTGGGTGGATCAAATAGCTGCTCTGAAGGCGTCTGGTCTTGAGGTTGTGTTGGTTTCCTCGGGTTCGGTTGCTGAAGGTATGACTCGCCTAGGTTGGGATTCGCGACCGCATGAGGTCTCTAAGCTTCAGGCGGCTGCGGCTGTTGGGCAGATGGGCCTTGTGCAGGCTTATGAAACAAACTTTCAGCGCCATAATACCCATACAGCGCAGATCCTTCTGACACATGAAGATCACTCCAATCGTAAGCGTTATCTCAATGCTCAGGCGACTTTAAAAGAGTTGCTTGAGTTAGGCGTTGTCCCAGTTGTTAACGAGAACGATACGGTTGTCACTAAAGAAATTCGTTTTGGCGATAACGACACGCTTGGAGCGCTGGTGGCTAACTTGGTTCAAGCTGATGCTTTAATCTTGCTAACTGACCAAAAAGGCCTGTTCACGGCGGATCCGCGTCATGATCCAGAAGCAACTTTGATTTCCGAAGCGAGAGCGGGTGATGAAGCGCTCGAGGCGATGGCGGGTGATGGTGGCAAGCTGGGTCGTGGTGGTATGGCGACCAAAGTGCGTGCAGCTAAATTGGCGGCGCGTTCTGGGGCTGTGACCATGATTGCGAGTGGTCGTGAAGATAATGTCCTTCTGCGTTTAAGAGAGGCGGAAGATATAGGTACATTGTTGGTACCTGAGAAGGGGCCTATGGTGGCGCGCAAACAGTGGATTGCAGGTCATTTGCAGGCGCGTGGAAATCTTATGCTTGATGCGGGTGCGGTTAAGGCGCTGCGTGAGCGTGGTAAGAGTTTATTGCCAGCGGGTGTTCGTAGTGTGAGTGGTGACTTTTCTCGAGGTGAGATGGTGATCATTAGCGATGAATTTGGTCGTATCGTTGCGCGTGGTTTGGTGAACTACGGTATTGGAGATGCGCAAAAAATCATCGGTAAGCCGAGTGGTGAAATTGAATCCATTCTTGGTTTTATGGGGGAAGAAGAGTTAGTGCATAGGGATAATTTGGTCCTCTCTTAATTGAGGGGCTAAATTTAGACACAAAAAAACCGGCATAAGCCGGTTTTTTACGCTTAGCTCTAATTAAAGAGCAGCAATCTGTTTGTTCAGACGGCTCTTAGTGCGTGCGATTTTGTTCTTGTGGAAGATGCCTTTAGACACTGAACCATCTAGAACTGGCTGTGCAGCTTGGAATGCTTCCTGTGCAGCAGCTTTTTCGCCTGCTTCTACAGCAGCAACAACTTTCTTGATGTAGGTACGTACCATGGAACGCAGGCTAGCGTTATGCTGGCGACGCTTCTCTGCCTGGCGAGCACGTTTACGAGATCCTGCGGAATTTGCCACAGTCCGGCTCCTTAAAATTAGTTAGTAAGATATCGGCTTATTGGTATACGCCGAAAATTAGAGGCGAGATTATTCATATTTGAGAGCTGTCTGTCAATAAAACTGCAGAAATTTTCTTGTTGAAGCAGTAATATTCCCATTCTCTTGAGTGTCATTCATGAAATTATAGGCGGAAGCGGTGTCGAAGCAGGAAACGGAAGTAAAAAAATCAGCGGGATTACTGCGATCAAGTGCCGTGGTTGGTGTGATGACCATGCTTTCTCGTGTGCTCGGTTTGGCGCGAGACGTTGTGGTTGCCAATTATTTTGGTGCTAGTGGTAGTGCTGATGCTTTCTTCGTCGCGTTTAAAATACCTAACTTTCTTCGTCGGCTATTTGCTGAAGGGGCGTTTGCTCAAGCTTTTGTGCCGGTGTTATCAGAATATCGTACGCAAAGGGATCTAAAAGCCGTTCAGCAGCTAGTGAATTATGTTGCGGGCACGTTGGGAAGTATTTTAATCGCAATTACTGTATTGGCTGTGGTAGCGGCGCCCATGTTAACCGCTATGTTTGCTCCAGGTTTTTATATGGGGGATGAGGGTAAATTTGAACTCGCAGCCGAGATGCTGAGGATTACATTTCCTTATCTGCTGTTGATATCGTTGACTGCGTTTGCCGGTTCTATTCTGAATAGTTATGAGCGTTTTGCTGTGCCTGCGTTCACGCCTGTACTGCTTAATATCAGTTTGATCTGTTCTGCGATCTTCCTGAGTCCGCTGTTCGATCCACCTATCTTAGCTTTGGCTTGGGGTGTCATGATTGCTGGCGTGGTGCAGTTGGTTTTCCAATTGCCGTTTTTAGCGCGTATTCATCTTTTACCTAAACCCGTCTGGGGATGGAATGATCCAGGTGTTCGCCGCATCATGACGCTGATGGTTCCGGCATTGTTTGGGGTGTCTGTTACTCAAATCAACCTGCTTTTGGATACGGTGTTGGCATCGTTTCTACAAACCGGCAGTGTCTCTTGGTTGTATTACTCAGATCGCCTGGCAGAGCTGCCTTTGGGTGTGTTTGGAATCGCCATTGCGACGGTCATTCTACCTAGCTTGTCGCGTAAGCATACAACTCAATCTGGAGAGGCGTTTTCGTCTACTTTGAATTGGGCCATGCAGATGGTGATGTTTATCGGCATTCCAGCTGCGGTTGCGTTATTTGTGTTGGCAGAACCGTTGTTGATCACCTTGTTCCATTATGGCGCTTTAACCGATCGTGATGTCTTTATGGCTGCGGCTAGTTTGCGTGCTTATGCCTGTGGCTTGCTTGCCTTTATGTTGATTAAGGTTTTAGCTACGGGGTATTTCTCTCGTCAAGACACCAAGACACCCGTGAAAATTGGTATTCAAGCTGCCGTAGCGAATATGGTATTTAACTTGATCCTTATTGGCCCATTTGCGCATGTTGGTTTGGCAGCTGCGACAGCTATGTCGGCGTTTATGAATGCTGGGTTGTTGTTGTATGGGCTGATTAAATCTGGCGTATTTAGCTGGTCTTCGGGTTGGGCTGTGCAATTGCTGCGTATGTTGGTGGCGAATGTGGCGATGGCTATTGTCATCATTCAGTTGATGGGTTCAGTTGAAGAATGGCTGCAGATGGATCTGTGGGCACGAATCTCTCAAATGGCGACTTTGGTGGTTGCTGGCGGCGCTGTTTATGCTGTTGTGTTGGCTTTTGCGGGCTTGAGAGTGCGTCATTTGAAGCATAATTAAGTTTATTTTGCATTCTGTTGCTTACAGTGGGTCTCAGTAGTACAGGTTGGATATTATCTGAGCTATAATGCCGCGTTTATTTTTGGCAGTAGCAAGAGTACCTGATGGAACTAATTCGCGGATTACATAACCTGCGCGAAAAACACCGAGGTTGTGTCGCAACTATCGGCAATTTTGATGGCGTGCATCTAGGTCATCGACAGGTGCTTGCTCAGGTAAAGGCAAAAGCGAAGGAACTAAACCTGCCTTCAGTTGTTATTACCTTTGAACCTCAGCCTCAAGAGTTTTTTGCAGGCGATAAAGCACCGCCGCGCTTAACCCGTTTTGGTGAAAAGTACAGATTGTTGCAGGCAGAAGGCATTGATCGCCATCTTTGCTTGAATTTTAACGACCGTTTGCGTGCGATGACGGCGGAGCAGTTTGTACAAGAGCTGTTACTGCACGGTTTAGCAGTGAAGTACTTTGTCGTTGGCGATGATTTTCGTTTTGGTTGTGATCGCTCAGGTGATTACAACATGTTGTGTGATGCAGGCGAACGTCACGATTTTACTGTGGTAAATACACAAACGTTTTTGAATGCTGATGAGCGCGTCAGCAGTACGCGTATTCGTAGTGTATTACAGCAGAACGATCTAGAAACAGCAGCTGCTTTGCTAGGGCGTCCTTATGCCGTTTCAGGGCGTGTGATGCACGGCCAAAAACTAGGTCGTCAGCTTGGGGTGCCAACGGCAAATGTACGTATGCACCGTTATGCTTGTCCTTTACGTGGGGTCTATGCCGTAGAAGTTAAAGGCCCAGAGTTTAGCGCTCAGGGTGTGTGTAATGTAGGTATACGCCCAACCGTTTGTGGTCAACAGCCTGTGCTTGAAGCGCACCTGTTTGATTTTGATAAAGATATTTATGGGCAGTTGCTAACTGTCGAGTTTAAGCGGTTTATTCGTGACGAGCGTAAATTCTCAGGAATCGACGCGCTTAAACAACAAATTTTTGCAGATATTGAAGATGTGCGGACTTACTTTAACCGCACCCGTAGTTAATTCGGAACTTATAACCATGACCGATTACAAAGCAACATTGAACCTTCCGGAAACAGCCTTCCCAATGCGTGGCAATTTGGCTCAGCGCGAGCCGAAAATGCTACAGGGTTGGCAGAAGATGGATCTGTACCAGAAAATTCGTGAAGTCAGTGCTGGCCGCGATAAGTTCACTTTGCACGATGGCCCTCCATACGCAAACGGTGATATTCACATTGGTCACTCGGTTAATAAGATTCTGAAAGACATTATTATCAAATCCAAAACAATGAGCGGATTTGACGCACCTTATGTGCCGGGTTGGGACTGTCATGGTCTACCAATCGAACATAAGGTTGAGACTAAGCACGGCAAAGCGGGTGTAAAACTGTCTCACAAAGACTTCCGTAAGAAGTGCCGTGATTACGCAGCACGACAGGTTGAAGGTCAGAAGAAAGACTTTATCCGCTTAGGTGTTCTGGGTGATTGGGATAATCCATACCTAACAATGAATTTTGATACTGAAGCCAACATCATTCGTGCTTTAGGCAAAATTGTTGAAAATGGCCACCTAGTAAAAGGCTTCAAGCCAGTTTATTGGAGTGTTGTGGGTGGTTCTGCCCTAGCGGAAGCTGAAGTGGAATATCAGGATAAGACCTCTACAGCGATCGATGTACGTTTCACTCCGGTTGATCAGGACGGTTTCCTTGCGAAATTTGAGGGTCTTGAAGGTGAAGGTGAAGCGTCAGTTGTTATCTGGACAACCACGCCTTGGACACTGCCATCTAACCAAGCAGTCTCTCTAGGTAGTAAACTAGACTATGTTCTTGTTCAACTAGATCTAGGTTTAGGAGCGGAGCGTATTCTTCTAGCGGAAGGCCTAGTTGAAGATGCTATGAAGCGTTACGGTGTTGAAGAGTACAGCATCGTTGGGCGTTGTCAGGGCCAAGCACTAGAGAAATTTGAACTACAGCACCCATTCTATGAGCGTACAGTTCCCGTAATTTTAGGCGATCACGTAACCCTTGATGCGGGTACAGGTGCCGTACACACAGCACCAGACCATGGTGTGGAAGACTTTGAAGTTGGTCGTAAATACGGTATTGGCACAATGAATCTAGTAAATGCTTCGGGTGTTCTAGGTGACGGTGCGGGCGTATTTGCTGGCGAACACGTTTATAAAGTTGACGATAAAGTTGTTGCTCTATTAACCGAGAACAACAAACTTGTCTTGGAACACAAGTTCCAGCACAGCTACCCTCACTGCTGGCGCACTAAAACGCCATTGATCTACCGTGCAACACCTCAGTGGTTCGTAAGCATGGAAGAGAAGGGCCTGAAGAAAGATGCCCTAGAAGCGATCAAAGGTGTTGAGTGGTTCCCTGGTTGGGGGCAAAACCGAATCGAAGCGATGGTTGAGCAGAGTCCTGATTGGTGTGTATCCCGTCAACGTACTTGGGGTGTGCCAATTGCACTGTTTATCCACAAAGAAACTCAGCAGCTACACCCGAATACGCCAGAGCTAATCGAACAGGTTGCTGAGCGTGTTGAAAAAGTGGGTATGGATGCATGGTTCGATCTGGATGCTGCAGAAGTATTGGGCGACCAAGCTGATCAGTACGAAAAAGTAACTGATACGTTGGATGTTTGGTTTGATTCGGGTGTGACGCATTATTCTGTCGTTGATCAGCGTGACAACTTGGAATACCCAGCTGATATGTATCTTGAAGGTTCGGATCAGCACCGTGGTTGGTTCCAGTCTTCTTTGAAAACTGCGATAGCTATCAAAGGCAAAGCGCCATACAAGCAGGTGCTAACGCACGGCTTTACCGTTGATGGTCAAGGCCGCAAGATGTCTAAGTCGGTTGGTAATGTTGTATCGCCACAGGAAGTAATGAACAAGTACGGCGCGGATATCTTGCGCCTATGGGTTGCTTCAACGGATTACAGCGGTGAGATGACCTGTTCTGACGATATCTTGAAGCGCGCCGCGGATGCTTACCGTCGTATTCGAAACACGGCCCGTTTCTTCTTGGCTAACCTAAGCGGCTTCGATCCTGCTCAGCACATGGTTAAACCAGAAGAGATGGTAGCGCTGGATGCTTGGGCAGTAGATCGTGCAGCTCGTTTGCAAGAAGAGCTAATCGAGCACTTCAACCAATATGAATTCCTGCAGGTATTTCAGAAAGTATCTCACTTCTGTTCACAGGATATGGGTGGCTTCTACCTAGATATCATTAAAGACCGTCAATACACTGCAGCGACTGATTCACATGCGCGTCGTTCTGCTCAGACTGCGCTTTATCATATTGTTGAAGCGTTGGTTCGTTGGATTGCGCCAATCTGTAGCTTCACTGCAGATGAGATCTGGGCAACTCTAGCGGGTGAGCGTACTGAGTCTGTGCATTTGGATACTTGGTATCAGGGCCTAACTAAACTACCTGCTGATAGCGCATTTGATTCTGCCTACTGGGAACAGGTAATGGCAGTGAAAACTGCGGTTAATAAACAGTTAGAAACTGAACGTAGCGATGGCAACATCGGCGGTAGCTTAGAAGCAGAAGTGACTTTGTACTGCGATGACGCTTTACAGGCTTTACTTGGCAAGTTAGAAGACGAGCTGCGTTTTGTTTTGATTACATCAAAAGCGGCGGTAGCGCCATTAGCTGATGCACAAGGTGCTGCTGATACCGAGCTTGAAGGGCTTAAAGTTAGCGTGGCTAAAAGCGCTGCTGAGAAGTGTCCACGTTGCTGGCATTTCCGTGAAGATGTAGGTCATGATTCTGATGATCCTGAGCTATGTGGTCGTTGTGTTGATAACGTTAAAGGTGCCGGTGAAAGCCGTAGCTTTGCTTAATGACACAGAACATTGAACAACAAACTCAACCAGTGCGAAGCTGCCTTATATGGGGCTTGCTCTCGCTGCTGGTGGTTGTGCTGGATTTAGGTAGTAAATACTTAGCGGTAACTAATTTAAAGTATGCCGACCCTAATCCTGTACTGCCAATGTTCGATCTAACGCTGTTGTTTAATACAGGCGCTGCGTTTAGTTTCCTGTCAGAAGCAGGTGGCTGGCAGCGTTGGTTCTTTGTAGCAATCGCTGTGGTCGTGAGTGTTGTGCTGGTGATCTGGCTAAAGCGTACTCCTCGTATCTATTGGTGGTTAGGCTTAGCGCTATCTCTTGTATTAGGTGGTGCTTTAGGCAATCTCTATGATCGGGCAGTACAAGGGTATGTGATTGATTTCATCTCCCTGCATTATCAGAATTATTACTTCCCCGCTTTTAATATTGCGGATGCCGCTATCACGATTGGAGCGATTATTCTGATTCTGGATATGTTATTTCTGGAAGGGAAGCGCAAATCATCTGAAGAGAGTTCACAATGAATAAATTGATCGGTCCGGGTAAAACCGTTACGCTGCACTTCGCAATCAAACTGGAAGACGGTCAAATAATTGATTCTAATTTTGAAGCCGAACCCGCGACATTTACTGTGGGTGATGGTAATTTGTTGGAAGGTTTTGAAAAAGCACTGTTCGGCTTGGAAGAAGGGACAAAACAAACCCTAAAAATCCTACCAGAAAATGGCTTTGGAATGAGTAATCCAAGTAATGTGCAAAATATCCCTCGCAGTCAGTTTGAGGGCATGGAATTAGAACAAGGTTTGGTTATCTCATTCGCGGATGCTGGTAATGGTGAGCTTCCAGGTGTAATAGCCGAATTTGATGATAAGATGGTTTCGGTTGATTTTAATCATCCGCTGGCAGGGAAGAAGCTAGATTTTCAGGTAGAAATTCTTCAAGTTAGCTAAGATGATATTAAGAGCCCGAATTTTTTA
Source organism: Neptuniibacter sp. QD72_48 (assembly GCF_047778065.1). Classification (GTDB taxonomy): domain Bacteria; phylum Pseudomonadota; class Gammaproteobacteria; order Pseudomonadales; family Balneatricaceae; genus Neptuniibacter. Next base: position 3,524,283 of record NZ_CP180547.1, on the reverse strand, counting down.
ATTCGGGTTTTTTGTATTTGCCCTATCTTAGGCTATTCTTACTTGAGACCCCTCGTAAAAATCTACCTATGGCGTATGTTCCCTTAAACGACTAATCTTAAATTATAAGAACTTTATTTATTGGATGTCGTACATGTTGTTTAGGGAAAAAGGTTTCACTCTTATAGAGCTGATGATCACAATCGCGCTCCTCGCTATTCTTTTGTTTATAGCGGTGCCTAATTTTTCTGGCTTTGTTGCTTCTAGTCGCTTGGTTGCAGCTAAGGAAATGCTTATTTCTACAATATCCTTTGCGCGTTCTGAGGCAATTAAACGAGGGGGGGCTATTACCGTCTGTCGTCGGAGCGCAAATGCCGATACTTGTGTTGGTAATGGTGTGGGAGCTGTTGATGAAGATTGGTCCGATGGTTGGCTCGTTTTTCAAGACGAAAATGATAATGATCAAGTTGATGCTAATGAACTGATTAAGGTTTATACGGATATAGCGGATTCAACAACAATTATTTTCTCTCGAGATGATCAATTTGAGTATTCTGGATTAGGTCTACTTAATACGGCATCAGCAGATGATGAATCATTTACTATTACTGATAGTGGTGATGCCGATGACGGTTCAGTGATTTTCTTAAGGCCGACGGGCAGGGTAAGAATGTGTCAAGAATGGCAAGCGAGTACGGCAGCATGCGCAGACAATTAGGCTTTAATTTGATTGAGGTGATGATTGCTTTAGTGATCATCTCTGTGGGTTTGCTTGGGTTGGCGGGCCTCCAAGTGTCATCTTTGAAACAGAATCAGAGTGCTTACTATCGTAGTCAAGCAACGCTGTTTGCTTATGACATAGCGGATCGTATGCGAGCAAATATGGATGAAGTTAATGCAGGTAGTTATTTTGTTGCCAGTGGGGCAGAAGATACCAGCTGTATTAACTACACCGGTTCAGCATCGGGGTGTGATTCAGGTGACATGGCTTCACATGATATTTGGGAGTGGCAAGGTGCGCTAGCTGCAGAGCTTCCTTCTGGAGAAGGTTTGGTTTGTCGCAGTGATTTGGCGGATGACGATATAGGTGATCCCGACTGCGAAGCTCCAAATTCGGATAATCCCGTTGTTGTTTATGTTTGGTGGAACGATGATAAAAGTGCATCGGGTGCCACAGCTCAATTTAGTGTGAGTGTAGAGTTATGATGGATACCTTCAATAATCGGCCTCAACAAGGTTTTTCTTTGGTTGAACTTCTTGTTTCTATCGTTATTGGGTTATTACTTGTTGTTGGTGTTTTACAAGCTTTTGTCAGTAGTAAAGAAACCTACACAATGCAATCAGGTTTAGCAAAGCTTCAAGAGAATGGTCGTTTTGCTATGTCCTTTTTGACGCGAGACTTGAGACAAGCCGGATACTCTGGATGTTCAAGGAATACCGATATTGTTAATACCTTAAGGGATGCCAGTGGAGCTTTGCCAAGCTATTTAGACTTTAGCTCCTCCATCGGGGGGCAAGATAATACATCAGGGCTTGTATTGGACGGTAGAACTGCTTTAACGGGTACAGATGTAGTGGAGGTCCGGTTTGCCGATACTGGAGGAGGGTGTGACCTTGAAATTGGCAAGCACAACGTTAACTCGGCTACCTTAAAGTGCCAAGTTAATCATAACTTTCAACAGGGAGATATTTTAGCTGTTACTGATTGCCAAACCACAGCTATTTTCCAACAGTCCAACGTCAATAATAACGGTACCATATCTACAATTGTTCATAATACAGGCAATGGTACTGATATTGGCAATTGCACCAATTTTTTAGGTTCTCCGGTTAGTTGTCCCTCAGGAACTAAATATGCCTTTAACACTGGCTCTGTTTTGCGAATGAATTTTTATCGGTACTTTGTTGCAAATAATGATTTTGGGGAGCCAGCTCTTTACCGTCAAAGAATCGAAAATAATGCAGGGGTTACTGAGACAACGGTCAGAGAGCTTGTTGAGGGTGTCGAAAATATGCAGGTTTTATATGGTGAAGACACTGATGGAGATGGAGCCGTTGACTACTATGTCCCTTTTGATGAGGTGGCTGATGATGACGATGTTATTGGTATTCGTGTCAGTCTATTAATTCGTTCAAGTGAGAATTCTATCGTCAGGGATGGACAGACAGTAGCCTATAACGATAGCAATACCCCCTTCGATGATGGCCGTTTACGTAAAGTCTTTACTACAACCATCGCTTTGAGGAATCGGTTATGACTAAAGGTTTAATATTAAGGCAAAGAGGTACGACCTTAATTATCACGATGGTTTTCCTGCTAGTTATTAGCATCATTGGTTTGGCAGGAATGGATGTGACAGGTTTAGAAGAACGCATGGCGGGGAATATGCGTGATCGGAATATGGCGTTTCAATCTGCGGAAGCGGCCCTTCTAGAAGGTGAAAATTACTTAGAATCCTTAGTTATCTTACCTGCCTTCGATGATTCTGATGGGCATTATGCCTTGCGAACAGATGGAGAAAAGAACTGGGATTTTATTGATTGGTCGTCCTCTAGTGCTGTAAGAAGCTATACAGGCAATGGTTTTTCCGAACTGGCCGCGCCTTCTGCATATATTCTTGAGGATTTAGCTGCAGCGTCGTCCAGTGATAGTCTTGAAGTGGGTGTGCCGGTTGATAAAAAGCGGTTTTATAGAGTGACATCACGTGCTGTAGGCCTGACAGGATCGTCAGAAGTAATGTTACAGACAGTATACAAACGCTAGGAGGCAAATAATGAAACTTTTTAAATCAAAACACCTTTTTCATCTGTTGCTTCCTTCAGCGCTCATTTTTCCTGCGGTCGGTAATGCTGATATTGCCCAAAGCCCCTTATTTGTAAACACGGCAATCCAGCCTAATATATTCTTTTTGGTGGATGATTCAGGCAGCATGAACTGGGAGGTTCTGAAATCAGAAGGTGCTGTGGTTGCTTATCCAGGTGCTCCTAATAGTGGATACATCGACATTAATCCAGATCCTGATGAGCAGCTGCAGATATTGGCAGCATGTGCAGGAACAAATGTACTGTACTACGATCCAAATGAAACTTATGTGCCTTGGGTCGGAAAGGATAAAGATGGCAATGATTATGCAGATCAGAGTATCGCGGCGGCTAGAGATGATCCCTATGAGCCAGCTATTATAACTGACTTAACGAACGCTGATGGTGATGGGCATTTAGCTGGATATGCCATATGGAATGATGCCAATAACGATGGTGTATTTGACTTTGGTGAATGTCCAGATCCGAGCGAGCCGGGTTTTGACTACGATACCCAGTTTGTAACGGTAGCAGAAATGACGGCTACCGAGCAGACCAATTTTGCCAATTGGTACAGTTATTATCGTAAGCGCGAATATGTAATGAAGGCTGCCATGCTTGGGGTTGTAGATGGCTCTACTGCAAGGTTGGGTGTTGGAGCATTACATAATAATGGCACATTTAGTGGTTTTCCTATAGTTGATGTAACCACGGGAACAAATCGGGAAGATTTGGCAGATGAAATATCACAGATTGCTTCATCATCGGTCACGCCGTTAAGGATAAGGTTAGAAGATGTAGGAAAATACTATGAAGGGGTCTCTGATACTTCTTTGTTTGGCTCTTTTGAGCCTAGCCCAATCTTAAGTGCGGCATTGGGTGGTTCCTGTCAACAAAATTTTGCGGTTGTATTGTCTGATGGGTATTGGAATGAAGATGACCCAAGTGTTGGTAATGCTGATAGCGGTGATACCGATGATGGCGATTTGAATGATACAGACTTTGATGGCGGTAGTTATGCCGACCAGAACGATGGTCAATCGAATACACTTGCTGATGTTGCTATGCATTATTATGAGCGAGATCTTAATACAACTCTAGATAATGAAGTGCCAACGTCGCCTTTAGATGGCAATAATCAACAGCATATGGTGACCTATACAGTGGCGTTTGGTGTAAACGGCACTTTAACGGATAACCCTAATGCATCGGATACCTCATTTAATTGGCCTAATGTTACCTCAAATACAATCACGACCGTAGATGATATGAGGCATGCAGCTTGGAACGGGCGAGGTGACTTCTTGTCTGCGGGTTCTCCAGCAGCTTTAATTCAGGCTTTTTCTAATGCAGCTGCGACCATTGCGAGTCGAACTTCTTCAGCTTCTTCTGTCGCTACCAATTCCACTCGGTTGGAATCTAATTCTAAAATTTATCAAGCACGATTTACGAGTGGTACGTGGAGCGGTGATCTGCTTGCTTATAGTTTAGATGGTGTGACTGGTGCTGTTGATAGCTTGGTTTGGCAAGCGGCCGAAAAAATTCCCGCCGAAGATAGCCGAACTATTTACACCTATAACGAAGATAATGCTGTTGGTTCACGCGGTGTGGCTTTTGAACATGTTAATTTAAGTGCAGATCATCAAGCGTTACTTACTTCTTCACAGGTAAACTATTTACGTGGAGACCAGTCGAATGAAGGGGCGCTATACCGATCTAGAACAGCTGTGCTGGGGGATATAGTTAATTCTGATCCTTTGTTTTCAGGGCAAGATGATTTTAATTACTATTTACTTGAAACGGTTTCAGGGTTTGCCACTTACGATGATTACTTAGTTGGAACGTCGGAAAATTGGCTAAAAGGTAACCGAGCGGACATGATTTATGTAGGTGCTAATGACGGTATGCTGCATGGATTATTAGGTAGTGGTAATACTGCTGATAGTTGCTCACTAGGGTCGAAAGCCTGTGAAGGAGAAGAGGTTTTCGCCTATGTACCGAAAGCTGTTTACAATAATTTGTCTGATTTAACTTCTACCAGTTATAGCCATAAATACTATGTTGATAATTCTCCTGTACATGGTGATGCCTATATTGATTGGGGTGGAGCGCAGGGTGAAGATTGGGGGACAGCCTTAGTAGGTACGCTAGGTGCAGGCGGTAAAGGTATTTTTGCATTAAATATTTCTGATCCACTTAATTTTAGTGGAACGCATGTGCTTTGGGATTTTGATGATGGGGACCTGAGTGATTTAGGTTATACATTTGCAAAACCGACGATAGCTAAGCTGGAAAATGGAGAATGGGCTGTTATTTTTGGTAATGGCTATCATAGCGTTAACCATGAGCCTGTTCTTTATATCCGAAGTCTTGAAGATGGTAGTGAAATAGCAACATTCAATACGGGTATTGACCACCGAGGTACAGCAAGTAGTACAAACGGTTTGTCCACCCCGATTGTTGTAGATACGGATGGTGATCGTTTAGGCGACACGATTTATGCTGGTGATTTACAGGGGAATATGTGGAAATTTGATGTTTCCGCTTCTAATGACGGTTCATGGGATTTTGCATACAAAGACGGTAATGGAAATAATGCGAATCCTTTACCATTATTTACTGCTTGTACAGCGGACCCTTGTACTACTACCAATCGGCAGCCTATTAGCTCTAAACCTCAAGTTGTTAGTGCTGAAAGTGGCGGACTTATAGTGTTGTTTGGTACTGGAAAGTATTTTGAGACAGGGGACAATATAGATACATCTCAAATTCAGACCTTTTATGGCATCAATGATGCTGGAGCAGTAGTTCCGGGTAGGGATGAACTGCAAGTGCAAACAATTACTCATGAGTTCGATGCAGAGGACCTTGGATTCATCAATGACGTACGTGTGACGACGAATACTGATACTGATTATACTGTTAAAGAAGGGTGGTATTTAGATCTATATTTCGACGGTAATCCTGGTACAACGCTCGACAATACTCACAACCACCCCGGTGAGAGGGTGGTTGCTGACCCTCTTGTAAGGAACGGGCGAGTTATTTTCCCAACTCTTATTCCTGAAACTGATCCTTGCTCTTTTGGTGGTTCAGGTTTTTTGATGGAGATAGATGCACAGACTGGATCGCGTTTGGAAATATCACCGTTTGATAATAACGCTGATGGCTTAATTAATGATGCTGACTGGGTTGATATTGATATTGATGGTGACGGAAACGTAGATGCAAGAGTTCCTACATCGGGTTATAAATCCAATGTGGGTATAATTAAAACTCCAGGCGTTATCTCTACCGGTCCTAATGAATTGAAATATACTTCAGGTTCTTCTGGGGATATTGAAGTTAAATTAGAGTCCTCGGATGGTAAAGGTGGGCGTCAGTCATGGATTCAGCTTAAGTAAGGTAAGATAGAATGAAGAAGAACGAAGGCTTTTCACTTATAGAGCTTATGATTGCGGTAGCAATTTTAGGGATTATTGTTTCTATAGCTTACCCCTCGTATCTATCTTACTTACGTGATTCTCGCCGTGCTGATGCTGAAGGTGTTTTAATTGAGATGTCACAATGGATGGAGCGACAGTATACGGTGAATGGTCGATATGATGATGGTGCGGGAAATGCACCTAATTTGCCTATAGATAAATCACCTAGGGATGGGGATGCAACATTCTATGAGATTGATGTTACAGCTATTGATGATGATTCCTTTACCCTGACTGCGACTGCTATCGGAAGTCAAACAGAAGAAGAGTGTGGGAATTTAACGTTAACGCAAACAGGTGCTAGAGGTTCATCTGGACCAGGAACTAGATGTTGGGATGATTAGACTTCTAAGTTAATTAGATAGCACCACCTACAAAGGACTGTGGGGGTAAAAATGAACAAGGATTGTTCTCGTAAATTTCGAGGGCACGCATCTTTGCGTGCCTTTTCTTTTGGCTTTTCATTGATTGAGTTGCTTTTGGCGCTCGGGTTACTAATCATTTTAACTACGGTAGCTATTCCTGGGCTAAGTTCCTTTTTACATAAGAGTGAACTCATAGCAGAGCAACAGAAGATTCAAAGTTTACTTGCATATACGCGTATGGCCGCGGTGACTCAGGGTGAGCATGTTGTTATCTGTAGGTGGGATGGTCAAGGAGGTTGTACAGGTAAAGCAAAGCGTTCAACTCAAATATGGAGCATGGGAGCTTTGGTTTTTGTGGACCTTGACCAAGATACAGAACTGGACTTACCTGAAGAGAAAGTGCTTAAAATTTTCAACTTTTCGGACACTAATCAAGTATCTTGGAATCAAGGAGAAACGTTGGTTTATGAAGGTGATGGCTCAGTGTATGGTTTGTCTAATGGAACATTTACGATAAGTAATAGCTCTGATGTTTACACATTGGTTATTTCTAGAACGGGTAGAGTTCGTAGAACATTATAAGTTTTAAGGGTAGTTAAAAAGGCGGAGAAATGTCTGATTTCTTAATTATTGGCGGAGGTGTTATCGGTATGATGTTGGCGAGAGAGCTTGCTCAAGCCAATGCCGATGTCACGTTGTTAGATCGCCAAATGTGTGCACAAGAATCTTCTTGGGCGGGTGGTGGAATTGTATCGCCCCTATATCCTTGGCGTTACCCTGATGCAGTAACTGAGCTTGCGACATGGTCACAAAGTAGTTATGTCCATCTGGCGCAAGATCTTTTGGATGAAACCAGCTTTGATCCTGAGCTACGCCAAAAGGGGATGTTGATGGTGTCTGTGGAAGATCAGCAGGATGCTTTAGATTGGGCGCAGAAATATCATCGTCCTCTCCGTAAAGTGGATGCCGACTTTCTTTATCAGAAGGAGCCTAATCTTTGTTCTGGTTTGGAGGAGGGCTTATGGATGCCAGAGGTGTGCAGTATCCGTAACCCACGTTTAGGCCGTTCTCTACGTGAAAGCTTAGTGCTAAATTCACGAGTGAGGCTGTTAGAGAACCAAGAAGTAAAAGGTTTTGAGCTTGATGGTAATCAAGTTGTTGGTGTTAAAACTGCAGGCTCTAAGCTTTGTGCGGATAAAGTAATTATCGCTGCAGGCGCATGGAGTGCAGAGTTGTTATCTATGTTAGATAGAGAGCTACCTGTAGAGCCGGTGCACGGACAAATGATGTTGTTTAAAGCTAAGCCGGGTTTGGTAAATCGTGTCATTTTAAAGGGCGGACGTTATGTGATACCGCGTAATGATGGTCGAGTGCTGGTGGGCAGCACAATGGAACGTATAGGTTTTACTAAACGCACGACAGAGGATGCTGCAAAATCCTTACATGCTACTGCGTTGGATATTATTCCTGCATTAGCTGATTATGAAGTAGAACATCATTGGTCAGGCTTAAGGCCGGGTTCGCCAGAAGGTATCCCTTTTATCGGAGAGGTTACTGGTTTGGATAATGTGTTTATCAACGCTGGCCAGTTTAGAAATGGCTTAGTGCTGGCACCGGCATCTACTCGATTACTTGCCGATATGTTGCTGGGTCGAGATACAATCATCTCTGCTGAGCCATACAGAATGGATCGATAAACAAAATAAAGCCTGCGAAACAGTAACATTGTTTGCAGGCTTTATAGCGATGGTCAGTCGTATATGGTTGGAATCGGCTTACGTTTATGTTGTGTGCGATTGTAGATCTCGATAATGCGTTGCTCTACTTCCACTTCAATGCTCTTACCTTCTAAGAAATCATCAATTTGATCGTAGCTTAGGCCTAGTGCTTGCTCATCAGCTTTTTGAGGTTCCAAGCACTCAAGATCTGCAGTAGGTGTTTTATCTACAAGTAGTGTGGGTGCACCTAAAGCTTGAGCTAGTTGGCGAACTTGGCGTTTGCTCAGGCCAAATAGCGGCGCAAGGTCACAAGCACCGTCCCCCCACTTGGTATAGAAGCCGGTGATGTTTTCCGCTGAGTGGTCGGTACCAATAACTAAACCGCCGACAATGCCAGCGACTTCGTACTGAGCGATCATTCGTGCACGTGCTTTTACGTTGCCTTTAGCGAAATCAACAGCGCCGTCTGAAGCTTGATTGAGTTGATCTTTGGCTAGAGACGCAGTGACTTCTGAGTGAATACCTTCGACGCCAGGCTTTACATTAACCGCGATGGATTGCGATGGCTGGATAAATTGAAGTGCTAGTTGCGCATCTTCTTCATCTTTCTGTACGCCGTAAGGCAAGCGCATAGCAATAAATTGATAGCTGCTATCGCCGCTTTCTCCGTTTAGTTCATTGACTGCTAATTGCGCGAGTCGGCCACAGGTGGATGAGTCCACGCCGCCGCTAATTCCGAGAACAAGGCTTTTAAGGCCAGAAGCTTTCAGCGTGTTTTTAATAAAGCTTACTCGGCGGGTAATTTCCTGAGCAGGGTCGATTTCAGGTAGTACCTGCATCTCTTTGATAATCGCTTCTGCCTGCATATATTGTCTCTCTTATTTCTCTTTAAGGTTCCCTAAGAAGTAAAAAGGCACCTTGAGGTGCCTTTATGTTTTTCTTAGTTATTTCTTCTGTTCTTCATCTTCTTCATCAAATACACCGAAAGTGATGGTGCTGAATAGAGAACGGTCGGGTTTCGGAGTTTCAGTGCTATCGCTCATACGAATAGGAGTAGCTACTGGAACCTCCTTGGCGTCGCTAAATAGATCAAACGTCGCAGCATCAAATAGGGTTTTTTCACCTTTATAAATAGGTGTGTATTGGTAATTCGGGAAATTCTTTGCCAATACGGCTTGCGTGTCTGCCGCTAGGTCTTGCTGACCTAAGTGGGTGTAAGCTTCGACCATGACTGCTAGTGCGTCAGGCACTGCAGGTGTTTCTTGCATATTTTCAATTACATAACGACCACGGTTAGCAGCGGCAACAAAAGCTTCACGTTGGATATAGTAACGGCCTACATGTACTTCGTATGCAGCAAGGCGGTTTTTAAGATAAACCATGCGTTTTTGTGCATCAGGCGCGTATTGGCTATCAGGATAGCGACTTACTAAAGTAGAGAAGCTTTCAAAAGATTCTAAGGCGGCACCTGGATCACGCTTAGTCTCATCGATTGGTAGGTATTGGGTAATCCAAGAGATATCCTGCTCAAACGCGGTCAAACCTTTTAGGTAATAAGCGTAATCAATGTTGTCGTGATTCGGGTGTAAGCGGATGAAGCGATCGGCTGCAGCGCGCGCTGCTTCTGGCTCATAGTTTTTAAAGTAAGCGTATATAAGTTCTAATTGTGCTTGCTCAGAGAATCGTCCAAATGGGTAACGGGCTTCCAAAAGCTGAAATTTCTCAATAGCTACATCATAGCTTTCGTCATCCAATGCAGTGATTGCTTCTTGGTATAACTGTTGTTCAGGAACATCTGGATATTCAGGAATATCTTCGAACCATGAACAGGCAGCTGTCATTAGACAGAATAAAGCAACAATAAGACTCTTGGTAATACGCATCTTTATATTAATCCCGGTGTAGTCTCTTGCCCGAACGGTTATACTGGGCAGAAAGAGGCTATATGCAATTCAACGGCCTATTTAACCATAACTGATAGGGCCTGTTAACAGACCCAGACATATCAATTTAGAAAGTTCTGACAGGTTCGAATGTCTGATCAAATACATTTAGAAGCACGCATTGAAGATGATCTAGTCGGTAAACGATTGGATCAGGCGGTAGCGCAGCTATTTCCCGATTATTCCCGCTCACGTTTACAGGGCTGGATTAAAGATGGTTCAGTTAAAGTTGATGGTGAGGTAAAACGTCCCCGAGATAAATTATTGGGGGGGGAAACCATTGTTATCGATACTCAGCTGGAGATGATCGAAGATCATAAGCCACAGGATATACCGCTGGATATTGTTTACGAAGATGATCATATCTTGGTAATTAATAAACCGGCGGGGTTAGTTGTGCACCCTGCTGTAGGCCATCGTGATGGTACCTTGCTAAACGCACTGCTGTTCCACTGCCCTGATATAGCACAAGTGCCACGCGCAGGTATTGTTCATCGTCTTGATATGGATACTACTGGCTTGATGGTTGTGGCAAAGACCATTGCGGCTCAAACAGAACTGGTTGATCAGTTGCAAGAGCGTTCGATGGGGCGCGAGTATGAAGCTGTAGTTCACGGTGTAATGACCGGTGGTGGTACAGTTGATGAGCCGATGGGGCGTCATGCTAAAAACCGTCAAAAGATGGCCGTTGTTGGTGTAGGCAAAGAAGCGACTACGCACTATCGTGTATTAAAGAAAATGCGTGCCCATACCCATATCCGATTGAAGCTTGAAACGGGCCGTACCCATCAAATTCGTGTGCACATGTCGCATATTAACTATCCTCTCGTAGGTGATCAGCTTTATGGTGGCCGTTTCCGTCTACCTAAAGGTTGTAGCGATGAGATGATTGAAGGCCTTCGCGACTTTAAACGCCAGGCTCTTCATGCCAAAAAGCTGGAGCTCTGGCATCCAGAGACGGGCGAATTAGTTTCTTGGGAAGTTGATCTGCCTGACGACTTTGAACATCTTTTATCGTTGCTTCAAGCCGACTTAGATGCTCATGCAGATGAGATGGTGTAATTAAATGCAATTTATTCTCCCAGATTGGAATGCGCCTCAAGGGGTTAAGGCGTGTACCACTACACGTATCGATGGTGTGAGCCATGGTGTTTATCAAGGCTTAAATCTGGGGGATCACGTTAAAGATGATCCTGAACACGTCAAACAAAATCGGCAAGCTGTGATTGATGAACTGAGCTTATCGCGTAACCCTCAATGGCTATCGCAAGTTCACGGAATTGATCTGATCGAAGCTAAAGATGATGGTGTTTGTTGTGAAGCAGACGGTTGCTGGAGCCAAGAAACGGGCCAGGCATGCGTTGTGATGACGGCTGATTGTCTTCCAGTATTGTTTGCTGATGGTAATGGTAAACGTGTTGCTGCAGTTCATGCAGGCTGGCGAGGGCTGCTTGATGGTATTTTGGAGCAAGCTGTCGTGGGCTTTGATGAGCCAGAAAATCTACATGTTTGGCTAGGCCCGGCTATAGGCCCAGAGGCATTCGAAGTAGGGGAAGAGGTGCGAGATCAATTTGTCGCGGTTCGGGCGCAGGCTGGTCAAGCTTTTACCCCTGTTGTTGGTTCACCAGACAAGTATCTAGCAGACATCTATCAGTTAGCTCGCCAAAGGCTAAATGCGGTAGGTGTAAGTTTTGTCTCTGGCGGCGAGTATTGCACCTATACTGATGCAGAGCGGTTTTATTCCTATCGTCGAGATGGTGTAACAGGCCGAATGGCAAGTCTGATCTGGATTGAATAACGTGGATTTAATTACTACCAAGCCCGAACTCTTTGTTGATCTTCTAGAGATCGACTCCAGCATCGTTATCGATCTTAAATATTTTACCGGCGATAACTTTGTTGGTGAGTCAATTTGCGGTTATCTGAGCGAGACTTGCCTGTTAACAAAACCTGCAGCAATGGCATTGCAAAGGGTTCAGCATTCATTGGCTGAATTTGGTCTGGGGTTAAAAGTATTTGATGCCTACCGACCTCAGCGTTCGGTTGATCAGTTTATTGCTTGGTGTGACCAAGATGGTGCTAACCATACACAGAAACGATTCTTCCCTACATTGCAGCGCCCGGAACTGTTTAGCAAAGGATATCTTATTCGGCATTCCAGCCACACTCGGGGAAGTACGGTTGATCTGACATTGATCGATTTAGATTCCAGGGTAGAACTGGATATGGGGACAGAATTTGATTTCTTTGGTCCTGAATCTTGGTTTGATTCAAACGCGGTATCTGCGCAGGCGCGTGCGAATCGAATGTTACTGCAGCGCGTAATGGTTCAGCATGGCTTTGTGCCTTTCCATCAGGAGTGGTGGCACTTTACCTTGCAGGATGAGCCATATCCGAATCAGTATTTTGATTTCGAAATAAGCTGATTCGACTTGTTTAATTCCAATGTTGGCTCAGATTAAACGCAGCTAGCCAATCAGGGATCAGATCTGCTGGCATCGGTTTAGCGATGCCATAACCTTGCGCATGGTTGCAGCCTAATGCCATCAAACAGCGGCCATGCTCAGCGCTTTCCACACCCTCGGCTATGACTCCACGATTAAAGGCTTTACCTAAGCCAATAATCCCTTCAACAATCGTTTTATCCTCATCGTCTTCCAGCATATCCATAACAAAGCTGCGATCAATTTTTACGGTATCAGCAGGAATTTTGCGAAGGTAAGTCAGAGACGAATAGCCCGTACCAAAGTCATCTAAAGCGAACTTAATACCTAACTTGTGACATTTATCGATGATGTCGCAGGCTGCGCTGACATCATTGAAAGCGGTGGTTTCTAACACTTCTAATTCAATTGCTTCAGGCGGGACCTCTGGGTATTTGGCTAATAGATCAGCCAATTGTTCAGGAAATGCTGGGTTTTGTAAGTGCTCGGCTGAAATGTTGATGCTGGTGGATAGCTCGAGCCCTGCTGCTCTCCAAACGCGTAGTTGACGAATTGCTTCATTCATCACCCACGATCCAAGTTTTGTTGCCAGATCGGAGTTTGTTATATGCGGTAGGAAGCTATCGGGCGGTAGTAAGTTCAAGGTGGGATGCTCCCAGCGGATCAGTGCTTCCATGCCGTAGACTTCGCCTGTTTGCATGTTGATCTTTGGCTGGTAAAACAGAACAAATTCTCTATTGATCAGTGCTTCGTGGATCTCATCTTGAGCTTTATGTTGGTCTTGTGTTTGCCTATCTACAGCAGGATCAAAAAAATGGTAGCGGTTACGCCCTGTTTGTTTTGCGGTATACATCGCCTGATCCGCATGACGGATCATCGTATCGGCATCGGAATTATCATCAGGGTAAAGTGTCGCGCCGATACTGGCTGATATAGATAGGTTGCGCTGCTTTATTTGGAAAGGCATCGCTAAGGTGCGATTTAAATTGGCCAGAATCCCTTGGCAGTGAGTGACATTCTTTAGCTGTGTTAGGATAACGACAAATTCATCGCCACCGAGTCGTGCAATGACCTGTTCCGGTCCTAGGGTCTCTTGCATCCGCTTAGCCGCTTCGATTAAAAGCATATCGCCAACATCATGGCCATAAGTGTCATTGATCGGTTTAAATTCATCTAAATCGATATAAGCGACGGCCATTATCTGTTTATGGTGTTTACAGTGTTGCAGAGCAGTTTGTAAACGGTCAGATAACAAAACTCTGTTGGGCAATTGAGTCAGCGCATCAAAATGAGCCATCTTCTCCAATTGATGTTGATGTTCTTTCAGCTGAGTAATATCTGAGAATATGCTGACGTAATGCGTGGTATCCCCATTTGGGCTCTTAACTGCCGCGATATTTAGTAGCTCAGCGTAGATCTCACCAGATTTGTTACGATTCCATACTTCACCACGCCAATGCCCATTTTGCCTGAGGCTTTGCCACATGGCGGCGAAAAATTCTTCACTATGGTGGCCCGATTTTAATATGTTGGGCGAGTGGCCAATGACTTCTGCAGCGCTATAACCTGTTAATTGATAGAAAGCGTTGTTTACGTCCAGAATGATCCCTTGTTCATTGGTGATCATTACGCCTTCACTAGCATGTTCAAAAACACTGGCAGCTAAACTAAGTTGTTGCTCTGTGCGTTTTCGTTCAGAGATATCGGATATCAGCGTGACAAAATGGTTGATATGACCTTCTGCACTTTCTTGTGCACTCATTGCAATCTCAGTATGTACAACCGGACCAGAATAGCTGATTAAACGGATTTCCTGTCGGACATGGTCTGAATCACCGTTAAGTAAGCTTTTGCACATCAAGCTAAAGTTGGTTTTATCATCAGGGTGAATCAGTTCTGATATAGGTGTGATTTTCAGATGTACAGGTTCATAGCCAAGCATTTCGCATAGGTAGGTGTTGGTTTGGATCCAGTTGCCTTCAGTAGTAATTAAGGCCATACCAATTAACCCGAGTTCAAAATAGCTACGGAAGATTGCTTCGCTGGTGGTTAAAGCTTGCTGTGCTTCATGTAGCTGAGTAATTTCGTGACTCACACTTAAGACGCCAATCACTTCCCCAGAAGCTGCTTTCATAGGGGTCTTGGTCGTTTCAAGCAGCGCGCGGTGACCGTCATTAGCAAAAGTTACCCACTCTTGGAAGGTGTTGGTTTTATCTATTAGCAGCGTGGCTAGGTCGTGTTTTCGGAAAGTATCAGCAAGTTCCTTATTTACAAAGTCATAATCGGTTTTACCAATGATTTTATGTTCAGGTGCACCAACGAACTCTTCAAAGCGAGGATTGCACGCTAGATATATGCCGTTTGGGTCCTTAAGCCATACTAGTTCAGGGATAGTGTTTACTAAAGAGTCGAGGAAAGAGCGTTCTTTATGTAGTTGTTTGTAGGCAAGTGCACCACCTAAAGCTACAAAAAGCTTTTCAATGATGGGTCTTAACTGTCGGAGTTCCTTTTTTGAAAAGTAACTGTTATCGCGTAATAGCCGAACATAGCCGAGTGCCCCTAAGCGAAATATTGCTGCGCTTCCCTCTGAGCAGTGATGTTCAATGAGTTGTTCGGTAGTGGCGGAGCAAAGGTCATAACAGCAGAATTCATCTTCATCCTGAAGGGATATTGAGGGATGACCAATAGGAAGGTTTGTCTCTTTAGAGCGGCTAAACGGGAAAGCATAAAAAAGGTTATATTCTTGTATTGAATGGGTAAATTTTTCCGGCAATAGCCAAATGCCAAGATAGGTTATTTCACTTTGTCGCATTAGTGCAGCAGTGAATTCTTGGCATACTTTGTCGGGGTCGAGGCTATTTCCAACAGCTAACGATAATTCATACATCCGCTGTATATCAGACCTTAAGTCTGTTGGAGTTTTACTCATAGAAACTGCATATGCCGAAAGTTTTGTTATAGAAGTTTACCGGACGATCGCCGTTACTTGCTATTTCACCTAAGGCTAATATGCCGGAGACATCTGTCCCTGGATTAATTTGGTTGACCTGCTCATAAACTGTACGAAGTTCAGCTGGGAATTGGCTATCTAGCGCAACGGTGCGAGATAAACAGTCACAAACTAAAACACTGGAGGTTAAGTCAGTAATGACTTCTTCAGCAGCTTGCCTCGCTGCTTCAATTAGATTATCTGGGGAGCCTTCGACTAGGTACATCAGTGCACCTTGAGGAATATCAGATAAAAACATTACATCGGTATTGCCGCATAACGCTATTGGATCTCGTACAACATCTTCCGAACCTGGATGCTCAACGGCAAAAGGATAACGTGGTGTCACATCTTTATAAAAGCGTTCTGGAGGAGTGTTTCTTAATTTTTCAGGCAGGGCGTGACGGTATGCAGATTCGGCATCTTCCCAATCTAGTTCGTGTAAAATGTTTCCAGTTGTTCTACTGGCGACATAGGGGCCAGAATGTCGAATCCAACCATGTTTGGCGACGCTATTACTTGGTTGGTTAATTATGGCTATTAAGGCTGTATCATTTAGGGTACCCCAAGGGCCAAAAATACAAGTGTCAGGTCTTAGTTCATGGTTTCCCGCACCTGCGCCAAAGTAACTGCAGCGTTTACTAAAACGGTTATATAACTGATTTAGTAAATTATCTATTTGGGGTGAAAGGCAATCTACTAATGTAAGGCATGTTGCACCGCTCTCTGGTATGTCACTGTATGTAGGAAGGGTTTCAATTTGGGCATCTTTTGAAGGCATCGGTATAGCTACTGGGGGACTAAGGCAGCTAACCTTTATAACTAAAGCTCCTTCATAGAGCATGCGTTTTCCATGAATAAGACCAGGAAAGACTGCTCCAAAAAAACGACAGTCAGCGTTATTGAGGGGCTGAACTAAATTATCTAAATCGTTTTGATGTTTGTCAGCGAGAAGGATTAACCAATGTTCATCAGTATTGAGGGGCTCACCACTGATAACACCGACTAACTCTTGAATATTGTTAAATCGAACGTACATCTGACACCTTACTTCGTTTTTGTATTTATATTCAGGTATTCAATAGCTCATTAATATACTGAGACGCACTATAATGCAATTCTTGGTTTAGCACGCGTGCTAGTGAGTTTCTGCACTACACTTCTTATTCTTTTACCTCTTGTTTAGACATATAGCTTAGTGAATCATTTTCGTGAGGCCGTGTATTTATTTCATTTCTTTTGGTGCGATCGTGGTATTTTTATCACATGTATATATGAGGTCGAAAGTTGAAACTTTCGTGGTTTCGGCTAAAAATTAGTTAATCTAAAGTATATCCCGACTTATCTGGATAATTGGTTTAGTTGCTAGTGTTGGTAGTTTAGTTTATTGGCTATGTAAGGAAGGCTATTGCTGAAATAGCTTTGCGGAGCACAGAGGGATTTAGATGTCTGATTACAAAGTGTTGTTTACAGGTTCGGTTTGCTCAGGAAAGACAACGGCGATTCGTTCTTTGAGTGATATCGAAACTGTTGATACTGACGCTAAGGTTAGTGATTCTGCTATACGTAGAAAACAGAAAACTACCATTGCAATGGATTATGGAATATTGGAACTAAACAGTACTTCCAAACTGCATCTTTACGGCACTCCGGGGCAAGAACGATTTAAGTTTATGTGGCAGCTGATGATGAGCGATTTAGTTCATGATGCTGAAGCGTTGATTCTTATGGTGGATAACACCCGTAATGACCCTTTTAAAGATATCCGCTTCTATGTCGAGGAGTTTCGAGACTTTATCATTCGCCGCCGTCTAATCATTGCTGTAACTCACTCTGATATAGAGCCAGATCCTGATTATGATTATTACATGACCGAATTAAAGGCCATGGGTCTATATACTTCTGTTGTCTTTATTGATGCACGAGATCCCACATCAGTTTTGAAAGTTGTAAAAGAGCTAGTGGGTAATCTAGAAAAAGACATAGATTGGAAAGGCATGAGTAAGCGCCTAGAAGTTAACAGTACTATGCCTGATTCTGACGATGATCTCGCAGCAGGTAATAAACCAGAGTCTCATGCGATTGATAATGTTTCCTTAATGGACGCTGCTATGAATACCCGCGGTATTACCGGTGCAATGCATTTGGGTGCAGATCGTAAATTGCTGAGTGCTAGTGTTAGAAACCAACAAAATAAAGAACTTCTACGTTCTATGGTGAACCTTGTTGCTGCTTTAGAGAATAAAGCAGCTTTTATGGGACGCATAGATGATCTAGTGTTGTGCGGTCCTAATCAAGAAACCTTATCCGTCTTCGTTGAAAAAGAGCAGGCCTTAGGTCTGTGTTCTGATCGAGGCTTAAGTTTGAATGTGGTTAAACAGCAAGCTTCTGATCTGTTGCAGTGGAGTCATACATGATAGAGCTACTGACGCAGGTTGATAAGCCGGGGGTGATTGAGTGCAGTATGGTGTTAAGTGGCAAAGAGGTTGTCGCGTCCAGCTTTCCGGCTGAATATAAAAATCATGCGACTATAGGAAAGCAGGCTTTTATTTATGTTTTTTCCAATGTTGCAAAAATGCGAACCAAGCATAATGAATCTCATCTAGAAATAGGTGATCGTCGTATTAGTGGATATCAATTAAAGCCAGGGTTGATTTTGGTTTGCCTATCGGCAAAAGATTCAAATATTGCGTTGGTGCGAAAACATATTCGCGAAGTGCATACTGCTTTTCTTCGAGAACAAGTGGCGAAGAAATTGGATTCCTAAAGCTTTATTCTTTTACTCCATCATGGTTTTTAGTGTTGATCCTGATCAACCGCTAACCTGATGTCGACTTTATAATAATTGTTATTTTGCGCTGCACCATAGATGCTTTATTTGCAATCTGCCCAGACTGGGCTAGTTGTATTAGTAGAGGAAATTTTTAGCTTTGGTTCAGGTAACGAGTTGTAAACTGCAGTTACCTACTGACTAGACAAGGACTGCGTGCATGCAAAACTACAAGATCCTTTTTACAGGATCGGTGTGTTCAGGAAAATCTACAGCTATTCGATCATTAAGTGATATTGAAACACTGGATACTGATGCGCGTGCCAGTGATGTTACGGTTCGCCGTAAGAAAAATACCACAATAGCTATGGATTACGGTGTACTGGATCTGCATGATCAGGCACGAGTACACCTATACGGTACTCCAGGCCAAGAGCGTTTTCGTTTTATGTGGGAGATGTTAGCGTGTGAATTTGCTCATGATGCGATTGGCATGGTGCTGCTGGTGGATAACACTCGTAAAGACCCTTTCCGCGATATCCGTTTTTACGCTAAAGAATTTAGTGATTATATTAAAAAGCGTCGTTTAATTATTGCTGTTACCCACTCTGACGTAGAGCCCAACCCACCAATTCAAGCTTATCAAGCTTGTTTGAGGGAGATGGGGTTGATGGCAACGGTTATTTTCCTCGATGCTCGGGACCCACGTGCTGTCTTAGGGGTTGTTGAAGAGTTGATTTCTGCGGTTGAACTTAATGTTCAATGGGATGAGCTATGTGAGCGTCTCTTAGGAAATAATGGTTTCTCATTAGACTTTTATAAGCCAATTTATGAAGAAACTATGTTGGATGCCGCAATGAATAAACGTGGCGTTTTAGGCGCTATGCACCTTGATGAGAATCAAGAGGTCCTCTGTTCTAATATTGACAGCTCCTCACGTAAAGCATTGCTAAAAAGTGTGAATAAACTTTCTAAGGCATTAGCCGAGAAAGCCGCTTTTATGGGAGAAGTGAGTAACATAGTTATAGCTGGCCCTGAAGTGCAAACTCTTTCGATGTTTACCGATCAGGAACAGGCGCTCTGCTTATGTTCCGATAATGATATTTCTCTTTCGGTGTTGAGACAGCAGGCCAGTGACCTTCTGCAATGGAGTAAAGAAAATGACTATCTGGCGTGAAATGAAGGAGAAAGAATTGATTCTGCAAGGGTGTTTGATGTCGTCAGGTGCAATTGTAAAATCCACATTTCCTGCTGAATATAAAAAACAATTAGCTGTTGCACGCCAAGCATTACTCTATATTTTTAAGAGCGCTGCTCAGAACAGTGAAGGTTATGATGAAGCGCATATGGAAGTTGGATATCACCACTATAGTGGTTATCAGCTGGATGCAAATACGATTCTGATTTGTTTTTGCGACTCAGATGCACGGCAGCATTATTTAAGAGAATATATAGATGAAAATAAGCAGCGCTTTTTAGATCTACTTTCTGTTTGATAACCTCCTATTTCATATAAGTTTTGTCTAATTTTTGACCGCTAAGCCCTTGAAGCGGTCCTGACTTGTCCCCATACCTCTGTTATACCGATAACTTAGTATCCATAAACAACACATCATTGTGTTGCCAGATACAGGTTCTTTTAAGGCTATATGGAGGTTGTATGCGTCCGGATAAATTTACATCCAAACTTCAAGAAGCATTAGCTGATGCTCAATCATTGGCTGTTGGGTTAGATAATAACTACATAGAACCTATTCATATTTTAAGTGCATTGATTGAACAGCAAGGAACAGTGCCGCTGCTAGAACAAGCAGGTGCAAATGTTCATGCACTAAAAAACCAAGTTGATCAGACCGTTAGGCAGTTACCTAAAGTTCAGAATCCTGATGGTGAACTGCGTTTCTCTCAAGATGTAGCGCGGGTATTTAACAAAGCCGACAAACTTGCCCAGCAAAAAGGCGATCAATATATCGCTAGTGAATTGATTCTGTTGGTCTTAGCAGAAGATAAATCCAGTGCCGGTAAATGTTTAAAAGATGCGGGCGTTATCCCGAAAAAGCTAGATCAGGTCATAAATCAAATTCGAGGAGGGGAGTCAGTGCAGGACCCCAATGCAGAAGATAATCGTCAGGCTTTGGATAAGTACTGTATTGATCTTACTGAGCGCGCAGAAGCAGGAAAGCTAGATCCTGTCATCGGTCGTGATGACGAAATTCGGCGTACTATTCAAGTATTGCAACGCCGAACTAAAAATAACCCAGTGCTTATTGGCGAGCCTGGAGTAGGTAAAACGGCGATTGTGGAAGGGCTAGCTCAACGTATTGTCAATGGTGAAGTGCCTGAAGGCTTAAAGCGTAAGCAAGTCTTATCGCTCGACATGGGCGCTCTAATTGCGGGTGCTAAATTCCGTGGAGAGTTTGAAGAGCGCTTGAAAGCGGTATTGAACGAGCTTTCCAAGCAGGAAGGACAAGTCATCCTCTTTATTGATGAGCTGCATACTATGGTGGGAGCCGGCAAAGGTGAAGGGGCAATGGATGCGGGTAATATGCTAAAGCCTGCATTAGCTCGTGGTGAACTGCATTGTGTTGGTGCGACTACCCTTGATGAATATCGCCAGTATGTTGAGAAAGATGCAGCCCTTGAGCGCCGTTTCCAGAAAGTAATCGTTGATGAGCCTGATGAGGAATCTACGATTGCGATTCTTCGTGGCTTGAAAGAACGTTACGAAGTACATCACGGTGTTGATATTACTGATTCTGCGATTATTGCTGCGGCTAAGCTCTCGCAGCGCTATATCACTGACCGTCAGTTACCGGATAAAGCCATCGATCTGATTGATGAAGCTGCATCCCGTATTCGTATGGAGATGGATTCTAAACCGGAAGATATGGATCGCCTCGAACGCCGTCTTATTCAGCTGAAAATGGAACGTGAAGCACTGAAGAAAGAGAAAGACAGTGCAGCACAACAGCGTTTGAAGGAGCTTGAAAGCACTATATCTAATGTTGAAAAAGAGTTCGCTGACTTAGATGAAGTTTGGAAGGCAGAGAAGCTCGCGCTGCAAGGTTCGCAAAAGATTAAGGAAGCGTTAGATCAAGCACGTATCGAACTTGAAAAGCACACTCGCTCTGGTGATCTGCAGAAAATGTCAGAGCTTCAGTACGGTAAAATCCCTGAGCTGGAAAAGCAGTTAGTTGCGGCGTCAGAAGCGGAAGAGCAAGGTCAGCAAGAGACTAAGCTTTTACGGAACAAAGTTTCTGAAGAAGAGGTTGCAGAGGTTGTTGCACGCTGGACAGGCATCCCTGTCAGTAAAATGTTGGAAGGTGAACGCGAGAAACTTCTTCGAATGGAGCAAGCGCTTCATGATCGGGTAGTTGGCCAAGAAGAGTCGGTTATCGCTGTCTCTAATGCTGTTCGTCGTTCTCGTGCAGGGCTAGCCGATCCTAACCGTCCAAATGGCTCCTTTCTTTTCTTAGGCCCTACGGGTGTAGGTAAGACTGAGTTGTGTAAAGCACTCGCTAGCTTTCTGTTTGATACAGAGGAAGCGATGGTGCGTATCGATATGTCGGAATTTATGGAGAAGCACTCAGTCGCACGATTGATCGGTGCGCCTCCAGGCTATGTCGGTTATGAAGAGGGTGGTTACCTCACCGAAGCTGTGCGACGTAAACCTTATTCTGTACTGCTGCTAGATGAGGTGGAGAAGGCGCATCCTGATGTCTTCAATATCTTGCTGCAGGTATTGGAGGATGGACGTCTGACCGATGGCCAAGGCCGAACCGTTGATTTCAGAAACACCATCGTGGTGATGACATCGAACTTAGGCTCTGATCTGATTCAAAACTTTAGTGATGATGACGATTACCAGTTGATGCAGAAGGCTGTAATGGAAGCGGTAGGCACCCATTTCCGTCCAGAAGTGATCAACCGTATTGATGAAGTGGTGGTTTTCCATAGTCTTAAAAAAGATCAGGTGGCCGGTATTGCCAAGATCCAACTGCAACGTCTACAGAGCCGTTTAGCAGAGCGCGATCTGAGCTTGACGTTAACCTCAACAGCGATGGATAAGCTGGTGGATGTAGGCTTTGAGCCTATCTATGGTGCTAGACCTCTGAAGCGAGCGATCCAGCAGTGGATTGAAAACCCATTAGCGCAGGAGATACTCTCTGGCCGTTATGCGCCGGGTACAGAGATTGCTGTTGATGTTGAGCAAGGCGAATTTGTATTTCGCTAAGCTTGTTATAGACAGCTAAATATAAAAAGCCAGTGCCCCTAGTTCACTGGCTTTTTATTGGTTTTTGGGGTTAAGGAAATTACTTTGAAATTCAGTAAGTTATTGGGTTACTCTTGATGCCTCAAAAAATGAAGTGAGCATCAAGAAAGCTGTTTCTACCGTTAGTTATACCGGTAATTAGCGTAGAGAGTATGCGGTGAAAATGAGCATTTGAGTGCTGTCACTGTTGAAATTATTCATTTAAATTCTCGGATTGATCATCTATTCTGGATAAGAGGTCGAGCAAAAGTTTCAGTTGTTTGGCTATAACTACAATTATTTTTGACGAGTGTTGTTAAGTACTAGAGGGCTAGAATGAGTCAAATCAAAGTGCTGATTGTTGATGATGCGCGTTTTATTCGTGATCATGTTTCGCGCATTGTGAAAGAGCATTTTCCTGATTATCAGATCGATGCAGCGGAAGACGGTGATGACGGCCGTTCGAAAATGGAAGCGACCAATTACGATCTAATCTTGTGTGATTGGGAGATGCCAGGCATGTCTGGTTTAGACCTTTTAAACTGGGCTAGGCAGCAGCCACACTACGGTGATATCCCTTTTATCATGGTAACCAGCCGCGGTGAACGTGATTACGTTCTAAAGGCGATTCAGGCGGGTGTTAATGATTACATGGGGAAGCCTTTCGAAGACTTACAGCTCGTTGAAAAAGTTAAGAAATATATCGGTAAGCGTATCGAATCTAGTGCTGCATCACGCCGTAAAGCGGCACAAATGTTAGCGACCGGTAAAAGTGCTGCAGCGCCAAAAGCGGCGAAGAAGCCAAAAGGCTTGGCTCAGTTACGAATCTCTTCAGGCGTACTTCGTTGTGCAATCAAAGATATCACTCTTCAACAAGTTAAGATCATGGTTAAGCGCGAAGAGGGTATTCCTAGTCTACTTGAGCAAGTGGTAGTGGATATTGAGCAAGTAAAAGGCGGCAAGGTTGCGCAGATGAATGGTTATATCAGTAGCCTATCTGCAAATGAGAAAAGCATTGATACTACTTTCATCGGTGTCGATGTTCAGTTTATGGATAATGACCCTGAAAAACTGGAAGTGTTAACGGGTTATATCTCTAGTCTCGGGAAAAAATAACTTATTGTTATTTAAAATAAAAAAGGCTGCTAAGTGCAGCCTTTTTTATTGCAGGAGTATCGCTTAATACAGAGCTTGCTCGTCCTTAATTACATCGATCAGAACTTCCAAAAACAGTCGATCTGCTTCGCTATGCTCTAGCGGAATCTTGATATTAGTCGTCGCAGAAAGCTTGTCAGCAATTACTTGAGCGGCGTTTTCATCATTCAAGTGCTCACGTGCAATCTCTAAGGCTTTTTCACTGATATCCGGTTCTACTAGCACTTTACGGATAAAAGACATCAATTCGTTGATTACACGCTCTTTGTTTTTAATCTCAGCGATACTCATAGGGATCTCCTGTAAACGTACATTCAGAGCCGATGAAGGGTAGTGTAAAGGCTCTGTTCTGAGTTCTGCATAGCAAAACTATAACCCGATACTGAATTTGAGCATAGTATTTGGCGTGAATCGCCCGTTATTCCGCAGGTGCAGCATGAATTTAGTTGAAAAAATAAGCACCTATGTGAGATAATTTTCGCCTCGAATTTTGAGGCCTTGAGTGTGTAGGACAACCCGAAGCTCAGGGAGACAGCTTTCTGAGGGCCGTTTCTCAAAGGTCTGTCGGTTGGGCGATCCCCAGCACCGGCACACACCCGAACGTGAACCTGCAGCTCTACCCCTGGAATGGTTCAGAGTGAGATCGCTAGAGATTCAAAAATATTGTCTGGTACAGGCACGTTCAACGTTACAGAAACAAAAACTGTTAATTTCGTCAGTAACGAGACACTGACGTCGTTAGAGGGTGAGAAAAGTGGAATTACTTTCAGGCGCAGAGATGACAATTCGCGCGCTTCGTGATCAAGGCGTTAAATACATCTACGGTTATCCAGGTGGTGCATTGCTGCACATCTACGATGCAATTTTCACGCAGGACGAAGTCGAACATATTTTGGTCCGTCACGAACAGGCAGCTACACACATGGCCGATGCTTACGCACGAGCTACCGGTAAAGCGGGTGTGGCACTAGTTACGTCTGGTCCAGGCGCAACCAATGCAGTAACGGGTATTGCTACTGCATACACAGATTCTATTCCAATGGTGGTTATTACGGGTCAGGTTATGTCACACCTGATCGGTGAAGATGCTTTCCAGGAAACCGACATGATCGGTATTTCACGTCCGGTCGTTAAGCACAGTTTCAGCGTGCAGCGTCCGCAAGATATTCCTGAAATTATTAAGAAAGCATTCCACATCGCTGAAAGTGGTCGTCCAGGTCCGGTTGTAGTCGATATCCCTAAAGATATGACTACGCCTACAGAGCGTTACGAATACGAATATCCTAAGAGCGTTAAAATGCGTTCTTACAATCCGATCGCTAAAGGTCACACAGGTCAGATCAAAAAAGCAGTAGATATGCTTTTGGCTGCCAAACGTCCAGTTATCTATACAGGTGGCGGTGTAATCTTAGGTGATGCGAGCGCTGAGCTTATTGCACTCGCTCAAGAGCTTGGCTACCCAGTAACTAATACACTGATGGGCTTGGGTGGTTACCCAGGTACGGATAAGCAGTTTATCGGTATGTTGGGTATGCACGGTAGCTATGAAGCAAACATGGCGATGCATCACAGCGACATGATTTTGGCTGTAGGCGCACGTTTTGATGACCGTGTAACTAACGGTACAGATAAGTTCTGTCCAACAGCTAAGATCGTTCATATTGATATTGATCCAGCTTCGATCTCTAAAACGATCAAAGCGGATGTGCCAATTGTAGGTCCTGCTCAGGCTGTTCTTAAAGAGATGTTAGAGCAAGTTAAAGCAGCTAAGAAAGCACCTTGTGCTGATAGTCTGCAAGCTTGGTGGGAGCAGATCGATGAATGGCGTGCACGTCACGGTGGTCGCTACCGCACAGATGATTCTGAGCTAATGAAGCCTCAGCAAGTTATCGAGATGCTTAGCAAAGTGACTAATGGCGATGCTTACGTTTGTTCTGACGTAGGCCAGCACCAGATGTTCGCTGCGCAGTACTACAAGTTTAACAAGCCAAATCGTTGGATTAACTCTGGCGGTCTAGGCACCATGGGCTTCGGTCTTCCGGCTGCTATGGGCGTTAAGCTGAACTTCCCTGATGAAGAAGTAGTATGCGTAACAGGTGAAGGTAGTATCCAGATGAACATTCAGGAGCTATCTACCATTAGCCAGTACGATATTCCGGTTAAGGTTATCTGCTTGAACAACCAGTCTTTGGGCATGGTTCGTCAGTGGCAGGATATGAACTACGAATCTCGTCACTCTCAGTCTTACATGAAGTCCCTTCCTGACTTCATCAAGCTGGTTGAGTCTTACGGTCATGTAGGTATCCGCGTTGAGCGTCTTGAAGACCTTGAAGGTGCTATGCGTGAAGCCTTTGCAATGAAAGATCGTATGGTATTCATGGATATCGCAGTTGATCCGTTTGAACACGTATACCCAATGCAGGTACCTCGTGGTTCTATGCGTGACATGTGGCTGAGCAAAACGGAGAGAACATAATCATGCGTCATATCATTTCTGTATTGATGGAAAACGAGCCAGGCGCTCTGTCTCGTGTTGTTGGTTTGTTCTCTCAGCGTAACTTTAACATTGAGTCTTTGACTGTTGCGCCAACTGAAGATGAGACATTGTCTCGTCTAACAGTGACTACGCTAGGTGATGACCGTGTTGTTGAGCAGATCACTAAACAGCTAAACAAGCTTATTGATGTTGTTAAGGTTGTTGACCTCACTGAAGGTGAGCACCTTGAGCGCGAGCTGATGATGATTAAGATGAAGGCGAACAATGGTACTGTTCGTGCTGAAATCAAACGTACTGCGGATATCTTCCGCGGCACTATCATCGATGTTACGCCTAACACTTTCACCGTTCAGTTGGTGGGTGCAAGCAGTAAGCTGGATGCCTTCATTGAAGCACTAGGTACTTCTAACATCATGGAAGTTGTACGTTCGGGTGTTTCTGGTATCGCACGTGGCGAGAAAGTTCTAACTTTGTAATTACTTAAGTTAGTCTGATTACTAAAGCCGCTTCTGGTAACAGAAAGCGGCTTTTTTATTGCAGGTAAGGATATGCTTTTAGAATTAGAGAATATGGAAAAGTCAGATGTCTATCATGCGCTGACGCAAGTTGTTGTACCTCGTCCTGTGGCTTGGGTGCTCTCTTCTAATCAACAAGGTGCATTCAATCTAGCGCCGTTTTCGTATTTTTCAGCGGTGTGCAGTGATCCACCATTGATCATGTTATCTATAGGCTCAAAACCTGATGGCTCGCCAAAAGATACTTACGCCAATATCGAAGATACTGAAAAGTTCGTGATTCATATTGCAGGTTCAGATCTTGCGACCAAGGTGACCCATAGTTCCGTGACGTTGCCTAGGGGAGAATCGGAAATTGAGCTGTGTGATCTGGAAACAATCGATGTTGAAGGTTTTGAGTTGCCTAGGATCCTTGGCCCTAAGATCGCTATGTCCTGTTCTCTGTATCAGCAGCAGGATATTGGTAATGCTCCGCAACGACTCGTCTTTGGCCGTATAGAGAAAATATGGTTGGATGACGCGGTGGTCGAAATGGATCAACAGGGCCGACCTAAAATTGACGCTGCGTTAGTTGATCCACTGGCACGTCTGGGAGGTTCCGATTACCAAACCTTCGGCGACGTGGTAACTGTGCCTAGACCAGCGTAAAAACAGAAATTTGAAGTTTTATTTCAGAACCTCAGGCTGCAAAAGATTGTTTGAGATCAGCAATCTTTTGCACCGAGATATCCACATCTACACGTAAAATACGATCCGACGCTCGGCGTTGATAGATAGAAGATTGTTCACGTCTACGACGATCTAAGCCTTTAAACTGAGTTGAACGGTGTCGTTCAATCCACTCTTCGGCATGTGTCAGGGTTGGTAGGTAAGGGCTAAGTTTGCCAGTGCCTTTTTCATACCAGTAATAAACAAATTGGTAATCACGGAAGTCTTTAATCAGTTTAGGCATGGCGCTTAGGGTCAGTAGTAGATAAAAACTTAATCATACTGACCGAACCTTAACAAAGTCTTACGTGTTGTAAATTAACCCTAGTTTATTTGCGGTAAATGGTTTCGATAAGGTGCCAGCCAAATTTGGTCTTAATCGGACCATGTACCTCATGCAGTGGCTTTTTGAATACGACATCATCAAACGGTTTCACCATATCGCCGCGACGAAACTCGCCCAGATCACCACCTTGGCGTTTGCCCGATGGGCATAGGGAGTATTTTTTAGCGAGCTTACCAAAGTCATTGCCTAACTTTAGGCGCATTTTTAGCCTTTCCGCTTGGTCGCGGGTTTTAACCAATATGTGTCGGGCGCAAGCGCGGTTAGCCATGTTCTGCTCTCCTAAAAGTTATAGGCTAATTTTATCGCAAAAAGGCAGGGGCTGCAGGTTCATGGTAGGAAAAGAAAAGGCGCTGATAAACAGCGCCTTTGCATGATCTTAGTGGATAAGCTTATTAGCCCATCTGAGACTGGAGATAGTTTGGTAGACCGATTTTTTTGATCAAACCTAGCTGTTTTTCCAACCAGTACGCATGATCTTCCTCGGTGTCTTCCAGAAGCTTCTCTAGGATTTCACGGCTGACATAGTCCTGCTCTTCTTCGCAGATTTTAATCGCGTCCTTAAGTTTTTTATCAACTTCATATTCAACGCGAAGATCTGACTCAAGCATTGAAGGAACGTCAGTGCCGACTTTAAAACCATCACGGGTGGTCATGTCTGGCGTGCCTTCCAAGAACAGCATACGCTCAATAAGTGCAGCTGCGTGGCCTTTCTCATCATCAAACTCATGATCGATACGCTCGTACAGCTTATGTAAGCCCCAATCATCGTACATACGGGAGTGAATGAAGTACTGATCCATTGCTGCTAGTTCCATCGCTAGCAGGCCGTTTAGTGCGTCAATGACTCTTTGATTACCTTTCATTGTCTTCTCCCGTTAAATCTGTGATTGCAGGTAGTTTTCGATACCTGCATTACTGATTAGGTATTGCTGAGTTTCGATCCAGTCTACGTGCTCTTCTTCGTATTCCAGAATATCTTCCAGCAGATCTCGGCTGACGTAGTCTTGCGCCGTTTCGCAGTAAGCAATTGCTTCACGCAAAATCGTCAGTTGCTCTAATTGGAAATCCATATCACATTGAAGCATTTCTTCAGTATGCTCGCCGATGCGAAGTCGACCTAACTGTTGCAGGTTAGGTAGTCCTTCCAAAAACAGTATGCGCTCGATTAGATCGTCTGCCTGTTTCATATCTTTGATGGACTTTTTATAAGCTTTCCCGTTTAGCTCATCTAGGCCCCAGTTCTTGTACATACGTGCATGAAGAAAGAACTGGTTGATTGAAGTGAGCTCACTTGTCAGAACCTTGTTCAGGTGACTAATGACTTGTTTGTCGCCTTGCATGGGGGATCTCCTTTAGTAATAACCGCCCAGCTATGTGTGGGTTAGCAATTTCAAAGTGATCAAGAGTCTAGTTTATAAAATGGCTTAAATCAAAAAAATCCTTATAAAACAATAAGTTGCAAAGATTAATGCGTTAGATTCTCATTGCGATTCTGTATAATAAATAACCAGTTTTTTATTGTGTGATTTTGGAAAATAAATTTAATAAGTAAATCAATTAGTTGGCGAGTTATGAAGAGCATTCAATAATTGCAGTTCAATGAGAATAATTTTCAACAAGATTCTCGTTAAATGTATTGAAAGTTGCTTATTTGATAACTATTATCATTACCCGATTTAATTGAGATTGGTTATTGTTTCAATGTTCGTTTGTATTTGTGAAAATATTACCTGTAGTGATGTTCGTGATGCCGTAGATCAAGGCGCGCGAAGCGTACGTGATCTAAACAAAGAGCTTGCGGTAGGTAGTCAGTGCGGTAAGTGCGTGTGTATGGCGCGTAAGGTAATGAAAGAGCATCTAGACGATATGGATTTTGATCTAGCCGTGCCTGCTTAACCTTCTCGCTTTAGTATCTCTACCGTTTCGCTCAGCGTCTCTGCAATCGGAGCGTCCAGCTTTAGATTCAGAAGTGGATCTGCTCTCGTTACCCCAATCGTTAAAGAACAGATCGGCTTTCCCCATTCATGGGCGCGTTTGCAGAATCGATAGCCTGAATAGACCATCAAAGAACTACCAACACTTAGTAAACCATCGGCATCTTCTAGTGCATCCAAGGCACTAAACACACGTTCTTTCGGGACATTATCACCAAAATAGACAACATCCGGTTTTAAAATTCCGCCACACGCTTGGCATTCAGGTACAGAGAAATCTTCAAATAGATGGGTTTCTAGATCGGCATCACCATCGGGACGAAGGGGAGCTTCAGGGATCTCGAAATGGGGGTTGATCGCTTCAGTATGCCTGTGGATATCTTTACGATCATAATTCTGTGCACAACTCATGCAGCTGACTCGATCAGATCGACCATGGAGATCGATAACGGCTTGGCTGCCGGACTTCTGGTGTAAGCGGTCGACATTCTGTGTGATCAGTAAACGAATAAATCCCATGGTTTCTAGCTCAGAGAGCGCTGTGTGAGCCGCGCTCGGCTCGGCATCCCTAATGGCAGGCCAACCGATCAAACTACGTGCCCAGTAGCGCTGACGGGCGTAGTGACTCTCCATGTACTCTTTATGCTGGGTCGGCGCAGAGTGCTGCCAGTTACCTTTAGCATCTCGGTATGCGGGAATACCTGAATCTGTACTTACGCCAGCCCCCGTTAGGACGACAAGGTTGGGATGAGAGCGAATGAATTCGGCAAGTTGCTGAGCTTCTGACATAGGTTATTCACAAAGGCAAAGAATGCTATCAGTGTAACCTATTTTAGGGGGAGGCGGCCTAAACAAAAAGCCGCGCTTTTCAGCACGGCTTTTCAGTTTTAAAGCTTTTTAATTTGGCAGATTATGCGCCAAATTTAGCTTTTGCTTCGATACGACGACGGTGCAGAACTGGCTCAGTGTAACCGTTTGGTTGTACGCAGCCTTCGATTACTAGTTCGCACGCTGCTGCGAATGCAACGCTGTCTTCGAAGTTGCCAGCCATTGGGCGGTATAGAGGATCGTTTTCGTTCTGACGATCTACTACTGCAGCCATGCGCTTAAGCGTTTCCATTACCTGCTCTTCAGAACAGATACCGTGGCGCAACCAGTTAGCGATGTGCTGGCTAGAGATACGTAGCGTTGCACGGTCTTCCATTAGGCCAACATCGTTGATGTCTGGTACTTTAGAACAACCAACGCCTTGGTCGATCCAGCGAACAACGTAACCTAGGATGCCCTGTGCGTTGTTGTCTAGCTCTTCTTGGATCTCTTCAGCAGTCCAGCTTGGGTTAGCTTCAACTGGTACAGTTAGGATGTCATCTAGGTTCGCGCGATCGCGTACTTTCAACTCGTCCTGACGAGCGAATACGTCTACCTGATGGTAGTGAGTCGCGTGAAGAACAGCTGCTGTTGGAGATGGAACCCATGCAGTGTTAGCACCAGACATTGGGTGGCCGATCTTAGCTTCAAGCATGTTAGCCATCTGATCAGGGATTGGCCACATACCTTTACCGATCTGAGCGCGACCCTGTAGGCCACATAGAAGACCGTTGTCTACGTTCCAGTTTTCGTAAGCACCGATCCATGCAGCAGCTTTCATGTCGCCTTTGCGGATCATTGGGCCAGCTTCCATAGATGTATGGATCTCGTCACCAGTACGGTCTAGGAAACCTGTGTTGATGAATACAACACGCTCTTTAGCAGCGCGGATACACTCTTTCAGGTTAACTGTAGTACGACGCTCTTCATCCATGATGCCCATCTTCATAGTGAAGCGTTCTAGGCCAAGCATGTCTTCGATACGAGCGAATAGTTCGTTAGCGAAAGAAACTTCTTCTGGGCCGTGCATCTTAGGTTTTACGATGTATGTAGAGCCTGTAGTTGTGTTGCTGAACTTACCTTTGCCCTGCATATCGTGCATAGAGATAAGGGTAGTTACAACACCGTCCATGATGCCTTCAGGAACTTCGTTGCCATCTTTGTCTAGTACAGCTTCGTTAGTCATTAGGTGACCAACGTTACGTACGAACATCAAGCTACGGCCTTTAAGTGCAAGGTTAGAACCGTCTAGTGCAGTGAACTCACGGTCAGCGTTGATAGAACGAGTGAAAGTCTTGCCGCCTTTAGTAACTTCTTCTGTTAGGTCGCCTTTCATCAGACCCAACCAGTTACGGTAAACAACAACTTTGTCAGCGCCGTCTACAGCTGCAACAGAGTCTTCACAGTCCATGATCGCTGTTAGTGCAGCTTCCATCACGATATCTTTGATGCCTGCAGCATCGTCTTTACCGATCTGGCTTTCACGGTCGATCTGTACTTCGAAGTGCAGACCGTTGTTTTTGAATATGATAGAAGTCGGAGCAGCTGTTTCGCCAGTGTAACCGATCAACTTTTCAGCTTGTGCTAGCGTAGTTTCGCTGCCATCGCGCATTACAACAACAAGCTTGTTGTCTTGGATGCTGTAGCCTGCAGAGTCTTTGTGAGAACCTGCCGCTAGTGGAGCTGCTGTGTCTAGGAAAGTACGTGCAGCTTCGATAACTTTAGCGCCACGAGCTGGATTGTAAGAACCAGACTTTTCAGCGCCGCCTTCTTCAGATACTGCGTCAGTACCGTAAAGTGCGTCGTATAGGCTGCCCCAACGTGCGTTAGCTGCGTTAAGTGCGAAACGAGCATTCATTACAGGTACTACTAGCTGAGGACCAGCCATTGTCGCCATTTCTGGGTCAACGTTTGAAGTAGTCGCTTCGAAATCTTCGCCTTCTGGCAATAGGTAACCGATCTCAGATAGGAAGCCTTTGTATGCTTCTAGATCGAAAGCCTGATCTTGACGCTCACGGTGCCATGCATCGATCTGCTCTTGGATCGCATCACGTTTAGCTAGTAGGTCACGGTTCTTTGGCGCCAGATCGTGAACGATGGCATCAAAGCCAGCCCAGAACTGTTCGCTAGTTACGCCAGTGCCTGGCAGTGCTTCGTTGTTAACGAAATCGTATAGAGCCTGTGCAACCTGAAGACCGCCACTCTGTACTCTTTGACTCATAATGAATTGCCCCAGTAAATATTCTGCCAGCTCCGGTGCGAGGCTACCGGTAGCTGAGTGAATGATCGCTGTAGATTAATTTGCAGCTAAATTTGTGCATCGCACAGTAGCGCAATGGTGTCTTATTGTCGCCTAAGTCGACCCAAAAGTATGATAAATGGGCCTTATATTCGGTATAAATTGAGCGAATGGCTGCGGTATTAGCTAAGGTTAAGTATGAAATGATCACCTAAGTTGTGCGGGAATGTCCCTAAGGTGGTGTCTATGACCTTATTTGATCGTGATCTCCTCGTTAAAGGGCTAAGGCCTTATATTGAAACGGGGTTTGGAATACCGAGCGAAAGTGTTCGTGCGTATTTAGCCTGTTATGGCTTATTGGATATCGCAGAAAAATCCAATTATCGGATTGGCTGTATAGCGCTCGATGAAGTTTCTGTGACCCTGCAATCCTTCTCGGTTTTAGACCGTTCCCGTAACCGCGGAACAGTTGTATTGGTGCATGGTTATATGGACCATGTTGGCTTATATCAGCACCTGATTGATGACCTTTTGAAAAGCGGGTTTGATCTGCTCTGTTATGATTTGAGTGGTCATGGTTTATCCGATGGTGATCCGCTGGCTGTGGACGATTTTCAACACTATGCGACTCAGCTAGCGGAGCTGCTGGCGAGTTTAGATCAGGAGCTATCTTACCCGGTTCATTTAGTTGGTCAGAGTACAGGTGGGGCGGTGGTGATGGCGCATCAGCTACTGTTTACCGATCAAACTATGCCTTCCTTGGGTGAGCGAGTGTTGTTGGCACCCTTAGTAAGACCAAGCCTGTGGCGCAGCATACAGCGCAAATTTCGCTGGCTGAAATACGTATTACGCCGAGTGCCGAGACGTTATAGCCAAAACTCTCATGACGATGATTTTATTCGCTTTCTACGGGAAGGGGATTGTTTGCAGCACCGCGAAATCCCTGTGAGTTGGGTAGGCGCTATGTTGGCGTGGGGGGATTGGATCGAAGCGCATCTGCCTGTACCGGGGCGCATTCATATGATTCAGGGAACCCTCGATAGTACGGTCGACTGGCAGCACAATATGGCTGTATTGGGTAGGCTTTATCCTGAGATGGAGTTAACGTTGATTGAGGAGGCGAAACATCATCTGGTGAATGAAACACCGCAATACCGGGATCAGGTGTTTAATCAGATTGAGTCGATATTTAAACGCTGGGAAAACGAAAACGGGCAGCCCTAGGGCTGCCCGTTTTGATCAAATCAGATCAACTTAGAACAAGCGACGGCAACGGATTGTGCCTTCGATCTGCTTCAAGTTTTCTAGTGCTACAGAAGAGCAATCTGCATCAACGTCTACAACTACATAACCAACTTTCTCGTTAGTCTGTAGATACTGACCGCTGATGTTAACGCTGTTTTCAGAGAAGACAGTGTTGATCGCAGACATAATGCCCGGCACGTTGTTGTGTACGTGAAGTAGACGGTGAACGTGTGGGTGCTCTGGTAGTGCAACTTCTGGGAAGTTAACAGACGTGATAGAAGAACCGTTATCACTGTACTTGATCAACTTCTCAGCTACTTCGTAACCGATGTTTTCCTGAGCTTCCATCGTAGAACCGCCTACGTGTGGAGTTAGGATTACATTGTCATACTCACGTAGTGGTGAGATGAATTCGTCATCGTTAGTACGTGGCTCAACTGGGAATACGTCGATAGCCGCGCCTAGTAGACGACCAGAATCTAGTGCTTTACATAGTTCATCGATTACAACAACAGTACCGCGAGCAGCGTTAAGGAAGATGGAACCTTGTTTCATCTCAGCGAACTGAGCTTCGCCCATCATATCTTTAGTTGCTGGCGTTTCTGGTACGTGTAGAGAAACGATGTCACTCATGTTTAGAAGCTCTTTCATAGAGCCAACTTGAGTTGCGTTACCTAGCGGAAGCTTAGTGACTACATCGTAGAAGTAAACATCCATACCCATTGCTTCAGCAATAACGCTTAGCTGAGAACCGATACTACCGTAACCTACGATACCTAGCTTCTTGCCACGGATTTCGTAAGAGTTTTTAGCAGACTTCTGCCACTCACCACGGTGAGCTTTAGCGTTTTTCTCTGCAACACCGCGAAGCAGAAGAATTGCTTCAGCGATTACTAGTTCTGCTACAGAACGAGTGTTAGAGAAAGGTGCGTTAAATACCGCAACACCACGCATCGTAGCGGCTTCCAGGTTTACCTGGTTAGTACCGATACAGAAGCAACCAACAGCTACCAATTTTTCAGCAGCTTCAAATACTTCTTCAGTTAGCTGAGTACGGGAACGGATACCGATAAAGTGAACGTCCTTAACGCGCTCAATCAACTCTTCTTCTGGTAGAGAACCAGTTAAGAATTCGATGTTGGTGTAACCATTCTGATTAAAAGTGTCCACCGCAGATTGGTGTACGCCTTCCAGAAGCAAAATTTTGATTTTGCTTTTATCGAGAGAGGTTGTTTGGCTCATGGTGTGCAGCTCTTTAATTTGCGTGGCTTTTTCTAGTATCTAGGAGGGCCACAGGTTTAAACGCTTTAAAATTAAGCGCGAATATTAGCACAGCCAAAGTTGAAAAGGATGAATGAAAAGCTCAGATTGGCGGAAAAATATTCATCTTGAGATGAGGTGGATTGCATGAAGGTGATATTTGGGGGAGATAGGCTTCTATATTGAGATTATAGAAGCCTTGTTTTTCCTTAGCCGTAGAAGCAAAGGTAAGCTGTTGCTTGCTCAACTTTAAGCTGGAAGCTTTGGTTCGCTGCAACTTTAAATTCAGTGCCTGTTGGGAAAGACTGGAACTCTTCGCTGCCAGGTAGTTTAACGATTAGCTCACCGCTAACTACTTTCATTAGCTCGTCTTCGCTTGTGCCGAATTCGTATTCGCCTGGTGCCATTACGCCAGAAGTTACTTTACCTTCGCTGTTTTCGAAGCCGATAGATTTTACTTTGCCGTCAAAGTATTCGTTTACGTTCAGCATGTTTGATCTCCTAAAATTTGCGCGAATCATAAAATTAAATGCTAATCGCTGCAAATTTCAGGATTTAATTGGGCTGTTTTCCAACACAAAATCGACAAAAGTTTGGTTAGCCTGAGATAGATAGCCATCTTTACGCCACGCGATTGAAAGGTCTAACCAGACTGGTTTTGTGAAAGGGCGCGCCACTAATCCTGGTTCATCTTCGATTACCATCGCCATCAGGGTTGAGATGGCATAGCCCTGTTTAACTATCGATTTAATCAGAGGGATCAGGTTAGTCTCAAAGCTGATCTTGGGCGTGATGCCCGCCTGTGCCGCCAGATCATCGACTACATTGCGGTGGAAAAAGCCGGTATTAAACATCACCAGTTCCTCCGCAAATAGTTGTGAATATTCAATGCTATCTAAACTGGCAAAGGGGTGGTCGAGCGGTGAGATCACCATCATCTGTTCTTGCAGAAAGACTTTGGATTCTAGATTCTTACTGGGGATAGATTTATCGACGATAACCGCTAAATCGAGTTCCCCTTGCTCTAACAGTCGTTGTAGTTTGCCTGCGCCGCCATCAATAACGGTTAATGTCAGTTGTGGATAACGATGCCGAAACGCCATCAAAATAGGCGGAAAATAATAAGAACCAAGCATGCTTGGAATGCCTACGCGTACTTCGCCTTTGAGCAAGCCTTTCAGCTCCTGCATCTCCAAAATGGCATCTTCGGTAGCCTGTAAAATCTTATTGGCATGGCGATAAAGGTGTTCACCTTCATCGGTCAGGCTGATTTTACGATCGTATCGATGTAGAAGTTTTAGATCTAACTCTTCTTCTAGCTTTCTGATCGCCATACTCATTGCAGGCTGTGCAATGTGTAGCTTTTCAGCGGCTTTAGTAAAGCTGTTGAGATCGGCAACGGTTTTGAAATAGCGTAGGTGTTTTATATCCATCATCATATTTTCTTATCAAAGCTATAAGAAGTATATATTTTTATGATGGCTTTGCGATTGCTAGTCTTCCACCACGAATGAGAGGTGGAACATGATCGAAGCAGGTACAAGTCAATTTTGGCGCGCAACTATGGCCTTATGCATAGGCTCTTTTATGGTGTTTGCCAATCTCTACATCACGCACCCTTTGCTACCGATGTTGGCGGAGGAGTTTGAGATTAGTCCACTATTAGCCAGTTGGAGCTTAACAGTGACTACTTTGACCTTGGGTTTGTCTTTGTTGGTGTTTGGTCCCCTATCTGATGCCCTTGGACGCACGCGGTTGATGCTGATGACGATGTGCGGGGCAGTGCTTTGTAGTTTTGTTTTGTCACAGATATCTGATTTCAGGTGGTTGCTGTTCTGGCGAGCATTACAAGGTATTTGCTTAGCGGGTTTGCCGGCTATCGCGATCGCTTATATGGGCGATGAGTTCACAAAAAAAGGCTTAATTGCCGCAGTCGGTTTGTATATCAGCGGCAACACTTTAGGGGGCATTGGTGGGCGCCTTATAGGTGGTTTTGCCGGTGAACTGTTCGGATGGCAGGAAGCATTCGCCTTGATGACCTTCATTAGCTTCTTTTGTCTATGTTTGTTTGTTTGGTTGTTACCGCCATCAGAGAATTTCAGCGCAAGAAAGGTCGTGCCAACTCAGATGATGACAGATGCCTATCAGCATCTGTCTAATCCTCTGTTGTTACTAGCTTATATCGTTGGCGGACTTAACTTCTTTATCTTTATCAACCAATACAGCTATGCGACATTTCTGCTTGCTGATGAGCCCTATTACCTATCGGCGGGGGTGCTTGGATTACTATTCCTGACTTACCTCAGTGGTACGGTGGGCGCTGCGTTTTCTGGGCGTATTGCTAAAAATATTCCGCAGCCATTAGTCATGGCTATGGGGATCATTATCTTGATGGCCGGTACGCTGCTGACTCTTCAGGGTAGTTTATGGGCGATCATTTTAGGCTTCTTGGTCAGCGCCTTTGGTTTCTTCTTGGCTCATTCCTGTGCAAGTAGCTGGGTTAGCCATACTGCATTGCACGCTAGAGCGACAGCTTCGTCTATTTATCTGCTGTTCTACTATCTGGGGGCTAGTAGCGGTGGCTTCTATTTAGACCCGTTTTGGCACTCGTGGGGCTGGGATGGTGTGGTCTTTGGTTCTTTGGTTATTCTGCTGATTACTTTGCTATCCAGCTTAATGCTCTACTATAAAACAAGCGTAAAACTGGAGCGCTGTGCGGCAGGGGGGTAAACTTCACCCCACGACAATTAAAGGAGTACCTATGAGCTATCAACACAGTAATGTCGACGGAGATTTGGTAAACCTGCCAACGGGTAAAGTGATTTGTGTCGGTCGTAACTATGCCGATCATGCTGCAGAGCTGAATAATCCTATCCCTACCGAGCCTATGTTGTTTATCAAGCCCGCTACGAGTGTGGTTGATATGACTCAGCCGTTTACTGTGCCGCAAGGGCATGGTTCTGTTCATTTTGAAACGGAGATGGCGATTCTGATTGGTTCTAAACTGAGTAATGCGTCTGAAGAAGAAGCGAAAGCGGCGATTAGCGGCGTGGGCTTAGGGTTAGATCTAACTTTCCGTGATCTTCAAGGAAAGCTAAAAGAGAAAGGTCATCCGTGGGAGAAGGCGAAAGCGTTCGATGGTTCATGCCCGCTCTCTCCTTTTATTGCTCCAAATGTAGTTGCCGATCTACAAGACGTAGAGATCAAATTGACCGTTAACGGTGAGATCCGTCAGCAGGGCAACAGTGCAGCTATGTTGAATCAAGTGTTGCCGCTTCTTAGCCATGCTAGTGAGTTCTTTACTCTAGAGCCGGGTGATGTAGTGTTAACCGGCACGCCTGCAGGTGTAGGCCCCGTAGTACCTGGAGATAAGCTTCAGGTAGAGCTGACAGGTCTGCTTTCCGTAACAACAGAAGCTGTGTAATACGTGAAAAGCTTCGTTCTGTTTATTGCGTTATTCAGCGCGCTATTTACCTTACCTGCGGCGGCTGTTGATTCTGCTGTTCGCTGGCAGCAGCCTGAGTTTATTCTGCAGGCTTTTAAAGAGGTGGCGCTACGCAATGAATACAGTCTTCAAGGGCGTATGGTCAGACGCTGGAATAAGCCAATTCGGGTGTGGCTGGATCACCAAGTGCCCGACGCTGAGGTGCATACCAGTTTGGTAAATATGCACCTCAAACATCTGTCCGAGATAACTGGTTTATCGATTAAGACCGTCAGTCGTAAACAGGACGCTAACCTGATTATGGTTTTTACTAAGCAGTCTTTGTGGAAACGTCAGGTAGGTGAGCTCTTTGGTAAGCGTGCGGAAAAGATCGTTCATGGTGCGGTTTGCATGGCGAACTTCCGAGTGAATGGCCGCTATGAGATCGATCAAGCGGCGGTAATTATTCCGGTTGATCAGGCTAGGATGCATGGCAAATTAGTTACCTGTATCGTTGAAGAGATCACGCAGGTGATGGGTTTGCCAAACGATTCGGAAAAGGTTTATCCCTCTATCTTTAATGATCGTACGCCAGAGACGCTATTGTCTGGTTTAGATTACCTTTTGCTCAAGCTGCTCTATCAGCCGGTTCTTAAACCGGGTATGACCGAAGAGCAAGCCTTACCTCTGTTGAAGAAGGTTATTTCTGAATGGCAGAGTGACGGTACGATTCAATCTGCTCAAAAAATTGTTAAGCGCGGAGAACTCTATCCGCTGCTCGGTTACTAAGGAATTTGTATGTCGTTTTTGTGGATAAAAGTCTTTCATATTCTGGCGATGACCAGTTGGATGGCAGGTATCTTTTACCTGCCACGTATCTTTGTTCATTACGTTGAAGGGCGTGAAGCAGGGCAGGATGTTGCTCGATTAGAGATCATGGCCGGTAAGCTCTACGGCTTTATGAGCATTATGGCGATCTTCACCTTAGGCCTAGGTTTATGGCTGATGTTTGGTTACGGCATTGGTGGTGGCTGGATGCATGCAAAACTGACGTTTGTCGGCTTGCTGATCGGCTATCACTTCTGGTGTAAAGCGTACTTAAACAAAATGAGAGCGGGAACTTTAGATCGCAGTGGTCGTTACTTCCGTCTGTTTAACGAACTACCGTTACTGATCTTTATTCCAATTTTGATCTTTGTTGTCGTAAAACCGTTCTAATTCAGAACGAATGGAGCAGACGTTGGTAACTTAAGCTTTGTGCTTTGCCAGCGTTTGTTCAACGCGAGCGGCCAGACGCTCAGCTCTTTCTTGAAGTTGCTCAACTTCATTGGTGAAAAGGTCCATCTCTGGACGTGTAGGGATAAACCTTACTTCCTCTTTCACAAACTCATCCAAGTTGTGGATAAAGCTAGAAGCACTGTTTTTATACCATTGAGCTTTCCAAGCTGTGTACAGGGCTACTTGGTGTGCAGGAAGGTCGCCAATCACATCACCTAGCATCGCTTCCCAATCAATTTGAGCGTCGCTCAGAATCTGTTGGAAACGGGTAGCTAAAGCGCTGTCACCGCTGACCTGAACCGTCTTGCCAAACATCGCATCAGACTTATCTTTGCTGGTTAGCAGAGTGATAAAGTCGGCGGCGTTACCACGAAGCGTAGTTGTCGGTTCATCGTTGTAAACCGATTGGATCTGAAGGCCATCGGCATTAGGTAGTAGGTAAAGGTTAAGCGCAGGTGAAGTGCACTCAATCGCAATCACTTTGCCTGTTAGGCGCTCAAGATGTTGCAGGGTAACCGGGTCACGTTTGAGCAGTTGGTTGCATACCGTTTCTGCAGTCGTGAAGAGGGTAGCTTGAAGCATCTCGAGCATGAGTTAAATCCTAAAAAGCGATTAAGGCTTGATACCTGTGTGTAGTGCCACGATGCCGCCAGTCATGTTCTGGTAGCGGCAGTTTGTCAGGCCAGCATTCTGCATCATACCTTTCAGGGTTTCCTGATCTGGGTGCATGCGGATGGACTCAGCTAAGTAGCGGTAGCTATCAGCGTCGCCAGCAATTGCAGAACCCATGTGCGGTAGGATATTGAACGAGTAGAAATCGTACGCTTTAGTTAGCAGTGGGTTATCTGTTTTAGAGAACTCCAATACCATCAACTTACCGCCAGGCTTAAGTACGCGTGCCATAGAGCGTAGCGCTGCATCTTTATCGGTTACGTTACGAAGACCAAATGCGATTGTGATCACATCGAAGGTGTTATCAGGGAATGGCAGGGCTTCAGCGTTTGCTTGAACAAACTCAACGTTACCCGTTACACCTTTATCCATCAGCTTGTCACGGCCAACTTTCAACATAGAGTCGTTGATGTCAGCAAGAACAACTTTACCTGTAGGACCCACAAGGCGCGAGAAACGCATGGTCAGATCGCCAGTACCGCCCGCGATATCTAGGACGGTATTACCAGAACGAACGCCACTTTGTTCGATAGTGATTCGTTTCCAAAGACGGTGAACGCCGCCGGACATCAGATCGTTCATCAGATCGTATTTGCCAGCAACACTGTGGAAGACATCAGCAACACGCTGTACTTTTTCCTCTTTTTTGACGTTTTCAAAGCCAAAGTGAGTGGTGTTGTCGTTGTGTTGATCTGCCATATCCGGATGTCCTGAAAATCTTAGATTAGAAGGGGATTTTAACCTTATCTACTGAAATTGTCTGCGATTGAAGAGGGATTATTTTAGGTAGAAGTCACCCAGAAATAAAAAAAGGGCTATTAATGAATAGCCCTTTTTAGTGTTTATGATCGATCTGGAAAGCTTATCGGCCGATAGCGATCATACCGCCATCGCGTGATTCGCCAGCATCTGCGAGTTTCTGAAGATACTCTTGCCAATACTGATCGTGATTGTAAGCAAGGTCATGTAGGCAATCCCAAGTATAGATACCGCTATCATGACCATCATCAAATACAATCTTTAGAGCGTAGTTACCGCTAGGTATCAACTCTTTAATGCCTACCAGCTTTTTGCCAGTTTGCAGCACGCCATTGCCGATGCCATGGCCGCGCACTTCAGCAGATGGAGAGTGCACGCGCAGGTACTCGGCACTTAGCTCAAAGGTTTTATCCTCATAGCTTAATTCCAGCGTGCGAGACTTCTTGTGCAGCTTAATCTGTGTCGGTAATGGTGCTTTAGACATCATCTTACTCCCAGTTACAGGGTCCTAATTACAGGATGTAGTGGCTTAGGTCTTCATCTTTGCTTAGCTCGCTAAGCTGCTGATCAACAAAAGCTTTGTCTACTTTGATAGTCTGACCAGAGCAGTCTGATGCAGCAAAAGAAAGCTCTTCTAGTAGACGTTCCATCATTGTGTGTAGACGACGTGCACCGATGTTTTCTGTGCTTTCGTTTACTTCAAATGCCAGTTCAGCGACACGATGAATACCTTCATCCGTAAACTCAACGCTCACGCCTTCAGTACCAAGTAGCGCTGTGTACTGATCAGTCAGCGACGCATTTGGCTCTTTCAGAATACGGCGGAAGTCTTCTGGTGTTAGAGCGTTTAGCTCAACACGGATAGGCAGACGACCTTGCAGCTCTGGGATCAAGTCAGATGGCTTAGCTAAGTGGAATGCACCGGATGCGATAAACAGAATGTGGTCAGTTTTGATCATGCCGTACTTAGTGCTGACTGTGCAGCCTTCGATTAGCGGCAGCAGGTCACGCTGTACACCTTCACGAGATACGTCACCGCTGCTGTTAGAGCCACCTTTGCAGACTTTATCGATCTCATCTAGGAAGACGATACCGTGCTGTTCAACTAGCTCAACTGCAGATTGTTTCAGCTCATCTTCTTTAACAAGGTTCGCTGCTTCTTCATCGGTTAGGGCTTTAAAAGCATCTTTGATCTTCAAACGGCGAGACTGTTTCTTACCACCGCCCATGCCAGAGAACATGCTTTGCAGTTGGTTAGTCATCTCTTCCATGCCCGGAGGCGCCATGATCTCAACACCCATCTGTGGCTGAGCCACTTCGATGTCGATCTCTTTATCGTCTAGTTGGCCTTCACGTAGTTTCTTACGGAATACCTGACGCGTAGCGCTGTCTTCGCGAGTAGGTTCTTCGCCAAAGTTTGCAGGACGTGCTGGTGGTAATAGGGCATCAAGAATACGCTCTTCTGCTGCTTCTTCAGCTTGGAAGCGTACTTTATCCATCTCCTGCTCACGCAGCATCTTGATCGACATATCAACCAAGTCACGGATGATGGTTTCTACGTCACGACCAACATAACCGACTTCGGTAAATTTAGTCGCTTCAACTTTGATGAACGGTGCGTTAGCTAGTTTTGCTAGACGACGTGCGATCTCAGTTTTACCTACACCAGTAGGACCGATCATCAGGATGTTTTTAGGGGTAACTTCAGTACGCATCTCATCATCAAGTTGCATACGACGCCAGCGGTTACGAAGTGCGATAGCTACTGCGCGTTTTGCTTCGTCTTGGCCGATAATGTGACGATCCAGCTCGGATACAATTTCACGTGGTGTCATGTTAGACATAATTAGCTCCTGTGGCTGGATTACTGAACTGAATCAAGTTCTTCGATAGTCAGGTTGCCGTTGGTAAATACACAGATACCAGCAGCGATATGTAGGCTCTTCTCAACAATATCTTTAGCAGAAAGCTCAGTATTGTCGGTTAGGGCGCGTGCAGCAGCCAAAGCGAAGTTGCCGCCAGAACCAATAGCGATAACGCCATCTTCTGGTTCAATAATGTCGCCGCTACCCGAGATTAGGTACGTTTTTTCTTTGTTAGCAACCAGCATAAGTGCTTCAAGTTTGCGCAGCACACGGTCACCGCGCCACTCTTTCGCTAGGCTTACAACGGCATTGAAAATGTTGCCTTGGTGTTTCTCTAGCTGAGCTTCAAAAAGATCAAGTAGGGTAATTGCGTCAGCGGTACTGCCGGCAAAACCGGTAATTACATCGTGCTTAGGCAGAAGGCGAACTTTACGTGCAGTGCCTTTCATTACAGTGTTGCCTAGCGATACTTGGCCATCACCGCCTACAACTACTTTATCGCCACGACGTACGGATACTATCGTTGTCATTATCTGCTCCTAATGGGAGTGAATCTTAAACAGTGCGCTATAAATCGATGAAGCGTATTGCACTGTTTCTTTATAGGTTTAAAGAAAGATGGTGACTAAGAGATGAATTTCAAGGCTGTAAAAACAAAAAGCCCATCGACTTAAGGATGGGCTTTTAGCTTTTACTGTTTGATTCGCAAAGGCTGGATATTTTGCTGAACCAATTTGTCGTAGGCTTTAGATAAGCGCGAGCGGTTATCGAATGGGCCGACACGCACCCGATACCATTGGGTGCCGTCTTTACTGGTGCTGATATTGGTGTGGACGTTTGGCAGTCCAAGTAGTATCAACTGAGCGCGCATTCTCTCGGCATCGGCTTT
This sequence comes from Neptuniibacter sp. QD72_48, assembly GCF_047778065.1. Lineage (GTDB taxonomy): Bacteria > Pseudomonadota > Gammaproteobacteria > Pseudomonadales > Balneatricaceae > Neptuniibacter. Next base: position 3,479,883 of record NZ_CP180547.1, on the reverse strand, counting down.
GGCCTTAAATGAGCCGGCTTGTAACAGATACTTATGCTGAGTTTTGGCATCTTTCGGCGTGGATTTATACACATCCTTAGGTGCTTCAACTTCGCTCTCTTTAAGCATTTCGTAAAATTCGAAACGGCTCTTATCAGTTGACGCTGTCGACTTCTCAATCACCGGTGCCTGACTTTTAACTGGCTTTGATGGAGCTGGTTTCGGCTTTTCAGCCGTCTGAGCAGGCTTAGGCTTGCTGTTGGCCAGTGGCGTGCTGGCTTCGCCAGGATCAACCTTAGTTAGGTTATATAAACCGTAACCAAGGCCGCCCAGCAGCAATAAGGTTAACGCCAGTAGCCCAGTAGGAAAGCGCTTTTTCTGCTTAGCAGGGGCTCTCTTTGGGGCAGGCTTAGCGCGGCTAGCTGAAGCTTTACCACGCTTGGTTTTGGCGTAATCCTTACGAGATGCCATCTACTTACATTTGCTCCGGTGCAGATACGCCTAGTAGATCCAAACCGTTTGCTAGTACGTGACGTACTGCTACAGCCAGTGTTAGACGCGCGTTACGTACATCCGTATCTTCTACTAGAGTCTTCTCTGAGTTGTAGTAAGTGTGGAACTCTGCCGCTAGATCTTTCAGGTAGTTAGCGATCTGGTGTGGCTCACGTGCATTGGCTGCATTCTTAACCACTTCTGGGTATTTGCCCAGATTGATCACTAGGTTCTTTTCAGATTCTAGCTCTAGCTTATCTAGTGCAGCGATGCCTTCAGCTTCGTTCCACTCCAAGTTGCCTACGCTTAGTTTGCGGAAGATAGAGCAAACACGCGCGTGAGCGTACTGGATATAGTAAACAGGGTTATCAGCAGACTGAGAACGCGCCAAGTCGATATCAAAGGTTAGATGGCTGTCAGACTTACGTGCTGCTAGGAAGTAACGTGTTGCATCACGGCCTACTTCGTCGATTAGGTCGCGTAGGGTTACGTAGCTACCTGCACGCTTGGAGATCTTAACCTCTTCACCACCGCGCATAACGGTAACCATCTGGTGAAGTACATAGTCAGGCCAGCCTTGAGGGATGTCTGCTTTAAGTGCTTGAAGACCTGCACGTACACGTGTGATCGTGCTGTGGTGGTCGGCACCTTGTTCGTTGATAACCGTGTCGAAACCGCGCTGCCACTTATCAAGGTGGTAAGCCACGTCGGGTACGAAGTAAGTGTAACCGCCATCTTTCTTGCGCATTACACGGTCTTTGTCATCGCCAAAGTCCGTTGTGCGTAACCAAAGTGCGCCGCCATCTTCGTATGTGAAATCGTTTTCGATCAGCGTTTGAACGGCAGCTTCTACTTTGCCTTCTGCGTATAGAGAAGACTCTAGGAAGTAGACATCAAAATCTACTGCAAACGCTTTAAGGTCTAGATCCTGTTCGCGACGTAGGTAAGCAACAGCGAAGTGGCGGATAGATTCCAGATCATCTGCATCTTTAGCGCCAGTGAAAGACTGGTCTTCAGATTCAACCGTATCGCCAGCCATGTAGCTGTTCGCTAGGTCGATAATGTAGTCACCGCGGTAACCATCTTCAGGCCAGCTTGGATCATCTGGTGTTAGGTTTTTGCAGCGTGCTTGTACCGACAGCGCTAGGTTGTTGATCTGTTGACCAGCATCGTTGTAGTAAAACTCACGTGTCACATCCCAACCGTTCGCTTCCATGATGCGGCATAGGCAGTCACCTACTGCTGCGCCACGACCGTGACCGATGTGCAGAGGACCAGTCGGGTTTGCCGATACAAACTCAACCTGAACTTTTTTACCTTCGCCGTTATTGTTACGGCCGTAGTTGTTCTTCTGCTCCAGAATGTTTTTCAACAGAGAGCTAGTAGACGCACCACTGATAAAGAAGTTGATGAAGCCTGGGCCCGCAATCTCTGTGCGTTTTAGGTTGTCTGATGCTGGTAGTGCGTCAACCAATTTCTCAGCCAGTTGGCGAGGGTTGCAGCGAGCTGGTTTAGCTAATGTCAGAGCGATGTTAGAAGCGTAGTCACCATGAGATTTATCACGGGTGTTTTCCACCATGATTTTAGGTTCTACGTCGGCAGGCAAAGTGCCATTTTCAATCAGTGTCTTCAGGGCGGAGTCAATCAGCTCTGCAATTATCTCTTTCATTAGCGTACAAATACCGTTTGAAGTAAGTCGGTGAGCCCAAGGTCGATCAATTTGATCGGATGGGGCTTCAGAAGAACCGCGTATTATCCCTGTAAAATCTGCCTATGTTAAGAGCTGAAAGGCGAGATCTGCTTAAAAAGTATCCGCTGGATCGACATCTATAGACCAGCGTACTTTTCGAGACTCTTTATTTTGCTCCAGATACCAACACAGGTTGGCTAATAACTGATGAAGCGCTTTACGATTTTGCGCATAGATCATCAGCTGTGCTCGATGCATACCCGCACGTTTTTCCATAGGTGCTGGGAAAGGTCCGATCCAATGGGCATCTTGTGGTAGAAGCATGTCATCTTCCAACTGCTGTCTAATCGCACTCAAAAATGATTCGGCTCGACCATTTTGTGTGGTTTCTGCGCGAAGTAATGCGTAGTGAGTAAACGGCGGTAGTTGCGCCATTTTACGGTTATGCAGCTCCTCTTGTGCGAATGCGCTGTAACCATGCTGAACCAGTGTTTGCAGGGTTGGGTGATCTGCGTGGTAGGTTTGCATCATGACTGTACCCGCATGGTCGGCACGCCCAGCGCGTCCTGCAACTTGCAGAATTAGCTGTGCTGTACGCTCCATGCCACGGAAATCGGCGCTAAATAAGCCGCTATCGGCATTAATAATTGCGACCAGAGTTACCCGTGGGAAATGGTGTCCTTTGGCGAGCATCTGCGTGCCTACTAAAATGCAGGGATCGCCACTGTTTACCTGATTCATGATCTCCTGCATCGCGTTCTTTCGCTGGGTACTGTCGCGATCAACACGAATCACCGGGAAGTTCGGGAAAAGTTTCTGCAGTGCTTGCTCGCTGCGCTCAGTTCCTACGCCAACCGGCTGCAGTTGATCGCTATTACATTCAGGGCAGCGATGCGGAATAGCAGCTTGTTTGTCACAGTGATGACAGTGCAGATGCGCAGGGCGTTGATGCAGAGTCATATGCGCATCACAGCGGGTGCAGTCTGCTATCCAGCCGCAATCGTGACAGGTTAACGTCGGCGAAAATCCACGGCGATTCAAAAACACCAAAACCTGAGTGCCGCTTTCTAGGTGCTTCTTTATATTCAGTATCAGTTGCGGCGACAGGCCATCTGATAAGTTCTCCTGCCGGATATCCAACAACCTGAATTCAGGAGGAGATGAGTTACCCGCGCGTTGAGTCAACTTGAGCCAGTGATAGCGGTCTTCGATCGCATTCTGTAGCGTCTCTAAAGAGGGTGTGGCACTGCCTAAAACAATAGGGATCTCTTCCGAACGGGCACGAACGACCGCCAAATCGCGAGCGGAGTAGCGGAAGCCGTCTTGTTGCTTAAACGAAGCATCGTGCTCTTCATCAATAATAATGATGCCGGGCGCTTTCATCGGTGTAAAAATAGCCGAACGGGTACCAATAATAATCCGCGCAATGCCTTCGCGCGCTTGTAGCCAGGCATCCAAGCGTTGGCGATCGGTTAAATTAGAGTGTAGTGCAACAATAGGCACGTTAAAGCGTTGCTGAAAACGCGCCACGGTTTGCGGCGTCAAACCGATCTCTGGCACGAGCACTAGGGCTTGCTTGCCTTCATTAATAACTTTCTCGATCGCTTGCAGGTAAACCTCGGTTTTACCTGAGCCAGTGACACCTTCTAATAGGCAGGCATTAAAACCATCAAATTGAGCGATCTGCTTTACGCAATTATCTTGCTCGTCATTTAATGGAAGAGGCGACTCATGCAGAATCGGGCCTGTGTGCTGTTTGTGTTCGCGCTTAAATGATTCGGCGAGCTGCTTCTCTTGTAAGGTTTTAAGGGTGGCGGTCTGCCCGCCTTCTGCACGAAAAGCATCGCCGCTGATCCCTTGGGGATGATCGAGTAATAGCTGCAACGCCTCTAGTTGGCGTTTAGCGTTGCTCTTGATGGCACTTAAGCAAGCGCCTTCGGCGGCGCGCCACAATGTTTCGTGCTGATATTCGCAGGCTTGGCCTTTACGCAGTAAAACCGGTAGTGCTTGTTGCAGGGCATCGCCCTCTGGATGCTGATAATAGCTTGCAGACCAGCGTGCCAGTTTAAACAGGTGAGCAGGGAGAGGCGGGGTGTCATCTAAGATCTGTGAGGCACTTTTAAGCTTGTTATGATCAAACTCACTGCTTTGCGCCACCTCAACTAAAATCCCAATGACTTCTCTGTTCCCAAACGGGGCTAAAACGCGAATACCGGGCTTTAATGAAAGGGGATCGATCCCTTCCGGGCAGTGGTAATCGAACAGTCTGCGTAGGGGGCTAGGAATGGCAAGCCGTAAAATGCTCATATATGCTTAAATTGCTCACTTTTTAAACGGTTTTAAGTTGCGCAGCATTATATCGATGCGTATAATTCGCCGCCTACTTAACGTACCAGTTATTTTGCTGGTAGTTTAAATCAATGCGGTGCCTGGCAGAAGATCAGGTGGCGGCATGAATCTAATGAGGTTTATCATGAAAGCTGGTATCCACCCGGAATACGCAGAAATTAACGCTACTTGTTCTTGCGGTAACGTTGTTAAAACTAAGTCCACTCTGGGCAAAGACATCCACTTGGACGTTTGCTCTTCTTGCCACCCGTTCTACACTGGTAAGCAGAAAGAAGCTACTTCTGGTGGTCGTATCGATCGCTTCAACAAGCGTTTTGGCGGCCGCGGCATGAAAAAATAAGTGATGTCACTTATGAGAATTTTGAAAAAGGCGCTCCCATTGTGGTGCGCCTTTTTTGTTTCTGGTTACAGTGCTGTCGTTACCGCAGCTCAGTGTGAACAACCTCATTATGCTGAAAAGGTAAGCGTTGCGCATATATATGATGGCGATACAGTAAAACTGACCGATGGTCGTCGTGTTCGCCTTATCGGTATCAATACCCCAGAAACTGCCAAGGAAGACAAACCTGCCGAAGCTTATGCTGATCAAGCAACCGCTCACCTGAAAACCTTATTAAAAGGTGCTGATCTAGCGTTAGTGGTTGGTAAAGAGTCAAAAGATCGCTACAAGCGTTGGTTGGCTCATCTTTATGCTGACGGTCAGCATGTTGGGGAATCTCTGCTTGAAAATGGCTTGGCCTACCATATAGCGGTACCGCCGAATCTTGGTTATCTTGATTGCCTTAAATCTGCAGAGCTACGTGCGGTAGATGCCAAACTTGGGTTGTGGAATCAAACTCCGATTCGAGATGTGGCTTCGCTAAAAAACCGTGAATCAGGCTTTAGAATCTTAAAAGGTAAAGTCGAAGCGGTTAAAAAGATTCGTTCTGGTTGGATTTTAGAGATCGGTGACGAGCTTGCTGTTAAATTTAGCCCTATTGTTGCAGAGCAGCTAGGCGGCAAGGCGAAAATTGAAGCTTTTGAGGGTAAAGTCCTTACAGTAAGGGGCTGGATTAAGCCAAAAAGTCATAACGCACCTGCACACTACCAACCTTGGCTGATGAGCATTAGCCATCTTGCACATATACAGCATTAAACGTTGATCCTATCTTTTTACGACTTCTTAGCAGGTTTTTTTAGTACTTTAGGTTTAACCTAAAGAAAAAAAGCCTGTTGCAGGTGCGGAATAGTTGTTCGGCAAATATGTTTTCTATATAGTTCTGTGTTCGACTTTTTAACTAGATTGGAACAGCAGCTATGTCTGATGATATGAAACAAGCCGCTCTTGATTACCATGAGTTCCCACGTCCAGGTAAAATCAGTGTGGAACTGTCTACAGACGCTGAGTCTCAGCGTGATCTTTCCTTGGCGTACAGCCCGGGTGTAGCAGAGCCGGTTCGTGAAATCGCAAAGGATCCTGAAAATGCATACCGTTACACGGCTAAAGGTAACTTGGTCGCAGTAATTTCTAACGGTTCTGCAATTCTAGGTCTTGGTGACTTAGGTCCATTGGCTTCTAAGCCAGTAATGGAAGGTAAAGCACTGCTGTTCAAGCGCTTCGCTGGCCTTGATTCTATCGATATTGAAGTTGACGCTGAAAGCCCACAGGCATTCATCGACACTGTTGCGCGCATCGCGGACACTTTCGGTGGTATCAACCTAGAAGATATCAAAGCTCCAGAATGTTTCGAAATCGAACGTGTTCTGATCGAGCGTTGTAACATCCCTGTATTCCACGATGATCAGCACGGTACAGCTATCGTAACAGCTGCTGGCATGATCAACGCACTAGAAGTAGCTGGCAAAAAGCTAGAAGAAGCTTCAATCGTATGCCTAGGCGCTGGTGCTGCAGCTCACGCTTGCATGAAGCTGCTAGTGAACATGGGTGCTAAGATCGAAAACATCTACATGATCGACCGTACGGGTGTTATCCACTCTGGCCGTGAAAACCTAACTCCAGAGAAAGCAGCGTTCGCGTCTGAAACAGACAAGCGTACACTAGACGATGCTATCGACGGTGCTGACGTATTTGTTGGTCTATCTGGTCCTAACCTGCTTTCTGCTGAACAGCTATCTAAAATGGCTGCTAACCCAGTTGTATTCGCATGTGCTAACCCAGATCCAGAGATTCGCCCAGAACTTGCTCACGAAACTCGTGATGACGTTATCATGGCGACAGGTCGTTCTGACTTCCCTAACCAGGTAAACAACGTACTTGGCTTCCCATTCATCTTCCGTGGCGCAATGGACGTTCGTTCTACTGCAATCAACGAAGAGATGAAAGAAGCAGCTGTACGCGCTCTTGCTGATCTGGCTAAGACTCCAGTTCCTCAAGAAGTACTTGATGCTTACGGTCTAGACTCTCTAGAGTTCGGTCGTGATTACATCATCCCTAAAGCAACAGACTCTCGTCTACTAGGCGCTGTATCTACTGCAGTTGCTCAAGCAGCGATCGATTCTGGTGTTGCGCGTCTGCCACTACCAGACAACTACCCACTGTCTTAATCGACACTGGCGTACCAAAAGAACCGGCTTAGGCCGGTTTTTTTGTGTCTGTAGAAAACTATAAAAAAATATAGGTTTCTGTTCAAAATTTAAGAAATTAAGAATTTTTCCTAGTTTCACAAACGGCATTATTCAGTAAGCTTATCTAGGTAATAAACTTAGGTACACGATCATGGAAGATGATAAAAGATCCTGCAGTAACTGTGAAAAGCAAGAAAGACTTGGCTTTCCGCATGCTGACCTAAAGCTAATTAGCTCAATTCCTGAAAGCTCGATCTATCGCTGTGAGTGCTGTGGTGCATTCTGGATTCACGATGGCGAAGACGGCTGGGAGAATCTGGACTTTGACACCCTTTGGGGTCTTGCCTGCTAACGCAGAAACCAGATAGAAAAAGACGTATAAAAAAGCCCTGCTAGTTTTGCTAGCAGGGCTTTTTTGTATATTTTGAGCTTAAACAATGTGCTAGGAGCGTTCAATAACATCACAATACCCTGTGTACGATGATTTAAAATAGTTATTACGGCATAGTATGCGGGTAATTATGTGTGGGCTCTGGTATGCGAGACAGGAAAATCTTATTTGTATTCTTACTTTACCTCGTATGTCTAGGTCTTACTCTGTCTGTTGGCGTTTCTCTTTTTCAGCGAAGTCTTTATATCGAACTTGATCAAAAGGTGAAGAATGAAGCTGAAAATGTCAGTACCTATTTCAATAAAGAGCTTGCCCGTTATGCACATATTCCAGAACTATTAACGAACCATTACCAAATTCGTCAACTACTGCAGTTCAATAATGGAGCGCACGAATTAAACCTACTGTTACTTGATATTGCCAAAACAACTGGGGCGAGTGAGGTTTATGTACTCGATCTGCAAGGCGATGTAGTGGCTGCAAGCAACTTTCAAAGCGCATCGAGTTTTATTGGTGGGAACTTCGCTTTCCGTCCCTATTTTCAACAGGCTATACAGGGGCAAAACTCTACTTACTACGCTCTAGGTGTGCGTTCTAAAGAGCGCGGCATCTTTTTTTCCTCTCCGGTTTACGTCGACGAAAAAATCATTGGCGTTGCTGCTGTAAAGGTAGATATTTCCAGATTTGAACAGGATACCGAATGGCTGTCTGGTCAGCATTCTACAAAGTTTATGGTATATGGGTCTGATAATGTCATCTTTATGTCTAATCACCCATTCTGGCGCCTTAAGCAGCTCAGCGAAAGCGAAGTATTGAGTTGGATCCAGATTAAAGATAGTCAGCGTTACCTCGATCTAGAACAAAATGTTTTAAATAACAGCAAAAGAAAGTATGCACTTGCTGATTTGCAGCAGTGGCAAATAGAGTACGCTCAGGCCGAGCAGGGTTTGTATTTTTATGGTGAATCTCCCTTGCCTATCATGAATCTCAAGCTGGTTACGTTCAGCCCCGCGGCAACGGTGGGTTATCAAATTACCAATTTTATGATTTGGCTCTCGCTGGGTTATAGCGTGGTCTTTGTTTTGGCTTTCTATCTCTATCGACGCTTTGCTGGTTATCGCCAGTTGCTGTATACCCGTAGGGCGTTAGAAAAGGAGATATCGGTTCGCACTGATGAGTTAGATAAAGCGCATAAAGCACTTATGCAGTCGACGAAGCTAGCTACGATTGGGCAGATGTCAGCTTCGATCAATCATGAAATCAATCAGCCGCTCAGTGCTATGAATGCTTATATAGCTGCCTGTCGACGATTACTTGATAGGGGTGACTATCAGGAAGCTAAAGAGACGCTTAATACCATTCAGGATATGACTGAGCGAGTGCATAAAATTGTTTCGCAGTTAAAACAGTTCAGTCGGAATAAAGAGCCTGCATTAGCTTGGTGTGAATGGTCTAAATGCCTTGATGCCGCTTTAGTTGTGGTAGGGCCCCAAATCACAAACTATAAAGTGGATTTGTCTGTGGAGCGCTACAGCGGTTTTGTTTGGGGTGAGGCATTAAAGTTAGAGCAGGTCCTGGTTAATCTATTATCTAATGCCATAGATGCTATGTCTGAGCAGCAGGCGAAATCTATTAGTATCAGCTTTAGTCAAAGAGAAGGGTATGTCGATATTCATATTACCGACAGCGGTATTGGCTTAGATCTGCAAAATATAGACACTATATTTGATGCCTTCTTTACCACTAAGTCCGACCAAGGTTTGGGGTTGGGCTTGTCTATCTCGCGTAACATTATTCGCTCTTTCGATGGCGAGCTAGCGGCTAGAAATACTGATGTAGGGACTGGCGCAACATTCACGATCTCGTTGAAATCAAGTAACACTGGAAGCAAATAACATGACAAAAGTTTGGATTATCGACGATGAAGAGATCATTCGTGACTCCCTTAGCCAGCTTCTAAAGATAGAAGGTTATGAAGTCCAGGCGTTCGCGAACGGTACGCAGGCTTTAAAAACACTGGATGAACATTTCCAAGGTGTGGTGATTTCAGATATCAATATGCCAGAGATGTGCGGCACCAAGCTTCTTAGTGAAATCCAAACCATCGATGTCGATATACCGGTCATCATGCTAACCGGTTATGCCGATGTACAGCTTGCAGTCTCATGTTTGCATCAAGGAGCTTACGATTTTTTTGAAAAGCCGATCACAGAGCAACTGTTGGATAGTGTTAAGCGTGCTAGTGAAAAAAGAGCCCTTGTCCTAGAAAATCGAGCACTTAAAAGCAGTTTGAAAGCAGTGCCAGAAAAAGGGGTGCGGATACTTGGCGACACCCCCGAAATGAAAGATATGATGGCGCTGCTTAATACCGTAGTTGATACTCCAGCGGATGTTTTGATTAGTGGTGAAACAGGTTCCGGTAAAGAGATGGTAGCGCGCTACTTACATGAGATGAGCAGTCGCGCTGATGCAAATTTTGTTGCGATTAACTGTGGCGCTATACCTGAAAGCCTAATTGAGAGCGAGTTGTTCGGGAGTAAAAAGGGAGCTTTTACTGGCGCTACAGAAAACCGTACCGGGCAGCTAGGTTTCGGCCAAGGCGGTACTATTTTTCTAGATGAAATAGAAAGTATGCCGATGTCTATGCAGGTAAAAATGCTGCGGGTGTTAGAAGACAGAACCATTACTCCCGTTGGCAGTAATACTGCTATCCCGCTGGATGTTAGATTTGTAGCAGCAACTAAAATTGATCTGCTAGAACTCGCGGAGCAAGGGTTGTTTCGCACCGACCTCTATTACCGTTTAAACCTAGTTAAAGTAGATATACCGCCTTTACGTGCGCGCAAAGCCGATATCCCATTGTTGTTTAAACACTTTAGCTCTATAGCTGCTGGGCGTTATCACAAACCGCTAACAGCGCTTGCTAGTGAAGAGTCCAATCAACTCATGGCTTACCATTGGCCGGGTAATGTTCGTGAGCTGCGCAATGCCGCTGAAAGAAGGGTGTTGCTTGGGATGCCAATTTCGATCGACGCCGATCAACCAAGTGTGGCCATGCCAGAGGATCTTTCCTTAAGTGAAAAGGTCGCTTTTTTTGAATGCGCTGTAATAGAGGAGGCCTTGAGTCAATCCTCCGGTTCCGTAAAAGAGGCGATCTCACTACTGCGCGTCCCCAGAAAAACCTTTTACGATAAGTTGGCAAAATACGGAATTCAAAGACGAAGTTTTGTAAAAGACTGAGCTAGTGCATTAGCGTGGTTTATACCGCAAAACGTTGACTTAATTAGCCCTGTTTTTCGTGATTTATCTGTGTGTGGTTTTAGTGACAAATCACCCGCTAAGGCTGTGTGGCTATCCGCATTATGTACCTTGTTTAAAAATGGCTATTCTTCTTAAGTTATTGAAATTTATATCTTTTTAAGATTGTTTTTAAAGCTGGCAATACTCTTGCTATCTCTTCATTCCATGATGTGAAAACCAAACATTCACTAATTTAAATACCGTTTAAATTAAGGTTGGAAGAAGAGTATGAATGACAAAAATAAAAAGATACCTTGGCTAATGTTATCCCTCGGCCCTTTAGTCATGTTGATGACATTACTGATTGATCCGCCTTTCGCGGGGCTTTCAGTGGAAGCGTGGCGCACCGCCGGATTAGCGTTCTGGATGGCGAGCTGGTGGATATCCGAAGCCGTTCCAATCCCTGCGGCCTCTCTATTACCTTTATTTGTGGTGCCGGTTGCAGGTATCGCAAACATCAAAGCGGTTGCTGCACCTTATGCTCACCCGCTGATTTTCCTATTCCTAGGCGGTTTCCTTATCTCTATCGCAATGGAACGCTGGAACCTGCATAAGCGTATTGCGCTAAAAACTATGCTACTAGCAGGCACCAAACCAAGTATCCAGATTTTGGGCATTATGTTGGTGACGGCATTCCTGTCAATGTGGATGTCCAATACGGCTACAGCAGTAATGATGCTACCTATAGCGCTATCCGTAGTGAAAATTGTCACCGACCGTGAACCGAACAATGAGAGTTTTGCTAAAGCAATGCTCTTGTCCATCGCTTATGCTGCTAGTATCGGCGGTATAGCAACGTTGATTGGTACGCCACCGAACGCGCTGATGGCTGCATACCTATCTGATAGCTATGGTATGGAAATTGGTTTTGCTCAGTGGATGGCGATGGGTCTGCCACTATCAATTATCATGCTGATAGTAGCGTGGGTTCTGCTTACCAAAATCAGCTATAAAGTCGATCAGGCTGGTGCGGTTAGCGCTAAATCTGTATTTAAAGAACAGTTGCAAGCGCTAGGGCAGATGTCTGCTGGAGAAAAGAAAGTGTTATTTATCTTCCTATTTGCGGCAATCGGTTGGGTAATGCGCCCATACCTTGCTAAGTGGACAGGTATTGGTATCTCTGACACCGGAATTGCAATGGCGGCGGCTATTCTGCTATTCGCCCTGCCTGTTAAATCTGGCGATAACGAGCGTGTTCTAGATTGGGAAAGCGCACAAAAAGTCCCTTGGGGTATCTTGATCCTTTTCGGTGGCGGCCTAACTTTGGCAGCGACTATTAAGTCTTCTGGCTTAGCTGAATTTATCGCTCTACAGATTCAAGGTGCAGACGCTGTTTCTCTATTAGTGGGTGTGTTGATTGTTACAGCGCTGATTACCTTCTTGACGGAAATTACCAGTAACACAGCAACTGCGGCAGGCTTCTTGCCGTTATTAGGACCAGTGGCTGAGTCGATTACAGGCACACCGCTTGTATGGGTTATTCCTGCAGCGATTGCAGCTAGCTGTGCCTTTATGATGCCTGTTGCTACTCCGCCAAATGCGATTGTGTTTGGTTCAGGTAGATTAAAAATGTCTGATATGATGCGTGCAGGTTTTGTGTTGAATTTTGTTGCAATAGGCCTGATTACACTTGCCAGCGTAACTGTTCTTCCAGCAGTGTTTGGTGTGTAGAAGCTAGTTTTTAAGAGTAATAAAAAAGCCACCCGAAGGTGGCTTTTTTATTTGTATTTGGTGGGATGGCGGGGGTCGAACCTTCAGCTAATCTCATTAAATCAATGCCTTAACAGATATTATGACCATAATGTGCCGGAAGCTTTTGTAGGTCAAGCCTCATCGGCTAGTAATATTTCGGTTAGAGTATCAGTTCCATGCTTACTGCACCATGAACTACCAAGGAGGTAGCCAGTATCAAAATCGAACTTGTCTTCATCTTCTAGATCGATTTTGGTCCATAAAGGGGTTCTCTGGCCTGTGAAAATCCCTGCATCACACCCGCAGCTATGAGTAGCACCTTTATGCGTTACATTGGCAAAGAAACGATCAGAAACAACGATTCTATTATCATCGTATAAAGATGCTAATTTGGCTGCCATGTTAACTGTTTTTCCAGCCCACACTTCATTTTGTTTATCAGTACGTCCGTTGTATTTACGTAAACCCAGTTGTTTCACCAGTATTGTACGTTGATCAATTCCAATGTGGTTTCCTAACGTCACTTTACCTTCGGTGATACTGCTGACCTTTTTGGTGAATATAGACTCAAAAAAGGTTTTAAATGTTACTGCAGCAGCTAAGGCCGTATGGGGTTTGTCCTTGTTAAACAAAGCGAATACACCATCACCTTTGATGTCTATGTATTCAGCTCCTAAGTAATGGAATAGTTGCACAGCTGTATTCGTATAAAGCTGATAAATTTTGGCTGTGGACTTAGGATAAGCTCGAGCACTCAATGCCGTGGAATTAGCCATATCCGTATATACACAAATAGGTCCATTGATTTTGAGCCAGTTGTTACTAACTGTTCCTGGAATCTCATCCGTATGTGGTATTACATCTGACTCTGTAATGGAAATAGGATTGCCAAACTTTCTTGTTTGGTCATCAATTATATTAGTTAAAGCTTCTGGGATTTGAGTCTTCGGTAGCGATAATTTTCGTAGAGCAGTCTTGTTGAATTTTTTAAAATTAGCAGGCATTTTCGGTCCTTATAAAATGATGCTGAGTATGATGAGCGCGCCAAATATTGTGGCTATCAGTGAAACTAAAGAAGCTGTTTGGAAGGCTGTAAACTTTCGGAAAGCTATACCTGAATTTATTATTATCTGGTTAGCAAGATCGGCCTCAATACGAGTCCATTCTGCCTTCCGGTCTTCGTTCTTGATTTGATCTTCAAAATATAGATTAAGAAATCTATGTGCAGTCATGTCCTTAAGATCACCAAAAAAGATAATGTTGTTCGATGAGCTTTGTTTGGGAGCTGGCAATAGGTTCGATAATTTTGGAAAAAAGCTCAACAGGGCTCGACTAAGAGAGAAAGTACAAAGGGCAAGGAAAAGCAATAAACAGAAAGCCTGGAATCCCTCAATGGGGTTGTTGCTTGGGTTGAGGAGCCTAATTACTCCAAAGGTTATTAGCCCATTATATGCAATTAGCGCTGCATTTTTTGCCTCAGCAAATTTTAACTGGTCGTTTACGTTGCTGAAAATATCTTTCATTTCCATTAAACAGGTATCCATCTTCCGTATACTTTTCTAATCATTCCCCAGTCTTTATGCCCCATTTGCTGAGCTACCCAGAGAGGATTTGAGCCAGATGAGAGTAGCATTGAAGCGAATGTATGCCTAGTTTGATATGGGGTTCGATAGGTGATATCAGCTGCTTTTAATGCTGGTATCCATATGCGTTTACGAATTATATGGTCACCGCTCCAAGGGGAGTCTGTTTTAGGGTCGTGGAATACGTGTTTGCTACTGTTCGTGTACTTCTGCTGTTCAAATAACGCTGCTTTAGCCTCTGGTTGAAGATCCACGCTTCTCTGGCCAGAAGTGGTTTTGGTGGTTTTCTCAATGCCTCTGACAATAGCCATGCGAACATGCACTTTGTCGTTCTCAAAATCTATATCTTTCCAACGTAAGCCGATGAGTTCAGAAGTTCTTAAGCCAGACCAGAAGGCAAATTGTATAAGGTTTTTGTTCTGGCCTTGAAGTTGTTCAAGAATGCTATGAATTTCATCTTTGTTGAATGGATTAGGTTCTCTGGTATCTATGCGGAGGTTTCTGAAGCGATCCATTGGGTTTACATCGATCAGTTCATCATAGAAAGCATCTTTCAGGGTTTGTCTTAATGGACCTAGAATATTATTGATTCGTTTGTTAGATAGGTTCCCAACAGTATCTAACCAATCATCAATATGAGGCTTCCGGATTTCGTCCAAGGTGAGTGACCCAAAGGCCGGTATAAGATGATAATAAACAGCACTGTTATAGTCGCGGATAGTACTACGCTGACAACGTTTTTCAGCTCGCTTTAGCCAGTCTTTCAAGGCACGTTCAACTGTAATCAATGAGCCTTTGTTCTTTGAAAATTTGATGGCATTTTTACTGGAAGGGAAGTGCTTTCCATAGTCGAATGTACCCATAGCTATTTCATAGAGGATAGCTTCCCGTTTACGGGAAGCCTCTCTGATAGCGGTTTTTGTAGGTTTAACTCGTAAAGTTTCTCGACAGCGCTGGCCCATGTAAGTGAAGTCGAGAACAATGCTATTGTTTCTTGGCCTTACGCCGGTTTGCCCTCGATCCATCGTTCCACCGCTATCACATTGATGAATATTCGCCCGTTCTCAGCTTTGGCCCAATGAAGTTTTTCACGCCAAATGCCTTTCTTTTTCAAAGCGCGAATAGATTCCTTGGTCATACCTGATTCTTCAGAGAACTTATCTAGAGTTTTCCATTTCATTAGTAAACCCTCCGGAAGATATCTTTAGGAAGAAGTGAAATGGGAAGGCTATCGTCCCCTAGGCCTAGATCGGGAGGTAAGGTTTCGTCAGAGAGGAGTCCGTCAATCCAAATGAAATGGGGCCAACATGAATAGCTAGAACCTATAAAATTGATATCAATGAATATTTTCTCGAGCTGTTGGCAAGCTTCAATATGATTTAAATGTTTGGGGCAGATAAGGCGGAACGCTTTGACCGAGTTTAGATCAGGATCAAAATACGGGTCGTTTTCAGTAAGCCAATGCTGCAAAGAATAATCTGGAATTATTCCTTTAGTGAGCAGAAGAGTGAAGGTATCAATATCGCTATCGTGTAACTCTGCTGCTGGTTTGTAATAGTCGGAGTCATCCACTACAAACTGTATTACCTGAGTGGGCGCGGATATTTTAAGGTATCGACAAACCGCACCATGCAGTTGCTTGTCGGTGCAGAAATCGAATTTCTTATTAGGACTGTTTTGGTTAGATGTGGAAGAGGTCCAATCTGCCGGTGCGCGCTCTTTTGCAAATGTTTTTTGAAGATGATTCCAGGAATCAAAACCATATGAAATGCAGATAATATCAAGTGCTTGATTGAGAGCTAGATGATGTGATTTATCTTTACTGAGTTTTTTTGCCTGACGCTTTATATGGTTGATAAAGTGTGGGTTCAATATGTGGATACCTTCAAGCTGCAGCCAGCTTTCAGGTGAGCAATGAGTACTTGTCATGTTGTCATCCAATTACGTGACGCATAAAAGCCACCCGCTGACCCTGCATCAGAATAGATGTAATCATGATTAGTAAGCTGAAAACGGATATTACACAGAGTGCTTCCTTAAGCGGGTATGGGGCTCATATCCGGAGCCTTAAAGGATATTATCAAAAGAAAATTCTGTCTGTAAAGTATTCAGGCGAATGTCTCACTGCGTGAAACATCCACCATTGATCAGTTTTGGATAGTTGAGAAAAGGTAAAGGATTGCCACATAAGGATCCTTCCCGCTAAAGCGGGGCCCTTCCTTCTGAGTTCCTCCTTGACCTTAAATTGACCATCAGTGTAATTATTCGACTGATTTAGAAGATACGGTTGAAAGTATTTCCTCTGGTAAGTGATCAATATACTGAGAAGCTAAATTCATAAGCTCTTTCACAAAGAGTTCTGGTGTAGTGTCAGTTACGTCTATGTATTTTTTGCAAACTGTAAGTAAAGCTGCATCGTATTCAGTAGTATTAGGTTTAGTCATGGTTAGCATCCTATTTGCTAGTTGTGATTAGTCAGATCTGGAAGGTGATGACTTCTAGGTCTGACGGTTAAATCATATAAATTTTTTACTGCTCAAATAATACTGTTGCTGTAGTCGTAAGCGTTCACTACATGACAGTTCGTAAAACAATCCCCCGCAGGCGGGGACCCCTTTTTACGATCCTGTCACAGTAGCTCGGGCAGTGATATTGCGATAACCGCAGGTTAAATATTTATAAAAATCATCCGTAAATGAATTTATTTCTTTAGGGACCAGTATTCGTCGTGGTGCTCGTAATGCAATTGATGTTCGTCATATTCAAAAACCAACCATTGCATTTCTAATCTTGAATAAGCTATTTCTCTTAGCTTGATATCAAACATCAACTCCAGACGTTGCCATATCATTGGGTTGTTCAGCTCCTTAGGCTCCTCTTCTTGAAGCTGCCGCCAGTATTCTAGGAAGTGCTTGATTACATAGCGGAAATAAAACGGAGTATGATCGCCATATTGTTTTCTTGCTTCTCTCTCAATGTCATCTAGACGATATAAAAACTTGTCTAATCTGGGTGTTTTTCCTGTCATCTTAATCCGCCATCAGAAAGCCAGTTCTTAGTTCATTTTTGGTTAGCTGTAGGACTCCCTCTTCAAACTTTACAAGAACTTCAACTTCATCATTGAGGTCTATAACGCCCACGATAAGGCCTGCCTTATCGTTAGGTGGGATAGGGAGGTATGCGCGATCTTCCAAACGAACAATTTCTTGATGTAACAGGCTGATTGCTTCATCAAGGTCGAAACAGCCTGTTGAGTTCAGCATTGCAAAAATCTTATTTTCTTTAGTCATTTTTTCTTATCCAAAATCATTCGTTTTTCCGCGCGTACACTTATTGACACAAGTCCAAGGGTCGCCCCTCGGGGCTCCCGGCACCTCCTAGCGGCGTCGGAGGTGGCGGTCGCTCTCCGGGCTTCCCTTCGGGAATTGAAATTAGTTCCCACTTTCTCCAGCGGGTGATCAGTTCACCGTTAGGTGTGAGTAATCCAATTATCTTTGGCGCTTTAGGGTTCCCATAACGGGTAAGGTTTTCTTCAAGTAATTCCCCTGTTTCTGGATCAAACTCGAGATCTACTTGGTAAAGAGGTTGGATAGGGCGATCAGAAGATTTGATTCCTACTCCGCCCATTAACATGACAAAAGCTGCCCATTCAGCGGCATCCGCTGCTAGCATTGATTTATATAAGACAGGTTCTTTTACTGGATCAATATCATCAGCGTGTTTGGAATTCGATAGCCTGCGTAATTCTCGCCAGACGGTAACACTGGGGCTTCCTAAATACTGGAACTGACGTATGTTGTAGGTGCTAGCCCAAGCATCAATTGCTTTTGCTGCAGACCTTGCATCATTTCCATCAAGATCTTGATCAATGTGGAACCCATCAATGTTTTTTGAAATGTATTTGGCAACGTAACCTGCTGCACTACCTTTATTTTTATCGATAGCAACAGCTTTAAATCGGTGTTTCTGTGCTCCAGCTTCATTGCCGTCGACCTGCAATGCGTATTCTTTAAAAACAGATCTAACTCGATCTTTAGCAGAAGGCTCCATAAAAAGTAATAGGTGCCAATGAGGCGTTCCATCGTGGTTTGGCTCTACAACTCTAACCCCATAGATAAAGTCTCCTTCTCTATGGAGTTTGGATCTGATTCTCTTGAAAATATTGCATAGGTGCTTATGTGCTTTGTCTGGTGTAGTTCCATCATACCTTGGGTTTCTTCCGCCCTTTTTTAATCTGGCATGCATTCGAGATGGGGCGGTTAAGGTATAAAACTCTCCTATGTGTCCAAGTTGATCTGCGACCATCTCGAACCCATTAATACGAGTCATTAATTCTGCTCGGCGAACTATAGGATTAGATACTGATCTGTCATGTAGATCTTTGAGGCAATAGCGTTCCCCCTCATTGTTTTCAATAAAGGTGTTTTCAAGGTACTGCATAGTGAGAGCTTTTTGGTTCGCTCGAGACGCTTGTGCAAAGGCGCTTGAATAGGTGCTCTTCTGTACGCATACACGGCCAATGTCTCGAGCAATAGATTCTAGAGTCTGTCGTTGCTTTACTCTAAGTTTCCTTAGCCACCAATCAGCACTGCATAAGCGCTTGATACATGGGTAAGTATCGCCAGCATAGTCCTTAGGTTTGGGAGGTTCTATGTCATAAATACTGATAAGTTCGCAGCAAATGTCATAAGCGGTATTTGAGAAATGATGTTTGTTGGCAGTGTTAGAACACTCACTTGCTTTTGATCGAGCAAACTTTTTCAGCTCATCGGTAGATGCAGATATTTTTAGATCTGCGATTCGAAGGCGTTTATCAAGGTCTAAAAGGTTCCGGTTTGCATCAACGTAGCTCTTTTCTTCAGCGATATCGATATAGCTAGATACGAGCTCGTCGTAGATGTCGAAGTGTTGAGACAGAATTTTTTGTCTAAAGTCATGACATTCACGTGTGCCATAGCTTTCAAGCTTGTTAGGCTGTGACGAATTTGTGACGAAATGGTGCCCAGCTGAGGACCTATCAGGACCATTGTGGACTAGTGGAGTGGAATCAAGATGACCGCTACAGGCCTCACCGTTAGTGGGCTGTAGCGGTCTAGAGCGGTCGAGACCGTTCTTGAATTTGGTGGAGATGGCGGGGGTCGAACCCGCGTCCGTCAATCCTCCGCCTCAAGATCTACATGTTTAGGCTTCTCTATTGAGTTAACCCGTCACGACCCGAGAGCCAGGGTGTTATGGGCGAGCCTTTTTAAGTTTTAGCCGTTCAGCTTAAGGCGAAGCATCCGGGCGATTCTGTCTCGAATGATACCGCAAAATCCTTTAGTTACAGACACCTGAAGGAGCGGCACAAGCTGACTTATGCAGCTAGAGCGTAGTTATCGTCGTTAGCAACTATAACTGTGTAGTGAGGGATTTACGAGATTCACTACATTCTCGACATGCACCTAAGGTTTTGTAATCAGCGTCGAAGCCAAGTCATCCCCAGATAGCTCGCGATTATACCTATTGTGTTGGGTATAGACGAGTAGTTATGTGACTTCGACCCAATTTTTTTGCACAAGTTCCGTTATTGCCGTTCCAATGAATCGCAGTAAGTGGCTAAGTCCAGTGCTGCTTTGGCTACAGTTTTATCGAGTGAAGCTGGCTTGGCTTCTGCAAAGGATGCCATTACTGGAACCCTAGCTGGTTGTGGTATTGCTTTGTCTTCTAAAACTTGATGGAACGCGGTAGACATTTCATCTCGCTTAACTGGTGTCATGCTTTCGAGTTTTTCTCGAAGCTTTGTTACCGCCGGACTATTTTGATCACCTACGCTCATAGTGCCGATATATTCCAAAATGAACGATAACCCAGCTCCTGTTGCAATGCTTTTAGCTGTATGGCTGATATACGCACCGACACCGTTCGGGATAAGTATTCCCGCAACATAAAGCGTTTGTGTTAGGAATAATGAAGATTCTGCATTCTCAATGGCTTGATCCCCCATAGTTCCTGAAGCTTCCCCAACGCGTGCTGCTTCTATTGCTTCGGTGGCAATAATTAGACCGGGAGCACCCATCAATCCACTGGTAGCTGCGCCAGCAGCAAAACCAACCAAAGTCCCTGCGCCAGCAGTAACGATGCCTATCGCTACTCCTGAAAATATGCCAGCTGCTGCTCTGGTCCATACATCTACGCTAAGTAAGAAATCACCCCAAGCAGAAGCTTCGTTGAGGCAATGTGCGGTAAAACTACTTGAGTTGGCTCGGAAAGTACGTAACAAAGATTCTTGGGCGCCAGGGACTTGAGCTATGGTTCTATAAAGGTTTTGCGGTGCCATGTTATTGAAGTCTGCTTTGGTTTCTACAATTAATATTGTAGTGGCACTGATGCTTTGGGCCATATTACTGATATTGCTTAGGTGGGTTCTTGATTGTATGCCTAAACCATCCATGAATTGCTTACCGGCTTTCTGTTGTTCGGGATATTCGGAGTACAGTAGGTCGATAATGTTCTGTTGCCATCTTTGAAGCTCAGAAGGTGAGGCAACGAGATTTTCGAGTGCGGAAATTGCTTGTTGCATCATTCTCAACGCTTGATGCTTTGTTTCCCAGGCAAGCTGCCCACCAAGGCTATCCTCAGATTTTTTAAGTAAGAACTGACTAACAGTTTCTTTGTGGTCTATGGACATAGAGCCAAATTTTCGTCCTACTGAACTTAGAATATTCTCGTATATCTTTTCTTTAGGATGTCTAGCGGCAAATTTTCGGAATTCAGGGTGTCGAATGGCTTCTTGAAACGAATTTTTCCAGCCTATCTGAGATTCGGTTCTAGATACGGAGTCCCAGAAATAACCGTCACTAATAGGGTGTGCGCTTAGGTTGTTTACTATGCGATCAAAAGCATTAATAAATTGCGATTGCTGGGGGGTTGTATTGCTGTTGTATGAATCAGTGCCTAATCGACATAAAGCATCTGCTACTTGTTGTCCTGGGGTGCACATATTGCCTCCTTTCATACTGGCCTAGGCCAGATGTGTTTGGGTTGTTATACGGAAACAAACTGCGCACTTGTTCCGTTTACTCTTTCGTTAAATAGTCCTTCAATTGTTGTGCTGTTTTACCTGTTATTTTTTATCTTTAGCTGCTTTAAGCAAGCCTTCTGTATCTATATCGCCCAAAGGTAAATTAGTTGGGCTTGTGTTTAGCTGCTTAAGTAAGTCTTCCAACGGTACGCTTTGATTGAGCCTGCTCATATTAGGCAGAGAGCTAAAATTACCTAGTTGACTTAGTTGATTGGAAATCCCATTTGATTGGCTCTCAAAACCTTTGAGCTGTTGCTGTATCAGGGATACTTGTTGCAACGCCTTAGCTAGCTTTTCACCGTTGAGTTTCATATCCAATCCTTGATCAAATGATCAGCTTTAGGGTTTGATCTTTATCCATCAGCGCACCTGCTTCGGGCTCAGTTTGGGAGATTGTTGCGCTGTTGGGTGCATTTTGTGGTGATAGAGCGAAGGGGATTCCTAAGCGTTCTAAGACGACTTTCGCAGCGCTTACAGTGAAATTGGCGAGTTGCGGGATCGCGTGCAAATCATCCAATTGTGATGGCGCAGGGACAGGTACATAAGTTAGGGTCAGCTTGCTGCTAGCCTCGACATTGTAGTCGTACTGATTTTGATAACCTGCATCTACTGTGGTGCCATTGAGCTCTGTTGTGCGTTTTCCGTCTTTGCCTTGGGATTGGGTAATAGATAGGGCTAAGTTAACTTCGGCTTTTGCTTCTGGGATCGCGTACCAGGTCGGGCGATAGCCTAAATTTCTGAGCTCTTCGGTGGTGATGTCTTCCTGACTGTAGATATCTTTCAGGTGTTCGATGGCGTTAGCATCAATCGCGTATTGAGCTTTGGCTACGCCTAAGCCGATCTCTGCGACCACATCACCTAAGGGTGCGGCAATAACATCGGAGATATGATTCTTTGGCATGATTAGGCCTCCTCTTCCTGAGCAACACCGATGATAAGGATGACTTCGGTATCTTCACCTATTGAGCGTCCTGCTTTAGGTGTTTGGCTAATGATAGTGCCTACAGCGGCTTTTTCGCTCGGCGCTAGCTGTTGGTTGTACCACTGTGCTGAGATAGAGATCTCATCTAGACGTCTATCTGCAAGGCTTCGGGTATAACCAGTTAGGTCTGGCATTTTGATGGGTTCTGGCGTTGCTTGTGTCTCAGCTGCATCGTTTGAACCATCAAGATCTAATGTCAGGGTGCTGACGAGATCGGGATTGATATATTGAAGGCTTTCGGTGTCTTTAATCAGACGTACTTTGTCTTTTGTGCTGCCGCTCAGTACTTTTAAGTCCATACGCGCACTTTTGAGCTGAAAGCGACCTTTGTTTTGTGTGTCTGCCTTATTAACAGCTTCCAGTGCAGAGGAGATCACCGCATCTTTAGAAAACTCTTCCACCTGAAGGGAAGGTTTTTTACCCGTGTTAGTTTCCAACTCTCTGATACGAATATCTTTGGTTTTGATTAGTTTGCTTAGATCTAAGTTCGAGTTGGTTAATTGAGTGATTTTCTGTTTGTCTGCTTGAGATGACTGCCTTGATGTACGTTGAAGATCGCTAAATTTTAATGAGATCTCTTGGGTTTCTTTCTTACTGTTGGTGAGCTGGCGCTCTAAAAGTGAATTTTTATCAGTAAGAGTTCTTAATTGTGTTGACGATGATGAAGAACTGGAAGAGCTACCGAGAGTAAAGGCTGCTGGTATCGTGTGGAATGTAGTACCGGCAACCGTCATTGTTGGCTGTGAATTTACGGTGACGGTTCCGAAATCCAGTTTGCTTGAGCTAAAGCTTTTTGGCGTATTGGTCAGGTTTACCCAAGTTGAGCTCTGTTTTGTGCACAATAACACCCGAGGTAAAAAGTCGGTGAAGTTAATCTCTGTGTCTTCAGAATAGTTACCTTGTCTATCGGTCCGGCCTGAAACGAGCGTTTGCACACGCCCGCGTAAGTTATAGAGGCAAACCTTCACTGACCTGTTAGCGATTGCTCGATTGTTTTTATCGACCAATTTGACAGAAATACTTAGTGCCATGATTTATCTCCTACTTGTGACGATAGAGCAGTGTTTCTGTTTTTGAGAACAGGTCTGCTGTGAGCGCGATCAGTTGTCCCGAGGGTTCGGAGCTGGATACGAGCAACTGGGTTTGCGCTTTGCCATCTTCAGAGAGAGAAAGGCTTGATTGCTGCAGCTTTGTACCGCGTTTTAACGCTGGCCGTCCTTCGTTTTTATTCAGTTTTTGTGAGAGCTCTCGATCTATATTCAGCTCAATGGTTTGGTCGGTTAAAGGTTCACCTAATGAATTGGAACCGGTTACCTCTATTAAAGCATTACGGTTCTGAGCTGTAGCGGCGAGCGTCAGTTTAGGTTGGGGTCTTCCTCCATCAATGGGTGTAGCTACCATCACGCCTTTAATAGTGCTGCTGGCGCTGGAGCTATTCGGTGTGTCAGCTGCGCCAATGGGTGAGAAGGCGAGCTTGGGCTTGAGCAATGGGAGTCTGCTTTGAGGTTGCTGCTGCGGCGTTGCGCTGGTCATTTTTAGGTGCAACTCAAACTCCATTTTTGGGATATGGTAGACGAGTGCTTCCTGCCCAAACGCATTAACCACTGGGTTATTATTTAGCTTACTTTGTGCACGGCTGAGGCCGTCAGCAAGATTGATTAAAAAATCATCCAGGTCCTGTCCCTGGGCGACCTGATTCGTCATTTTGTATACTCCCTATTCATACTTGGAGCTTTAAAAGCCCCAAGTTGCTTGTTCCTTTCGCCGCTGCTGGCTGATTTTAAGAGCGCGTTCCATGCGTTGTTGGTCGCGTAGTTGTTGGCGCTTCTCTTCTGCTTTTCGTGCTTTTAGTTTTTGCTGTGCTTGTTGTTGCTGTTTTTCAAAACAGTCTTGTTCTTGGGCTGCTCTTTGTTGTTCTATCTGCTGCTCTTTCTGAAAGGTTTCTTTCTTTAGGCGCAAATTCTCGGCGCTTTTCTGTTTTAGCTTTTCTTGGCGCATTTCATTTTTAAGTGTCTCTTGGCGTAACTGATATTGTTTGGCCAAGAGCTTTTCAATCTGTAATTGTTGACGCTGTTCTTTTTGGGTTTCAAATGCCTTAAGTTCCGACTGCTTTCTTAGTTGTTGCTCTGCTATTTGACGAAAACGTTCAACCGCTTTTTGTTCTTGTCTCTGCTTCTCAAGCAGTCGTTTTGCTTTTAAATCTTGTAGTTGCTGCTGACGAACTTGCGCTTGGCGTTTGCTTATCTGTTGTTGCTCTAAACGCTTTTTATGTATCTCTGCGCGCTTTTCATCTTCTTTTGCGCGTTTTTTATCTGCGAGCCGTGAAGCCTTTGAGTGCACAGGCATAGGAAAACGAATGTGGTTCCAGTCGTTTTCGGTCTGCTCGGTGGCTTTGCCGGTTAACTGATCTAGCTCCTCTTGGAGGTGGTGATGCTCTTTTATTAGATCTTTCAGCTCATCGGAGATTTGATCCATGCTGAGAAGGTCTGCTAGAGGCCTTTCTTCTGGTTGTGACAAAGTGTCAGCCCCACCCGATTCAGGGGAGGGCTGTTCTTGTTCCTCTAGCAGATCCTGCCAGTCTAGATATTCACTCATACCGAATGATTAGCCATCAGCAGGTTTGTTACGCTCTACGATTGCTCGAATGCGCTCTTCTAGCACCGCTGGTGCTGGCGTAGGCATAACTCTTGTACGCATCAGGCTAGAACCCTCAGCAGAGTAATTGTATTTGTTGGCGTAGCGAGCGCTGACCGAAGAGGTACGCACGCGTGCGCTACCACCCAGAATAAAGCCAAAAGCACGACCGCTGACAGATCTGCGAGAGCTTTTGCGCTCAAACTCTGATTGTTCAGTAAAACTGATTGAGATTTTTACTTCGATGGTGGCATCGGTGAACTGATAGAAGGTTGGGGTGAAGCCTAGTTCTATCAGCGACATCTTTTGACCATCAAAATGGACTAATGACTCTTTGGTGGAAGTGGTGCTATTTCCTGTAATGGGATCGACCTCTTCAACCTCATATTCACCACTCATCATTTGAGCAAGGCGAAGGCCGCTTTCATCCATAGCGTATTGTGCTTCGGCGATCGCTAAACCCATGCTAGAGATCATCTCTCCAAAGGGGACATCGCTTAGTTCACGTCCAATATTTACGCGAGGCATAATTTAATACTCCGGTTTGGGGTTAGTCTTCTGAGTCGCTTTCGTTTTCGATTAACGCTCGGACTCGCTCCTCAAACATCGCTGGAGCAGGGATTGGTACTAAATTACAGCGCAATAGGCTGGAGCCTTCCGCACTGTAGTTGAACTTGCTTGAGTATGTCGCATCCACAGTGGTTGTACCGACTTTGGTTTTGCTGCCGCTAAGCCAACCCCAAACGCCACCGTTACGCTTGTAGTGGTCTCGGGTAGTTGTGGTTGTTGTGCTGTTCTCCTCTTCATAGGAGAGTTTTATTGCGATTTTTACTTCAATAATATTGTTGGTGAACTGATAGAAGGTTGGTGAAAAACCAAGCTCCATCATGCTTAGCTTCTGAGGCGCACCATCTTCATCTTTACCGAAGTACACGCGGGTATCTTGTGTTTCGGTGATATTGCCATTCTCATCTAATACCGGTAGCCGGCCGCCCATCAGTTGCGCGACTTTGACGCTGGCTTGGTCTAATTCGAACTGAGCATCTGCTATAGCAAACGCCATATCTCGAATTAGTCTTCCCATAGGGACATTAGTGAGGTCTCTTCCTATCCTTGACATGGTTTACTCCTGTAAGTGATCGAGCTTTACTCGGTATCGTCTTGGTTTGTTTTGTTGGTAGCAGGCCTGCTTGCGAGCCAATTTTGGAAGGCTGCTGGCGGGGGTATTGAGGCTATTCGTGCAGTAATCGTACTGCTGGCTTCTGAAGAGAAACTGTATTTGTTACTAAACGAAGCGCTAACCGTTGCAGCGAACATAACGAAGTAAACAGCACCACCAACGGTGGCTGATGTACTGAATTTTGATTCGGTAGTTGTGGATGTGGATAAAGATACTTTGAGATCAATTGTGGCTTCATTAAAGTGATAAAACACTGGCGAAAAACCAAGACTTAGCAGGGACTGCTTTTCGCCATTACCTGTATCCACACCGTAGTTTTCGGCATCGCCTAATTGCATCGCCATTTCGATCGAGTTGCGATCTAACTCCTGCTGCGCGGATGCGATGGCTAGGCCTAGCTGATTGAGCAGGCCAGGTAGGGGCGATTGCTCAAGCGTGGCCATGACTTTATTGTGCGACATGCTGTTGTCCCTAGTTTATTTAACCGTTGTCTTCGGGATCACCGTCGTTATCCCCATCGTCTGTTGGTGTCGGCTGAGGATCATCAGCGACTGGCACTGGTTCGGGTTGCGGCGAAGGTGTATCGGTTAAGGGGGCAATAGGGTCTGCTGAGATACTGCCACCACCGTTTGCTGCGTGGACACGAATCGCGTCGAGAAAGGCTTGTGGTGGTGGAACTGAACGCATAATGGTTTTGATACGGGTGACGGCTTCCATATCAAATTCATATTTGTGGTGGAGATCAAAAGAGATCGTCCCTGCGAAAGCAACGGGTAAACTCGAATTTTTAGAGGTACCCGCGCCAAGATCTACACCTAGATCAATCCCAGCTTCCACTCGGATAGATATAGTGACCTTAAATTCCATCTCTGTTTCGGTGAAATGGTAAAACTGTGGAATAAACCCCAGTTCTAATAGGCTGCGTTCTCTGCCGTTACCCTCGGCATCATTAAACTCAACAAAGGTTTCGCTAAGCAAAGTGGCTGCTTTTACTGAGGTTGCATCCAGCTCGTATTGAGCTGAGGCTATTGCTTTAGCGGTTTTTTCTATGAGGTCGGGTATTGGCAGATCTTGCATGATCTGTCCAGGCGTCATTCCTGCAACCTGATTATCAAAGTTCATCGCATCTCTCCCTTGTTCGACCAGATCCATTCTGGATTTGGTCCTGCTTCATCTGAAGCGGTTGCGTTTTCCATCGGCTCAGCTGAGGGCGATGGAATGAAATCCCTTCTACAACTTTGTCTGGGTGCGTAAGTGTGTTTATTCGGTTATTGCTTTTGCTCCGTGTGTGGCAAGTATGTCGGAAAAGTGAAACAGCCCGATCTTCTTCTGTTCGGCTGTTAGCATTTCAACCGCGCCGCTGCTGTAGCGATTTATGCGATTGATAATGGGATGGAGGTTACGTTTTTGTTGATCATTAGCATGTGCTAGCAAAGTTTTGCTGTGTGTAAACGCTTCGCTACGACGATCTAATTTGATCAATAGGCATAGTTTTCGAAGCTCTAATGTTAGGCGGTCTTTTTGAGCTTCATTGCTCTGAACTCCAGTTTGTTCTTGATACTGCTCCAAGCTGTATTCGCAAAACTGTAAGGCGGTTTCGAAATTGCCGCTGAGCTCGAGGCATTCCATGCAAAGCTCGGCTAAGAATCGTTGCAGCATGAGTTGTAGTTGCTGCTGCATAGCCATTTGACTGAGCTGGTGGGTTTGCTCTAAAGCTTCTTTATATTGCTGTCTTCGCAATAGTAGGCCAATACCATCGAGAGTGTCGGAAAAACTAACTTTTTGTGGCTGCATTAGTGGGTTGCTCCTACATCGGTTGTTTTTATCAGACGAGCTTTAATTCCGGATTTTTGCACTTCGTGGATTATCCATAGTGCTTGGTGTTGGTTAGCCGAGAGGTTCAGGGTTAACTGACCTGCTTTGGCTTCTGGAATAGCAATAACGCGACGCATAATGGTCTTAAGTAGATTGCCAAGCGCCGACATATGTGAGGGCTGTAGTTGATTCAACTCGATATCAAACCGGCTGCTTTGGATCGCTATTGCTTCCGCATCACAATTAAGCTGCTGTAGCTCCTCCATCATCGCTTTGGAACTCTCTAGCGGAAGGCATTTTTGAATGATGATGGGGAGTCTTTTAAATAGAGTAGGGTGAACCTGCTTGGGGATCTCACAGCGATCGAGTAACCAATCAGATAGAACGGCTCGATCGACATCTGCTGCTAGCTTTGTGAGCGATAGATCAAACCTTAGGTAGTCGTGATTTTGAATGCTAACCGGTAGGTGTAGCTCAGATGCTTTTTTCCAAATAGATTCTGCTTGGTTTAACGCTAGGTCATTGGCAATCCATTGAGTGCAATGGGGGTCATTGGTTTGGGGTGCTAAACCTAATCGTAAGTAATGACTTTTGATCGAATTGCTGAAGCTTGGCATGAAGGCGATGGCCGAATAACGCGCGCTATTTGTGGCAGAGGCGATCAGCTCAATCCCCGGTTTTTGGAAACGTTCGATAAATTCTTGGGCTATCTGTTGTGAAATGTGTCCAATCAACACGGCTGGAATTTGCGTCAAACTCGCAATCATCTCTTCACTGGATTGTCCTAAAAAAGCAGCTACTTCTGCAGCGAATTCGGTAACATGAGTGAAATCTTGGATGTAGCAGGCGACTTCAAAAGACTGATCTGTAGGAGGGATTGTCGTATGACTATCAACAATTTCGCAAGGAAGTTTAAATTGAGTTAGAGCGTGTTGAATACGCTTTGCTTGCTCAAGCTTAAGATCTGATTTCAGAATGGAAGGAGAGGTTAATATCCGTTCTACGCATTCACGTTTAGTGATACCTAGGCTACTGTGCGCTTGGCTAATTGTCAGGATATTGGCTGTACCAATACCATTAACCTGAATTTGATAACTTTGAGTTTGCACTGTATCTCTCCATGATAACGCGCATACCACTTCCTTGCGGTTTCTATTATTTTTTGTGAACTATTGCATGCAAAATGACCTATTTCAAGATTTTGAAACAAGTTTTTTAAACGGTTGTTTGATGTTTTGTATTTGTGAAGTGCAGAAATAACTTACTAGAGAGTTCTTTAGCTTGTTGTTTAAAAGAAGATTTCTTTGTTGTTGCTATGCGGAACAAAGAGGCGGATTTTTTGTGGAAGGGGGCGGGGAAAAATAAATATTTATGGCAGCTATTTAGCTGCCATAAGACGTTGTTTCTGACGAGCCCAGTCTTTGTCTTTATCTGCGGCACGCTTATCGTGTTGCTTCTTACCTTTGGCTAGCGCAATTTCGCACTTGATACGATTGCCTTTCCAATAAAGAGAGAGTGCTACACAGGTGAAGCCTTTAGCTTCTGTCGCGTTGATGATTTTTACTAGCTCACGATGGTTAAGTAGTAGTTTACGATCACGGGTTGGATCTGCGACTACATGGGTGCAGGCTGTTTTCAGCGGAGTGAAGTGTGCACCAACTAACCAAGCTTCGCCTTTGTGGATAACCACGTAGGATTCCACCAGTTGCGCGCGTCCTTCGCGAAGGCTTTTGACTTCCCAGCCAGTCAGAACTAGACCTGCTTCGAATTTATCCGAAATGAGGTATTCGTGACGTGCTTTTTTGTTTTGACAAATTGTGTTGCCCGATGGGGCTTTCTTTTTCTTGGCCATGGCGGGCGATTATATAGATCAGGCTTGCTAAGGGAAAGCGCCTTGCAATTAGGGAAAACTATTTCTATTTGTTCATCTACTTCTACAAAGTTCTGAATGTGCAATCTGCACAATAAAAAGCTCTGTTTTTGCTATCGAAAACAGGAGAAATCCCTAAAGTTATGGGGAGCTAGCGGGGTGTGCACTTTTTGAGCAGTCAACGATGTACTTAATAAGTAAAAAGTGAAAGAATTTGCGTTTTTTCGCGACTAACCCCCAGAAGAGTAGCAGTTCATGCAGGAAAAGAAGTCTATCCACGGTGCTTGGGCATCTCGTTGGATCTTTATTTTGGCGGCCACTGGTTCGGCAGTTGGCTTAGGTAATATTTGGAAGTTCCCATATATTGCGGGCGAAAATGGTGGCGGTGCGTTCGTACTGGTATACCTTGTCTGTATCTTGATGGTTGGTGTACCAATCATGATGGCAGAGGTCTTCATCGGTCGACGTGGTAGACAAAGTCCTATCAATGCTATGAAAGATGTGGCGATAGAAGCCAATCATTCAGGGAAATGGTCATTTGTTGGTTGGATGGGTGTTCTAGCCGGCTTTATGATCTTCTCGTTCTACTCTGTAGTTGCGGGTTGGGTGCTTTATTACATTGCTGGTATGGGTACTGGCGATTTCATCTCTATTGGTAGTGATGATGCGGGTAAGGTCTTCAATGACTTGCTAGCTGATCCTCAGACATTGCTGATCTGGCATACGATCTTTGTTGCAATGGTAATGGTGGTTATCGTTGGTGGCGTTAAGAAAGGTCTTGAGAACGCTGTTAAGCTATTGATGCCTGCGCTATTTATCCTTCTATTGATCATGCTTGGTTACTCCATGCAGACAGAAGGCTTCTCTCAAGGTTTTGATTTCCTATTCCACTTCGACTTCTCGGAGCTGAGTTGGAATGCTGTATTGATCGCGTTAGGTCACTCTTTCTTCACCCTATCTCTGGGTATGGGTGCGATCATGGCGTACGGCTCATACATGCCTAAGAAGACCTCTATCGGTGGTTCTGTAATCACAATTGCGGCAATGGATACTATCGTTGCTTTGATTGCTGGTTTGGTTATCTTCCCGATCGTATTTGCTAACGGTATGGATCCTGGGGCGGGTCCTGGTCTGATGTTTGTAACGCTGCCTGTTGCTTTCGGTCAGATGCCTGGCGGTCAGATCTTTGGTTTCGTATTCTTCTTGCTTGTAGGTATTGCTGCTTGGACTTCAGCTATCTCTCTAATCGAACCAGCAGCTGCTTGGTTGGTAGAGAAGTTTGGCTGGAGCCGTGTTCCTGCGTGTATCGCGCTAGGTCTTGTTGTTTGGGGCTTAGGTATTGCTGCGCTAGGTTCTTTCAACTTCATCTCCGACTTCAAGATGATGGGCTTCAATGTCTTTGATTTCCTAGACTTTATGACGGCTAATGTCATGTTGCCATTGGGTGGATTGTTCATCGCAATCTTCGCGGGTTGGTTTGTAACTCGTAAAATGGCTGAAGATGAATTGGCAATCTCCTCTCCTTTACTGTTCAATGCATGGTATATTGCGCTGCGATATGTATCGCCAGTAGCGGTAGCTGTAATCTTTATTCTCAACCTAGTTGAGAAGTTGAAGTAAAGGAATGAAAAAAAGGCATGACTCAGGTAGATCGCAGTGCATTGGTATTGCACACTGCAGAAGAGATGTTTGATCTTATAAATGATGTAGAACGATATCCTGAGTTTTTGCCCTGGTGCGCTAGCACCGAGATTATAAGTCGCACCGACGATGAGTTGGTTGCGACTTTGTTCCTTTCTAAAGGTGGCTTGAAATATAGCTTCACCACTCGAAATCAGCTTAACCGCCCTGTAAGCATGACACTTGAATTGGAAGAGGGGCCCTTTTCCCGCTTGAGTGGTGTGTGGGATTTCAAACCGCTTAGTGATGAAGCGTGTAAAGTAAGCTTAAGCTTACAGTTTGAGTTCTCGGGTAAAATTGCTTCTATGGCGATGAGTAAGGTTTTTAATCAAGTTGCAACGACTATGGTTGATGCCTTCGTAACCCGTGCAGATCAAGTATACGTTTAAGAGAAAGTGTCACTATGAATGTTGAAGTCGCTTATGCCCTTCCTACAGAGCAAAAAATCATAGCTTTGACTGTGGCTGATGATTGCACTGCTTATGATGCGGTTATCCAGTCTGGCATTGTGGAGCTTTATCCACAGATCGATCCTGAGAATGATCCTATGGGTATCTTTGCTAAAGCAATCAAGAACCCTAAAGAGACAATTTTGCGGGAAGGTCAGCGTGTTGAGATTTATCGCCCTTTAATTGCTGATCCGAAGGAAGCAAGGGCTAAGCGCGCAGCTAAGGTGAAAGCAAAGAAAGAAGCTGAATAAGCTGCACGCTTGCGTAGCTAAAGTTTAGCTACGCTTACCGCCTGGACGGAAGTCACCATTTAAGGCATTTAGCTTACCATCTGTGAAATATAGAGAGATGCGTTCTTTGCTATAGCTGCCATCTTCACCGCTTTTCTTAGTGTATAGGTAATCCCAACGGCCTTCGTGGAAGGTGTCAGTGATTAACGGTGAGCCCATGATAAAGCGAACTTGGCTCTGGCTCATGCCTGGGCGAAGCTGGTCTACCATCTCTTGAGTAACAACATTGCCCTGCGGAATATCGAATTTATAAACACCTGGGAAACCAGAACAACCGGTCAGAGTCAGTGCTACAGTAAAAGTTGTAGCAATTAGTAGTTTTTGCATCAGAATTTTGCTTCCACTATTGTGCGTAAATGCGGATAATAAAGTTTCGTGCGCTATTGAACAAGCAATTCAGCTTCCGCATGATTATGTAATCACCAACAGCTTAGAGAATAGATAACTATGTCACTTGAAAATCAGGAACTAAGAAAAGCAGGTCTGAAGGTAACTTTACCTCGCGTAAAAATTTATCAGATCCTAGAACAGGCTGGTGAAGGCGATCACTTCAGTGCTGAAGATATTTATAAGTTGCTGATGGAAAAAGGTGAAGATGTTGGTTTGGCAACGGTTTACCGTGTACTAACTCAGTTTGAAGCGGCTGGTCTAGTAACGCGTCACCACTTCGAAGGTGGCCACTCTGTATTTGAATTGGCACGTGACGAAGAACACGATCACATTGTTTGCGTAAAAAGTGGCATCGTAAAAGAATTTAATGATCCACGTTTGAATGCGCTTCTAAACGAGATCGCTGAGTCTATGGGCTTCACTGTTACTGACCGTACTATTTACCTATACGGCGTACATAAAGACGCAGACGAAAAATAAGCAGTACTTGCTCTGGTGACAACTAAAAAGCCCGCTACTAGCGGGTTTTTTAGTGTATGGAATACCCTTCCAAAAACTATGTGTATGGGGCTTGAGGTCTAGCTGGCTTGAGCAAGCATCTCTTTAGCATGCTCAATAGATCGCTCTGTAATATCGATCCCGCCCAGCATACGTGCAACTTCTTTAACACGGCTGTCCGCGCAAAGTTGATTGATCTGCGTGTGAGTGGTCTTTTTATCCGTCTGTTTGCTCACAAATAGGTGCTGATGGCCTTGGCTAGCGACTTGCGGCTGATGGGTTACACACAGGATTTGTGCTTTTTCACCTAGTTGTCTTAATAGGCGACCCACAACTTCCGCAATCGCACCACCAATGCCGACATCGACTTCATCAAAGATTAGTGTCGAGGTGGTGGAGGTTTGTGCTGTGATTACTTGGATAGCAAGACTGATACGTGATAACTCTCCACCTGATGCGATTTTGCCTAAGGGTTTTGGTGGTTGACCTGCATTGGTAATAATCAGGAACTCTACTTCTTCCAAACCGTTTAGGCTCGGTTTATCTAAAGCGGTTAATGCAACAGACATCTGCGCAGATGGCATGCCTAAATTATGCAGTTGCTGATCGACTAGTTTGCCAAGTTTTTTAGCGGCGGCTGAGCGTTTGGTGCTTAACTTGTTAGCGTAAACGAGGTATTCAGCTTTGGCGCTATCAACATCAATGGCGAGTTGCTCTAGTTCTTCGTCAGAGCGACTTAGGCTGGATAGCTCTTGGCTAAGCGATTGATGGAACTCGCAAAGCTCATCTGGGTTAATGCGGTGCTTACGCGCAATCTCGTAGATCGTTGATAAGCGTTCTTCGACATCTTGTTGTCTGCTCGGGTCAACATTGACGCGATCCATGTAATGGCGGATCTCGTTGCTGGCTTCTTCAACTTGGATCAATGCCGAGTTCAGCATCTCGTTGGCTTGTCGCACTGAGGGCGATTCTGATTGGATTTCAGATAGAAGCTGCAGGCAGTGATTCAGTTGTTGTACGCAGTTGGCGTCATCGCTATCGCTGGCTAGATTGATTAGCTGGTGGCCTGTATTCAGAATGCTCTCGGCATTAGCTAAAGTTTTTTGCTCTTCTTCCAGTTGCTTAAATTCGCCATCGGCTAAGGCGAGCTGGTCTAACTCTTCAATCTGATAGCTTAATAGCTGCACGCGTGCTGTTTGTTCGGCGCTTTGTTCAGAGAGACGTTTTAGCTCGCTATCGAGTTTATGCCATTGCTGGTAGCTATTGTGAACTTGGCTGACCAGTTTAGTCTGTCCGGCAAAGTTATCGAGTAGCGTGCGGTGGTGATCTTTTTTTAGTAGGCGTTGGTGTTCATGTTGACCATGAATAGCAATCAGCAGCTCGCCAAGGCTTTTCACTAAGCAGGCAGGCGATGGGCGGCCATTGATATAGCAGCGTGAGCGCCCCTCTTTAGTGATCACTCTGCGCAGTATGCATTCACCGTCATTATCTAAATCATTCTCTGACAGCCATTGAGAGGCTTCGGGGATGCTGTCTATGTTGAAGCTTGCTGTGATGTCGGCTTTCTCAGCGCCTTGACGTACGGCACCGCTCTCTGCGCGGTTACCTAAGGCTAGGCCTAGGGCGTCGAGCATAATCGATTTACCCGCACCTGTTTCACCGCTGACTACGGTCATGCCTTGGCTTAGTTCCAGATCAAGGTGATCAACAATGGCAAAGTCACAAATAGATAATTGATTCAGCATAATAAAATACATGTGTTTTTATACAGTGGTTTCTGTATAAGTCATATTTTGATCGGATGCAATCTTTATCTGAAATTAGCGTAAAAAAATCGAATTTATCTGTTGAAAGCGATCTCTTTGTCCCCATATTCAAGAGCAATTGATATTAACACCCAACAGACGCCCTCGAGTTTATTGAATGGGCTGGCTGGAGAGCACAATGGCAAACGAAGAACTGAACCCAGTAGAAGAGCAGAAAGTTGAGCAGCCAGAAGAGGTTGTAGCAGCGGAAGAAGCGCAAGAAGAAAACGCTGAACAAGGTGAAGCGGAACAGGTTGCTGCAGAAGAGACTGCTCAGGATGCGGATAAATTGGCAGCTGATCTAGCTGCAGCAGTAGCTGAGGTTGAGACGCTAAAGGATCAGATGCTACGTGTTCAGGCTGATGCTCAGAATGTTCGTCGTCGTGCTGAACAGGATGTAGAAAAGGCGCACAAGTTTGGCGTAGAGAAGTTTGCCAACGAAATGTTGCCAATCGTCGATAGCCTAGAGCGCGCTATTGAAGCCTTCGGTGATGACGAAGCGGTTAAGCCGATGAAAGAAGGCGTTGAGATGACTATGAACATGTTCCTATCTGGTCTGGCTAAATTCCAGATGGAACAGGTTAATCCTATGGGCGAAGCATTTGATCCGGCACTACACCAAGCGATGTCTATGGTTGAGTCTCCAGATGCGAAGCCAAATACAGTTATTGCAGTAATGCAGAAAGGTTACACATTGCACGGCCGTCTAGTACGTCCTGCGATGGTTGTTGTGGCTAAAGCTTAAGGTACGTTAGGTAAATTTAATTTTGGGTTCGGCCTTGAAACCCTGCGAAACGTACTTATATAGATTTCATACTGACTAGTAAGTCACTTATAGAATTAATCACTGTCCGTCAGAACGGGCAGCTTAGAAAGAATTGGAGCAGATACAAATGGGTAAAATCATCGGTATTGACTTAGGAACTACAAACTCTTGTGTTTCTATCCTAGACGGCGATACATCTAAAGTAATTGAAAATGCTGAGGGTGATCGCACTACACCTTCTATCATCGCTTACGCTGATGAAGGTGAAATCTTAGTTGGTCAGCCTGCAAAACGTCAGGCGGTTACTAACCCAGACAACACGCTATTTGCTATCAAGCGTCTTATCGGTCGTCGTTTTAAAGATGATGTTGTTCAGAAAGACATCAAAATGGTGCCATACAAAATCGTTGAAGCTGACAACGGTGATGCTTGGGTTGAGGTTAAAGGTGAGAAGCTTGCTGCACCTCAGATCTCTGCAGAGATTCTGAAGAAGATGAAGAAAACTGCAGAAGACTACCTAGGTGAGACAGTAACTGAAGCCGTTGTAACTGTACCAGCATACTTCAACGATGCTCAGCGTCAGGCGACTAAAGATGCGGGTAAAATCGCTGGTCTAGAAGTTAAGCGTATCATCAACGAGCCAACTGCTGCTGCTCTTGCATACGGCATGGACAAGTCTAAAGGCGACAAAACTATCGCTGTATATGACCTAGGTGGTGGTACTTTCGATATCTCTATCATCGAGATCGCTGAAGTAGATGGCGAGCACCAGTTCGAAGTACTTTCTACTAACGGTGATACGTTCCTTGGTGGTGAAGACTTTGACCTACGTTTGATCGAGTTCTTGGCTGATGAGTTCAAGAAAGACACAGGTATCGATCTACACAACGATCCACTAGCGCTACAGCGTCTTAAAGAAGGTGCTGAGAAAGCTAAAGTAGAACTATCTTCTGCGCAGCAGACTGACGTTAACCTACCTTACATCACTGCTGATGCGACAGGTCCAAAACACCTTAACGTTAAGATCACTCGTGCGAAGCTTGAGTCTCTAGTTGAAGAACTAGTTCAGCGTTCTCTAGAACCGTGTAAGATCGCTCTACAAGATTCTGATCTAAGCGCATCTGAAATCGACGAAGTTATCTTGGTTGGTGGTCAGACTCGTATGCCAATGGTTCAGGAAAAAGTTGCTGAATTCTTCGGTAAAGAAGCACGTAAAGACGTTAACCCTGACGAAGCTGTAGCAATGGGTGCTGCGATTCAAGGTGCGGTACTAGCAGGTGACGTTAAAGACGTTCTACTACTAGACGTAACGCCTCTAACGCTTGGTATCGAAACTATGGGTGGCGTAGCTACTCCAGTAATCGAGAAGAACACGACTATCCCAACTAAGAAGTCTCAGATCTTCTCTACTGCAGACGACAACCAAAACGCTGTAACAATTCACGTTGTACAGGGTGAGCGTAAGCAAGCGGCACAGAACAAATCTCTAGGTCGTTTCGACTTGGCAGAGATCCCACCAGCACCACGCGGTGTGCCTCAGATCGAAGTAACTTTCGACCTTGATGCCAACGGTATCCTTAACGTATCTGCGCAGGATAAAGCGACTGGTAAACAGCAGTCTATCGTAATCAAAGCCTCTTCTGGTCTGAGCGATGACGAGATCGAGCAGATGGTAAACGATGCGGAAGCTCACGCTGAAGAAGATAAGAAGTTCGAAGAGCTGACTACAGCGCGTAACCAGGGCGATGCAATGGTTCACTCTGCTAAGAAGACAATGGAAGAAGCGGGCGATAAAGCGACTGACGAAGAGAAAGCGGCTGTTGAAGCAGCGACTGCTGAACTTGAAGAAGCGCTTAAAGGCGACGACAAAGACGCTATCGAAGCTAAAACTACTGCACTTACTGAAGCGATCTCTGGTGTTGCTCAGAAGATGTACGCAGAAGCTGCACAGCAAGCTGAAGCTGAGCAAGGCGCAGGCGGTGCTGAACAGCAACAAGCTGGCGGTAACGATGATGCAGTAGACGCTGAGTTCGAAGAAGTTAAAGACGACAAAAAATAAGTCGCCTTTTAGCTGAATCGAGCTAACTAAGCGTAGAACTTTGCAGTGTTGAACGATGCTGCAAAGTCGACTTACTCGGCACCGCGGGCTCTATGCCCGCGTTGTCATATCCGGCTTTAAGCCGAAAACAGTGTTGTGACTGTATAGTGTAGTGACCATGTCAAAACGAGATTATTACGAAGTATTGGGTGTATCTAAGGATTCATCTGATCGCGATATCAAGAAAGCTTTCCGCCGTATGGCGATGAAATATCATCCGGATCGTAACCCGGACGATACGGAAGCAGAAGATAAGTTCAAAGAAGTAAACGAAGCTTACGAAGTGTTATCTGACGCTCAGAAAAAAGCTGCGTACGATCAATACGGTCATGCCGGTGTTGATCCGAATATGCGTGGTGGTCATGGCGGTGGCTTTGACGGTAACTTCTCTGACATCTTTGGCGATGTATTTGGCGATATCTTCGGTGGCGGCGGTGGTCGTGGTGGCCGTAGCTCTGTTCAGCGCGGTGCTGATCTACGTTACAACATGGAGATGACTCTGGAAGAGGCCGTTCGTGGTGTCGAAAAGAGCATTCAAGTACCTACACTAGTAGAGTGTGAAACTTGTGATGGTTCCGGTGCTAAGCCTGGTACATCTGCAAAGATTTGTGGCACTTGTGGTGGTCAAGGCCAAGTGCGTATGCAGCAGGGTTTCTTCTCTGTTCAGCAGACCTGTCCAACCTGTCATGGTGAAGGTAAGGTAATCTCTGATCCATGTACTGACTGTCATGGTCATGGTCGTAAAGAGAAAACTAAGACGCTTAACGTTAAGATTCCAGCAGGTGTTGATACAGGCGATCGTATCCGTCTAGCGGGTGAAGGCGAAGCGGGTACTCACGGTGGTCCAGCAGGTGATCTATATGTACAAGTTCATGTTAAAGATCATCCGATCTTTGAACGTGACGGTAAACACTTATATTGCGAAGTACCAATCAGCTTTGTTGATGCAGCATTGGGCGGTGAGCTAGAAGTTCCAACCCTTGATGGTCGTGTTAAGTTGAAAGTACCATCCGAAACGCAGACAGGAAAAATGTTCCGTCTACGTGGTAAGGGCGTAGCACCTGTGCGCGGTGGATCTACGGGTGACCTTCTGGTTAAAGTGGTTGTGGAAACGCCGGTTAAGTTGAGCAGCCGTCAGAAAGAGCTACTGCGTGAGTTCCAAGACGAGATGGAACAAGGTACGCATAAACACAGCCCGAAGAAGCACGGCTTCTTTGATTCTGTGAAAAAGTTTTTTGAAGATATGACCTAATTTTAAGGGGCATTTATTGCCCCTTAAATTTTTATAAGAATGGGGATGGCATGAGCCAGAATCCAGAATGCCCAACTTGGCTTTGGGATGAAATTACGGCAGAAGCCGAACGTGAAGTTATTGATGAACCGGTGTTGGCGGGGTTTTATCACGCTAATATCTTAGGGCATCAGAGCTTGTGTTCTGCTTTAGCTTATCTGTTGAGCCGTAAGCTGCATGATGATGCAGTGCCAGCAGTGACTTTTCGTCTAGTGATCGAAGAAGTATTTCGTGAAGCGCCCGAGATTTTGCAGGCAGTATGTGCTGATATAGCTGCGGTACGTACACGAGACCCTGCAATCGATAAATATGCGACTGTATTGCTGTACCTTAAGGGCTTTCATGCAATTCAGGCATATCGTGTGGCTCACTATATGTGGAATAAAGGCCGTAAGAGCATGGCGCTTTATATCCAGAGCAGAGTTAGTTGTGTGTTGCAGGTTGATATTCATCCTGCGGCTAAGATCGGTCATGGCGTAATGTTTGATCACGCAACAGGTATTGTTGTGGGTGAAACCAGTGTGATCGAGAATGATGTTTCTATCCTACAATCTGTAACCCTAGGCGGTACGGGTAAAGACTGTGGTGATCGTCATCCGAAAATTCGTGAAGGCGTTATGATTGCGGCTGGTGCCAAAATCTTCGGTAACATCGAAGTGGGCTCAGGTGCCAAAGTAGGTGGCGGAAGTGTTGTGTTGGATGATGTGCCAAGACATACAACGGTTGTAGGTGTACCTGCCCGTGCTGTTGGTCATCCTCAGTGCGATAAACCGGCATTGGATATGGACCAAAATATCCTTCATGACAAAAACAAATAAGAGCGGAAACTTACATGATTAAAGTAGCAGTTACTGGCGCAGCCGGTCGTATGGGTAAAGCAAATATCGAAGCGCTACAGATGGCTGAAGGCATCGAATTAGGTGCAGCTATTGTTGAGCCTGATAGTTCTTTGATCGGCGCAGATGCCGGTGAAGTTGCAGGTGTTGGTAAGCTAGGCGTTAAGATAGTTGGTTCTTTGCATGAAGCGGTTGCTGATTTTGACGTGCTAATCGACTTTACTGCACCAGAAGTCACGCTTGAGAATGTTCGTTTCTGCACTACTCACGGTAAGCAAGTTGTTATCGGTACGACAGGCCTGACTGATGAGCAGAAAGAAGTACTGGAGAAAGCCGCTGAGAGTGTTGCCATTGTATTTGCACCTAACATGAGTGTTGGTGTGAACTTGTGCTTTAAGCTGCTTGAGATCGCAGCTAAAGCGCTAGGTAACGATGATTACGATATCGAAGTGATCGAAGCCCACCACCGTCACAAAGTGGATTCACCTTCGGGTACGGCACTACGTATGGGTGAAGTGGTTGCTGATGCGTTGGATCGTGATCTTAAAGAGTGTGCTGTATATGGCCGTGAAGGTCAGGTAGGCGCGCGTCCTCGTGGTGAGATCGGTTTTGAAACGATCCGCGCTGGCGATGTAGTAGGCGATCACACTGTGCTATTTGGTACAGAAGGTGAGCGTATCGAGATTACGCATAAGGCGAGTAACCGTCTAACTTTTGCTAAAGGCGCTGTACGTGCTTGTAAGTGGTTGGAAGGTAAAGAGAATGGCCTGTACGATATGCAGGATATTCTTGGTCTGAAGTGATTTTAGAACGACTTAAAAAGCCGCTGTTTATCAGCGGCTTTTTTATTCACACATAACGGTGTTACGGCCGTTTTCTTTAGCTTTGTACAGCATCTCATCTGCTCGGCTAATCATCTGGTCGAAGTTGTCATCATCTTGTTCGATTAAACCGATACTCACCGTAACGGGTAGAACCTGATCACCAAATACAAATTCAGTGTCATGCACTAAGGTGCAGAAATGCTGCATCAGAATTTCTGCCTGATCTAAATTTAAGCCATTTAACAAAATGCAAAACTCTTCACCGCCAATACGTGCATGTAGGAAGCGGTTGAAGGATCGATCCAGCAGGGTTGCGAGTTGGGTTAGCACTGCGTCCCCTGCGTCATGGCCGTAGTTGTCATTAATTCGCTTGAAAAAGTCCAAGTCCATCATGGCTAAGCAGGTTTTATTGTTGGATTGTGCTAATAATTTTTCAGATTGTTCAAATAGATAGCGTCGGTTGTGTAGACCAGTTAGGAAATCGCGATTAGCAGCATCTTTGATCTGGGCTATAAGCTCCATCTGTTCGATGTTATGCATCACTCGGCAATGTAGCTCTTCATAGTTAAATGGCTTAGTTAGAAAGTCATTTGCGCCACTTTTAATAAACTTTGCAGATAAAGCAGGGCTGTCGGCTGCAGATAAACCGATGATTTTGAGCTCGGATGTTTCGTAATCCCGGCGAATATTTTGTACTAACTCAATGCCATTCATATTGGGCATCTCGTAATCGGTGAGGATAAGCTTAATTTCCGGGTCTTGCTGAAGTTTAGCTAGTCCCTCTTGGCCGTCGCGGGCCTCAATAACTTGGTAAAGGTGTTTTTCGAGTTGTTTGCGCACCATCAGCCGATAGGATGAAGAATCTTCGACTAATAGAACTTTGATCTCTTGGTTTTTAAGCAAGCGGTGAACAAGCTGAACGGCATATTCGTAGGAGAAGCGGCTTTCTTTGATGATGTAATCTACTACGCCCTGTTGAAGTAAAGATTCACGTTTATCGTCGTCATAACTGCCGGTTAGAACAATTGTCGGAATGTTTTGCGCGAGAATAAAATCGACGATTTCGCCATGAGGCGCGTCTGGAAGGTTAAGATCAACTAATGCCGCAAAGATATCTTCGTAAAGATCTACCTTTTCTTGAGCTTGAAGCAGGCTTTCACAGAATATGATTTCCAGTGGTATATCTGCGGTTTGAAACAGTCTTTGTAGTACTCGGCTTACTAGCTGGCTATCTTCAACGACAAGAACTTTCATATCTAAACTCAAAACAGATGCGATTAATGTCTGGGTTAGCACACCTTTTCATAGTGTCATTTATGCTCGTGTAATTGAAGACTGAAATCGCCCTAAATCCCGAAGCTTGTCTAGTAGTTTAGGCTAATATTAAAAGAGCAAGGGGGGGGAGTGAATGGCGATTTCTAAATCTGCTTTTCTCATTAGGAAGGATTTAACCGAGCTGTTTGAGCTTTTGCTTAAGCAAGGCTTTCGGTTGCACGGTCCTCAAGTTCGTGATGGCGCGATTGTTTACGATGATCTTGATTCTGTTGAAGATCTTCCGCAAAGGTGGACAGATCGGCAGGTCCCTGGGCTGTATCGGCTCAAGCATGGTGATTCTTTACGTCAGTTTAATTGGGCTAATGGGCCCTCGGCTCTGAAGCCGCTTTTGTATCCTGCTCGAGATGTTATCTGGCAGGCAAGGCGTGGTGATGATGGTCGTTTGCAATTTTTAGTGCCTGAGCAAGCGCAAGATAAAGTTGCAATCATAGGGGTGAAAGCCTGTGATCTTGCCGCGTTGAAACTGCAGGATCAGCATTTTCTAGAAGGTGAATATGTAGACCCCGGTTACCAAGCAAAGCGGCAAGGGCTTTTTTTAATTGCTGTTAATTGCAATGTATCTGCAGAAACCTGTTTCTGTGTATCTACAGGCGATGGTCCAGAGGTTAGGCAAGCTTACGATATCTTGTTAACTGAATTAGACGATGGCTTTCTTATTCAATCGGGCTCGGCTAAAGGCTCGACCATAGTCGATCAGTTGCCGCTACACAAAGTGTCTGAAGCGATGACCGATATGGCCAAGGAACAGATTCAAACGGCTGCTAATCAACAAACCCGATCACTCAACCTTATTGCTAAAGATGATCTGCAAAGCCGAAGAGATCATCCGCAATGGGATGATGTTGCCGAGCGCTGCCTTGCTTGTGGTAACTGCACTATGGTTTGCCCCACCTGTTTCTGCCATCGACAGCATGAAGAACCACAGCTTAATGGTGCTGAGAGCGAGCACGTCAGAGAGTGGGATAGCTGTTTTGGAGAATCTCATGGTCAGCTTGCAGGATTTCAAGTTCGACAAACCGTTAAGCAGCGCTATCAGCAATGGATGATCCATAAGCTAGATACT
Organism: Neptuniibacter sp. QD72_48; assembly: GCF_047778065.1. GTDB lineage: Bacteria > Pseudomonadota > Gammaproteobacteria > Pseudomonadales > Balneatricaceae > Neptuniibacter. The sequence goes on along the minus strand of NZ_CP180547.1, from coordinate 3,436,976 downwards.
TGGCAGGCCCAATATGGCCGCTCAGGTTGTACTGGCTGCGGGCGCTGTATGACCTGGTGCCCTGCAGAGATAGATTTTGTAGCAGAAGCAAACCTGATAACAGGAGACAAAGAATGAGTGTTATCTGTCAGAAACCTTTGGTTGCAACTGTTACTGAGGTGATTTGTGAATCTAAAACGATCTTTACGCTTCGTTTGCAGTTGGCTGACCTCGCAGAGCGAGCCGCCTATAAGTTTGAACCGGGTCAGTTCAATATGCTTTACCTTTTTGGTGTGGGTGAGGTGCCTATCTCGATTGTTTCTGACCCTAAGGATGAGGGAGTCATCGATCACACTATTAGGATTGTAGGGCGTGTTACCGAAGGTTTAGCGAAATTAAAACAGGGAGATCAAATCGGTCTAAGAGGTCCATTCGGTCATGGTTGGCCTCTGTTGGACGCAAAAAATAAGGATCTTCTAATCGTTACTGGTGGATTGGGTTGTGCGCCGGTCGTAGCAGCAATCAATTATGCGCTGAAACGACGAGATCATTATCGACGGCTGAGTATTGTTCAAGGGGTTAAGCACAGCAATGATCTTATCTGGGGTGAGCGCTATGATCGGTGGCGTCAGATCGAGAATGTTGAAGTGTTTCTTGCAGCGGATGAATCAGGACCGGCGTGGCCATTCCATAAAGGGCGTATCACCGAGCTGCTTGATCAAGTGACAGTTGACCCAAGTAATGCATTGGCGATGATTTGTGGCCCTGAGGGGATGATGCATGCAGCAGCGGAAAAGCTTATTGGTTTAGGGATAGATCCGGCTCAGATATTTCTTAGTCTAGAGCGAAATATGCAGTGTGCCGTAGGGCATTGTGGCCATTGTCAGTTTGGCGCTGATTTTATTTGCAAAGATGGCCCGGTATTTTCTTACCCTGTTGTAAGCGATCGTTTAGGTATGGAGGGCGTGTAATGAGCTCTAAACCGAGTATTGCTGTGCATAAATTTAGCTCTTGTGATGGCTGTCAATTGGCATTGCTAAATATGGGTGAAGCCCTAGTTACTTTGGCAGAGCGGGTGGAGATAAAGCATTTTGCAGAAGCGGGTGTTTTGGATGAGAGTGCAGAGGTCGATATTGCCTTTATTGAAGGCAGTATTGTGACTCAACATGATACCCAGCGAATCCAACAGATACGTAAGAACAGCCGTTATCTTATTACCATGGGAGCCTGTGCCACTTCTGGTGGGATTCAAGCGTTGAAGAACTTGGCGGATGCACCTGAGACTTGGCCGGGCGCTATTTATCCACAGCCTGAATTTATCGATAGTTTGGATAGATCCGAGCCGATCAAAGATCACGTTAAAGTTGATTTTGAACTCTGGGGCTGTCCGATCAATAGCCGCCAAATCTCAACGGCGATCAGCTTAATGCTTGAGGGCGTAATGCCTCAGGATGAACGAGAAAAACTCTGTATTGAGTGTAAACGCTCGGGTCAGGTCTGCACTTTAGTCACTGCTGGTGAGCCTTGTATGGGGCCAGTGACAAGATTGGGTTGCGGAGCTTTGTGCCCCAAATTTGGTCGAGCATGCTATGGCTGCTATGGCGAAGCAGAGTTGTCTCATCATTCAGCGTTTGCTCGTCGTTTATCCGGTTTGGGACTTGTTGATGCGGAAGTTAGTCGGCGTTTTCGATTGATTCATCCTGAGGCAAATGTCGGCAAAGGAGAGCTGAATGACTGAACGAAAGATTCAGATTGACGTGCCCTCACTTGCCCGTGTTGAGGGAGAAGGGGCGCTCCATCTCAAGATTGAACAAGGTAAGTTACAGCATCTGCAATTTAAAATTTATGAGCCGCCGCGTTTTTTTGAGAAGTTTCTAGAGGGGCGGCACTTCTCTGAAGTTCCAGATATTGTGGCGCGCATCTGTGGAATCTGTCCTGTGGCTTATCAAGTCAGTGCAGTGAATGCATTGGAATCTCTGTTTCAGGTTCAGCTAATCCCGTGGATAAAGGATATGCGGCGCTTGCTCTATTTAGGTGAATGGCTGCAAAGTCATGGCCTGCATATCCATTTACTAGCGTTGCCAGATTATTTTGGCCATAACTCGGCGTTGGAGCTCGCAGGAGAGTATCCCGATGAGGTTCGAAGAGGCTTTGCTATTCAAGATGCGGGTAACCGAATTATGCGTTTCTTGGGTGGGCGTTCTGTACACCCCGTTGGTATTAAAGTGGGAGGCTTTCATAAAGCTCCCTCGGTAGCCGAAGCGCAAGCGCTTAAAAAGTATATCAATGAGATATTGCCTCAGGCACTAGCTATGGTTGAATGGTTAGCTGAGGTTGAGATTCCTGATCACCGGCAGGCTTTTAATTCCGTCTCGCTAACAGCGAATAGCTATCCGCTTGGTGAAGGTCGTCTCGTTAGTAGCTCAGGGTTGAATATCGCTGAGGACGAATATGAAACCTACTTTGCAGAGAGCCAGTCGCCACACTCGACGGCGCTGTGGAGTCATCTCAATGGCCAGGATTATCTGGTTGGCCCTCTGGCAAGGATCAATCTTAATCATCAACGGCTGCCTGATTTTCTACAGCAGCTACTCCGTAAATTGGGTAGCCCTTTTCCAAGTCAGAATATGTTCCACAGTATGTTGGCTCGTGGTGTGGAGATCTGTTTTGCTTTGGATGAAGCGATTAAGTTGTTGGAAAAGTATAAGTCACCTACCAAAAGTGCAGTTGAGGTTAATCCGAAAGCAGGCACTGGATACGGTTGGAGTGAGGCGCCTAGAGGTTTGCTTTGGCACCGATATTCAGTCAATGAGGCTGGCTTAATTACAGAGGCGAAAATCGTCCCGCCGACCAGCCAAAACCAAGCACGTATTGAGCAAGATCTGCTTTATTCCCTGAGTGAGTTTGGCTTGGATCAACCCGATGATCTTTTGCGCTTACATAGCGAAAAAGTGATTCGTAATTATGACCCTTGTATCTCCTGCGCAACTCACTTTCTAAAGTTAACAACGGAGCGTAAGCCTTGAAGTTAGGTGTGTTGGGGTTGGGCTCTTCCCATGGGGATGATCAAATTGGTTGGGTGTTGGTGGATGCCCTGCAAGGACTGCTTCCTGAATCTGTGGTCTGCGAGAAATTAACCACCCCTTCCCACTCTTTAGTGACGCTATTACCTCAGTTTGATCAGGTCATTGTGATTGATGCCTGTGAAATGGAGCAAAAAGCAGGTGAGTACAGGTATATTGAGGATGGGTCTGGGTTTTTGCATATGCAAAATGCGCCAGTTAGTAGTCATACTTTGGGTATATCAGAGAGTTGGCAGTTGTTGCTTAAACTCGAACAATCTTTGCCGCAGATCAGTTTGTTTCTGGTTCAGTTAGGTCAAACTGAGACTATGGCGCCTATATCTGATTGTATAGCTGAGCAGATACCCAACATGGTTGAACAGTTAAATAAAACGGTAAAGCTTCGGTGTATAAACTAAGTTTCTTTGTTCCTGATGAAAACTTGGAACAAGTAAAAGCGGCTGTTTTCGCGACAGGTGCAGGACGAATTGGTAACTATGATTGTTGCTGTTGGCAGGTGTTGGGTCAAGGCCAGTTTCGCCCTTTAGAGGGTAGTGATCCACATATAGGGCGCTTAGGTAATGTTGAAACAGTCGAGGAGTGGAAGGTTGAGTTGGTGTGCAGCGATGAGTTGATACATCAGGCTCTCGATGCAATGAAATCGGCTCACCCTTATGAAGAACCTGCCTACGATGTTTGGCGATTAGAAGAATTTTAAAGTTGTAACCGAATGACAGGGAGGTAGAAGTGACGCAGTTATTGGTACGTTACTCTCGTATTCTGGAAATTGTTGGTGACATAGTTAAAGTGCATGTGCCGCTAACAGATGGTGCATCGTCTATCTGTTTTGGTGATTTGGCTTTAATCGAAAATGACAAACATGAAGGCGCTGAAGGGAGTTTGGCTCAGGTCATTTTGCTTGATCGTGAGGAGGTCTCCCTTCAGGTCTTCACGGGTACCAAAGGGCTATCAACTCATTCGGTGGTTCGCTTCCTAGGTCGCTCGATGGAAGTGACTTTCTCTCCAAATATTTTAGGGCGTGCTTTCTCAGGTACTGGACGGGCAATCGATAATGGTCCAATGCTAACAGAAGAGCCTAAAATTGAGATCGATGGTCCCACAGTAAACCCTGCTAGACGTGTATTGGCATCACATATGATTCGTACCGATGTGCCGATGATTGATGTGTTTAACTGTCTGGTTGAGAGTCAAAAAATCCCCATTTTTTCCGTAGCGGGAGAGCCTTATAACCAGCTGTTAGCGCAGATCGGAACGCATGCTGATGCGGATGTCGTAATTTTCGGTGGTATCGGCTTAGTGTTTGATGATTACTACTTCTTTCGTCAGGCCTTTGAGGACGCAGGTGTGCTAGCGCGAACGGTGATGTTTGTTCATCAGGGATCGGATCCTACCGTAGAAGGTTTGCTGGTTCCAGATATGGCATTAGCGGTGGCTGAGCGTTTTGCTGTTGAAGAAGGTAAGCGGGTGCTGGTGCTGCTTACTGATATGACCGCTTATGCTGATGCACTCAAAGAGGTAGGGATCTCTATGGAGCATGTGCCATCAAACCGGGGTTACATCGGTGATCTCTACTCGCAACTAGCGCGGCGTTATGAAAAAGCCTGCGATTATAAAGGCGCAGGTTCCGTAACCATTCTGTCGGTTACAACGATGCCGGGTGACGACGTTACCCACCCCGTGCCAGATAACACCGGCTATATCACCGAAGGTCAGTTCTATCTGCATGATGGTGTGATCGATCCCTTCGGCTCGCTTTCGCGCTTAAAGCAGCATGTGATTGGCAAAGTCACCCGAGAAGATCATAGTCAAATCATGAACACTATGGTGCGCTTGTATGCGGAATCTCAGGATGCAGCGCAGAAGCAGGCGATGTCGTTTGAGCTAAGTGAGTATGACGAACGCTTACTTAAATTCGGTGAGCTGTTCAGCGATCGGTTTATGGATATTCATGTCACTATGTCGTTAGAGCAGGCATTAGATCAGTGTTGGCAGACACTGGCGGAGTGCTTTCAGTCACAAGAACTGTTGATGAAGCAGGCGTTGGTGGATAAGTATTTTCCTGCGCAAAACTTGGCTCAAGTTTAAGGATGGATTGTGGCTAAGCTGGCACTCAATAAGTCCACATTAAATCGCGAAGGCGGACGTTTAAAAGCGTTTCGTCAGTTCGTGCCCGCCTTAGATTTAAAGCGGAAACAGCTTCTGGCTGCGAGGCAAGAAGCCCAGCAGTTTCTGCAAACTAACCAACTAAAGCTACAAGATCTTCACCTTTGTGTATCTGAAAAACTACCAATGCTAGCGGGTGCGGAGATTAAGCTTAGCCAGTTGTTACAGGTTCAAAAGGTTGAGGTGAAATACAGCAATTTAGTCGGGTTAGAACTGCCTGAACTAGCAGAATTTAATGTTGAATTATCTGAATACTCGCGTTTGGTGTTGCCCCATTGGGTCGACACCGTTTTATTACTGCAGGAACAGGCCTTAAAGTTGGAAGTGGAGATCAGAATCTATCAACAACGCCTGCAGATATTGGAAGCTGGATTGCAGAAAACGACCCAGCGCTTAAATCTATTCGATAAGGTTTTAATTCCGCAGACTGAAAAAAATATTCGAAAGATCCGTATCGCATTATCAGATGCTGAGCGTGCGGGCGTTGTGCGCGCAAAAATTGCGAAGAATAAACGTCGGAGGCTGAAACTGTGAGTATTCTGTCTCTACAGAAAGCAACCTTGGTTGGGTTAACAGAGGAAAAGGCGTCTATTCTCGATGCTTTGCAAGCCTTGGGAGTCATGCATGTTATTCCTTTGGTAGCGCCGCAAAAATCTCAAGTGAAGTTAGAGCATCAAGTGAGCCCAGAACAGCTCCATGGCGTGTTGCACTATCTGCTGAACTCTAAGCAAAAGCGTAAGCAGGTAGTGAGCGAACGTCATTTTGATCTGCTAGAGGTCACAGACAAAGTTGATCAAAACCGTAGTTTGCGCCTGAAGCTAGTGGAACGGCATGATTTTTTGCGTAAACGTATAAAGGATCTCAAGCCTTGGGGTAGTTTTATCTTGCCCGAGGAAGGCGAATTATACGGTCGTCGTTTGTGGTTTTATCTTGTGCCTAATTACAAGATGAAAGAGGTAGAGAAAGCGGAGCTGCCTTGGCAAAGGGTCCATCAAGATAATCGCTATAGCTATATCACGGTTATTTCAGAAACAGAGCCGCCGTTAAACGCTATGCCTGTGACCCGCACTCATACCGGTGCTATTCCACTCGAGCAGTTGCAACGTGAATTGGAAGATATCGAGGTTGAGTTGGAAACAGTTGAAGCCGAACGCGAGGCGCTTACACGGTGGATCTATCTCCTGCAGAGATCCATTGCGGGTACCGAGGATGATGCGCAATTGGCTGAGGTATCTGATCAGACTTTGGATCGGGATGAGATCTTTGCCATTCAGGGCTGGGTCGCTGAGGACAGCATAGCGTCGTTACAGCGCTTTGCTGATCAGCAAAGTATGGTGTTACAGCTCGAAGTTCCTAAACCTGATGAGCTGCCCCCGACACTATTACAGAACCCAACCTCTGTTGCTGGTGGCGAAGAGGTGGTGAATTTTTTCCAAATGCCTGGTTATCGCAGTTGGGACCCTTCGCGCGTGGTGTTCTTTTCCTTTGTTAGTTTTTTTGCGTTGATCATGTCCGATGCAGGCTACTCGCTGTTGCTGGCTGCAATCTTGCTGTTTTACTGGCGAGATATGGGGCGTTCTGAAACGGGGCTGCGTTTGCGCGCGATGGGAGCAGCGTTAGCGGTGGCAGGCTTTATCTGGGGCGTGTTGGTGGGGAGCTACTTCGGTGCCCAAGCCCCCTTTGCGTGGTTACAGGGGTTCAAACTGATGGATCTGAATGACTTTGACAGCATGATGTTGCTCTCAATATCTGTTGGGGCCGTACACCTGATTTTGGCTAACTTGATGATGGCATGGGTCAGGCGTGGAACCACTCGAATGTATGCAGCCTTAGGCTGGGCAGGCTCGGTTACCGTAGCGCTGTGGGGCTGGATCGCTGGATTTGAGTTTTTACATTGGTTGTTATTGACAGCTTGCCTATCACTGGTTCTTCTTTTCTCAAGTGAAAAGTCAGAATGGAGCGTGGGTCGGTTCTTCGATGGTGTGTTAGCCCTTGCTGGGATAACCAAAATTTTTGGTGATGTTCTCAGTTATCTGCGTCTTTTTGCTTTGGGATTGGCCAGTGCTTCTTTGGCGATGACCTTTAATCAACTGGCTACTGATGTTGCGGCGGCTCTGCCTGCAATTGGCCTGTTATTTAAAGTACTTATCTTGCTGGTGGGTCATCTTCTCAATTTCGTTCTCACTGTGATCAGTGGCGTGATTCACGGTTTGCGTCTGAATTTAATCGAATTTTATAACTGGAGTCTTGCGGATGAAGGCTATGCTTTTCAGCCGTTTGCTAAACGGGAGGTTTCGCCTTGGATAACCTGATTATTGCTTTAGGTTGGGCTGGTCTATATGGCCCAATGGCGTTGGGTGCAATCGGTAGCATGATTGGTTGTGCGCAGGCAGGTCAAGCTGCCTGTGGTGCACTGCTAGAAACCGAAACAGGTCATGGTCGTTATATCGGTGTGGCTGCGATGCCATCGTCGCAATCTATCTACGGCATCGTGGTGATGTTTGCGTTGAATCGAGAGATAACTATCGATAACGCACCGGGCTTGGCTGCCATTGGCCTTTTATGTGGTTTGGCCTTGCTGTTTAGTGCTGCTTGGCAGGGGCGTTGCTGTGCTTCTGCGATTAATGTCTCCAAAATACGTCCTGAGATATTTGGTATGTCGTTAGCGCCCGCTGCAATTGTAGAAGGTTTTGCAGTCTTCGCATTTATTTTTGCGCTGGTTATTAGTGCAGGCGTGCCTTTGTAATGGGGGAGTGTTGATGAGTAATGAACATAAAACTCATGCATCTTCAGGTGTTGAAGAGTTGATCGAAAAGTTACGCCAGCAGGGTGTGGAAAAGGGACAGCATGAGGCTGAGGCCTTGGTTGAAGAAGCTGAACATCGTGCGGATTGGCTGTTATCGCAAGCCAAGCAAGAAGCAGAGCAGATTGTTAGCAAGGCACGCAAAGAAGCTGAAAAGCTGCAGCAGTCTGGCGAAGACGCATTAAGGATCGCTGCTCGCGATATGCATTTGGAGGTCAGAGAAACCTTATCTCATTCTTTTACTGATCAAGTGGAACGTTTGGTTGCACAGCAGATGGATAATGCTGAGTTTATGCGTAGCTTGATTCTATCTCTCGTGGCTAAAGCAAGTCATGATCACGGCATCGCAGATGCCTCTGAAATCGAGCTGCTCCTGCCTGATGATTACATCGGCTTGGATGAATTACGCAGAAACCCCAAGGAGTATAGAGAGGGAATATTAAGTCAGTTTGTTCAGTCTCTTGCGGCTGAGCAGATGCGGGGTGGGGTCAGTTTTGACCTTCACCAAGGCAAAGGAATCCGTGTTCGTTTGCAAGGAGAAGAGGTGGAAGTTGATCTGAGTAGTGAAGCTATATCCAAATTGTTGTTAAAACATCTTCAGCCCCGATTTAGAGCGATCATTGAGGGAGTGATTCGCTAGTGTCGGACTATTACACCTTAATTACTGCGTTACCATGGCTGCCTGATCTAGAACAGTGTCAGCAGATGCCGTTGTCACGCATAGCGCTAGATCAACGCTTAACCATGCTGAGTGATGTCGATCGACAGCAGTTAGCCTTGATTGAGTGCCTTTATTATCCCGATGAGAAGAGGTTGCGAGGCTTGACGGATAAAGAGGTTGTGTACCAGTGGGCAGATCAACTCGATCAGGTAAATAGCGACGTGCTACGTCAGCGGATTTTGTTTCATTTTGAATTAAGAACACTGTTGGCGGCTTTACGCAGTCGTGCCGCAGGTATGGAAAATTCGGCGTTGTTTTATGGTGTAGGCCGATGGTTGCCGCGTATTCGTAGACATTGGTTTGAACCCGGATTTGGTTTAGAGGACGTGTGTCCACAGCTACAACCTTTACAGCGAGCTTTAGCTAAAGAGGATGCAATGCTGGTGGAGCAAACGTTAAACCAGTGGTTGTGGCAAGATTTAGCGCTATGTGAGAAACAAAATGGGTTTAGTTTTGAAGCGCTAGCGTGCTTTGTGCTGCGTTGGAGTCTCGCAGAGCGTCACCTAAATTATGATGCTGAAACCGCTTTCACAGAATTTAATCGGGCAAATTTACAGCTATTGAAAATTACAGGCCTAGAGCAGCAGTTAGCTCAGGGGGAAGCCTAGTGAATCAAAAGATTACAGCTCAGGTTGTTGCGGTACGAGATGACATCGTCACCATCGAACTGGGTAAAGATGATGAAGGTGTGTTTTATCCCATTCTGAAAAATGAAGTGGTGTATATCTGCCCTGTGCGTACTGCTGTGGATGGACGACAGGAATTTTTGCAAGCGGAAGTGCTTCGAGTGCGTCACGGGGAAGCGGATGTTCAAGTGTTTGAAAATACCCGTGGTGTGGCTGTTGGTGATCCGGTTAGGCAAAGTGGCGAAATGCTTTCGGTTGCGCTCGGGCCTGGGTTATTGGGGCAGGTTTATGATGGTTTGCAAAACCCTCTAGAGATCATTGCTGCGCAGCATGGCTTCTTCCTGCCTCGAGGTTTGGAAGTTGAAGGGATCGATCAACTGCAGCATTGGGCGTTCCAGCCAAGTGTTAAGGTTGGCGATCGAGTCAAAGCAGGTGATTTGATCGGCAATGTTCAGGAAGGGCGATTTAAACATCGGATCATGGCGCCGTTTAACCTCTATGGAGAGGCTGAAATCAGCTGGATTCAGGAAGGAAGTTTCACGGTTACGACGCCGGTTGCACGTCTACGCCTTGAGCAAGGCAATGAAATAGAGGTCACTATGCAGCAAAAGTGGCCGGTGCGTGTGCCAGTGAGTGAGCCCTTGCTTCGGTCTGGAAGCAGTAAACGTCATTATCCTCAAGAACCACTGCTTACTTCTATCCGCCTTATCGATACCTTCTTCCCTGTTGCAAGAGGTGGAACGGCTTGTATTCCGGGGCCTTTTGGCGCGGGTAAAACCGTCTTGCAGAGTTTGATATCGCGTTTCTCGGACGTTGATATCGTGGTGATTGTGGCCTGTGGTGAGCGTGCTGGTGAGGTGGTGGAAACTATCACTGAGTTTCCAAATATGCCGGATCCAAAAGGAGGAACCTTGATGGATCGTACAGTGATTATTTGTAATACCTCATCTATGCCTGTGGCGGCTCGTGAAGCATCGATCTATACAGGGATTACTATCTCTGAATACTATCGCCAGATGGGCTATAACGTGTTGCTCATTGCTGACTCCACTTCGCGTTGGGCTCAGGCGATGCGAGAAACTTCTGGACGTTTAGAGGAGATTCCGGGTGAGGAAGCATTTCCTGCGTACTTAGATTCTGCTGTACGCGCACTTTACGAACGTGCAGGTTTGATCGAAAACAATGCCGGAGATATGGGGAGTCTTACCCTGATTGGAACTGTTTCCCCAGCTGGGGGTAATTTTGAAGAGCCCGTTACCCAATCAACATTGCGAACGGTGAAAACCTTTTTGGGCTTGAGTGCAGAGCGCGCTTATAAACGTGCTTATCCAGCGGTAGATCCATTGATTTCATGGTCGCGTTATCTAGATCAGCTTGCAGATTGGTATGCCGAGCATTTAGGTGCTGATTGGGTTTCTCAGGTGAAGGATATGCAGCAATTGCTCGATCAAGGTGAGGCAGTTCAGCAAATGATGCAGGTGACAGGTGAAGAGGGTGTTACCTTGCAGGATTACATTCTTTATCACAAATCTATCTGTTTAGATCAGGTCTACTTGCAGCAAGATGCCTTTGATGATGTCGATATATCGGTACCTATTGAGCGTCAGCAAGCTTTGTTTTCACTATTAAGAATGGCGCTTACATCAAGTAATGAGTTTAAGGATAAAGTTGAGGTTAGGGATTATTTTGTAACCCTGACAGGTTTGTTCCGAAATCTTAACTATAGCCGCACTGATAGCCCTGATTATCGGCGCTATATTGATGAAATAAACACAAAGCTAAATCTGCGTTAGTTCACATCTGTACTGGTCTAATTTAAAGCTTCTGTTCTTTGTTGAAGGCTATAAATTATGGTAGTTTGATGCAGATCAATTTTTTGACCGGATGAATGGTCTGCTACTTCGCCAAATCTGTTACAGTGGCGGGTCGGTTCTTTTTGTTTGTATTGGGCCAAATATCAGATGTGCGCAGCCAATCGGCTTTATTGCGATGGGAAAGTAGATGCGGTTTCTACCCATCGTTGCAAGAATAGGGGGCTTCCTCTATGACACCCGCTAATGTAGGTGCATTGCCGCGTTACCTCCTTTGGGGATCAGTTGCCATAGCAGTCATGTTATTAGCAGCTGTTGCCACGCATTTTTTATACAAAAACCAACGAGATAGTGAGTATCGCCTAGCTTCTTTAGAGAAGGAGTTTATGGATAAAGGGCGAGAGCACCTAATTACTGAAATCGATAGTGCAAAAGACTATATCCAGTATATGGTGGCCCAAGCAGAGGCTGTTCTTAAAGAAAAATCTCGTGAAGAAGTCCTTAAAGCGCATACGATCGCACAAACCATCTATGACCGCGAATCACCTTTACGACCTGAAGCAGAAGTTAAAGCGTTAATCCGTGAAACCTTGAGAGATCTTCGTTTCTTTAATGGCCGTGGTTATATCTTTATCGATGATGATCAAGGTATCTGTATCTTGCTTCCTACTTCGCCGGGTGTTGAAGGGCGGTCTCTGTATGATAATCAGGATGATACTGGGCATTACATTATGCGTGGTTTATTGGATGCCGTAGAGAATCCAGAGAAGGAGGGGTACTCTCGTTATCGCTGGTATCCTCCGCATGATCAGACCCAAATGACGGAGAAGATCGCGTTTGTGAAAGCGTTTGAACCCTATAGATGGATTATTGGAGCGGGTGATTACCTCTATCAAATAGAGAATGATCTTAAAGAGGAAGCTTTAAAGCGTTTGGAAACCATTCGTTTCGGTGAAAATGGCTATCTCGCGGTGTTTGATACCGAGGGGAATTTGTTATCGACTGCTGGCGTAAGTTCGCTAACTGGGGATAACCCCTCTGATAAAGTGAGTACAAAAGAGCGTAAAGTTTTAGAACTTATCTATGAAACGGCCGAAAACGGCGGCGGTTTTATCGAATATGAATGGTATTACCCGAACGGCGAGGGGCCTCACCCGAAAATATCATTGGTAGAAACTGTGCCTGATTTAGGTTGGGTTTTAGTCGGTGGTTTCTATCCGGATGACATTAAAAAGTTGATGGAAAAACAGAAGGAGCTGGTTGAAAAGACCATGCGCCAGGATCGCGCTCAGATCTATACATTCCTGTTTTTAGCTACGTGCGCGACACTGTCGCTGACGTTTGTTTTCTCTGGTTGGTTGAACCGGCAATTTGGTAAATACCAGAACGAAATTGAAAATAAACAAAATGCACTCCTTTTGGCCTCTCGCGTTTTTGATAATGCTAGTGAGGGGATTATGGTGACGGATGCTGATTGTCGCCTCTTAGCGGTTAATGACGCTTTTGTTGATATAACGGGATATTCAGCTGATGAAGTGATAGGGCGAAATCCGCGTTTATTGCAGTCTGGTCAGCATAGTGCCGACTTCTACAAGGAAATGTGGGGCGAGATTGACGCTAAAGGTGCTTGGGGCGGTGATATTTGGAATCGTCGCAAGAATGGCGAGATATTCCCGCAGTGGCTCTCTATTCGTGCATCTCACAATGAGCAAGGTGAAGTTCAGAACTATATTGCGGCTATTACTGATCTGACTGAGCGTAAAGAAGCAGAGGATAAGCTGCGTTACTTATCTGATTATGATTCTTTGACTAATTTACCAAACAGACGATTGTTAGGCTATCGGGTTGATCAAACGATTTCTTTGAGCTGTCGAGCGACAAAACAGCGTTTTGCGCTTTTGTATATTGATCTAGATAATTTTAAAAATATCAATGATAGCCTTGGGCATCGCTTTGGTGATGAGATACTTCAAATGGTCGCGGAGCGCATTCAGCATGAGGTGCGTGAAGGCGATACAGTGAGTCGCTTGGGCGGAGATGAATTCAGTGTCCTTTTGCCTAATTTGAAGAATTTAGAGCAGGCAGCGAATTTATGTGAACGCATTATTCACAAAATATCAGAGCCTTTGCAAAGCGACAGTCATTTGATGATTACACCAAGTATAGGTATTTCCGTATTCCCAGATGACGGAGATGACTTCGATCAATTGCTGCGTAATGCGGACGCTGCAGTACACTTTGCTAAAAATCAGGGGCGCAATAATTATCAGTTCTACACAGCTGAAATGAATCGACGCGCTTCTGAGCGTCTACAGGTTGAGATCGCTCTACGTAAAGCGATTGAACATCAGGAGTTTGAGCTTTATTACCAGCCGCAAGTAAATCTATCTGATGGCTCTTTAGCTGGTTGTGAAGCGCTTATTCGTTGGCAGCATCCTAATTTAGGTTTGGTTCCACCAAATAACTTTATCCCGCTCGCTGAGGAAACAGGTTTGATTCTGCCTATTGGTGGCTGGGTGCTTCAGCAAGCTTGTCAGCAAGCGGCTGAGTGGGGCAAGCAGTCCGACCAGCCGTTTACGATGTCGGTGAATGTGTCTGTTCGTCAATTTAGACCTGAATTGGTTGAAGAGGTTAGAGCTGCTCTACAAATTTCTGCGATAGCCCCAGCTTCACTGGTATTGGAGATTACTGAAAGCACGTTGATGCATGATCAGGATAAGACCTTGCAGCTGCTGCATGATCTCAAAGAATTAGGTGTTCAGCTGTCACTGGATGATTTTGGTACGGGTTACTCCAGCATGGCTTACTTGAAACGTTTCAATCTGGATCAACTGAAGATCGATCGCGCCTTTATTGATGATCTGCCAGGTAACCCTGATGATGCTGCAATTAGTGCGGCGATTATCGATGTGGCCAGTCACTTTGGCTTGATTACTGTTGCTGAAGGTATTGAAACGGCTGAGCAAGCTGAGTTCTTGGCTCAGGCAGGTTGTATGGAAGGGCAGGGTTACTATTACGAGAAACCGATCCCAGCTGATTCTGTGACTGAGCGTTACTTTAGCTAGTTATGAGCTTGTGATGAGTTAAACCGCTTCTTTTGGTTGTTGCATGGAGCGGTTTACAACATTTTCCCGCAATGGGAAGTGGTTGTTTTTGCGATCAGCAAAGTAATAAGTTAACGCCTTCTTGATGGTTGGGAAGGCGAGTTCATCCCAAGGGATCTCTTCTTCACTAAATAGCTCAACTTTCAATGATTCTGGACTGATCGAATATTCAGGTTTATCCATATAAGCTAGATAGAGCATTTGTACCTGATTTACATGCACGATTGAGGTTATTGTGTAGAGGTGGCTGATCTTAACTTCCGCATTTGCCTCTTCTCGAGTCTCTCTCTTTGCGCCTTCTAAGGTAGATTCATCGTTCTCCATAAATCCAGCAGGCAATGTCCAAAAGCCCTTGCGTGGTTCAATCGCACGTTTGCAAAGCAATACTTTATCTTGGTAGATCGGCACGCAACCGGTAATAATCTTTGGGTTTGAGTAATGGATGGTATTGCAGTTGTTACAGATATGCCTAGGCAGATGATCCCCTTCAGGAACACTGAAAGTAAGTGAGCCGGCGCAGTTTGGGCAAAAGTTCATCGAATTAACCTAGGTTTGTTAGCTGTCTTAAGGCAAGAAATGCACGAATAACCTAGATTATCATTATGTAATTAAAAAGCGAGGGCCAAGTTTCTCTTGGCTGTTCATTCAAAAGCTCTGTTACTATTAAGCTATATAGTATTCAATCTATGCAGGCCTTCAGTTTTAAAAGATACGCTTATGCTCACAATTATTCGCGAGCGTTTAGTGGGGTTTGAGCCTCGCAGCTTGCCTGATACATCGCCTAAAGCCAGCGTTTTGATCGCTTTGACCGATCATGACGATCCGCATGTTGTGCTGACTAAGCGCTCGGCAACCCTGTCATCTCATAGTGGAGAGATAGCATTTCCGGGCGGTAAATATGATGACACGGATACGGATCTTCTATTTACAGCCTTGCGTGAAGCTGAAGAAGAGATTGGCCTTGCTCCTAGGCATGTTGATGTCATTGGGCAGTTAGGACAGGTGAGATCAAAGCATGGATTGCAGGTAACGCCATGGGTGGGCGTGATCCCTTCAGATATTGAATTTACTGCTAACCCAGCTGAGCTAGATGAAATTTTTACAGTGCCGTTGAGTTTTTTTCTTGCGGATAACCGTTATTCAACGGATGAGATACGTTTTAAAAATCAGAGTATCTATGTTCCAGCATGGGAGTTTAATGGTCACATAATTTGGGGCTTAACTGCCTATATGTTGGCAGAGTTATTAAATGAAGGTTGTGGAGCTAATATTCCAATGAAACCACGGCCCGAACATAAAGTTCGTCATTTCACTAGTGGCTCTTGAGGGGGACTATGTTGTATTCGTTGGGTGAGCAAGCTGTATCCTTAGTGGGTGAAGAGCACTTTGTGGCGGATAACGCGACTGTTATCGGTAATGTAGAGCTACATGATTGTGCTTCTATCTGGTTTAACGTTGTTATCCGTGGCGATAACGACCCGATAGTTATTGGCGAAGGAAGTAATATTCAGGATGGTTCGGTGTTACATACCGATAGCGGCTTCCCAATGAACATCGGTAGGGATGTAACTGTTGGGCATATGGCGATGCTTCATGGCTGTGAAGTGGGTGATGGCTCGCTTATCGGTATCGGTGCAGTTGTCTTGAATGGGGCCAAAATTGGTAAAGGTTGCTTGATCGGTGCTAAAACATTGGTGCCGGAAGGGATGGAAATACCGGATAACTCCCTTGTGGTGGGCTCTCCAGCTGTAATTAAGCGTACGTTGAGTGACGAGCAGGTGGAAGGCATTAGGCAGAATGCGCTTCACTACGTCGAAAATATGCGTCGATTTAAGAAAGAATTAACCGTTCAGAAGTAGAAGTATGACCGAGCAAGAGAACAAACCTGTGCCAAACCCTTGTGTAGGTGTTTGTGCGCTTGATGAAAATGACTTATGTATCGCCTGTCAGCGCAGTGGTATCGAGATTGCTGAGTGGGGTATTTATTCAAATGACGAAAAGCGCGCTGTTTGGGAAAAGATTAAGTTGCGTGAGCAAGGTCAGTTGCCGGAGTAATCCAACATGAAGGTTATGATTGATATCTGCATCGTCCCTTTAGGTGTTGGTGTTTCAGTATCTGAATATGTGGCAGCTTGTCAGAATATCTTTGATGAAGCAGGTCTGAGTCATCAGATGCACGCATATGGCACCAATGTTGAAGGTGACTGGGATGAGGTGATGTTAGCGGTGAAACGCTGTCATGAAACGGTACATGAGATGGGCGCGCCGAGAATAACGACATCAATGCGCTTAGGTACGCGTACAGATAGAGAGCAAACGATGCAGGAAAAAGTGGACAGCGTTCGAGCTAAACTTAGTTAGAAGCTTGGTTAAATGACTCCCTTTAGTAAAGCAGTTACCAAGGGAGTCGATCTTCTGAACTCTATTCTTCTACCGGTTTAGGCAGGGCGATGATGCGAGCGGTTTTAATTACATTGTCGCTGACTTGCAGTGTTTCGATGCGGTAGTGTTCCAACTGCAGACAAACGTTAGCATCAGGAATTGATTCCAATGTTTCTGTAATTAGGCCGTTCATAGTTTTAGGGCCATCAGTTGGTAGTTCCCAATCCAGCGCTTTGTTTACATCACGGATATAAGCGGTGCCATCGACAAAGTAGCTACCGTCTTCCTGTAAAAAGATATCTTGATCGGCTTCTTTGTTGTTCGATGACAACTCACCCACAATCTCTTCTAGGATGTCTTCTAGCGTTACAATGCCTTGCACATCGCCATACTCATCGACCACCATGCCAATACGGCGGTTTTGAGATTGGAAATGCAGTAGCTGCGTCTGCAAAGGGGTGCTTTCTGGAATAAAATAAGGCTCTCTGATGACTTGAAGGATCGCTGCCTTAGTTACTGTGCCGCTGTGGAAAACCTGCGCTAGATTGCGCATGTGCAGTAGGCCAACAACTTTGTTTAGCTCACCTTGATAAACAGGTAGGCGAGTATGCTCGGTACGGCTTAATTGCGCGATAATTGTATCAAGGTCATCATCTAGGTCGATGCCCAGTACCTCGTTACGTGGCACCATAACATCATTAACAGTTACTTCTGATAGTTCTAAGACACCAAGAAGCATGTTTTGGTTGTTTTGCGGAAGCAGTGCGCCTGCTTCGTGTACCAGCGTGCGCAGTTCTTCAGTGCTGAGGTGATGACTGTTATCGCCGGTTACATTTACGCCAAATAGCTTAAGGAAATTGTTAGTAATACCGTTGATGATCCATACAAGTGGATAGATCAGTTTTAAAAGCGGCGCTAGAACTAAAGAGGCAGGAAAAGCGATCTTTTCAGGGTGAATCGCAGCCATCGTCTTAGGTGATACTTCTGCAAAGATTAGGATCAATACAGTTAAGCCGAAGGTGGCAACCATAATGCCGGCGTCGCCCCATAGGCGAACACAGATGACGGTGGCAATAGCCGAAGCAAGGATGTTTACAAAGTTGTTACCGATCAGAATAACGCCAATCAGGCGATCTGGTCGAGCAAGGAGCTTGCTGACGCGAATAGCGGCGCTGTGCTTTTTCTTAACTAAGTGTTTTAGGCGATATCGGTTGAGCGACATCATGCCTGTTTCGGAACTAGAGAAAAAAGCGGAACAAAGGATCAGGAAGCCAAGGACTCCCAAGAGAAAACTTATCGATGCGTCTTCCAAGACGGTATGCCTATATTAGTAATGGAGGGATATTTTTAAATGTGGCTAATAGAGTGTCAAGCCATACTCTCGATTAATACGTGCTTTTATCTGAATATCAGATAAACCATTCCATTACGGCTTTGCTACCAAAGAAACCAATCGCCAGAATCACAAAACTTGTGATTGTCCAGCGGATGGCTGCATTTATTCTCCAGCCAAAACTATTTCGGCCAAATAGCAAGATGGCATAGAGCCCCCAGGCAATCAGGGAAAGCACGGTTTTATGCACTAGATGCTGAGCAAATAGGTCTTCAAAGAAGATAAAACCAGTGACAAGTGCTGCAGTTAGTAGCGTAAGTCCTGTCCACAGCATCTCAAACAATAGGCGTTCCATTGTTTGTAATGGTGGCAATGAGGACACTAAACCGCGTGTGTGATGATGCTTAAGCGCCGAAACTTGGCGTGAAAGCAAAATGGCTTGAATTGTTGCAATGGTGAAGATGCTATAAGCCAAGATAGATAGCAGTATATGGAGGATCAATCCAGCATCGTAGGCTTTGCCCTCGCCGACACCGGCAATCCAAGTGGCTAATACCGTCATGGCGGCCATTGGGAATACGGCGATAAATAGGTTGTCTATGCTCTGACGTAAGCTGCTGAGTAATACTAAACCCGCTACCAGCCAAGAAATCAGTGAGCCAACACTAAATAGGCTGAGGTTAATACCGCCCGGTTGGTGTAGAACTAAAAAAATCGCAGCTGTGTGCGCTACCAGCCCTGCTAGTCCCAAGGATTTGTTGATAGAGCGAGATTGTTTGCGGTCTCCGCGCATTATTTGCCATTGTAAAAAACCTGCGGTTGAGTAAAGCAGAACGGCAATTAATGTAGAAATGGATAACATCTTCGTCTCTTCTGTCCAGTGTTCCTGGAGAACAGTGTTTACAGGGTGGAGTGTAAATCGAGCCTTAGTTTGTCACAGATAGATGAAGGATAAAAGAAGAGGGGCTGCTAAGGATGGTTGGAGTGCGGTATAATACTGCGATTATTAATCCAAGTTTATCGATTTCCTCTATTTAATGGGCCTTTTAAGGCTGTCTGTGAAGAGGAAGTGTGGGGCAGGACATGTTTGAGAATTTAACAGAACGACTTACGCATACGCTACGTTCAGTCACGGGTCAGGCGAAACTGACAGAAGACAATATTAAGGGCACATTGCGTGAAGTGCGTATGGCGCTGCTTGAAGCAGACGTGGCGTTGCCTGTTGTTAAAGAGTTCGTAAACAGCGTTAAAGAGCGCGCGGTAGGTACCGAAGTAACCAAGAGTCTGACGCCGGGTCAGGTCTTCGTGAAGATCGTCAATGAAGAGATGGTCAAGGTTATGGGTGAGGCTAATGAGCAGCTGAACCTAGCAGCTAAGCCTCCTGCTGTTGTAATGATGGCCGGTCTTCAGGGTGCAGGTAAAACTACCTCTGTCGCTAAACTTGGTCGCCACCTGCGTGAGCGTGAAAAGAAAAAGGTTTTGGTTGTTTCTGCTGACGTCTATCGTCCAGCCGCTATAAAACAGCTAGAAACACTAGCGGGTGAAGTGCAGGTTGATTTCTTCCCATCAACGGCTGAGCAAGATCCAGTTGATATCGCGAATGCTGCAATTGCCCATGCGCGAATCCAGCATCATGATGTCGTTCTTCTAGATACTGCAGGTCGTTTGCACGTTGATGAAGATATGATGGGTGAAATTAAGCGCTTGCATGAAGCGGTTAATCCTATCGAAACCCTGTTTGTTGTTGATGCAATGACAGGTCAGGATGCGGCGAATACTGCCAAAGCGTTTAATGAAGTACTACCGCTGACCGGTGTTGTTCTGACAAAAACAGATGGTGATGCCCGTGGTGGTGCGGCGCTTTCTGTACGTCAAATCACAGGTAAGCCAATCAAATTCTTGGGTGTAGGTGAAAAAGTTGACGCTTTAGAGCCATTCCACCCTGATCGGATCGCTTCCCGTATCTTAGGCATGGGTGACGTCCTTTCTCTTATCGAAGAAGCAGAACAGAAGATCGATAAGCAGAAAGCAGAGAAATTCGCTAAGAAGATCAAAAAAGGTAAAGGTTTTGATCTAGAGGACTTCCGCGAACAGATCTCCCAGATGAAAAATATGGGCGGTATGATGGGCATGCTAGATAAACTGCCGGGTATGGGGCAGTTGGCGCAAGCGGCCGATGCTGCTAATGCTGAGAAAGGTATGCACCAGATGGAAGCGATCATTAACTCAATGACACCGATGGAGCGTCGTAAGCCTGATATTATTTCTGGCTCCCGCAAAAAACGTATTGCTATGGGTTCTGGTACTCAGGTGCAAGATGTTAACCGCCTGCTTAAACAGCATAAGCAGATGTCGAAAATGATGAAAAAGTTCAGCGGCAAAGGCGGTATGTCGAAAATGATGCGTGGTATGAAAGGCATGCTGCCTCCAGGTATGGGTGGTGGCATGGGCGGCATGGGTGGTCCTGGCGGCTTCCCGCGTATGTAATAATTGCGCATTTATTAAACGAAATAGCTTTATTAGGGCGGCAAATTCGCGTAGAATTGCCGCCCTGATTTTTCCGGTCCGATCTGCGTTAAAACCAGATTGGTTCATCAAACAGTGGGCGATATCAAAACCCACTCAATAAAAGGGTCTAACGCATGGTAATAATTCGTTTGTCTCGTGGTGGCGCTAAGAAGCGTCCTTTCTATCACATCTCAGTAGCGGACTCGCGTAATGCGCGTGACAGCCGTTTTATTGAGCGTGTTGGTTTCTTTAACCCAACTGCACGTGGTCAAGAAGAAGGTCTTCGTATCGATCTTGATCGTGTTGAATACTGGCAGAGCAAAGGCGCACAGCTTTCTGAGCGCGTAGCTAAGCTAGTAAAAGAAGCTAAAGCAGCTAAGTAATTTTTAGGTTTTTGATCAGGATTGAAAATGAGCAGTAATCCAAATAATGAACAACTCATTGTCGGAAAAATTACTGCAGTCTATGGGGTTAAAGGTTGGGTAAAGGTTTACTCGCATACGGACCCTATGGAGAATATTTTCAATTACAAACCTTGGCTATTAAAGGTTGATGGTGTTTTAAAACCTGTAGAGGTTGAAGCCAGCAAGCGTCATGGCAAAGGTCTGATAGCTAAATTGGCAGGAGTAGATGATCGTGATATCGCCGCTAAGTATTGTGGTTACGATATTGCGGTAGATTCAAGCCAGCTTCCAGATTTGGAAGAGGGCGAGTACTACTGGAGCCAGTTGCAAAACCTATTAGTTTATACCGAGTCTGACCAATTGTTAGGCAAGGTGGTTCGCCTGATGGAAACCGGTGCAAATGATGTGCTGGTGGTAAAAGGCACAGCAGATAGCATTGATCAAAAAGAGCGTCTGTTGCCTTACCTTCCTGATCAGGTGATTAAAAAGATTGACTTGGAAACAGGTGCTATGTGGGTCGATTGGGACCCAGAGTTCTGAACCATGTGGTTCGGGGTGGTGACACTCTTTCCTGAAATGTTTGATGCAATTCGTTGCTACGGCGTAACAGGTAAAGCGGTGAAAAATGGTTTGATACAGATGCAGTGCTGGAGTCCTAGAGACTTTGCACATGATAAGCATAAAACTGTGGATGACCGACCTTATGGTGGCGGCCCAGGGATGTTGATGAAAGTTCAACCTCTAAGGGATGCTATTCATGCTGCAAAAGCAGCTGCGGGTGGAGAAGCTAAAGTTATTTATCTTTCACCGCAGGGCCGGCGTATGGATCATAAGGGAGTACAGGAACTAGCTTCTCGTGAGAGGTTGATTCTGGTAGCAGGGCGTTATGAAGGTATTGATGAACGCCTGATAGAAACGGAAATTGATGAAGAATGGTCGTTAGGGGATTTTGTCCTCAGTGGCGGTGAATTGCCGGCCATGACTATGATTGATGCTGTTTCTCGTTTAGTACCTGGCGTCTTAGGGCATCAGGATTCGGCTACCGAAGATTCATTTCATGATGGTTTGCTTGACTGTCCTCACTACACTCGACCAGAACAGTTCGACGATATGCAAGTGCCTGAAGTGTTGTTGAGCGGCAACCATAAAGAGATCAGACGTTGGCGTCTGAAACAGCAATTAGGAAGAACCTGGCAACGCCGGCCTGATTTGCTGGAAAATCTTGAGTTGGACGCTGAACAAAAGTCATTGTTAACCGATTTTATCCGGGAGACCCAAGGGTCCGAAGGTTGAATGTTTAGGAGCAAGCGATGAGCGGCAAAAACCTAATTATTCAGCAGCTTGAAGCTGAACAAATGAACAAAGAAGTACCAGAATTCGCACCAGGTGATACTGTTGTAGTTCAGGTAAAAGTAGTAGAAGGCAACCGTACACGTCTACAGGCATTTGAAGGCGTTGTTCTAGGTAAGCGTAACCGTGGTGTAAACTCTGCATTCACAGTTCGTAAGATCTCTCACGGTGTTGGCGTTGAGCGTACATTCCAGACGTTCAGCACTACTGTAGATAGCATTGAAGTTAAGCGTCGTGGTGATGTTCGCCAGGCTAAACTTTACTACCTACGTGAGCGTAGCGGTAAGTCTGCACGTATCAAAGAGAAGTTGGGTTAATTCTCCTTTCTCTCTTAAAAAAAGCGGCTTTATGCCGCTTTTTTTGTTTTTGTTTTGTACTTAATAATTGAGAAGTATCAATTGGATAGATAAAGGGTTGGACAGATTTGCCAATTCCCACCCATAATAACAACTATCATTAGAGTTCCGTGCATAGAGGGAGAGCTTTCGGAGCTAGGTTTTATGCAAGTTAATGTAATTAAAAAAATTGCAGCTGTGCTGGCAGTAATTTGTGCGCCGATTGCCTTGTTTGCTGGTGTGTATGGTTTTGTCTGGTGGAAAGTCTCTGCTGCAGCGGAAAACTTTGCAAAGGATATCGCGCCTTTTGCAGCAATGAGTTATCAAGATATTCATATCGATCTTGTTGAAGCTCAGGTAGGGCTTAAAGGTATTTCATTTGTACCAACCGGCTCTGAAGGTAAAATTGGTGTTCAGTCGGCAGTACTGAAGGCGCCTTCATGGGGCTTTGTTCTTGAATTGGAAGAAAAGCTCTCGAAGGGTGAGCTACCTGATGCCTTCAATGTTGATATCAAAGGTATCGATATAAACCTGAACAGCGGATATATACAGGATTGGGGGCGAATTGCATTAGATTCTCAGCGTAATGCTGGATCTGGTTATGATGCTTTAGCTTGTGGCGGTTTGGAATTTATAGGTCTGCCTGAGGTCCGTAAAATGGGCTATGGTGTACTGAACACGGATGCTTCCTTTCAGTATCATTTCGATTCAGTAGATAAAGAGCTTAATTTTGATCTGCAAAGTAGAACAAAGCAGGTCGCGAATATGAGTATGTCGTTGGTGCTCAAAGTTGCGAGCGATGCACTGAATATGCAGTCTATCGTGTTTGCTCAGCCACAACTAAAGCATTTTGAAGCTCGATATTTTGATCGGGGTTATAACAAAAAGCGTAATAAGTTTTGTGCTGGCCTAAACAAAGAGCCAGTTAAACAATATAGGGAACGTTATAAATCCCTTCTTTCAAAGCGTTTGAAGTATGAAGGTTGGAAAATTCCTGATGATCTTCTTACAGCATTAGATGGTTTAAATGCTCCTAGTGGTTCTATTTATCTACGTGTGGATGTTCCTAAAGGTTTTGGTGTTCAGTCCTTAGCGTCGATTCAAACCCCTAGTGATCTTGTGCGTGAGTTAAATCCCTATGTTGAATTCAGCAAAAAGCATGTTTCTTTGGATGGATTGGATTGGGCCGAACCAGACCTGGAAGGGGAGCGTTTACTTGAAGAGCTTATGAAGCCTCAGGAAACGCCAGAATTTGTATTGGGTGACGAGGTTCAAACGACTGAGCCAGTAGATGCGGTTGCAGAAGAACTGAAACCGGGTTCTGCAATAAAGCCTTTTCCGAAGCCGAAGCCTAAAATCGAATATGAAAAGTCTTTCAAAGATATCGATGTGACGGAATTAGAAGCTCATATCGGGAAATCAGTGATTCTCTACACTTACTTTGGTCAGAAAGTAGAGGGACGGTTAGTCGCTGTAACCGATAAGGTCATTACCGTTGAGCACCGAGTCGTTAGTGGTCGTGGCACAGCAACTTACCCGATGGCTTACGATAAAATTCAAAGTGCGAAGTTATATCATTAGTATGTTTGTCTGACGTTTGGAGTTTAAGTGGTAGTAAAACGTGAGGCCGAGACTGTGCATCCCAATGATGCGCAGTTAATTGATACCTATTTAGATGCGATTTGGATGGAGAAGGGGTTAAGTGATAATACCTTAGCGTCTTACCGACGTGATCTAACTCAGTTTGCCATTTGGCTACGTCCCAATGCCGTTCGTTTACTTACTTGTACAAAGGCCGATATACAGGCTTACCTTGGGTGGCGAGTAAAAGAACGGTTAAGGCCGAGCTCAACTTCCAGAATGTTATCCTGCTTGCGAGGCTTGTACCGATATCTCCTTCGAGAAGGGGAGATAGAGGAAGACCCTGTGCTACTAATTCAAAGCCCGAAAAAAGGTCGTAGTCTGCCAAAAACCTTAACTGAGGCCGATGTCGAAGCTTTGCTAGAGGCACCAGAGCTAAATGATCCAGTGCAGTTTAGAGATCGCGCGATGCTGGAGGTGCTATATGCAACTGGATTGCGTGTTTCTGAATTGGTCTCTCTGAAAGTCCATGAAATGAATCTTAATCAGGGGGTGATTCGCGTCATGGGTAAAGGCGGTAAAGAGCGCCTAGTACCCTTAGGTGATGAGGCGATTAGTTGGGTAAGGCGCTACGATTCACAAGTACGCCCTCTTCTAATGGGTGAAGAGGTTGGCGATGTAGTGTTTCCAAGTAGACGCGGTCAGCAGATGACGCGGCAAACTTTTTGGCATCGAGTCAAACGTCATGCGCTAACAGCAGGTATTGATAAGCCATTATCGCCACACGTTTTGAGACACGCTTTTGCAACTCATTTGATCAATCATGGTGCTGATCTACGTGTAGTTCAGATGTTGTTGGGCCACAGTGATCTATCAACCACGCAGATCTATACCCATATAGCACAACAGCGACTGCAATCCTTGCATCAGCAGCATCACCCGCGAGGTTAATCTGCTAGACTGTGGAACTTTTCGTGAGATCGAGAGTCTCTTCTTGGTATTGGGATAAGTCTGAGCTTTATTAGATTTGGAAATTTTATGAAAAACTTATTTAAAACGTTTGCTTGCCTTTGGGCGTGTGTGGCGACATCAGTAATGGCAGCAGAAGCTGAAGGGCTTATCGAGCAGAACCTTAAAAAAGTAGATGCTCGAATCGTTGTGAAAGAGATTGGCGATGCGCCTTTAACTGGATTGCGTGAAGTCGAGTTAAATAGTGGTGAAGTGCTATATGCCGATGAGAAGGGTGAATACTTTCTTATTGGTAAACTCTATCGCTTCACTGACAAAGAAGGGTTTGTTGATCTGACCGAACGTAAGAAAAGTGCACAGCGTAAAGTTCAGATGGCTGATCTGGATGAAGAAAAGTTAGTTGTTTATAAACCTAAGGGTGAAGTAAAAGCGACGGTAAATATCTTTACTGATGTAGATTGCCCTTATTGCCGTAAACTCCATGCAGAGATTCCTGCTCTGAATGAGCAAGGCGTTCAAGTTAATTATTTGGCTTACCCGCGAAATGGAACCGGTACCGGTACTTTTAAAAGCATGGTATCAATTTGGTGTGCTGAAGGTGCTGAAGGTCGTCGTCAAGCGATGGATCAAGCTAAATCAGGCATTCGCCCAGCAGCTAAAACGTGTGATAACCCTGTATTAGATCAGCTGCAGTTGGGTCAGTCTGTTGGTGTGACAGGTACGCCTGCAATTATTTTTGAAGATGGTCGTTTGTACCCAGGGTATGCGCCAGCTCAGCAGTTGGTTAACCTGTTAGATCTTGAAAAATAACCCACTGCGGTACTGAGAAGGAGGCTAAATAGCCTCCTTTTTTATTTGTTGGGTCATAATGGGCTCAGAGATAGAGCTATTGCCTTGTTTTGGCTATAATACCCGCCTTATTTTTTGTAGATTGCGGTAATTGCCTGAAAAAAAGAGGCTATCGCGGTTTTTTTTAGTTCAACAGCATGCGAGGTGCAGGTTTGAAACCGGTTAAAGTTGGTATCTGCGGACTAGGTACAGTCGGTGGTGGCACATTTAATGTGCTGAAGCGCAATGCGGAAGAGATTGCTCGTCGAGCAGGCCGCAAGATTATTGTTGAAGAGGTTGGTGCTCGCGACACAAACCCAGATTGCGATACCAAAGGCACTCAGATTACCAACGATATTTTTGCTGTAGCTAAAAATCCAGAAATCGATGTTGTCGTTGAACTGATCGGTGGCTATGACGTTGCTAAAGAGCTTGTTTTGACAGCGATTGAGCACGGTAAGCACGTTGTAACTGCAAACAAAGCACTGATTGCGGTTCACGGTAACGAGATCTTTGAAGCGGCTCAGAAGAAGAACGTAATGGTTGCGTTCGAAGCGTCTGTTGCGGGTGGTATTCCGATCATCAAAGCGATCCGTGAAGGCCTTTCTGCAAACAAGATCAACTGGTTGGCGGGTATCATCAACGGTACTGGTAACTTCATCATGACTGAAATGCGTGACAAAGGTCGTGCATTTGAAGATGTATTGGCAGAAGCACAAGAGCTTGGTTACGCAGAAGCGGATCCAACGTTCGATGTCGAAGGTATCGATGCTGCTCACAAACTAACCATTCTTGCGTCTTTGGCGTTTGGTGTACCGTTACAGTTTGAAAAAGCATTCACTGAAGGCATCAGCAAAATTACACGTGAAGACGTGCAGTATGCTGAAGAACTAGGCTACCGCATCAAGCATCTAGGTATCACTCGCCGCACTGACAATGGTGTTGAGCTGCGTGTTCACCCAACACTGATCCCTGAATCAGCGCTAATCGCTAACGTAAACGGCGTAATGAACGCTGTGCTAGTTGACGGTGATGCAGTAGGCCAAACTATGTATTACGGAGCAGGTGCGGGTGCTGAACCAACAGCGTCAGCAGTTGTTGCGGATATCGTTGATGTTGTTCGTACGCTAACAGCTGATCGTGACAACCGTGTACCTCACTTGGCCTTCCAGCCAACTGAGCTATCTGATGCGCCGATTCTGCCAATTGAACAAACAGAATCTGCTTACTACCTGCGCATGAACGCACAGGAGAAACCAGGTGTTCTAGCTAAGATCTCTAGCATCCTAGGTGCGCAAGATATCAATATCGAAGCGATCATCCAGAAAGAAACAGCTGAAGACCAGGTTCCAGTAATTATCCTGACTCAGTCTGTTCTTGAGCAAAAAGTGAATGATGCAATTGCTCAGATCGAAGCATTAGATGAAATCAACGGTTCGGTTACACGTATCCGTGCTGAGCACTTTGATAGTTAAGGAGTAAACCCCGTGAAATATATCTCTACCCGGGGACAGGCTCCGGCAATGAACTTTGAAGAGGTTTTGCTGGCTGGTTTGGCAAGTGATGGTGGTCTATACGTGCCAGAAACACTGCCAACATTTAGTAAAGAAGAGATCGCTTCTTGGGCTGGTTTGCCGTACAACGAGCTTGCTTACAACGTGATTAAGCCATTCGTTGATGATTGTATCGACGATGCTGATCTCAAAAAGATGATTGATGAAACCTATGCCGGTTTCAATCACATCGCTGTAGCACCGTTGAAAGAGCTAGGTACTAACGAGTGGGTTCTGGAACTGTTCCACGGCCCGACACTAGCGTTTAAAGACTTCGCACTGCAGTTGCTAGGCCGTTTGATGGACTATGCACTGGAGAAACGTGGCGAACACTTAGTGATCATGGGAGCAACTTCCGGTGACACGGGTTCTGCTGCGATCGAAGGCTGCTGCCACAGCAAGCACCTAGATATCTTTATTCTGCATCCGCATAACCGCGTATCAGAAGTTCAGCGTCGTCAGATGACGACGATCATTAAAGACAATGTCTTTAATATCGCGCTGGAAGGTAACTTTGATGATTGCCAACAGATGGTTAAAGACAGCTTTGCTAATCAGGACTTCCTGAAAGGCATGAAGCTAGGTGCAGTAAACTCGATCAACTGGGCGCGTATCATGGCTCAGATCGTTTACTACTTCTCTGCTTCTTTGGCTGTGGGTGGTCCTCACCGTGAAGTAAGCTTCTCTGTACCTACAGGTAACTTTGGCGATATCTTCGCAGGTTACTTGGCGAAGCAGATGGGCTTGCCGGTTAAGCAGCTAGTTGTTGCAACTAACAAAAATGACATTCTGCACCGTGTTATCTCTGGTAACGACATGTCTAAAGGTGAGTTGGTTCACACGCTATCTCCATCTATGGATATCATGGTGTCTTCTAATTTCGAGCGTATGCTGTTTGATGTATACGGCCGTAATGGTGAAGAGATCAGTGATCTAATGGCACGCTTCTCGAAAGAGTCTGTTGAACTAGATCCCGCTCGTTGGGAAAAAGTTCGCGAACTATTCGATAGCTATGCGGTAGATGATGAGACAACCTGTGATGTGATCAAGCAGGTATTCGAAGAGACTGAATATCTTCTAGATCCGCATACCGCGATCGGTGTTAAGGCTGGCCGTGAATGTAACCGTGATCAATCAGTGCCAATGATTACATTATCAACAGCGCATCCGGTTAAATTCCCTGAACCAGTGGTTAAAGCTGGTTTGGATGCACCGCAGTTACCGGCACATATGGCTGATCTATTCGAACGTGAAGAGAAGCTAGAAGTGCTAGACAACGACCTGAACACTGTTCAGCAGTATGTTGCGAGTCACGTACACACTGAGTAACTATTGATCAGATGTGATATTCTCAAAACCCGACGTTCGCGTCGGGTTTTTTGTATCTGATAGAAAAATAATAATTCAGGGGCCTATGGATATGGCTGATCAGTTTTTTCTACTCTCTAAGATCTTATGGTTTGTGGCGCAACCGGATCACTTTTTACTATTAATGCTGCTGTTTGGCTTGTTGTTATGGCGCCGAGCATTAGGCGTGTTTTTGGTCTGGACCTCTGTGTTAGCCATGCTGACAATTAGTGTTTATCCAATGGCTAATTATTTGCTAGAGCCCTTGGAGCAGCGCTTTCCACAGCCTGTCTTGTCCGAAATTAAAGAGCCTATCGCTGGCATTATTGTTCTTGGTGGTGGTGAAAATGCTGAGATGTCTTCCCATACGCAATGGCCGGAATTTAATCAGGCTGCAGACCGTTTGATGGCGTTACCTAGTTTAATGCTACGTTACCCTGACGCTAAAGTTGTTTTTACCGGCGGCTCTGGGTCAATTCTAGCACCCGAGTTTCGAGGTGGTGATGTAGCTGAACAATGGTTGAACCATCAAGGGATGGGCTCGCGTGTCACTATTGAAAGGGATTCGCGTAATACCTTTCAAAATGCGATCTATACCAAAGATTTGATTGCGAATGCTGAAGGTAAAGTTGAAGGTAAGTGGTTGTTAGTGACATCAGCATTCCATATGCCGCGGTCTGTTGGTATTTATCGTAAGCTTGGTATCGATGTTATTGCATTTCCAGTAGATTACCGCGCCGGTACAATGCGTTTTACGCCTGATCTAAATACAAATATGAATGGTCTAAACACTGCCGTAAGGGAGTGGATTGGCCTGTTGGCATATCACTACACTGAGAAAACCGACGTGTTGTTCCCTGCACCTGTTAGCACCATTGAATTAGAGAACTAATGAAGCAGTTAAGCATTTCACCGAGGCCGCAGGTCGATACATCTGTACCTGTGTTTCAGCAGGTAAATCCAGTTTTAGCCCGTATCTATGCATCACGTGGAGTGCATGATCTGCAAGGGCTTGGCAGGAGCTTGAATGAGCTTTTGCCCGATAGCGGCTTGGCAGGTATAGATGGAGCCGTTAACCGTTTAGTTAGGGCATTAAAGCATCGCGAAAAAATCTTAATCATTGGTGATTTTGACTGTGATGGTGCGACCAGTACCTCAGTTGCTGTTTTAGCGCTACGGATGATGGGCGTGGCAGAGGTTGGCTATCTGGTGCCTAACCGTTTTGAATATGGCTATGGCTTAAGTCCAGAGATTGTAGCGGAAGCCCTGAAACAATCCCCAGATCTGTTGATCACAGTAGATAATGGTATTTCGAGTATCGAGGGCGTTGCTGTGGCGAATGCTGCGGGTTTAGATGTGATCGTTACGGATCACCATTTGGCTGGTAAGGAGCTTCCTGCAGCTTGTGCCATCGTCAACCCTAATCAGCCTGATTGTCAGTTTACGGCTAAATCTACCTGCGGTGTTGGTGTGATCTTTTATGTGATGATTGCGCTGCGCCGAATGTTACAGCAAAAAGATTGGTTTAATTTAAATGGGTTGCCGAGTCCTAATTTAGGTTCGCTCTTAGACCTTGTTGCTTTAGGAACGGTTGCAGATGTTGTTCCTTTAGAGCAAAACAATCGTGTGCTGGTTCATCAAGGTCTTCAGCGTATCAAAGCGGGCCGCTGTCGCCCAGGCCTTAAAGCGTTAATCGAGTTATCAGGCCGTCAGCAGCATAAAGTGGCTTCGTCCGACCTTGGCTTTGCTATTGCGCCACGCTTGAATGCAGCTGGCCGTCTGGAAGATATGTCGATCGGTATCGAGTGTTTGTTGACCGAGTCGGAGCAGAAAGCTAAAGATCTAGCCGCTACACTGAACGACCTCAATCAGGAGCGTAAGGGAATAGAGCAGGAGATGCAGCAACAAGCGCTCGACCTGCTGGATAAGCTGCAACTAGACTCTGCGCAGCTGCCGTACGGTCTATCTCTGTATGAGCCCGAGTGGCATCAAGGCGTGATCGGTATTCTGGCTTCTAGGATTAAAGATCGAACTCACAGACCTGTGATTGCCTTTGCTCAAGGTGATGAGGATGAATTAAAAGGCTCTGCACGATCGATTCCGGGTTTCCATGTACGAGATGGTTTAGATGCTATTGCTGCAAGGTATCCATCGCTTTTGCGTAAGTTTGGTGGTCATGCCATGGCTGCTGGCTTAACTATCAAAGCTACAGATCTAGAGCTGTTTCAAAGCGCTTTTGATGAAGAGGTTAGACGCCAATTAAGTGAATCAGACCTCCAGCAAGAGGTGTTAACCGATGGTGAGCTTACCGCTGCAGATATGACGATCGAGTTAGCAGAGCTGTTACGTGATGCCGGTCCTTGGGGGCATCAGTTCCCTGAACCCCTGTTTGATGGCCAATTTACCTTGATCCAGCAACGAGTGGTTGGTCAAAGACATCTGAAAATGGTGTTGATGGAGCCGATTTCTGGTTTAGCTGTTGATGCGATTCAGTTTAACGCTGATATGGAACTTTGGCCGGATCAGGATATTACTCAAGTCAGAGCTGTGTACCGTTTGGATGTCAATGAGTTCCGCGGTAAACGATCGGTGCAAATGCTGGTGGATCATCTACTGACTGAGTAGTATCGTTGCCGCCTCTATTTTTGATTCTTAATTGGAAGCAGCTGAATGGCTGCTTTCCTATCTACACTGAAGTGAATAATTGATGTCTGATCTACTGCCTTACTACGTTGGTGCGCATGTCAGCGCTAGCGGTGGTGTGCAAAATGCCCCACTTAATGCCAAAGAAATAGAAGCCAATGCCTTTGCCTTATTCACTAAAAATCAGCGACGTTGGATGGCAAAACCTTTAGATTCAAAGACAATCGCCTCGTTTAAGAAAAACTGCGCAGCACTAAACTTTAAGCCTGAGCAGATCCTTCCTCATGATTCCTATCTGATTAACTTGGGCCATCCGGAAGAGGAAGCGTTGCAGAAATCTCGCGATGCATTTTTAGATGAGATGCAGCGCTGTGAGCAGTTGGGTTTGGTTTATCTTAATTTTCATCCGGGGAGTCATCTGCGCAAGATCAGTGAAGAGGAGTGTATCGCTAAGATCGCTGAGTCTCTTAACTGGGCAATTGCGCAAACTGAATCCGTTGTGGCGGTAATTGAGAATACAGCAGGCCAAGGAAGTAACCTTGGATTTAGCTTTGAACAGTTAGCCGCCATTATTGATCAAGTAGAAGATAAAAATCGTGTTGGTGTGTGTATCGATACCTGTCACATGTTTGCGGCTGGCTACGATATTCGTACCCAAGAGAGCTGTGCTGAGGTCTTTGAAGACTTCGCCAATATCGTCGGTTTTGATTACCTGAAAGGGATGCACCTGAATGACTCTAAAGGAGGTTTAGACTCGCGCTTAGATCGCCATCACAGTCTAGGTCAGGGAGAAATCGGTCTAGAGGTCTTTAAATTCATTATGCGTGATGACCGTTTCCGAGGGATTCCATTGGTGTTGGAAACCATTGATGAAACGATCTGGGCTGAAGAAATTCAAATGCTGCGTCAGTTTACGTTGGGTGATTTTGATTAGAATTGTCTAATATTTAGGCGGTTGTATATCTGAATACTCATATAAATGGTAGATATTTTCGCGTTTGTCACTTAAGTGTCATCCTTTCTAGCTAGCCTGTGCGTCTAAGAATAGTGCATCACAGGTGAGTAAGTATGTTGCTTGCAACAAATGAGGTCGATGCTGAGTCACGTCGTAAGTATCTTTTCGATATTTTAGAGTCAGAATCACTTTATCCACATTTTCAGCCAATTGTGGATTTAAAAAACAATGTTGTTATTGGTCATGAGGCCTTAATCCGCGGGCCTGCGGGCACGGTTATGGCTTCGCCTGGCGCATTGTTTCAGACAGCCATTGAAAACAACTTGTTACACACACTTGAGTTGCTATCACGACGAAAATCCCTTGAAGCATTTGCTGAGTTGAACCCAGGTGGGCAACTCTTTCTTAATATCAGTGCGTCTTTGTTAGGGACGCCAGAACACACAGAAGGTTTTACGGCTGAACTGTTACAAGAGTTAGGTATCTCAATTCAAGATATCGTCATAGAGCTTTCTGAACAGCACCCATTTGATCAACAAGGCCTGACTCATGCTGCCGTTGAGCATTACCGAAATATGGGTTTCCAAGTTGCGGTAGATGATTTGGGGACAGGTTACTCCGGCTTGAAATTGTGGTCAGAGCTAAAGCCTGAATACGTCAAAATTGATCGCCATTTTATCTCTGATATTGATAGTGATCCGGTAAAACGTGAGTTCGTACGCTCGATCTACAACATCAGTAATACCATGGGCTGCAAAGTCATTGCTGAAGGGATTGAACGTCAAGAAGAAGTCAAAACGATCAAAGAGCTGGGGATCAATATTGGCCAAGGTTTTTACCTTGGTTATCCAAGCCCAGAGCCGCAAACAGTAGAGCCTCCTGTTGTTGATGTCTACGAATCTGCAAATGCTCCTCGAGTTGAGAACTGTGAGACGGCTCATTCTCTATTACGCAATGCTCCAACTGTTTCCATTCAAGATACTGTGCTGTCGGTGAGTGACCTATTTAGAACGCACCCCGAAGTAAGCTCTCTACCGGTTGTGCATGAAGGCGTACCTCAAGGTGTAGTGAGAAGGTCCAGTTTGTTTGAGCTGTTCTCTACCCAATATGGTCGAGCGCTTTATGGTACAAAACCGGTCGAGCGGATCTTGTCTCATGACGTGCTTATTGTGGATGCAGGGATGAGCTTGGATGAAGTCTCTCGGCTTATCACAGAGCATGAACAGAATGAGATCCAGCAGGATTTGATTATTACTCAGAACGATCTTTATGTTGGTATGGGTAATGTACGAGATCTGTTGAAGCGATTGACCGAACTCAAAGTGCAAAATGCGCAATATGCTAACCCGCTGACGCTTTTGCCGGGTAATGTCCCGATCAATAACGAAGTGGATGTGTTGCTTAACCAATCGGCTGACTTTCATGTCGCTTATTTCGACTTGAATAACTTTAAGCCCTTTAACGATTGTTACGGTTATTCCAAAGGGGATCAGGTAATTCGTTTGTTGGGTGAATTGCTGGTGCAACACGCCTCTTATGATTCAAATTTCATCGGCCATGTCGGGGGCGATGACTTTGTTGTGATCTATCGCTCACCTGATTGGCAGTTGAGTTGTGAGCGGATCATTCGCGAGTTCGATAAAGCGGTAAAAGGGTTCTACTGCGATGCGGATCTCAAAGCGGGTGGAATCTGGGCGAGTGATCGTCAAGATAACCGTACCTTTTTCTCGTTTTTGGGCTTAGCTGTCGGTGTTGTTCACCCTGATCCTTGTTGTTGCAACAGCTTTCATGAGGTGGCAGAGCTTGCGGCCATGGCTAAAAAAGAAGCTAAAAAATCTGCTGAGAGCGCGATGTTTGTATCCCGTCGGCGCTGCATTACTAATTCGGTTGCCGATAGCTTAAGGTGCTTTGCGTAAGCTGAAATTTCTATCTTAGCCCTATTCCTAAGGGCTAACCTCTCTAATTTTTCATTTCGAAATGGATTGATCAATTGGCTTGATGAGCTGGTTAATTGATATAGTGAGTTATTCGCTAGTCAATGACAGGAACAGCACATGTCTGAGAAATGGCAACCAAGTTTTGGTCAAAAAGATTTCAACATCGATAAACAAGAAACCCTGTACGATGGTTTCTTTCAAATGCACAAACTCTATCTGCGGCATAAAACTTTTGCTGGCAGTGAGATAGAGATCCAGCGTGAGCTGTTTTACCGTGATGATGCTGTATGTGCGCTGCTCTATGATGCGGTTAAACAATCGGTTGTTTTGATTGAGCAGTTCCGTGTAGGTGCGTTCGATAGCCCTGATGGGCCTTGGTTGCTGGAGCTGGTGGCAGGTATTGTCGAGAAAGGTGAAACCACTGAAGATGTCGCTCGCCGTGAAGCAGTCGAAGAAGCGGGGGCGCAGCTAGGTGAGATCAAGCACATCACCCGTTTCTCACCGAGTACTGGAGCAACGCGAGAGTATATCGATCTACTTTGTGCTCAGGTGGATTCCAGTGGTGTCGAAGGCATTCATGGTTTGCCGGAAGAGGGCGAAGATATCAAAGTGCATGTGATTCCTGTGGAAGAGGCCTTTGAATTAGTACAACAAGGTATAATTAATAATGCCCCTGCGATAATTGCTCTGCAGTGGCTACAGTTAAATAAGTCAGCGCTCGATCAGCGTTGGCAGTAAGTAGTAAACGATAAATCGGATAGGCAGATGAAGCGGAAATATATTCCAGATCTAACTCGGCAGATGGCGCATTGCGAGGCTAACTATGCTCGTATTATGAAGCTATTACCGGATCTGGATGAGTGTGATGAACGCGAGTTTCAGGTGAGTTGGCCTGAGCATACTGCCTATCTGCGTCTGCAGGTTGATGAGCGTTTCAAATATACGACCACTTTGTTGATTAGCCATCGCTTTGAATCGAGTTCGCCATGGTTAGAAGCACCGGGTCTAGTGGTGCGTCTATACCACGATGCTGGCATGGCGGAGGTGATCTGCATGCAGCGTCGTAAACAGCTCTCCGGTGTTTATCCCTATCCAAATAAAAATATGCACCTGCCTGATGAGAAAATTCAGCTAAATGAATATCTGGGTGAGTGGTTGAGCGAGTGCTTAAACCACGGCCACAGTATGGAACCCGTATTCAGTGGCTGAAACCATCACTCTGCTTCAAGTCAGTGATATGCACCTGCAACAAGAACCAGATATGTTGTTGAAAGGTGTAAATGTCGAGCAGCGCTTTCAACAAGTGATATCGGAGATTGAATCTCAATCTGCTGATGCCTTGTTACTCACAGGTGATCTTACTCATCACGCACCTAATGCCTATGATCGTTTGGTTTCTTATGTCGATCAGCTTCCTTATCCTACTTACTGGATCCCCGGTAATCACGATCTACCAGAGGAGATGGCGCGCTTTGCGGATACAGAGTTAGCGTCGCGGGTAAAAACGTTCGATGGTTGGAAACTGATCTTTCTAGATAGTAGTTCAAATCCCGACGGCAAAGGTAGCGGTTCGCTTTCTGAGTCAGAATTGGCTTTTTTAAAAACTGAGTTAAGCCAGACAGGGCCTGATCAGCACGTGTTATTGGTTCTGCATCACCATCCTGTGTCTGTAAAAAGCCGATGGCAGGATGATATCTGTTTAGGCAATGCTGATCAGTTCTGGCAGATTGTTGATCTTTATCCACAGGTTAAAGGCGTTATCTTTGGCCATGTGCATCAAAGCTGGGCGCTTCAGAGAGGAGATATTCAACTATTCTCTGTACCTGCGACTGCTGCACAGTTTAAAGCTCAGACAGATGGCTCTGCAGTAGAAGATGATCCTAAGCTAGCAGGGCCTGCTTATGGCTGCTATCAGCTCTATTCTTGTGGGAAAATTAACCAACAAGTGATTAGATTACCCGCATAGCTTTACTGGCTATTGCGCCTTGCTTTCCCCTCCGGTAAGTTCTTTGCCAGAGGAAGAAAATGAATACACCGCTTTATATATACGTTCATGGTTTCAACAGCTCGCCGCAATCGATGAAGGCGAAGGTGTTCGTCGAGTATCTGCAGGGTAAGGGTCTAGGCGATCAGGTGATGGTGCCAAAGCTATCCCACTGGCCAGCAGAAGCTATGGAACAGTTACGCGCTCTTGTTGAGCAAAACCAACAGCGATCAATCATCTTATTAGGAAGTTCGCTGGGTGGTTATTACAGTACATGGCTAACCGAACATTATGATCATGTACGTACGGTTTTAATTAACCCGTCGGTCAGACCGTTTGAACTGCTGCCGCAATACCTTGGGCCAAATGTGAATCTTTATTCCGGTGAAGAGTATGAGCTTACCCAAGAGCATTTGTCGCAGTTGTTGGCGCTGAACTGCCAAGAGCTCAAACGGCCAGAAGCTTATCTGTTATTAACCCAAACAGCAGATGAAACGCTGGATTACCGAGAAGCGGTCGAGAAATTTGTAGCATCACCGCAGTTTGTTCAGCCGGGTGGTAGTCATGGTTTCGAACAGTTTGAAAACCTGATTCCTGCCATTATGGCATTTGCAGAAGGGCGTATTGATCTGCCCGAAGCACAACCGATTTAAATATCGTTAAACGTTGATTCATAGATAAAGTTTTGCGACAGGAAAGTATTTGATGTCCAAGCAATACAACGCTGGTTCCATAGAAGTTCTTAGTGGTCTAGACCCGGTTAGACGTCGTCCGGGTATGTACACGGAAACAGATCGTCCAAACCATTTGGCGCAAGAAGTCATCGATAACTCGGTGGATGAGGCGCTTGCCGGTCATGCTAAACAGATTGATGTTGTACTGAATAAAGATCAGTCCTTAAGTGTGACCGATGATGGTCGAGGCATGCCTGTGGATATCCACCCTGAGCAGGGTGTCAGCGGGGTCGAATTGATCCTGTGTAAACTCCATGCGGGTGGTAAGTTTAACAACGATAACTATAACTATTCCGGTGGTTTGCATGGTGTAGGTGTATCGGTTGTAAATGCCTTATCTAAGTTGTTAGAAGTACAAGTACGTCGCGACAGTCAGGTTTATCGTATTGGCTTTGCGGACGGTGAAAAAGTATCTGATCTAGAAGTGATTGATACCTGTGGTAAGCGTAACACTGGTACTACGGTTCGTTTCCTACCTGATCCACAATACTTTGATACCCATAAATTTAGTGTCTCACGTCTAAAGCATAATCTACGTGCTAAAGCAGTCCTTTGCCCAGGTCTAAAGGTGACCTTTACTGATCTGACCGGTGCTAAGCGTGAGAAGGAAGAGTGGTATTACGAAGATGGTTTAATTGATTACTTAAAAGGCACAACCCAAGTCTTTGAAGTACTACCTACTGAACCATTTTCAGGCTCTTTGCAGGGTGAATTAGACGCAGTCGAATGGGCAGTGCAGTGGCTACCTGAAGGTGGCGAAATGACCTGCGAAAGTTATGTGAACTTGATCCCTACGGCGCAGGGCGGTACTCATGTAAACGGTTTACGTACGGGCTTACTTGAAGCGATGCGTGAATTCTGTGAATTCCGTAACTTGCTACCTCGTGGGGTTAAGCTGACTGCAGATGATGTCTGGGATAAGTGCTGCTACGTCCTTTCTGCCAAAATGCAGGATCCGCAGTTCGCCGGCCAAACCAAAGAACGTTTATCTTCTCGTGAAATCGCGGCCTTTATTTCAGGCGCAATTAAAGATGCTTTCTCCTTATGGCTAAACCGCCATGTAGAAGAGGGCGAGCAGCTTGCTGAAGTTGTTATATCTAACGCTCAACGTCGTATGCGTTCCAATAAAAAAGTGGTGCGTAAAAAAGTTACTCAAGGGCCTGCGCTACCGGGTAAATTGGCAGACTGTTCCGGTGGCGATGCCATGCAATCCGAACTGTTCTTAGTAGAGGGTGACTCTGCGGGTGGTTCTGCTAAACAAGCGCGTGAGCGTGAGTTTCAAGCCATCATGCCTTTGCGCGGTAAGATTCTGAATACATGGGAAGTCGATCCAAGCGAAGTGCTAGGTTCACAAGAGATCCATGATATCTCTGTAGCGATTGGTGTGGAGCCTGCTTCGGAAAACTTCGATGGTCTGCGTTACGGCAAGATCTGTATTCTGGCCGATGCGGACTCCGACGGTCTACATATCGCAACGCTTCTGTGTGCATTGTTCGTACGTCACTTTAAACCGCTAGTTACTGCGGGTCACGTGTATGTGGCTATGCCGCCACTGTATCGAATCGATGTTGCGAAAGAGGTGTTTTACGCACTGGATGACGCCGAGAAAGATGGCATTATCGAGCGCATTAAAGCGGATCGTAAGAATGCCAAAATTGGTGTACAGCGCTTCAAGGGTTTGGGTGAGATGAACCCACTTCAGCTACGTGAGACAACCATGTCACCGGATACTCGCCGTCTTGTACAGCTGACGGTAGAGCCGGGTGATGGCACGAACGAAGTGATGGATATGTTGTTAGCTAAAAAACGCTCAGGTGACCGTAAAGACTGGTTGCAGAGCAAAGGTAATTTGGCAGACGTTTAGACGTTGAAAGTAGCAAGAGTTTTCTCTGTGATTAGTCACTGTAGGCAGAGAAACAGGATAGTTTTTACAGCTGGTTGCTAGGTCTGTGTTACGGCAGCGAGTTGAGCTTATTACGAGTGTAATGTGAATTATGACGGTACAAACAACCTTCGAAGATGGCACTGAACGCCTCGCGTTAAAAGATTTTACCGAGAAAGCGTATCTGGATTACTCCATGTACGTAATTTTGGATCGTGCCCTGCCTCATGTAGGTGACGGCATGAAGCCGGTTCAGCGTCGCATCATCTATGCGATGTCTGAACTTGGTCTAAAAGCGTCAGCAAAATACAAGAAGTCAGCACGTACTGTGGGTGATGTGTTAGGTAAGTTTCACCCGCATGGTGACTCAGCTTGTTATGAAGCGATGGTATTGATGGCGCAGCCGTTCAGTTATCGCTATCCGTTGGTTGATGGTCAGGGTAACTGGGGTTCTCCGGATGATCCTAAATCCTTCGCTGCGATGCGTTATACCGAATCCCGTTTAGCGCGTTATGCCGAAGTTTTACTGTCTGAAATCAGCCAAGGTACAGTTGATTGGGTACCTAACTTCGATGGCACTATGCGTGAGCCAGCGATTCTGCCTGCGCGTTTGCCGAATGTGTTGCTGAATGGCACTACAGGTATTGCCGTAGGTATGGCGACCGATATTCTGCCGCACAACCTTCGTGAAGTGGCTCAAGCCTGTGTTCACTTGCTAGATAACCCGCGCGCTGATCTGGACGAGATCACCGAGATCGTTCCAGGTCCCGATATGCCAACCGATGCGGAAATCATCACCTCCCGTCGTGAGCTGAAAAAGGTTTATGAAACAGGACGTGGCTCGGTGCGTATGCGTGCTGTATACACGAAAGAGCAGGGTGAAATCGTTATCACAGCGCTGCCTCATCAGGTATCGGGCGCTAAAATTCTGGAGCAGATCGCCGCTCAGATGCAGCAGAAAAAGCTGCCGATGGTAAGTGATCTTCGTGATGAGTCTGATCACGAAAACCCAACGCGTCTAGTGATTATCCCTCGCTCGAATCGTGTTGATGTCGAGCAACTAATGGCTCACCTATTTGCCTCTACTGATCTAGAACGTACTTACCGTGTGAATATGAACATGATCGGTGTGGACGGCAAACCGCAAGTTAAAGACCTCCGCCAGATCTTGGTTGAGTGGCTGAGCTGGCGTACTGAGATTGTGCGCAAGCGCTTAAACCACCGCTTAGCTAAGGTTTTGGATCGCCTACATATCCTCGAAGGTTTGATGGTCGCGTATCTCAATATTGATGAGGTTATTGCGATTATCCGTCATGAGGAAGATCCAAAAGCGGAGCTGGTTAAACGCTTTGGTCTGACCGAGATTCAAGCGGATGCGATTCTAGACCTTAAACTTCGTCACTTGGCGAAACTGGAAGAGTTTAAGATCCAGTCTGAGCAGAACGAGTTGGAAGAAGAGCGTAAGAAGCTGGAAGGTATTCTAGGTTCTGACGCTAAGATGCGTAAGCTGATTAAGAAAGAGATCCAAGACGCTGCTGAAGAGTACGGTGATGACCGTCGCTCGCCAATCGTAGAGCGTGAAGAAGCGCAGGCATTTAGCGAGAAAGATCTTCTATCTTCGGATCCTGTGACTGTAGTGATCTCTAAGCAAGGCTGGATTCGTGCTGCGAAAGGTCATGATATTGATGCCGAGGGCCTCAATTACAAATCCGGCGATGCCTTTAAGCTAAGTTGTAAGGGTAGGACTAATCAGCCAACCCTCCTGTTAGATACCACGGGTCGAAGTTTCACTATCGAGACCCATAATCTACCGTCCGCCCGTGGACAAGGTGAACCGGTAACAGGGCGAATCACGTTGCCAAAAGGGTCCACTGTAGATGCTGCCATTGCGGGTAAGGATAACGATCAAGTCTTGATGGCGTCTGATGCGGGTTATGGCTTTATCGCGAAGATCTCTGATCTCACCAGTAAAACTAAAAACGGTAAGGCGGCATTAACCCTGCCTAAAAACGCTCAGATCTTACAGCCAATCACGATGAGTTCAGTTGAAGGTTCTCTTTTGGCCGCTGTGACAAATGAAGGTCGATTACTGGTATTCCCTGTGTCTGAGCTACCGCAATTGGCACGTGGTAAAGGTAATAAGATTATCAATATCCCATCCGCAAGAGCCTCTGCCCGAGAGGAATTGGTAACGGCTTTGGCTGTGCTTGCTCCGGAAGATACGCTGCTTGTGCATGCTGGCCGTCAACACTTGAAGCTTAAGCCTGCTGATATCGAGCACTATCGAGGTGAGCGAGGTCGACGAGGTAACAAGTTACCAAGAGGTTATCAGCGCGTAGATAGTTTGGAAGTGGATAACAGTTCTCAAGGCCAGCCTGAGGCCGAAGAATAAAAATGAAACTCTTCAGATCATGGTTTTGCCTCTGTGTACTATTGGTTGCTCTGCCTGCACAGGCGTTGGAGTATTACCAAGTTACCGGTGACAACATCAATATCCGCAAGGGGCCAGGACAGAAGTGGCGTGTGATTGCTCAGGTGGATAAAGAGCAGTTGGTACTGGAAACTCGCAGAGAAGGGCAATGGTCTGAAGTATTCTTTTTAAAACCTAACAAACAGAAAGTGATTGGGTGGGTCTTTAATCATTACCTTGCACTGCAAACATTAGAACGGCCGAAATTGGCTGATGTTTCACCTATTGGTATAGAAGTTATTGCTGATAAGCCTGTCTGTACGGATCGTGCCACGGTGGGCATGGGCTCGTTATGCTATCTTGATGTTTCCTTTGTTATTACTGACTCTACCCAACAGAGAAAACAGGTCAAAGTCGAGTGTTGGGCGGATTTTGTGATTCCTGGAGATCGTAAGGTTATCCCGATTAAAACCAGTGATGTGCAAAATTTTCACCTTTTGGGTGGCCACGCCGAAGGTTTGATGCGGTTGAATATTGGGTTAAATACTGTCGTTAATCCAGAAGAGTTTAGCGTGGCTTATTACAATTGTGCTGCGCAGTAAGTCTAATAGGCTACAGCTTGACCCTATAAACAAACGGACTATCATATACACCTACATTTTTGACGGTTTTTAGTCGGCCATACAGGTTCTGTACGTCATGGAAGGACGTTTGTTACGTAAGCGATTTAGTCGTCGCATTACGATTTTAGCTGTTTCTTTGTCCATCGTTATCTTACTGATGGGAGGGTTGCTTTTGTTCCTGTCTTCAGGAGTAAGAGACGCTTGGACCGCTTATAGTTATACCTCAGAGAGCCGTGCTACGGCCCTTTCTGAGTTACACCGTTCTATTGGATACGGTGGCTTTATCCATAATTTCAAAAACTATGTCCTGCGCCAAGAGCAAAGTTTGCTTGAACGTTTACGTGGCGATATAGAAAAATCGACTCAAATTATTTCACTCTATTCGGCCTTAGATCTTAATAGTAAAGAGAGCCAAGCACTGTTAGTGATTCAACAGACGCTGCAGATGTACCGAGATAATCTTCATGTAGCGCAGATGGCGGTAGAAAGAGGAGCTCCGACTCAACAGATTGATAGGCAAGTTCGTATTGATGATGCTCCTGCGTTGGCTGCTTTAACAGTACTCCAGCAAGAGAATAACCGTTTCCATGAAGCGGTTACTCAAGATATGAATAAGCAAATCACTAATCTAATTAATGCGCTTCTAGTTGGTCTTCTAGCCATGCCGTTTGTGGTCCTTGCTGCTTATCACTACCACGATGTAATGAATCGCTTTGTGCTATTAATCGCCGAAAAACGAGAGGTCGAAAAGGCCTTGGTGGATTCAACTGCTGAAGTTGAAGAAGCACAGCAGCAACGGCGAGCAATGGCATATGAAGCACATCATTGTGAATTAACCCGTGTCCCTAACCGTAAAGCTTTTATGACTACGGGCCAAGACATTATGCAGAATGCCGCCGCTCGTAAAGAGTGTTTAACGGTGTTGTTTGTTGATATCGATGATTTCAAAACGATCAACGATACCTACGGACATGAAATTGGCGATAAAGTGCTGGTGGAGGTAGCTTCCCGGCTGAGCGTAGCGCTACGAGAAGGGGATTTTGTAGCACGCATAGGTGGTGATGAATTTGCCATGATTATCCAATGTAATGACACAGCAACCTGCGCTCCAGGACTTGCCGAACGCTTACTTGATGTGATGAATGAGAGTTATGCTGATATCGCAGAAGGTCTAGAGGTTAGCTGTTCGGTTGGCGGTGCTAATTGTCCCGAGGATGGACAGGATCTTGAATCTCTTGTTCGAGTGGCCGATGAGCGCATGTACCGGGTTAAGAAAAGCGGAAAAAATGGGGTGTTTCTTCAGGAATCTTAATTAAATTCCTTAATTACATCATTAATAGGCATAGGCTTATAGAAGTAATAACCTTGAAACACCTCACAACCTAGACCATCAAGGATCTGTTTTTGTTCCTGTGTTTCAACACCCTCGGCAATAATGGTTATCCCCATTTTATGAGCGATATTGATAATGCCTTGAAGCAGTAATCGAGCATCTTTGTCTTCGACAATATCATCAACAAAACTCTTATCTATTTTCAGCTCGTCGATAGGTAGATCCTTTAACAAACTCAAAGAGGAATACCCCGTACCAAAGTCATCTAAAGATACGGATATTCCCTCTGCTTTAAATTGATTGATCATCCCTAAGACGTAATCTAAATCTTGGATAAACAGGCTTTCGGTAATCTCGATTTTGAGTCTGCTTTTAGCTATTTTGGATTGATTAGCTTGCTGTAAAAAATATTCGACAAAACCATCGGAAAAGAACTGCTTGATAGATACATTTATCGATAGAGAGAAACTGTCCGGTGCTACTTTACTAGCCTCGTCTAACGATTTTCGGATTATGTGGCGGCCAAGCTCTGGCATTAGCCCTGAGTATTCAGCAATAGGGATAAAACGGTTGGGTGGAATAGAGCCTAGCTCTTCGCTGTACCAGCGAACTAACGATTCAAAGCCGGATAGCACACCAGCTGAAGAAATTTGTGGCTGAAAGACGACAGATATTTCATCGTTCTTAATCGCATCTCGAAGCTTATTTTCTAACGATTGATCATCCAGGTAGCGCTTTTTCAGCTCCTCATGGAAGATGGCGTAGCAATTTTTATTTTGTTTCGCTTCATACAAGGCAAAGTCCGAGAGCCTTTTTACCTCTTCAA
This sequence comes from Neptuniibacter sp. QD72_48, assembly GCF_047778065.1. Lineage (GTDB taxonomy): Bacteria > Pseudomonadota > Gammaproteobacteria > Pseudomonadales > Balneatricaceae > Neptuniibacter. Next base: position 3,392,769 of record NZ_CP180547.1, on the reverse strand, counting down.
ATGAACTGGCGTCGGTAGGGCAGTGAGAGATCCCTATGCTGGCACTTATACTTAAGCGGTTACCGCTCATTAGATAAGGTTTAGAGATCTCTTCTAATATTGTTTGGGCTAAGCGTTCGGCTTCGAAGCTAGAAAGGTTGAATGCAGCGACTACAAATTCATCACCGCTGTATCTAGCTATAAGGCATTCGCTTTTTTGTATGCTGAGCTTGAGCCTTCTGGTTATTTCTATCAGAACCTGATCGCCATAATCGTGGCCGAAGTTATCATTGGCTGATTTAAAGTTATCCATATCGACAAACAGCAGATGATAGCTGTCTTGCTCTTCTAGTTTGGAAAAGTAGTTATCTAGAAAATAGCGGTTGGGTAGGTTGGTTAAGAAATCGTGTGTCGCTCTATAAGTTAACAGTTCTTCTTTCTTCTTCTCATTATTACTGATCACTCGAAAGAGCCAGAAAATAACGGCATAAGCGAAAAAGAAAACTAGGGAGAGATTGGCTGCTACTTGGAAGAACTTTTTCCTAATAACCTGAGTATCCCTTTCTATGCCTACCCAAAGTTGAAACTCTTTTATATAGAAGTTTGACATCATTGATTGAGAATCATCGTTAAACTTGCCGGTGACATGGGTAGTAATGATCTGTTTGTCTTTAATAACCTCAAAACTGGTGTTGTAGGCCTTTTCGACATAATCAATGCTTTCTTGGATTCTCTCTTCAGAAAACTGATGCTCATACACAGCGGGGTCGTTGATAAGACGTTTAGGGGCTACCTGAAAATATCGGTCTCGCTCTCGATAGATAAACACACTGTAGTCAGCACTGTGTTCAACATTTTTGGAGAAGAACGGAAGACCTTTCTCAATATTGATGGTGAGAGATACAACGAATAGTGGTTGACCGTCCCTATTTCTAATCGTTTTGCGAATAGGGATGATTAGGGCGCTTTCCCAGTAACTAAAATATGTTCGCCCAATAACGGCTGCATTACTGTCTAATGTGAGACTGAAAGATTCTTTTGCTTTGGGGTTTTGTAGCAGGTTAAGTGAAGATTCGCGTTTATCTTGAGATAGAGAGTTTGTGGCAACGATATTACCATCAAGATCGATCAAAAAGAGATTGTGAGTTGTGTGGGAGGCGTTGAGTAATTTATCTATTTCCTGAATCGCTTTGTCCCGATCCAAAAACTTAGCTTCGTGTAATAACTCCTGCCCCAGAATATCTAAAAGAGTTTCATATTGTCTAAGTGAAGCTTCAACTGAGTTAGAGGTAATGCGTGTTAGGTTTTCTTGCTCTAACTGCACATCTTGCCGGATAGACTCATGGGTTTTCGTAAGAATGAAAATAAACGAAGCAAAACCTGCCAAGAGGAAGACGTAAAATGCAAGCCAGATGTTATTTCTTATAAACAGCATAGAGCTTCACTCAAAAAGCAATATGAAAATAAGATAACAATGCGGGGAAACCTGTGCCTATCATCGAAAGTACCTTTGCTAATTACATCATATAGCGTAGCCAAAGCTGAGCTCCTTGGTGAGGAGGACTAGCTTCCTTGCGATGATCGAAAGATTATGACGGTGTCAAAAGTGTAACATCCAATTTATCATTTCAGTTGTACAGCTTTGTCTAACTTAAACTGATCTCATTATATAACCAGTTTAGAATATAACGGTCTCTATATTTGGTAGTAGATTGATGGCTCTTTGTAGGGAACTGTTCATCACGTTTCTTTATAGGGCTTTGTGGCACGCAGTGTGGATAGATGTGTAAAAGGGAGCTTTAATGAACTCTCAAAAGAAATAACGTACAAAGTAAATAGTGTTTTTTCGGGGTGGCTTTAAGTGCCTTTTTAGCCTGAATATAGGCTTACTTTCTTCATTATATAAAGGGAACAATTATGGATGAAGCATATAGAAAACAGGGAATCTTTAGTTAGTCAGAATTAATGACCGATGATGTCGAAGCTGCTACGACCTACTATGAAAAGGTTATCGGCTGGGAAGTAGAGCGCGTAGATATGGGGGATATGATCTATCGTGTGCTGAAGGTCGATGGTAATCCGGTTGGCGGGATTATGCCTAAACTACCTGAGTCTGAAGGCGTGCCTAACCACTGGGGAACCTATATAACGGTAGATGATGTGGATGCCACCTTAGCACTTGCCGAAGCTAACGGTGGTAAAGCTATTTATCCACCGATGGATGTACCTGATGTCGGGCGTATGTGTGCGATTATGGATAACACAGGTGCAGTGGTATCTGTTATTACCTATGCTGAAACAGCAGAGTAATTCAAAACCTAGGGCTTAGCATAATAGTATTATATGGCTAGGCCCTTTTTAATTGGACTGTTCTATGGCCACCCGAATCAATGCCGATTTTGAACAACGCGTAGTTATTCTTCCTGAAGATTACCATTGGGTTGATTCGCCAATGTCAGGTGTCGAGCGCATGATGCTAGACCGTATTGGTGATGAATCTGCACGGGCGACCTCGATTGTCCGTTATGCGCCTTTTAGTGAATTCTCACCGCATATTCATAGCGGTGGGGAAGAGTTCTTCGTGCTTGAAGGTGTGTTTTCTGATGAACACCAAGATTATCCCCAAGGGAGTTATGTTCGTAACCCTATTGGTACCTCTCACACCCCGAAGATCGGCAAAGAGGGTGCGATCATCTTTGTAAAGCTGCAGCAGTTTAACGAAGCTGATAAAGAACAAAAGGCGATTGATACTACTAAAGAACCTTGGCTCCAAGGCTTGGTTGATGGTTTAACCGTTATGCCTCTGCATGAATTTGAGGGTGAGCATGTCGCCTTGGTGAAGTGGGCGCCGAATACGCAGTTTAACCCCCATCGTCATTTTGGCGGTGAAGAGATACTGGTACTTGAAGGCACGTTCTACGATGAGCATGGTATCTACCCAAAAGGTTCCTGGTTGCGTAGTCCTCATTTGAGTGAGCATCATCCCTATACCAAGGACGATGGCGCATTAATCTATGTGAAAACGGGACACCTATAACAACACTGCTAACCAGTATTTCTGTCGAACAAAAATTATTTGCTAAAAAATATAAAACGCTATTGCGAATCATTATCATTATTGGTAGTCTAGATCCCGCTCATAAGTGATAGGCAATGGACGACCTCACCATTAACATTGCTGAACAGTTCTACCTGCTCGCTCTCAGGTAGGTAGAACTTCTCCCACCTCAAGTACCAAGAAAATCAACAGATACTGTTGCAGTCACAAAGAGCATAAACCGCTAAGTTTTTTCTTATTGGAGGAGAGGAAGTTATGCACTCAATCAAAGATAGCGATTCGTACAAAATTTTTCTGCATCTCGCGGAGAAGCTATCCAGTAGTAGCTCATCCAATAGTGATTGGTTGGCGAAGCAGCACAAAGATATCTACGACTTTTTAAAACACGCTGAAGAAAGATAGAAGGAGAGACTTATGGGTTCTGTTATTAATCCCTCAATTTTTAAAGCGGTATACGACAAGATTGTGACTGAAGGTCAGCAGTCCAGTAGTGGCTTCTTTCTTCGTGGTATCTATGCTGCAGGCCATGGCAAAAAGCATTTAGAGCTGAAGGATTGTTTTTCACGTATCCGCGCCGTGAATGGCGAAGTGGTCGCGACCGAGTTTTCGAACAATACTCAGCGTGTCAGATTTCTGAATAAAGTTCGCAAGCTCTATTGTGGCGAACAACTCTCGCAATAGTCTCTTTCTTCCGATTAAAAAGATCGATAAAACAGATCTCCTCCTTGTGATCCCTATCCAAAAGGCTTAGGTCAGCAACGCCTATATACCTTGAATTTGTGTCCCTTTTTGGCGCTACGCTATGTAAAAACGCGCATTCGTGAGTAAGTTTCCTACAGCTATCTCAGACCCCTTGTCTTTTTACCGGACTCCTTTACTCAAAAGATGGTGCTTTATTGCTCTAAAGACCAGTATTTACTTTTGTCTTAAAGCGTTACCCTAGCCCCGCTCAAAAATGTGTGCATTGCAGCATTTTCAGCATAGGCATGAATACACGCCATGCTAGTAGCTGGTCGGACTTAACGTTGGTCTACTCGAATTTGGTCATTTTTTGACGCTCTTTCTCGTGACGATGGGTCAAGCCCTGCAAGTTGCTAGGCAGAAATTGCATAAGAATTGTCAATTCTTATGCAATTTCGGCGGGTATTTTGAAACCCGTAACCTGATCCAGACACAACAATTTTAAAATCGGATTCTGACCATGAACCTGTCGATGTTTTTTCCACAGATCAACAGCGCAAGCTTACGCTTTGTGTTGGCTGTTGTTGGTCTCTTACTGCTCCCTCTTACTGCTTTTGCGGAAACCGGCGGAGCGACCGCTAACGTTCCGGAACTGAGCGCCTCTTTCTATGGCTATCTAAGTATCGCCATCTTTATTTTGGCCTACTCACTGGTTCCGCTGGAAAACAATATTCATCTGCTTAAAAGTAAGCCGGTTCTGGTGGCTGCGGGTCTGATCTGGATTCTAGTAGCGCTAGCATTTAAGGAAATTGGTGCCACAGAACAGGCGCATCATGCGATTAAACATGCGATTATCGAATACGCAGAGCTATTCCTATTCCTGCTAGTAGCGATGACCTACATTAACGCGCTTGAAGATCGTAATGTATTCCAAGCGCTGCGTGCTTATCTGGTATCCCGTGGTTACTCTCTACGTAAGGTTTTCTGGGTTACCGGCGCACTAGCATTTGTTATCTCTCCGATTGCGGATAACTTAACGACTGCACTTCTGATGGGTGCGGTTGTAATGGCTGTAGGTGGTTCGAATATCCGTTTTGTATCGATTGCATGTATCAACGTAGTCGTTGCGGCAAACGCTGGTGGTGCATTCTCCCCATTCGGCGATATCACAACACTGATGGTTTGGCAGAAGGGTAAAGTAGAGTTCCTAGAGTTCCTACCGCTGTTTATCCCATCGCTAGTTAACTGGTTTGTGCCTGCCATTATCATGAACTTCGCTATTCCTAATGAGATCCCAGAAGCGTCTCAGGAAAAGTCCTTCATGAAACGTGGTGCTAAAGTGATGATGGTGCTATTCCTAGCGACTATCGTAACTGCAGTAAGCTTCCACAGCTTCCTACACCTACCACCTGCAGCTGGCATGATGTTTGGTTTGGGTTACCTAGGTATGTACTCGTTCTACCTGAAGAAGGTTGAAGGTCGTACGGTGATGGCAGACTCGATCTTTGGTGGTCGTAGCGATGCGCACCAGAACCCATTGAGCGTTCTACAGGCATACGGCAAGGATATCGGCGAGCATCTAAATGATCAGCCTTATCCAGCGTTTATGATCGATAAAGAGAAAAACGTTACCCACTGGAACACTGCACTAGAAGATCTAACGGGTATCAAAGCTGAAGAGATGATCGGCACTAAAGATCACTGGAAAGGCTTCTATAAAGAGCAGCGTCCAACCTTGGCTGATGCTGTCCTAGAAGACGAATCAGGTGCAGGCGTACGTCAGCACTATCAAAACAAGTATCGTGACAACCCAATGGGCGGTAAGTCTTACGATGCCGCTAACTACTTCGACAATATCGGTAACTCAGGCGCATACCTAATGTTCAGTGCTGCCCCTGTTGTTGATGAAAACGGTGAAACAGTGGGTGCTGTAGAGCTGTTTGAAGATATGACTGAGAAGCGTGAAGAAGTTAAAGAGTTCGACGTGATGGAACGTGTATCGCGTGCCGAGTGGGATACTTTGCTGTTCTTCTACGGCGTAATCTTGTGTGTAGCTGGCTTGAGCCAGTTCGGTTACATGGCGATCGTTTCTGAACTAATGTACAACGACCTTGGCCCAACATGGGCGAACGGTCTGGTAGGTGTGCTATCGGCGATTGTAGATAACATTCCGGTGATGTTCGCGGTATTAACCATGGACCCAGCGATGTCGCTAGGCCAGTGGCAGCTTGTAACCCTAACAGCGGGTGTGGGCGGCAGTATGTTGGCGATCGGTTCTGCTGCAGGTGTAGCACTACTAGGTACTGCGCGTGGCGTTTATACCTTCGCTTCTCACCTTAAATGGACGCCTGCAATTGCTCTAGGTTATGTGGCAAGTATCGGCGTACACCTACTGATTAACGGTGTTTAATATATTTCAGTAACTAGCAGCTAGATCGCTTCGCTGCTAGTGGCTAGAAAAAGAAAGGCCTGCTCAATGAGCAGGCCTTTTTTGTTGTGGAATTCATTGGTGCTGGTCGTTGTATTCAAAACGGGCCAGTGAGGATTAGAGTGTTCCGATTCCTTTAATTGCCATCAAGTTCCTGTAGATAACTTAATAAATCGATCTGTTGTTGTAAGGTTAGCTTTCCGATCATCGCAGGCATTGGTTCGTTCATACGTAACTTATCTTGGTGATGTCTTCTCATATTATCGCCACTGTGCATCTGTTCAGGGGCCATTTTCGAACCTGGATGGCCGTTACGGATCTTGTGTAATGTCTCCCAAGGATTCCTTCGGGCTAAAGGGGCCAGATATTCGGGTTTCAGTTTTGAGCCGAAGTTAAGGTCTTCTCCTTTATCTCCATGGCAGCGACTACAGTATTCTCCGTATAGGGTTTGACCCTTGATAGCATCACCGTTGGCTTTTTTGTTATTGAGGTTAATGGCGTTTGACATATCAATCTGACCTTCGCTAACGAAGGTGGCAATAAGGTCTAGTGCATGCTTATTCAGAACGCGATCATATTGATGGTTTGAGTCGGTTAATAGGGCGTTAATTTTGGCAGGCTCCTTCCCCTTGTAAGCGGTAATGCCCTTAATGCCGGTAAAGTGGCTTCCATTTCTGTAGGCACCCTCAGCACCAGCATAATCCCATCCGTGGCACTCTTTGCAACGCCAAGTGGTAGTTCCTGATTTTTTAGCTGTTGCCGGGTAGGCCGGGTGCGTTATCGATGGCGCAGAAAGATCTAGTTCTGCCCACCATTTATCGTAAAGGCGCCCTCCAATTGCCACTGGATTGTCCGGTGTGGCTGATTGGTCTCTACAGCAATCAGCTAAGGATGGCATGCTAAGCAAAAGCAGCGCCAATATGAGTATGGGAGTTCTCAAGTGTAGATGCATAGGCATATTATCGGTCCCTTAAGCTTGAAGCGCTGTATACCGTAGTATAGACACTCTTTTTGTGAATGCCGGATCACGAGTAATAAGAGCAAGGTAGCGTAGCGCTATTAGATTGACTTATTTCTTTAGCATTCAGTGGTGCTAGCCGCCGCGCCTGAATCGGCATGCCTTTGAAGGTTAAAGAGGCTTGCCCTATACGAATCTGTCACTATGCAAATTCTATTGGCTGTGCCTTGGAGGTTAAGAGGGGATAGGTAGGATGGTAGGTCGTTAAATCAACCTACCTTTTGGAAAACAGAGATCACGTGGCGCATTCAACAGGTACGAACAGTAAAGATAATTTGATTGGCAGCCTGTGGATGATCGCTGCCATGGCTGCGTTTGCGATTGAAGATGCGCTGGTTAAGGATGCCGCGCAAACCTTGCCAGTTGGGCAGGTGCTTGCTCTCTTCGGTTTAGGTGGCATGTTCCTGTTTGCGGCCATGCTTAAATGCAACCGTGAGCCTTTGTTTATCAAAGACGTTTTGTCGTTACCTATGCGTATTCGCATCGTCTTTGAAGTAATAGGGCGGCTGTTTTACGTACTCGCAATCGCCTTTATCCCGCTATCTACTGCCACTGTGATACTGCAAGCCACTCCGCTTGTAGTTGTGACGGGCGCAGTGCTGTTTCTTGGAGAAAAAGTAAGCCCTGTTAGGTGGTTAGCCATATTTATAGGACTGTTAGGCGTTATCTTAATCGTGCAGCCAGGCGCTGATGGCTTTTCTCAGCTCTCTTTGTTGGCTGTAATAGGGATGATTGGTTTTGCCGGTAGAGACCTCGCAAGCCGCATGGCACCACCGACTGTAGGCACAGCACGGCTAGGCTTTTATGGCTTTCTCTCAGTCCTGATCTCTGGGCTCCTTTATTCCAGCTGGGCAGATGAGGCGTACCGTTTGCCATCTCAGCCCGAGCTGTTGTCGATTGTGATCGCTACGGTAGCGGGTGTGATCGCCTATTCCTGTTTAATGAAAGCGATGCGTACCGGCGAAGTATCAGCCGTAACGCCGTTTAGATATACCCGCTTACTGTTTGGCTGCTCGTTGGGGCTATTGTTCTTTGGTGAGGAGTTCACTACTTCTATGTTGATTGGTTCGGCGTTGATCGTATCTTCTGGGCTGTTTATTGGGTGGCGGGGGAAGAAAGTACGGAAGAAGCTAGAGGTTAGTGGCTAGAACGCTTTGCGGCTAGTGGTTAGAAAAAGAAAAGACCTCTGCTCTCTTTAATTTTGTTGCACAATGCAAGACCTGACCCTTTGGTTTTTCTTCTTGAGTTCCACTTTTTTGTCTTTATATAAGAATTAAGATTGATTTGTCAGGCTGTTTGGTTGTGATATACAGAATTACTTCTCTGATTAGAAAAGGAATTCAGATGTTTAATGAAGTTAAGAATATCACTGCTAGGCAGGCTTTTATTGGCATACTTGTTTTTACAGGAGCTATTGCGCCTGGTGTATTGTCGATTTTTTATTTTGATCCTGAGCTTTTTAAGAGTTTGGATGCGTTTAAGCTTGTGATCTTGTCGATGGGTATTTCATTACCAGTGGTGTGGTTAAACCTATTTGTAGCATCCATTCATGTTCACTCTGTGAATTTGAAAGATCGGTTGAACGGAGAGCCGTCCAAAATTTATGGCTCCAAGGAAGAAAAGAATAAGGATGAATTGCTATTTGAATTTATAGTAGCTCTTTGGTCTTCATCAGTCGTTTTCTATACGACATTTGCATTTATTTTCTTCAAAGAGCTTTCAATAGAATATGCTCTTTTCTATGCGGCAGGTTTTCAGTTATTTGTATATGTATTGGCTGCTTTAACACATATGTCTAATAAAAAGCTGCAAAAGAAGCTTGATGGAAAGGGAGGGGGTGATCATTCAACGAGTTTTGAATTAGCTCCGTTAGATTTGCAGGTTGTTCCTAGTGAGCCTAAATAGATTAAAGGGCTCTGTCCCATTTAATTTGAGCTAGAAAGCGATATCCAAGTACGGGATCAAAGTTTCAAATTTATTTTTATAGCTTTTTTAAGGGACTTTAGATGAATAAACAATGGTTAGGCCATATAAATGGAACTAATACCGGGAATATTCAGTTTAATTTAGATTATGTTGACTCTTCTTATGAAGGGACTTTGCGTATACGAGATGATCATCAGGATATACCTTCGATAGTGGCTAATATCGAGGCATCTTTTGTCGAAGATACCTTTAGTTTTAAGGGGAACAATATTCGAGCATTAGATGATGAAAACTATTTAGAATTAAGTTCCGAACAATTAAGTCGCTCTTACCCGGATGCAAAATTGCCTTTAGTTATTGAAGGGCAAGGTGTTGTTGATGGAGATGTAGTTAAGGGAGAGTGGAAGACAGATATCGCTACTGCTGGAGGCTTTGATGTTAAGGCATACAGTGGTAGTGCAGAGGAGACTATTGTTCAAGATACTACTTGGGCTGATTTTAAGAATGTTTTATCTAATTATGGAATGGATGACTATATTTTTAGAGGTCAAAATTCAAATAAGTGGGGTTTAAGAACCAGCTATCATCGGCATGGGCGTTCAGATCTACAGAGGTATTTTAAATATGATGTGCCTAAACTATACCGTTTGGTTCATGCTGAAACGGGCTTGAAATTCAATTTAGATGATAACTCTGATTTAGGTGCTTTGCTTTATTTAGCCCAGCACTATGGTTATCCAACTCCTCTTTTAGATTGGTCGTGTTCCCCATATGTAGCGGCATACTTTGCTTTCAAAGGCGTAGATGAAGCTGAAGAAAATGCGAAGGTTAGAATATATGTCTTGAATAAGAAAGAATGGGAGAGTGATACTTTTCAAACGGATCAATATGAAACATTCCATACCACGGTTTCGTATTCGGAATTGTTAGCTTCAGGTAATAAAAGAGCTATTCCGCAGCAGGCTGTTACTACCTTTTCAACAGTGGATTGGATTGAGGGGTACTTCGCTTATGTTTCCGGGTTGCGAAGTAAGGTTTATTTACACGCGTTTGATATTGATGCTCATGAGAAAGGTGCAGTCCTTTGTGATTTAAGGAGGATGGGTATTACTGAAGCATCCCTATTTCCAGGACTGGTTGGTATCTGTTCGGATCTAAAAGAACGGTACTTCTAGATAGAGCATAAGGAAATATTTAAGAGGGCCAAAGTCTTTTATCTGATTCCAGAGCACAAAAAGAAAAGGCCCGCTCAATGAGCGGGCCTTTTCTTTAAGAATTCGATGGTACCAGCGGCCGGACTCGAACCGGCACGCCCGTGAAGGCAAGGGATTTTGAATCAAATAGTACGTGGTATATCTCAGTAGATTTCAGTGGATAGTGAAGGAAAGTTTAAACAGCTTTACTGTAGTTTCTTAGATTCTATTTGAGAGTGCTATATCGTTATGCGCACAGAATCCGCACAGGTTTTTTTATTTTAATGGACAGGACATACCGGGTTTGGTTGATTTACGATATGCCCTGTCAGCTTATTCACTTGCAAGCTTCTGTAGATAATTCAATAGATCCATCTGTTGCTGTAAGGTCAACTTTCCGATCATCGCTGGCATCGGTTCGTTCATTCGGACCTCGCCGAGGTGGTGTCTTCTCATGATATCGCCGCTGTGCATCTGTTCAGGGCCCATTTTCGAGCCAGGGTGGCCGTTACGGATTTTATGTAATACCTCCCACGGATTCCTTCGGGCCAGAGGGCCCAGATATTCAGGCTTCAGGTTTGATCCGAAGTTAAGGTCTTCTCCTTCATCTCCATGGCATCGGCTGCAGTATTCTCCGTATAGCACTTGTCCGTTGATTGCATCACCGTCGGCTTTTTTGCTATTAAGACCGATGGTGTTCGACATGTCTATCTGTCCTTCACTGATGAAGGTAGCAATTAGGTTTAGAGCATGTTTGTTCAGAAAGCGGTCATATTGATGGGTTGTATCGGTTAATAATGCTCTAATCTGAGCTGGGTCTTTTCCCTTATAAGCAGTAACTCCCTTAATGCCGGTATAGTGGCTTCCTGTCCCATACGCCCCTTCTATACCAGCATAATCCCAACCATGGCACTCTTTACAGCGCCAAGTGGTAGCTCCAGACTTTTTAGCTGTAGCTGGGTAGGCTGGATGTGTTGTTGATGGCGCGGCAAGATCTAGTTCTGCCCACCACTTGTCGTAAAGCCGCCCCCCAATTGCCGCAGGATTTTCTCGCGTGATGGATTGTTCGCTACAACAATCTGCCAAGGATGGCATGCTAAGTAAAAGCAGCACAGGTATGAGTATATAGGTTCGTAGATTAGGGCGATTAGACATTACCTTAACTCCTTAAGTTCGGTCTAGAGGAGTATAGTCTCTCTTTTGATAAAGCCGGATTATAAGTATCAAGGGAGGGAGTGTTACTAGATTTGCTGATTTGTTTAGTATCCGATTGTACTGGAACTCGTATCCGGATCGTTATGCCTTTGAAGATTAGAGGCTTAGGGTAAAAGTGCTGCTACCTGTTTTTATTGCTGTGCCCTTTTCTGGCTCGCGGCCACCTAAAAAAAAGTATGGGTGTAAGCCTATCGATTGGTAATTGCACTTCTCTAGGTCTATTTTTAGTTTGTCTCTTAAGTGGATAGAGATCAATAAGATGCTTTGTCATGAGGAAGCAGTTATGGAATTCATTACCAAAGGCGATACGATTAAATGTGTTCGTCAGACCAAAGACAAAGTTTCAGGTAAGGAAAATCACATCACAGTGGCCTCATTCAATGCTCAAGTTGACCGTCTTCCCCCCCATGTTGCTGCAGAACTCTTCACTGAGGAGGTAAAAGAGCTAGTGTTATGGCTAGAGGATCGTACTAAATTACAATCCCAATTAGCGAGACAATCCATAGATGACACCATTCTAGAATCACTCCCCTTTATACTCAGGCAAGCAACCCAAGCACTTGAAAATTTGGAACGGTTGGACTTGATGCTCTATCGTTCAATCAATGAAGGGCTGTCTGACCTATCTGAAGTGCTCGATAAAACTGAGCGTTTTACTTCTACTCACAAAGTTGGTTCGATGAAGATGCAGAATAGTGAGGAGCAAAAAGAAAGGTTGTATACAATCAAGAAGGATATCGAAGAAAACGAATGATACCCATTCTTAAATGTGTCGCTGATTATAGCTATTAGGGTAAAGTTCCTATAGCGCATTTCCTCAGTTGCTTGAAGGTTGAATGTGCTCCAGAGCGAAATTAGGTTTCATTGGTCAAGACCTTTATCTAATAACAGACCAAATTGCTGGATATGCCAGCAATGACAGCATCAGCATAATAGTATGTATCGCAGAATTCGGCAGAAGAAATTACTGTAATGAATACAAAGTGATGGTCAGTTTTACTTGAGCTCTGGAGTATCCGGTAAAAAGTTCGGTTTTGATTCAGTTAGCCGAGATACGAACAAACGTTTCAGAGATACTTTCTTCTTCGTAATGTTTGTGAAGGTAACTCTGCATTTCAGTGGTAGAAAGTAGAGTGGTTATACGTTTCCACGTTTGTCGTTTTCGGTCAGTACATTCAAGGGAAGGTTTGTAACATGCCCATAAGTCATTTTCTTGCCTAGGGAAGCGAGATACGCACAAGGCATCATTAATATATTCTAACATGGTGAGTTATTCCTTTAACTTCAGTAGAGCCATTATTGCCCAAGCAATTAACAATTTGCTTGTCTGGCTTTCATAAATAAGCATTCTTCCGCAGTTAGTGATCTTTGGCTGCAGTACAGAATAGAGTTTATAAATTCAGAGGGAATAGGGGGTAACAGAAGTTGTGTTTATGGAAGAGCATGGCGTGTAGCCATGCTCTAAATAGAGTTAAACTATTTCGGTTTATATAGCGCGGATATTCTCTGCTTGTGGGCCTTTTTGGCCTTGTGTTACCGAGAATTCAACTTGTTGGCCTTCCTGAAGACTTTTAAAACCTTCACCAGTAATAGCGCTGAAGTGTGCAAAAACATCAGGACCAGATTGTTGCTCGATGAAGCCGAAGCCTTTTTCATCGTTGAACCATTTAACTGTGCCAGTAATTGTATTAGACATAATTTTTATCCTATTTTCGGAAATAAATGAGCCGCCTGAGTTCAGGCAGATAAATGCAGGAATGTTTACGGTGTACTTATGAAAACAGGACGAGGAATTGAGAAAACTTCGAAATGACGTGCATAAATAGGTGATAAAGTATCAAGCTGGTTAAATAATATACAGCTTCCTATTGTAGGTCAATTTTTTATTTTGGGTATATCCTAAAAGCTGTAGCAATGAGTCTAATGCTAGGTAATAAAAGAGGGTGGCTTTAAAGAGCCTCCTTGGTGGCAGTTGAGTAACTGTAAGGCTATCCATCAATCACTCCCTTTCAGAAAATAGGCTAGGCTAAAGACAGCCTTCGCCATGTGGAAAACGAAATAATGATTCAGACCCTGAATGACCCTTATCTCATGGAGGAGATTGTAGACACTATTCCAGATCCTTTGTTGGTTCTCGATGGTGATTTGCGGGTTGTGTATGCGAGTAAAAATTTTTATAAGTCGTTTTATGTCACTGAAGAAGAAACTGTTGATCAATACTTATATGCATTAGGCAATGGACAATGGAACATCGCAGACCTTATCGGTCTCCTGAATGAAATATTACCAAGCCAACAGTGCGTAGAGGGGTACGAGATTCAGCATGAGTTTTCCCATATCGGGAAGAAAGTGATGCGTTTGAACGCCAGAAGGGTTATATCTCCCAATTATTCAACTCCCAGAATACTACTTGTAATAGAAGATATTACAGAGAAGAAGGCCTTAGAAGAAAAGCTGGTAGAGATGGCAACAACAGATCAGTTAACAGGTCTTTACAATAGGTATAAGTTTAACGAGATTTTAGATGACCGTATTCGATTATCTAAGCGTAGCCAGCAAACAGTGGCGTTACTGAGTATTGATTTAGATTTATTTAAGGTAGTGAATGACCGTTATGGGCATCAAGTTGGTGATGAACTTCTTAAGTCAGTGGCACACAAAATTTGTACTCACATCAGAACCACCGACACACCAGCTAGATTGGGGGGAGATGAATTTGCCATCATCGTTTTTAATCCACATAGTCTTGGTGAACTAAAGGTTCTGATTCAGCGGATAATTGATCATATTTCCACCCCTGTTGTGCTTCAGGGGAAAGAGGTCGTGGTTGGGGCCTGTATTGGGGTTAGTCTTGCCCCGATACATACTACGGATAAGGAAGAATTGATTAAATTTTCTGATGGAGCGCTGTACAAGGCCAAGGAAAAAGGTACTAACCAATTTCTGATATACGACGAAGCTGTGTGGTAAGTATCAGGGGAGCAGCTAATAGACCACAATCGCTTCATTCATTATGTTGCAATCATCGCTCAAAAAAGACAGATCTAACTCTGCAGCAGTTCACTTCAGAAACGGTGTCGATCCTTTAAGTAATATTTGATTGCTACAACCCAAGAAGACAACAGGATGAGTATCGCCAACTTGTCATACTTACGCATGAACTTCTCTGAAATTACTGCCTCCAAGGCTTTAACCTACCCCTGTAACTCGAAGTTGGATATTACTACCAGCGAGGGCAACCCCAATAGAGCACACCATACCGGCTATAAGCACGCGCTGAATACGTTTAGACATGATGACAACGTACAGAATGATAGAGCGATGGATTTTATTGGATTCCTCTGCGCACAAAATCCGCACAGGATATTTTCGGGTTATGGACCGGGGGTGGAAATTAGGCACAAAAAAAGCGACTACCTTTCGGTATCGCTTTCTTCTAGGGCCCTTATAGGATGGGCTTTTTCTCTTACTCTTCAAAAAGTTGAAGAGATGGTACCAGCGGCCGGACTCGAACCGGCACGTCCTTGCGGACAAGGGATTTTGAATCGCTTGAGGCGTCATGGATGGTAGTGACGTTATCGTAGATAACGTTGGCTTTCTAAAGCTTCAGAATCGCATATTGTTGGGTTTTATATGAGATCAATAGATATCAATGCGTACAGAATCAGCACATCAGCCCTCATTTGTTTAGCAGCACAAAAAGCAACTGGCTACGATAGGTTATATCCTAAACGTAGGTGTGATTGGATGGACTGTCTGGAGGCAACAACATAAGTGGGTTTAAAAAAGGAGAGAACTGAGAAGTACAAACTAACATCAGTCACCGATGTTTTATTCAATTAAGATTTCGGGTTTGGGTAGTTGTTTAACCTCTGCTTGAAACTGGGTGTGACCACAACGTTACTAAGGGACGAACTGAGTATGGCACACCCTCTACGAGTTCGCCGGTCATTCACCAACTTCTCCTTTGCGAAAATAGTTCTCAAAATCTACTTCTAGTGTGTGATAGCGAACCGATGCTTTTATGTATTGCTGTCATAGTAACTATCCCTGCAGCACGCAATATCGCGAGTTTCAGGATTATTCAGAGGTTTATATGAAAAAGCCACGCGAACAAAAACCAGATACCGGTGCTGCCCCTGAGGCTAACGACTCGAGGGAGTTCAGCAATAAAGGAAAACCGGCCAGAGAAGGAAGCAAGGTTACCGAAGAGCAAGCGCCTCGGCAGGAACCATCGGAACAGGCAACGCCTGACAGAGATGGACAAACAGGTAGGTAAGTAATTGATCAGCGCCGCCGATTGCTCTAGTGGTAGTGGTGGCTACTGGGTAAAATATGCCCAACGGGTAGCTTGCATATTTGTACAGGCTGCCCATCTTCCCGTGCAGTTACACTTCGTGTCCTGTCTATTGCACAGCCAAGACGTTAGTCACTTGTTCGGGTGCCAGGGCAACAATCGGTCCGTTTCTTTTTTGACTACGGCATAACACTCGCAGCAAAGTGCTTCAAGGCGGGGACGGTCGAGTACGCCAATATGTCCGCGGTGATATTCTATTACGCCGAGTTTCTGCAATCTGCCCGCAGCGGCGGTTACCCCTTCGCGCCGAACGCCAAGCATGTTGGCAATCAGTTCCTGAGTCATGATTAATTGATTACCCGGCAGGCGGTCCAGTGATAGCAGTAGCCAGCGGCATAATTGCTGGTCGATGGTATGGTGTCGATTGCATACGGCGGTTTGGGCCATCTGGGTGATCAGCGACTGCGTATAACGAAGCAGCAATAACAATAGGTCGCCGTGACGGTCAAACTCCTCCTTAAGACGCCGCGCTGAGAGTTGCAGGGCAAAGCCAGCACTTTGCACCAAGGCCCGACTGGGGGTGCTTTCACCGCCCATAAACAAGCTCACTCCAATCAAACCATCATTACCTACCACCGAAATTTCAGCAGACGCGCCATTTTCCGTTACGTTAAGCAGCGAGACGATGGCGTCAGTCGGAAAGAAAACCTGATGTTGAATCTCTCCCGGCTCGTACAAGACTTTACCGAGTGGCAGCGTAACCGGTTTAAGGTAAGGAAACAGACGCTGTTGAACTTTATCGGGCAGGGCGGCCAATAAATGGTTTTGTTGTGGAGAAGGATACATTTTTCATACCTGAGAGTTGCTCAAAAGCCGTTATTCCGGAGAAATAACAGTGTATCTGTGAAGTACAGTTGCTTGTCGGTGATTTGGCAAGTCGGTTAAACACTTCTTCCTATTGGCGCTTTATGTTTGTTAGCGCACCGACTCCCCCAAGGGGGGCTTATATCCTAAGCCTGTAATGGCCTAAATCCTTTCGAGTTATCAACAGGCTTTAGCTCTCCCTTTAAGTAAAAAGACTGGGGGCAATAGAGGGTATTCCTGTCGTTGTTGCTCTGCGAGAGATTTGGCGCCAACAGAGGAATATATGATGTCAAGCCAAAGCAACAATGATCAGAAAGATCTCTGGAATGGGAGTAATCAATCGGCATTTGATCTGGGGCGTCTGCTCCGTGCTGGGTGGGTTCGCTGCGGTTGTCACCTACCAGGTGGTAGTCGTACTAGGATCATCGGTCTTGCGGTGTTGGTGTTTAGCGGACTGGGTTTCTGGACTGCTTACTACACTGTGCCGAGTGATTCAGTGGCAGTGGTACAGCGCTTCGGTAAGTATCTCTACGAGGTGCCACCGGGGTTGCATTTTAAACTGCCGCTGGGGATGGATATTGCTACCATCGTACCGGTCAAGCGGCAGTTGAAGCAGGAGTTTGGCTTTACTACCCCCGGCGCCAACGATCCCTACCAAAGCCCCCGCCCCCGTGATAAGAAGCGTGAAACCCAGATGGTCACCGGCGACCTCAACGCTGCGCTGGTGGAGTGGGTGGTGCAGTACCGCATCGCCGATCCGGTTAAGTTTCTATTTGAGGTGCGCGAACCCGCTGAAACCCTGCGCTATGTCTCTGAATCGGTGATGCGCGAGGTGGTGGGCGACCGCACTGTTGACGAGGTGATTACCGTGGGGCGTCAGGAGATCGAAATCGAAGCCTTGGCCAAGATGCAGCTACTCTCCAGCAAATACGTGATGGGGATTAGCATCGACCAGGTGCAACTGAAAAACATCAACCCGCCGCTGCCGGTGCAGGACTCGTTCAATGAGGTTAACCAGGCGCAGCAGGAAAAAGAGAAACTGATCAATGAGGCGCGGCGCGACTACAACAAGGTGATTCCCCTGGCCCAGGGTGAAAAAGATCAGCGAATTCGAGAGGCCGACGGCTACCGTCTCAAGCGGATAAACGAAGCCGAGGGTGATGCGTCGCGCTTTAGCGCGCTGCTGGCAGAGTACAGTAAGGCGCCGGAGGTGACCCGTCGACGGATCTATATTGAGACGCTGCAGGAGGTGTTGCCCAGCATTCAGACTCAGGTAATCGTCGACCAGCAGGCGGGCGGTATTTTGCCGCTGCTCAATCTGGGATACGGTAGCGGAGGTCGACCATGAACAGAATAAACTCAACCCTTACCCTGTTGCTGACCCTGGTCACCGGGTACCTGCTGTACAGCTCTATCTACACCGTCAGCGAAGTTGAGCAGGTGATCATCACCCAGTTCGGCAAGCCGGTGGGAGAGCCTATCACCGAGGCGGGGCTGAAGCTCAAGCTACCGTTTATCCAGGAGGTCAACGCCATCGATAAGCGGGTACTCGAATGGGACGGTAAACCCTCGGACATGCCGACCAAGGACAAGCTTTATATCTCTGTCGACCTGTTCGCCCGTTGGCGCATCACCGATCCGCTGCAGTACTTCTTGCGCCTGCGTGATGAGCGTAGCGCTCAATCCCGGCTGGACGATATTCTCGGCAGCGAGACACGTAATGCGGTGGCTAAGCACGAGCTGATCGAGATCATACGTACTACCAAGGATCGGGTGCCGCTGCGTGATGCGTTGTTGAGCGGCGGGGGACGCTCGCTGGATACCAGCGCCTGGGTGGCGATCCAGAAGGGGCGTAAGCAGGTGGAAGCCGAGATATTCGTGGCGGCGGCTGAAAAGGTGCGGGTGTTTGGCATCGAGCTGCTTGATATCCGCTTCAAACGGATCAATTACAACGAAAGCGTACGTCCTAAAATCTACGACCGGATGATCAGTGAACGGCGACAGATCGCTGAACGCTTTCTATCCGAGGGTAACGGTGAGGCGGCGCGTATCCGTGGTGACCGGGTGCGGGATCTGAACAAGATCCAGTCTGAAGCCTACCGCCAAGTGGAGGAAATACGCGGCCTGGCCGATGCTAAGGCCACAGAAATCTACGCCCGAGCCTACAATCAGAACCCTGCAGCGGTAGACTTTTACCAGTTCACCCGCAGCCTGCAAGCCTACAAAACGGTAATCGGACAAAACACTACCCTGGTGCTGTCTACTGACAGCGAACTGTTCAAGTATCTGCAGGGCATGGCACCGGTTGGCCCCAGGATACCGGAGAAAGTGAAGGTCACGCAGCCGTAATCGCCGGCGATCCAAGGTTGGCTATAACTAGAGTCGTCTGTACAGCCAGACCCTCACCGGAGAGTAAACAATGACTCACTCTACGGATCAATCCTCCCCGTTTCAGCGCACCCTGCAGGTGGGTGTCGAAGCTTACCTCTACTATGCACTGCCCGCGGCCTACGCGGCCTACGGCCAATGCGGCGATCTGTCTCGGCTGCCTTTTGCTTTGAAGGTTGTGTTGGAAAACCTGTTGCGCCACGGGCAGGATGCGCAGGCCACGCGTGCCTCAATAGAGGCACTGGGCGACTGGCTTAAAACAGGTAAGTCGATCAAGGAGATCAGCTTTATGCCGGCACGCATCCTGATGCAGGACTTTACCGGGGTACCGGCGCTGGTGGACCTGGCAGCGATGCGTGATGTCATGGCCGAGGCTGGAGGCGAACCTGGCCGGATCAGCCCGCAGATTCCAGTGGATCTGGTGATCGATCATTCAGTCACCGTGGATCGTGCCGGCGACGAGGGAGCCTTTGATGAAAACGTACGCCAGGAGATGCTACGCAATCACGAGCGTTACACTTTTCTGCGCTGGGGGCAGGCTGCATTCGATAACGTCCGGGTGGTGCCCCCGGGCACCGGGATCTGTCATCAGGTCAACTTGGAGTACCTCGGGCGGGTGGTGTGGACGCAGGCGCTGGATACTGGTGAGCAGCTGGCTTATCCCGACACTCTGGTGGGGATGGATAGTCATACCACTATGATCAATGGTCTTGGCATTCTGGGCTGGGGAGTGGGCGGAATTGAGGCGGAGGCGGCGATGCTCGGTCAACCGATCAGCCTGCAACTACCGCGGGTGGTCGGCGTCGAGCTTAGTGGTCGGCTGCCGCCGGGCAGCACCGCCACCGACTTGGTACTACGGGTAACAGAGATGCTGCGTCAGCAAGGCGTGGTCGGCTGCT
Source organism: Neptuniibacter sp. QD72_48 (assembly GCF_047778065.1). Classification (GTDB taxonomy): domain Bacteria; phylum Pseudomonadota; class Gammaproteobacteria; order Pseudomonadales; family Balneatricaceae; genus Neptuniibacter. The sequence continues at coordinate 3,372,823 of NZ_CP180547.1, read as the reverse complement.
TTGTCGAATTTTTTGGCAGCGGTCTGAACAGTCTGAGTCTGCCTGATCGTGCCACTATCGCTAACATGGCACCGGAATATGGCGCTACCTGCGGCCTCTTCCCCATCGATGCCGAGACCCTGCGTTATCTCATCCTGACCGGGCGCGACCCGCAGCAGGTTGCCCTGGTAGAAGCCTACGCCCGTGCCCAGGGGTTCTGGCACGATGATACGTCTCCACGTGCCACCTACAGCGTAGAGCTGACGCCGGATCTTACTGATATCAAAGCCAGCGTCGCTGGACCGCGTCGCCCCCAGGATCGGGTGGCGCTGTCAGATGTGGCCGCGGCTTTCCAGCAGTTTGCCAAGGCTCAAGGAAAAGCAGGGGGGCAGGCGCAGGAACGCCCAACTGACGATCCACCTCGTACCCATGCTGTACTTGGCAAACCCTTCAGAATGCAAGAGGGGGCGGTGGTAATTGCGGCGATTACCAGCTGCACCAACACATCCAATCCCACGGTAATGATGGCTGCCGGTCTATTGGCGCGCAATGCTCGTCGGCGTGGTCTGCAGGTCGCCCCCTGGGTCAAAACCTCCCTGGCGCCGGGGTCCAAGGTGGTGACCGATTACCTACAGGCGGCCGGCCTGCAAGCGGAGCTGGATCAGCTAGGCTTCAACCTAGTGGGTTATGGTTGCACTACCTGTATCGGTAATTCTGGTCCCCTGGATCCCGCCATAGCTGGTACCATCAGCCAGCAGAAGGTCAATGTCTGTGCAGTGCTGTCTGGCAACCGTAACTTTGAGGGGCGGATTCACCCGCAGGTAACTGCCAGTTTTCTCTGCTCACCGCCGCTGGTGGTGGCTTACGCCCTGGCGGGTCGGATTGATCTGGACCTGACCCGCGATCCGCTGGGTCTGGATCCTCAGGGCCAACCGGTGTTCCTGAGCGACCTATGGCCCGACGCCGAGGAGATCGCCGCCACCGTTGCTGCTCACGTAAACCAAGTGCAGTTTCGGCAACGCTACGCGGACGTCTTCACCGGCACCCGCCACTGGCAGGAATTGGCGATCAGCGATAGCCAGCGCTACCCCTGGGACAGCATCAGCACCTACGTGCGCTATCCTAGCTATTTTGACAGCCTGCAACCGGGGCCCTCAGTTGTTGAAGATATTGTCGAGGCGCGGATCCTGGCACTGCTCGGTGACAGTGTGACTACCGACCATATCTCGCCGGCCGGCAGTATCGCCGAGGACAGTCCTGCGGGTGCCTACCTACAAAGCCATGGTGTCGAGCCGGCAGCGTTCAACTCCTATGGCAGTCGCCGCGGCAACCACGAGGTGATGATGCGTGGTACCTTCGCCAATCCGCGGCTGCAGAATTTGATGGCGCCGCATCAGCACGGAGGTGTGACGCGGCTGGCACCCTCTCCAGAAATAGTCAGTATCTTCGCCGCTGCCCAGCATTTTCAGCAACTGGGGATCCCGCTGGTGGTGTTTGCCGGGGCGGAATACGGTACCGGCTCCTCTCGTGACTGGGCCGCTAAGGGTCCGAGCCTGCTCGGTGTGCGCGCAGTAATCGCCGAGAGCTTCGAACGGATCCATCGTTCTAATTTAATCGGCATGGGGGTTTTGCCCCTGCAACTGGAACTGCAAACCGGTCTCGCCGTGCTGCAGCTGACCGGTGACGAGTGTGTCAGTATCGCAGGATTGGCGGAGGTGACTCCGGGGAGTGATGTCAGCGTTCAGATTCAGCCCGAGCGCGGGAAACCTTGGGTAGTCAAGACCCGCTGCCGGATCGATACCCAGGATGAGCTGAGATTCTACCATCACGGCGGCATTCTGCACTGCCGATTACGTGAACTGATCGCTGCGTCCATCGTCAAACCGGTGAGTGATATGTGAGGGTTTAAGGCAGTGGCCTGTAGCCAAAGCGCACAATGAACCTCTATGGAATAAAATAGGTAACTTATGCAACAGATTGGTTCGTCGTTCGTCCTTCATGGCACCCCGATATCGCCGGGATTGGCGCAGGGGATTATCCACGTCCATCATGATCTGCTTGAGCCGATCGATACACCGGTGGACATAGCCCACAGTCAGGTCGAACAGGAGCTGGCCCGTCTTGATTTTGCCACCGCAGGCATATCGGAGGATCTGGTGGTACTGGCGACACGGGTGGAAAAAGAGATCGACTCGCGCCTCTCTGAGGTGTTTGGGTCGCACCGATTGATGCTCAATGACCCGTCGCTGCAGCAGGAGTTGAGGAGAGAGGTCGTCGACAACCTGCTCTGCGCCAGCAGTGCCGTAAAGGCGGTTTTCCTGCGCTGGGAAAGCCGGTTTCTGGCGTTGGAATCACAGATCGCCCGGGAAAAAGGCGACGATATGCGCGACCTATCGATACGCCTGTGCAATGCCCTCGCTGGCATTACGGCTCATCCTCTCGATGAAATCCCCCCGGGTTGCATCCTGGTCGCCTCCAGGCTGCTGCCCTCCGATACCGTTTTTCTCGCCCATCGCGCCATCGCCGGCGTGCTACTCGAACACGGCAGCAGCGGTTCCCATGCGGCCCTGTTTGTTCGCCAGCTTGGCCTGCCCTGCATATCAGGCATCCCGGATCTGGTCAGCACCGTGCCCGACGCTATTCTGGCGCTCGTGGATGCGGATGCAGGAACCGTCACGGTTCGGCCAAAGAGCACGCAGCTGATCGCTTTCCAGCGCCTCACCAAAGAAAAAGCGGAGGCCTATCGCGTAGCACGAGCAAATGCCCGCCGGCCGGCCGTCACCCGAGATGGCGTAACGGTCTCGGTGATCGCCAATGTGGGGAGCAGCAGTGATACCCAACTGGCGATCGCCAACGGTGCGGAAGGCGTGGGCCTATACCGAATGGAACAGGCTTATTTGGGCCGTACAACCCCACCCGATACCTCTGAACTGGTTGGTGAAATGACTCAGGTACTGGCGGCGGCGAAGGGCCGCTCGGTGTGTGTGCGGCTGCTGGATGTGGGTGCCGACAAGCCCTTGCCTTTTTTGGCGTTTTTTGCCGAATCCAATCCCGCACTGGGGCTAAGGGGGATTCGCTTGCTGCGTGCGTACCCGGAGCTGCTCAAAACCCAGCTGCGCGCGGTGATGGCGTTGTCCCGCGACTTCGATATGCGGATTTTGGTGCCGATGGTGTCACTGCCCGAAGATATGGCCGCCGTAAAAGAGCTGCTGCGGCAGCTCTGGCCGAAGGAGACCGTTCCCAGGATTGGCGCCATGATCGAAACCCCCGCGGCAGCGCTATCGGTGCAGGCGATCGCCGAGTACGCCGATTTTCTGAGCTTCGGCACCAATGACCTGACCCAGTACACCTTTGCAGCCGACCGGGATAACGCGGCGGTGGAACACTATTTCAACGATGGATCAGCCGTGATCTTTCGGTTACTGCGTCTGGTTCATGATGACGTACCACAGATGCCGCTGTCCGTGTGCGGTGAGCTGGCGGGACGACCTGAACATATTGCCGAGCTACTCAGGTGCGGGATACGCACCCTCAGCGTTGCGGCTCCTCTGGTTCCAATTGTCAAAGAGGCCATCCGGCATTGCTCATGTCATCCCGATTGAAAGAGGTTACAGGGTCATCATCTCGATGACGGCGGCAGACTATAATTATAAGTATTTAACAGGGGTGTTGTTGGACCAATTAACCCGTCCGCTGATACTCATTAAGAGTGTGTGAAAAGGCCCCGTACAACAGACAGCTCTTGGCTGCCAGAATGATTTTTATGATGAAAGATCGGCAAGCTAATCCAGATACCACTCGATTACCAAAGGAGCTTGTTGATCGGCTGACGAACCCTTTTGTACGCTTTTTACACATCGAGTCCGCAGGTGGATCGATTCTCTTATTGTTTACCATTGCTGCACTGGTTCTATCGAACTCGCCCTGGGCGGTTTCGTTCGAACATGCTTGGGAGACGCGGGTGGGACTTCAGTTCGGCTCCTTTGAATTTGGTCGTTCGCTGCGTGAGTGGATCAATGAAGGTCTGATGACGTTTTTCTTCTTTCTTGTTGCGGTGGAGCTTAAGCGGGAGATAATTCTTGGAGAGTTGAACGAACCGCGCCAGGCCGCGCTCTCCATAGCCGCAGCCCTCGGCGGCATGATCCTCCCCGCCGCCATCTATCTGACACTGCAATCGGGGCAGGCCGCTCAGTCTGGGTGGGGCACCGTCATGGCAACTGACACGGCGTTTGTTATCGGTTGTCTGGCTCTGCTCGGCTCGCGCATCCCTAAAAGTTTGCGGGTATTTATGCTATCGTTGGCGATTGTTGACGATATAGGCGCCATACTGGTCGTCGCGATAGGCTACAGCAGCCATATTGTCTGGTGGCCGTTGACGTTGGCTGCTCTGGGTTTGGTGATGACGCGCATCATCTCCGTACTCGGGTTTCGTGGTTTTCCGCTCTACCTATTGGTCGGTGTATTCACCTGGCTTGCCGTGGATGCGTCTGGTATCCACTCCACCGTCACAGGCGTCATACTCGGTTTAATGGCGCCCGCTCGTCGCTGGGTGAGTGACAAACGGCTTTATTCGATATTGGGTCAGGTGATTTCCCATCCATCCAGTGACGAAACCAGTGGAGACACGAAGGATCGGCAAACGTTGCAAATTGCTGAAGTAGCTGCGCGTGAATCGCTTTCTCCAGCAGAACGCCTGGAGATAACGCTGCACCCTTGGGTGGCTTTTGCCATCATGCCACTATTCGCATTTGCCAACGCAGGCTTGCCACTCACATTCAGTGACATTGATAGCTCGGTTACAGGGGCAATTTTCTTAGGTTTCGTGCTGGGTAAGCCCATAGGTATTCTGTTTTTTACTTGGCTGGCAGTGTGCTTGCACATTGCCATATTTCCTCCAGGACTTAATTGGCGGCTGCTGGTCGGTGGTGGTTTTCTCGCCGGAATCGGCTTCACCATGGCGTTGTTTATTGCAAATATAGCTTTTAGCGAAAACCTCATTGACAGCGCTAAGCTGGGAATCTTCCTCGCATCTGTTGTTTCTGCAGTGGTGGGTCTAGCATTGTTGATGCGGTTGCCAGAAAGAGGGTAAACCTCGTTACGACGCAGCTGCCGAAGGCTACTCACCTCAGCAGAGTGCGGTGACTACGAACTGTTTCAGTTAATGCGATTGATAGATAGCTATGTAAATTGAATCAGAATAGGATCATTCTTTTCCTTCGCTGGTTGTTTTAGTGGATGCCCAATGGACATAGATGATCCAACCCTTGCCAAGCTTTTAAAAGCATCAGAAAAGAAGAAAAAGTGCTCAACTTCAGAGAATACTCCCCTGACAGTTCAGGCCACAGTTTTAAAGATGGATTCAAACAGCCAGGGCCACAAACCTAAAAACTGTCCACTCTAGAGTTCAAATTCCCTGCAAGCTCAGATTTTACCTTAAGTTATGAATTCAAGCTTCCTGATTCGCAAAATTGGAAATTAGATTATGGCGAGTTCAGCCTGGATAAAATCGTCACTAAGAAGAAAAAGCGTAGGTATGTCGACAGGCTGAATATCCCAGTCTTAGCGAAAGATACTGAATACGTACTGCATGAAAGCGGCAGAGATAATATCATCCTCTGTCACACATACGCTATAGGGATAGATGATAGCTACGCGACAGGGATTATTGAGACTACGAGTAAAGGCAAAGATGGTCGTATAAAGCTCGCTCAGCTGCTAATAGCAGCCATTGAGCACGCGTTAGAAGAAGAGACGTTGGATTCATGGCCAGAATCATTCTGGTTCTGTGCTCACTGAAAGAGTAAGTCCTATGCAGCATCCGGATGTGTAGAGTGGTGAATAATGTGTTGGTGCCACAGAAGTCTGCAATAATGTAGATGTCTTTCTTATCTGTTTTATTTTAATCAGTAGTACAGGTTAATCAATTCAAGGAGCATCTCATGCTGATAACATTTACAACAGATGCATATAGCAGTATTACGATGTTTGGCGATGTAGGTCTTTCCATGCTAGAAATGATGGGGCACAGCGCGACCGTCCCTGGCGCAATTCTGGCAGCAGACGTTCCTGAAGCACTGAGCAAGTTAACCGCTGCAGTTGATGCGGATAAAAAGCAGCCTCTTGTTATGGGCAAGGATGATACTGAAGAAGAGGAGGTGAGCTTGACAAATCGAGCGCTCCCGCTGATTGATCTTCTTGCTGCTGCAGTGAAGGAAAAATCTGACGTTATGTGGAAATAGTTACAGAGCAGGATTACCTTAAACCCTAGCAAGGCCTAATTGCAGGGATGAAAAAATCAACGAAGCAACAGGCCTTTCACGCAGTTTATTCTCAGTGCAGACCGAGTTGTCAGGGTAAAACCACTGTCATATCTATATGAGCCACAGGCGCACCCAAGAACCGTTTACGGGGCGTATTCTGATCACAGTGCCGGTGGAATAGTGTTGTCGGTATTTGTATTGAATTATAAATTGATTAAAGCGCTACTTAGGCAAGTCAAAACTTCCATATTTATGCCTTAGATTCAAACCCTAAAGCTTCCTTCAAAAAGCACTTCTCCCGAAAACAACTGATTGAATTGCTTCAGCAGCCTCTCGTACTTTGTATCCTTGATCGACAACAAGTTGAGCTGATTCAAGACGAAATTCAGGGCTGAAGTTTGGTCGCTTTGGTTTTGTCATAGTGTCACCTGTGTAGTCTGGAGGTGACCATATCACCTCTAATTAGGTGGCCAAATTCACTATGCTACTACATGAATGTTAACGATAAGCACCTCAATTATGTTTCCATAATTTAGGCAGCGCATTTAATAAGTCTAGTAATGTAAGATCTCCGATCACTTGCCCTTCGGTATTTAGAATTGCGATCTCTTTAACATTGGCATCTATCATTTTTTTGAGGACTACTTCAGCATCCTCACCCTCCGTTGTCGATATGGGATTCTTCAGCATAATGTCCCTCGCTACCTCATAAGTAACAGCTGCTATAAGCCTACGAGGATGTATCCTGGGTTCGAAAGTGTGTGAAAGGATCTGTCTCACAAGCATATCCAGAGAAATCGTACCCGTAAGCTCTTTGTTTTCATTCACGACATAAACAGTCCCACTGTGCTTGAAGCCATACATGGTTTCTAATACGGTAGAAAGCGTGCTTGTTTCTGAAACAATAGGCGCGCTTTTTTCCTTGAAGCATTTAATTACCTCTCGAGTTTTCATCTAAACCCCCATACTTTATCAATACTACTCATGGTGTGTTTCTCCTGATCGCTGAAGCGCATATCTAACAAGCGGCGGGGCAATCAGCTCATTGGCGATAACCGATAAGAGGACGGCATTTACCATGAGGTCCGCAAGGAGGGGTGAGTTGAACATATCTTTCGCCAATAATATTAAGCCAACCGTTACCCCCGCTTTTGGTAAGAGTGCAAGACCAAGGTATTGCCGTACCGTTTTAGGAGCATGAGAAATTATTGCGCCTATACGCGCCCCGAAGAATTTGCCTATGAAGCTTCCTAATATAATAAGCCCAGCAAGAAAAAAACCAGAAACACTGAAGATAGATAAACTAAGATGAGCACCCGCTAAGACAAAGAACATGCTGAAAAGAAACTCTTCTACATCCTCAATAACACTAAAAATATCATGCGTGTGCGCAATGAAATTAGCCACCATAAAGCCAAAGGCCATATTCGCGATGAGGGGTGAAACATCTGTGCTATTGCAGATACCTGAAATCAACAGAATAAAACCACCAACAAGGCCGAGCATTGCATCACGACGTTGAACAAAACAGACCGCTTTACTAAAAATAAGCCCTGAAACAATACCTATCACTACAGAGGTAAAGATCGACAGAGCGGGGGAAATCATAATCTGCCACGAAAGAGTTTCCGCCTCCATTAGGCTGTTAGCCAGTACTATTGAGAATGAAAAAAAGACAATCGCAGCAACATCGTCGAGAGCCACTACCGCAAGAAGTGTCGTAGTAAAAGGCCCAGAAGCCCTGCATTCATGCACGATCGCCATTACTGCCGCTGGTGCTGTCGCAGCAGTAATGGCGCCTATAACTAGAGCCATAGGAAATATTGTTTGCCAAAAAGACTGTGGGGGTAAATTGATATTAATAATGGAAGGTGCTATCAGGCATATAAGTAAGGTGGTTACAAAAAACGCCCCGAATGACTCCATAACGTTAATCCATAAAATAAAGCCATATAGTTTTTTCAAACTCTTCAGAACAAGAGCTCCCCCTATTGAGAAGGCTATAATGCCGAGAGCAATATCAGTGATGACCGAAAGCTCTTCATTAACCACCGTTTCTTGGAAAAAGCCGGTTACTGATGGGCTAAGGATCATTCCTGTTACGATATATCCGCTGACGCGGGGGAACTTGAAATGCGAGGCTATCAACCCACCGACAAAGCCAGCTAGCAGAAGAGCACCAATATGGATTAGAGGCTCGGAATTCATGGTGAAAACCAAAAAAAGATCAGAACAATAGTATAGGTCTAATACTGAGTTTATTCTTTAAAGCTACTGTTAGTGCTATTACTTTTGATTGAATGTAGTGAGACACAATTAAGTTAATTGCTCGGTTATAGGCAGAGATGATGCAGTAGCCGTAAGCCTGTCTTTGAAGCAGTTGCTCGGCTTCTAAATTCATCCCTATTGTCTGTAGTTCGTTAGCGACTGGAATTACCAGTGGCGAAATTTGTTTTGATACTCACCTTTACTCATTACGATACTCATGACTGAATTGCCCCTAGTTTGCTAGACATCTCTCAGCCATAGAAAATGGCTTTTAAAGAGGTGCTTATGAGCAACAAACGTTATCCGGAAGAGTTCAAGATCGAAGCGGTTAAACAGGTCACTGACCGAGGCTACAGCGTTGCTGATGTAGCTAAACGGCTCGATGTTACAACCCACAGCCTTTATGCCTGGATCAAGAAGTACGGCCCCGATTCAGCCGAACATAAAGCAAAGACAGATGAGCAGCTAGAGATACGCCGTCTCAAGAAAGAACTGAAGCGAGTCACTGAAGAGCGGGATATATTAAAAAAAGCCGCGGTGTACTTCGCCAACCAGTCCGATTGAGGTACACCTTTATCCGTGATCATCATAAGGACTGGCCTGTACGTCAGCTCTGTTCATTACTGGATGTACATCCTAGCGGGTATTACGCATGGCGTAAGAAACCTTCTTCCAAGCGCCCTGTAGAAGATCAACGGCTCACTGGATTGATCAAGCAGTATTGGTTGGAGTCAGGTGGTGTGTATGGCTACCGCAGGATCCATAGCGATCTGCGCGAGTATGGTGAAGTCTGTGGCCCAAATAGAGTTTATCGACTCATGCGTATAGCTGGGCTGAAGGCACAGGTTGGTTACAGGAAACCACGCCAGACAAGCGGCAAGGTTCATATTGTCACGCCGAACTACCTTCAGCAGCAATTCAATGTACCTGCACCTAACAAAGCATGGGTAACAGATATCACCTATATCAAAACCCATGAGGGTTGGCTGTATTTGGGGATTGTCGTTGACCTGTTCTCAAGGCGAGTTATTGGATGGTCAATGCAATCCCGTATTACAAAGGAACTAGTGCTGGACGCTTTACTCATGGCTATATGGCGACGTAATCCTGAATCAGAGGTTATTGTTCATTCTGATCAGGGAAGTCAGTACACAAGCCATGATTGGCAATCCTTTTTAGAGATGCATGGCTTTAAAGGAAGTATGAGCCGACGAGGTAACTGCCACGACAATGCCGTTGCTGAGAGCTTTTTCCAACTACTGAAAAGGGAAAGAATCCGCCGCAGGGTTTATGCAACCAGAGAAGATGCACGCTGTGATATCTTTGAATACATAGAGCTGTTTTACAACAGCAAACGACGTCATGGTTTTAATGATCAGCTATCACCGATAGAGTATGAAAACCGATATGAGAAACGGCTGATGGGTGTCTAAAGAACTAGTGGCGATTCAGTTTGTTTAAAGATCTGGATACAATTCAGGAGTAACTATCTAAAATGGCTTCAAACTGATCGGCTGATACTGCTTTAGAAAAGAGGAAGCCTTGCCCGTAATCACAACCTGCCGTATGTAATAGCTCTCGTTGCATCTCTGTTTCGATACCCTCTGCGATTACTTTTATACCCAGCTTATGTGCCATAACAATAATAGCTTCGCATAAGGCCATATCATCTGAACCTGGTTTGAGATCCTTAACAAATACCCTATCAATTTTTATGTAATCCACATCAAATTTCTTAAGATAAGCGAGTGATGAGTATCCAGTTCCAAAATCATCTAATGAAATTTCGATCCCAGACTCATGTAATTGTATAAGCTGCCGATTAATTGGCTCACTGCCATCCATTAGTAAGCCCTCGGTGATTTCAATGACCAAAGCATTAGGGTCGAGATCAATCCGCTGTAAATAATTAAGCCAGACTTCTTGGTTATATGATCTAGAAAACTGTGCGGGAGATTTATTAAGGCTAATCTGAAACTCTGAATCGTAACCTGACCTCCATGCTAATGCCTGTTGCGCTACCTGGTGAAAGATCCAATCGCCTATTTTAGTGATCTGATCGCTATCTTCCGCAATAGGAATAAACTCATCAGGTGAAACATAGCCCAAAACCGGATGTTTCCAACGAAGCAGTGCTTCTGCTTTATGTAATTTCCCGGTATTCAAATCGATAATGGGTTGGTAGAAAACAGAGAGCTGATGTTTGCTTAGAGCCTCTCTCAATTCACTATTCAAATAAACCTTTCTATTAATCTCCTCTTGTAATAACTGTGTGAAAAAATGGACCCGATTTCGCCCCTGCTTTTTCGCAGCATACATTGCATTGTCAGCATCATTAATTAACTCTTCATCAACTGTAGAGTCATCAGGAAAAACAGCCACGCCGATACTGACCGATACATGGGCTGAAGAACTGTTTAGCTGAAATGGCTCTGCCATAACTTGTAAAATTCGGTTAGCAGCGGGAAGAATAGTGCTGAGATCATCTAGTTCGCCCATAATTATTGAAAATTCGTCACCACCCAGGCGTGCTACAGTATCCGTCTCTCTAACGCACCCACTCAGTCTAGTAGCAGCTTCTATCAATAAAGCATCACCAATCTTGTGCCCAAATGAATCATTAATTTCTTTAAATTTATCAATGTCGAGTGACAACAATACAAGTTTCTTCTGGTTTCGTGATGCTAAGTGAAGGCCTTGGGCTAACCGATCTTGAAATAGCTGCCGATTAGGTAAACCAGTGAGTAGATCATAATTAGCCTGTTTGAGAATAAGATTATCTAAACGTTTCCTTTCACTAATATCTGAAAAGGTTGCAACACGATGAGTCACTAAGTTTTTTGAGTCGTATATAGAGCTAACAGATAGTTGTGCCGTATATTCTTCACCGTTTTTACGGAGAAGGTTCAACTCCCCTTCCCACTTGCCTTGATGAAGATCGCTCCATAAATATTGCAGCGTTTCAGGTCTTTGATTTTCATTTGTTGTCTTCGATTGAATTAATACGGGAGATTGCCCCATGATCTCATCACGACTATACCCCGTTAGAACAGTGAAAGACTGATTTACATTAATAATTTCAAAGTCTGTATTTATCACCATAACCGCTTCAGACAGTGAGCCATAAACAGCTGCAGCAAGCCTCATTTCAGTTTCTGCTTTCTTGTTCGCGGTGATGTCGTTCATGGTTATTAGACAATGCTCAGGGACTGAATCGGGTTTGACCTCCAGATTCACCCAGATATGTTTAGAGCCTATACTCAAGCTGAGTTCAACGCTTTCTTTGAGCTGGGAATTAATGACAGCCACTAAGGTCTTAACGAGTTTTGTTCTCTGAGTGGGACATACAAAATGGGTAAGTTTGGAGCCGATCAATTCAGATCTATCGTTATCGAGCAACGTCGAGCCAGTTAGGTTGATCGAGATAATCTCGGCATCATTATTTAGCACCAGGTATGCAAGTGGAGCAAATTCGAACAACTCAGTGTAGCGGTTGAGGGCTTCGGTTTGAGCAATACGCGCATCTTCGAGAGCGAGGTTTTGCATTTCCAGCTCAATTTGGTGGACAGAGAGTTCATGCAATAACTTATTTTTTTCTGCATCACTGTGCTTAGCGCCTACCTTGTTAAGACGTTGTTCTGCCTTCTGCCTAAGATTGGTTTTCTTCTCATCCAGATCAACTTCTTTCATCATCGTTAAATCAACCTAAAGGCTATTATTTTGCTAGCTCAAGCAGCTTCAATTCTTGAATATCAATGAGCGTAATTACCACCCCGTCAATGACATTTTCTTGCGTGCGATAAGGCATTATTCTTACTTTATACCAATGATTTTTATGCGTTTTTATTTGCTTTTCACAAAAGATCAATGTTCTTAATACTTGAGTAACGTCCTGCTGTAAGTCGGGATACTCTAACTCAGTCACAATGTCTGACAGTGGACGCCCAATATCACTTTCTATCAACCTAAACAGAGGCGTACAAAAGCTCGTAAAGCGACGTACATTAAGTTCACCATCTAGAAACAGTGTTGCTATCTCTGTGCTGTTAAGTAGGTTGACCATGTCATTGTTTACGGATGATAAATCCTCTACTTTTGAGTGTAGTTCACTGTTGAGTGTTTGGAGTTCTTCATTGAGTGACTGCATCTCCTCTTTTGAGGTCGTAAGCTCTTCGTTCGTTGATTGTAACTCTTCATTGGTGGATTGAAGCTCTTCATTTGCGGCTCTTACTTCCTCTTGCGAGATTCTATTCTCATCCCGCAAGGTGTTGAGTGCTTGCCGTGCTTGTTGCAATTCAAGTGCGAGAGCTTTTTCATTTGTGGTTAATTTGTCTGTTGGGTCTCTATCCGGAGCGATAAAGTCTGAAAACATCACCATGAGCAAACCGGAAAGTTCTTTTGGTGTAACAATGGTTTGTGCCTCGATTTCAACACCCTGAGTCGCTTGATTACTCAGTGAAATCGTTCCTTGAACTTTAACGAGTTCTTTCTGACTGATTGCCGCTCTGATCGCTGTTTCCAAAGCAGGGCGTAAGTCATCATGGATCATTGCGTAAATATTCCAGTTAGCTCGACCTGCCGCAGGCTCAAGGTATTTCCCCGTACGTCCATTAATATAAAGGATGTCGCCATCTTCATTAATTAATACAGCAGGGGGCGAAAAATGACGCAATAACAGTGTGTCGGCTAATGTCTGGAGGTTGTCGAGAGGTTTGCTCATAGGAGCCTCGTGCACTAAAAATTCTGGATTGGAATATAAGGTTGTGGGTACTTGGGTCGGGAAAGCAACATCAAGGAACTTTCGCGGATTATTCATCCGTTTATAGATATGTGACTTTTCAGCTATCGGCTTAAACAGATATGAATCTGTGCCAACCGTTTCGGCAGATCCTAATATCAATATGCCCTGATCACTTAGCGAATAGTGAAACAGAGAAATTAAGCGCTTCTGCAACGCAGAATCCAGATAAATAAGAAGATTGCGGCAACTTAAGATATCCAGCTTAGTAAATGGGGGATCCATGGTAATGTTTTGTTTAGCGAAAACAATCATTTCCCGAATCGATGCATTAATACGATAGCCAGTATCCACTTTCGTAAAGTAACGTGCTAATTGATCCTTAGGTACGTCAGCTTCAATTTGTGAGGGGTAATGGCCTGCCCGGGCAAACTTGATCGCCTGTTCATCTAGATCAGTGGCAAAAATCTGTAATGAAAACATTCCTTCAGGGTTTAGCTTGCGCAAGGCGTCGCTGAACGCCATTGCCAAAGAATAAGCCTCTTCGCCGGTTGAGCAAGCGGATACCCAGGCACGAAATGCTCGCCCATCGGGGTTATTTTTAAGTAACTCAGGTAGTACATCGTCTACCAGGCCATCCCAAATTAGGGGGTCGCGAAAAAAATTAGTTACGCCGATTAATAATTCGTTAAACAGTAAATCTAACTCATTAGGGTTATGCTGGAGATAGTTAAGGTATACATCCTTAGACAGAATCTGATGTATGCCCATCCGCCTATCTATACGACGAAAGATCGTACTTTTTTTATAGAGTGAAAAGTCATGGCCTGTATGCTCATGTAACAAACCGATGATGCCCTCTATAGGCTTTTGCTTAGGCAGATCAGAGGCTAGATCAGTAGGTATGCTTACCTGTGCAGGTTTAACAAGGCTGCCATGCTTGCAGTACGCCAGGATGTTAGCAGGAAGCTCATGGGCTGGAGCAATAACATCTGCCAATCCAGAATCAATAATACTGAGTGGCATACTGTCAAATTTAGCTGAATCGGATGATTGTACGAGTACTATTCCGCCATTTCCTTTAATAGATATAGCGCCTTTTTTTCCATCGCTGCCCATACCGGAAAGAATGACCGCTATAGCGCGCTCATGTTGGTCTTTCGCTAAGGACAGGAAGAAAAAATCGATAGGTAAACGCTGCCCCCTAGCTGCTATTGGGGCACTTAAATGCAAAAGTCCCTTCGAGATTGAGATGTCGTAATTTGGGGGAATAATGTAAACACAATCCGGTTCTACTTTTTGTCGATCCACCGCCTGTGTAACCGCCATTGGCGTTATACGCTGTAAGATTTCCGGTAGGAGATCCTTTTGATCAGGGTCCAAATGTTGAATAACGACAAAAGATAGGCCGCTAGCGAGAGGAACTTTACGGAAAAAAACATCAAGTGCTTCTAGCCCTCCTGCAGAGGCGCCAATGCCAACAATGACTGGTGAATCAGTGTTTCTAGATATTGTTTTATGGGTTTTTATCACAAAGAAATTCTCAAAGAAAAATCAATATCACTATACCCAATATGTAATCAACGGATAAGTCTCATCTCTAAGATGCATGGGTTGTTAGTACGACTTTTAGCCATTTTCGATGGTTTACTTTGTTCTTATAGAGTTAAAATTCTGAGGAATTGGTATTCAAACTATTGAATGGACTTCTTTTGGCGCATAGGAGGTCTTGGATATTTGAATTCTTTCCTATCAGACAATGGCTGCTCTGTGTCGTTAGCTGCCCTTGAACGCCTGAATTTGGGGCGTAATTACCCTACGTTTTGACTGTAAAGCCGGACTTTATCTATACAGAGGTTGTGAATCTTTGTGTAGAACGATGGATTGTATTGGATTCCTCTGCGCACAAAATCCGCACAGGATATTTTCAGGTTATGGACCGGGGGCGAGATTTAGGCACAAAAAAAGCGGCCATCTTTCGATTCCGCTTCTCTATCAGAACCCTTGTAATACAAGGGTTTTCTCTTGTTCCTCAAAGGGTTGAGGAGGATGGTACCAGCGGCCGGACTCGAACCGGCACGTCCTTGCGGACAAGGGATTTTGAATCCCTCATGTCTACCAATTTCATCACGCTGGCACTTAAGAGAGGCGTATTATAGAAATCTGGACGCTTGCGTCAATCAATACTTTTGGAAAACCTGAAAAAAAATCTCCTTTCCGGTACAATGCGCGCCCTTAAGTCCCTTTGATGTTGATATAGAAGAATTCCCTGAATGCAGGTTAAAGATTTTCATTTTGAGCTTCCTGAGGAACTCATTGCGAGTTTTCCTCTGGAGCAGCGTAGCGCTAGCCGTTTGTTATCTGTGAATGGCGATTCTGGTGAACTCAATCACGGTCAGTTTACCGATGTGCTTGAATTGATCCAGCCGGGTGATCTGATGATCTTCAATGACACCCGTGTTATCCCAGCTCGTTTATTTGGTACTAAAGAGTCTGGCGGTAAAGTTGAGGTTTTAGTTGAGCGTGTTTTAGACGATAAGCGTGCCTTAACCCATGTGCGTTCCAGTCGTTCGCCTAAGCCGGGTACTAAGCTGATTCTTGAAGGTGGTATTGAAGCTGAGATGGTGGCTCGTCACGAGAACCTATTTGAGCTTAAATTTTTGATTGAAGGTGGTTTGGTGCAGGCGCTTGAGCAGCATGGCCATATGCCACTACCGCCGTATATGAAACGTGAAGATCAGTTAGAAGATCGCGAACGTTATCAAACGGTTTATAACAAAAAACCGGGTGCCGTAGCTGCACCTACAGCAGGTCTGCATTTTGATGATGCCCTGTTGGCTAAGCTGGATGACATGGGCGTGAAACGTGCTTTTGTTACTTTGCACGTAGGCGCGGGTACCTTCCAGCCGGTTAAAGTCGATAATATCGATGAGCATGTAATGCACTCCGAGTATAT
This sequence comes from Neptuniibacter sp. QD72_48, assembly GCF_047778065.1. GTDB lineage: Bacteria > Pseudomonadota > Gammaproteobacteria > Pseudomonadales > Balneatricaceae > Neptuniibacter. The sequence continues at coordinate 3,356,622 of NZ_CP180547.1, read as the reverse complement.
CGAAGTGAGCGAAGAGGTTTGTGAGCTGGTTAAGCAAACGCGTGCCGAAGGCGGTCGTGTAATTGCGGTAGGGACAACCAGTGTGCGCAGCTTGGAGAGCGCGAGCCGTAATGGCGAAATCGAGCCGTTATTTGGTGATAGCGATATCTTTATCTTCCCAGGTTACGAATTCAAATCTGTGGATGCGATGATCACCAACTTCCACCTACCAGAATCCACTCTGTTGATGCTTGTGAGCGCGTTCTCCGGCTACGACAACATGATGAAGGCATATAAAGAGGCGGTTGAGCAGAAATACCGTTTCTTTAGTTATGGCGATGCCATGTATTTAACACGTAAAAGTGGTCAGTGATTTAACTGCGTAAAATTAGAGGTAAGAGTTAAATGAGCAGAGAATGTTTTATGCAGTTTGATAAGCTGGCTGAAGACGGCAAAGCCCGTCGCGGTCGCTTGCAGTTCCCACGTGGTACGGTAGAAACGCCAGCCTTTATGCCTGTAGGTACTTACGGCACGGTTAAAGGTATGACGCCACGCGATATTGAAGCGACTGGCGCACAGATTATCTTGGGTAATACCTTCCACTTGATGCTGCGTCCGGGTACCGAGATTGTTAAGCAACACGGTGACCTGCATGACTTTATGCAGTGGAAAGGCCCAATCCTAACCGACTCCGGCGGCTTCCAAGTATTTAGCTTGGGCAAAATGCGTAAGATTACCGAAGAGGGTGTGACCTTCCAGTCCCCTGTAAACGGCAGTAAAGTGTTTATGGGTCCAGAAGAGTCGATGCAGGTTCAGCGTGAGTTGGGTTCTGACATTGTGATGATCTTCGATGAATGTACACCTTACCCTGCGACAGAAACTGAAGCAGCTGAGTCTATGCGCTTGTCTATGCGTTGGGCTAAGCGCTCCAAAGACGCACACGGCGATAACCCTGCAGCGTTGTTTGGTATCGTGCAGGGCGGTATGTACCCGCACCTGCGTGATGAATCGATGAAAGGCTTGGAAGAGATCGGCTTTGATGGCTATGCCATCGGCGGTCTATCGGTAGGTGAGCCTAAAGATGAGATGGTGAAAGTACTGGATCATCTTGCCTACAAAATGCCGGCTGAGAAACCACGTTACTTGATGGGTGTAGGTAAGCCAGAAGATATCGTTGAAGCGGTTCGCCGTGGTGTTGATATGTTCGACTGTGTAATGCCAACTCGTAACGCGCGAAACGGCTTCCTATTTACCGATACGGGCGTGGTTAAGATCCGTAATGCGGTAAATAAAACCGATACGCGTCCGCTTGATGAAAACTGTGATTGCTACACTTGCCAGAACTTTAGCCGTGCATATTTGCACCACTTAGATAAGTGTAAAGAGATCTTAGGCGCGCAGTTAAATACTATTCATAACCTGTATTACTATCAGCAGCTAATGGCTGGATTGCGTCAAGCTATCGAACAGGGTAAATTGAGCGACTTTGTGGACGAATTTTATCGTAAGCGTGGCCTTGAAACGCCCGCAATTGACTCCATATAAGTTGTTAGTGCTTTTATAACGACAAGAATTTTTACATTATTTTTAGGAGTAGCTAAATGAGCTTCTTTATCTCCCCAGCTTATGCTGAAGGTGCTGCCGGTGCCCCAATGGATTCTGGCATGTTCAACATGATTTTCTTGGTTGGCTTTGGTCTGATCTTCTACTTCTTCATGTGGCGCCCACAAGCTAAGCGCGCTAAAGAGCACAAAGAGCTTCTAGGTGGCCTTAGCAAAGGTGACGAAGTGATCACTGCAGGTGGTATTCTGGGTAAAGTAGTTAACCTAAACGACGACTACATTGTTCTAGAAGTGAGCGAAGGTACTGAACTGACTTTCCAAAAAACTCACGTATCAGCAGCTCTGCCAAAAGGCACTCTTAAGAGCATCTAAGCTAATTCACAGACGCCACTACATCTAGTAGTGGCGTTTCTGTTTCTATCAGGGAATAGGGCGCTATGCTCAATCGATACCCCCTCTGGAAAAATCTCCTTATTTTGTTTGTGTTAGTGTTCGGTGGTTTATACGCTGCACCTAACTTGTATCCCGATGATTATGCGATTCAGCTAACCGGCACACGTGATGTGTTCGAAGTGAATGAACCGCTAATCGAAAAAGTTACTGCTGCGCTGGAGCGTGAAGGTGTATCTGTTAAGGAAACTGAGCTTGATAGAAAAGCCGGCCTTATTCGTTTCCCTGATGGCGATTCCCAGCTTAAAGCGAAAGATATTATTACCCGTGTAGTGGGCGATGATTACGTTGTAGCCCTTAACTTGGCACCAACAACGCCTGAATGGCTTTCTTCTATGGGTGCAGGCCCAATGAAACTTGGTCTTGACCTACGTGGTGGTGTTCACTTCCTTCTTGAAGTTGATCTACCAAAAGCGGTGACTCAGAAGCTAGAGAACTACGCGTCTGAGATCAAAGGTCGTCTGCGTGAAGAGAAGCTGCGTTACCGTAAGCTAGAAACGCGTGAAAACGGTGCTTTGGCGATTAAATTCACCAAGCTAGAGTCTCGCGATGCAGCGGTTAGCCTTCTGCGTCAGGAATACGCTGAATTCTTAGTAACAGCAGATGATCGCGATGGCGATTTTTATGTTGAAGTAAATCTGACTGAACAAGCTGTTCGTGATATCGAAACTTATGCGATCAAACAGAACCTGACAACACTTCGTAACCGTGTAAACGAACTAGGTGTAGCTGAGCCGCTAGTTCAGCGTCAAGGTCGTAACCGTATCGTAGTTCAGCTACCGGGTATCCAGGATACTGCGGCGGCGAAGAAAATTATCGGTAAGACAGCAACGCTTGAATTCCGTTTGGAAGCGAAACCAGGTGCAAGCTCTGCACGTACTGAGGTTTATGAGTTCCGTAGTGAGCTAGGTCGTAAAGCTACGCTAGAGAAAGATGTCATCATCAAAGGTGATAACGTATCTAACGCACAGGCTTCTTTCGATGAAAACGGTCAGCCACAGGTAAACATCTCGCTTGATTCTAAAGGTGGTGAGCTAATGGCTCGTACCACTAAGAACGCTGTACAACGCCGCATGGCCGTACTGTTCGTAGAAGATAAAGAGCGTACGGTAACCAAGACGGTTGATGGTGTTCAGGTAACGGAAAAAGTACGTTACACCGAGAAGAACATTATCTCCCTAGCGACGATTCAGGCGGTATTAGGTAACTCTTTCCGAATCACAGGTTTGGACGGAGCAGGCGAATCTTCTGAACTAGCACTATTGCTGCGTGCCGGTGCACTGGCTGCGCCAATCTACTTCGTAGAGGAGCGTACAGTAGGCCCAAGCTTGGGTGCGCAGAACATCGAAACCGGTGTGATGTCGGTTCAGATCGGTCTAGCCCTAGTATTGCTGTTCATGATTTTGTACTACCGCGTGTTTGGTCTACTGGCGAATATCGCACTGACCTTGAACCTGATGCTATTGGTTGCAGTGATGTCGATGCTATCGGCAACGCTAACACTACCGGGTATTGCGGGTATCGTATTGACGGTTGGTATGGCCGTGGATGCGAACGTACTGATCTTCTCGCGTATCAAAGAGGAGCTTAAAAATGGTCTGCCACCGCAATCAGCAATTAATGCTGGTTTCAAAGGCGCGACTACAACCATCTTTGATGCCAACATCACAACGCTTCTTGCGGCAGTTATTTTGTTTGCGATGGGTACGGGGCCAGTTAAAGGCTTCGCGATCACGCTATCTGTAGGTATTTTGACCTCTATGTTCACTGCGATTCTAGTAACGCGTGCACTGGTTAACTTAACTTACGGCGGCCGCCAAGTTAGCAAACTATCAATCTGAGGAAGCTGTGATGTCTACACAAAAGATATATAACTTCATGGGCTTCCGTAAGATCGCAGCAGCTTGTTCTGTGGTCTTACTGATAGTCTCTATTGGCGCTTTGGCTGTTAACGGTTTGAAGTTCGGTTTGGACTTTACCGGCGGTAGTTTGGTTGAGATTGGCTACGAGCAGCCGGCCGACCTAAACAAGATCCGTGATCAGCTAAAAGATGTTGGGTTTGAAGATGCGGTGGTGCAAACCTTTGGTTCGCCAACCGATATTCTTATCCGTTTAGGTCAGGATCATGATCCGCAGCTGGGTGATAAAGTTCTTTCTGCATTGCAGGCGGGCGAATCACAGCAGCTTAACTTGCGCCGTAACGAGTTCGTAGGTGCGCAGGTAGGTGAAGAGCTACGTGAACAAGGTGGTCTGGGCATGCTGTTAGCATTGTTCATGATCATGGTTTATGTAGCGTTCCGTTTCCAGATTAAGTTCTCTGTAGGTGCAGTAGCGGCCTTGGCACACGATGTATTGATCGTACTTGGTTTCTTTGCCCTATTTAAGTTGGACTTTGACCTGACGGTACTGGCAGCTGTATTGGCGGTAATCGGTTACTCGTTGAACGATACCATCGTAGTGTCTGACCGTATTCGTGAAAACTTCCGTAAAGTGCGTAAAGGTACGCCGATTGAGGTGATGAACATCTCTTTGACGCAAACCTTGGGTCGTACCTTGGTGACCTCTTTAACCACGTTGCTGGTATTGTTGGCGCTAAGTGTATTCGGTGGTGAAATGATTCACGGTTTTGCGACTGCATTGTTGGTGGGTGTATTTATTGGTACATACTCCTCCATCTATGTAGCGGCTAACGTCCTGATTGCGATGAATATCTGTAAAGAGGATCTTCTCCCTCCTGAGGAGAAAGAGACCGAGGTCGATGATCGCCCTTAAGTTTGACAAGAGCCGGCATTTGCCGGCTCTTTTTGTTTAAAATGCCTGTAAATCATCGCTTTAAGCGGTGCTATCCTAAAAGAAAGCCTTTGGCGTGTTATTCTAGCTAGATAAATGCCCTAGCCATTTCGTTTTTGAGAACTCTATGAGTAAAGATTGGACTAAAAGTGACCCTAAAGCCGCAGCGGAAGCGGAGAAGTATTCCAACCCGGTACCGAGCCGCGATTACATTCTGCAGTACATGCAGGAGTGGGGCGCGCCGATTGGGCATGCACCGCTGTGCGAAGGTTTAGGTGTCTGGGATCCAGAAAGTCGTGATGCCGTTTTCTTCCGATTGAAGGCGATGTGTCGTGATGGTCAGTTGATGAGTAATCGCCGCAATGAATTTGCGCTGATGGATAAGATGTCACTGATCAAAGGCCGTGTTATTGGTCATCGAGATGGTTATGGCTTTGTTAAGCCTGAAGAGGGCGGCGATGATCTTAAGCTAAGTCCTCGTCAAATGCGCCAAGTATTCGATGGTGATCGAGTTTTAGTGCAAGAAACCAACGTCGATTTTAAAGGTCGTCGTGAGGGTAAAATCGTTGATGTACTAGAGCGAAATACTCGTAAATTGGTAGGGCGTTTTAGTGGTCAGGATGGTTTTGGTTATCTTCGCCCTGAAAATCAGCGTATCACGCAAGAGATCATGATTGTTCCTGATCCTGAGGCTGAAACACCGTTAACGTATAAAGATGGTCAGTTGGTTGTTGCTGAGCTGATCAATCAGCCAAGTAAGCGTCAATTGCCACAAGCAAAAGTGACCGAAGTGCTGGGCGATCATATGGCGCCGGGCATGGAAATCACGGTTGCGATCCATAACTATGAGATCCCGCACGAGTGGCCAGAAGCGGTTCGCCAAGAGATCGGTGAGCTGACTGCTGAGGTTGAAGAGAGCGCCAAGGCTAATCGTGTTGATCTACGTGATCTTCCACTGGTTACAATTGATGGCGAAGACGCTAAAGACTTTGATGATGCGGTTTATGCTGAGCGCAAAAAGTCTGGCGGCTGGCGCTTATGGGTCGCGATTGCGGATGTATCTTGGTACGTACGACCAGATTCAGAACTGGATAAAGAGGCGTATCAGCGCGCCAACTCAACTTACTTTCCTGAGTTTGTTGTGCCGATGCTGCCAGAGCTGCTATCGAACGGCTTGTGTTCGTTAAACCCTAAGGTAGATCGCCTGGCGATGGTCTGTGAGATGACGATCAGTGAGTCAGGCAATCTATCCGGTTATCAGTTCTATGAGGCGGTAATCAGCTCCCATGCGCGTCTAACCTACACTAAGGTTGGCAAAATGCTGATGCAGCCAGAAGAGGATGAATCTAAAGCACTGCGTGCTGAGTATGCAGATGTAGTTCCTCATCTTGATGACTTATACAGTCTGTACTTCGCTTTGCGTAAAGCGCGTGAGATCCGTGGTGCAATAGACTTTGATACCACTGAAACACGTATGATCTTTGGTGAAGATCGTAAGATCGACCAGATTGTTCCGGTTTACCGTAACGATGCGCATAAGTTGATCGAAGAGTGTATGTTGTGTGCGAACGTTGCGACAGCGCGCTTCCTGAGCAAGCTGAAAGTGCCAGCGATCTATCGTGTTCACGAAGGCCCTAAAGAACAGCGCTTACAAAACCTACGTGCTTACCTTGGTGAGTTAGGCTTGAATTTAGCGGGTGGTGAAAAGCCTGAGCCGATCCACTATCAAGAGTTAGCAGAGCTGATCGAGGGGCGTCCTGATCGTCATCTGATTCAGACTATGATGCTGCGCTCTATGCAGCAAGCGGTTTACAGTCCTGATAACCAAGGTCACTTTGGTTTGGCATACCCTGCGTACACGCACTTTACCTCGCCAATTCGTCGTTACCCTGATCTGTTGGTGCACCGCTTAATTCGTGCCCGTATCCATTCTGAAAGTCAGGATAAAGCGATTAAACGTCCTGATGACTTTGCTCAGAATGCAGATTTCGCATGCAGCTACAGTATGGAGCAGCTGCTGCAATTGGGCGAGCACTGTTCTATGACAGAGCGCCGTTCAGATGATGCGACTCGTGATGTTGTGGCATGGCTTAAGTGTGAATACATGCAGGAGCATGTGGGTGACGAATACGAAGGCGTGATTGCTGCCGTTACCGGCTTTGGTGTCTTTGTTGAGCTTGACGAGCTGTTTGTCGAAGGTCTTGTGCATATCACCGGTTTGCCGGGTGATTACTACGTATTTGACCAAGCTAAGCAGCGCTTAGTGGGTGAGCGTACTCGTAAAGTGTTCAAGCTGGGTGATCGCTTACGCGTTAAAGTGGCGCGAGTGGATCTGGATGAACGTAAGATCGATTTTGAATTAGTTGACCATCAACCTGCTAAGAAAAAGAAAACCACTCGTGAGCTGTTGGCTGAAGGCAAGATCGGCGGTCCGTCTTCTAAAGGCGATAAAAAGCTGCCAGGTCATAAGCACGAGTGGGGTCATCGTCCTGCTAAGGATGAAGAGCGCAGTAAACCTAAGAAAGGTTCTAAGCGTGATGCTCTGCGTAAATCGCGTAAAAAGCCTGCGGCGGGCGGTGAAGGTGCTCCCAAGAAGCGTGTAGCGGCTAAAGCTCAGCCTTCTCGCGGTAAGGAATTATCTTCTGCAGAGCGCGAATTGATGGAATTTGCTGGCCCAAGTGGGGGTAAGAGCAAGAAGTCTAAAAAGCGTAAGGCTACAGCTAAGCCTAAATTGAAAGGCAAGCAGAAAGGTTTAAAAGTGAAAAAACCGAAGCGTAAATAGGCTGCTTTCACGAGACATATGAGTTTTTGTAAAAAGGCGCTGTAGTTATCTACAGCGCCTTTTTTAATGGTTTGGCTGTGTGTGCTTAACCTATATGCTTCGCGTAACTATCGCGATCAATATCCAGTACTTCGACGGTAATCGAAAGGTCTTCCAAATCGAGCGTTTTAAGCTCATTCAGCACTGCTTGAGTCAGTTGGGTTTTCTGCTCGGTATTACGGCCGCTTAAAATCCGTGATGAAACGTGGATAAAGCCATTAAACCCTGCGCCATTCATATGCTGCTGGTAAGCATGTGCGCGGACCTTTATGTCTTTTTCAGCAAAAAGGTTAGCTGCGACAGCACCTTGGAAAACCTTCTCCATAACAGCCGTAACTTCTACCTTATCTTCAATTTGCTTGGAGTATTCGATGATCAAGTGTGGCAAGGGATAGCTCCTTTTAAGCTGTCTTAATTAAGACTTTTTAAAGATCTTGGTTAACAGGTGATTAGCTTGTTTCTGTAGAAGTGTTTGATGCTTAGGCGTGACTTTAAGTAGCAATACTTTGTCTTCATCTTCGCGCCTAATATCGGCTTCTTGCAGCATCGCCTCTTTCAGAAGCGGGGCTTCAGTCAGCGCGGTATGGCTGATCAGATCGTTGCTGTTAGTGGTGCGTGTTAGGAAGTGAGCTTCCTCTTTTACCAGATCATGTTTGTCATGATGGCCGCGAGCGAGGGACATCTGCAGACTCAGTACTGGCTGGAAACCGCGAATACGAGAGTGGTTGAAGCCTTTGTATAACAGGTTGAATAGCTGGCCTGCGCATAGTGCGTTAATACCGTGGCTATCCTTTTCATCTCTTAATTCAAAGCGCAGCAGAATATCTTTATTAGGCAATTGCTCGCAGGCACCGTTATAGATACGTGCGACCTGTTTTGCCAAGTGATGATATACATTCAGCAGTGTGGCCTTTTCGTCAGGCTCCATATTATCGCTGCTGGCGGTATTGGCATCGATATAGAACAGATAGATGGCATCTTGCGGCGTTAGGATCAGTTCTAGCTCTTGCTCAAAGCTATAAAGGTCCAGCTGCTCCTCATGACGCTCACTCATGCTCTTCAGCAGAGGGTTCTCGCGCATCGGCGTATGAGTTTCTTGTGCGTTTACCGGTTCCTCTTCAAGCACCAATGTTTCAACGGTATTTGCTACGGTTTCGTCGAGTTGCTGTGGTTGATGCTCAAATTTTGGCATCTGCTGCTGAGTGCTTGGTGCCGGTTTGAGAAGATCGACCAATTCGTGCGTGTGTAGTAGATCAGAAGCTTTTTGGTTTGGTGCTTGTGGCTCTGATATGGCTTTGGGAGCGGCATCAGGCCCCGTTTCAGTATTATCTTGAATTAGGTTTTCTGCCTCTGCAGATGGCCTAATAACAGGTGCTGCTTCGCTAGAAGTTTGCGTGCTTTCAACTGCGAGTTGCTCTTGGGTTTCAGAGTTACCGATTTCTGCTGTTGCGGAGCCGATAGTGACAGTGTCTTCGGTAATCTCTTGAGGTGTGCTTTCAGCAGGCGTCTGAGTAGCCAGCGTATCGGAGAACGAAGGCTCAAACTTTTCTTCTTCATCTGCGCTGCTCTCAGAGATGAATTTATCTGATCGGGTAAAGAACCAACTGGTTGTCAGCAGTAAAATCGCGGTGAAGATAGCGATAATCAATAAAGGCCAGAGCTGGCTGCGCAGTAATTGCTCGACAGGGCCGCTGTCCAGCCAGATCGTTACTGTGCCGATGGTCTTTTCTTGCTGAATTAGCTGCTGTTGCAAAGTTTGCTGGCTGGACTTTCCTGCGCGGGCGAGAGTGAAGCCATTTGCATCTTGTACATGCAGGCCGCCGACATACTCAAGCTGGGTTAATTCGCTGAGTAAATAATTAAGACTGACGCGATCATCCGAGAGAAGCAGTGGTCGGATCAGGAGTTCGCTCTGTTTAGCGATGTTCTGCCCGATGATTTGTGTTTCATGTATCGCCTGTCGGCTGGTAGCTAAGTGCATGTAGAGAATGCTGACGATAAAACCCACCAATAGCACTATGCCCAAGGATAGCGTCAGATTCCTTCTGAAATTAGGCTTTGATTTGGCGTTGTTAGTCACAGTCAGTGTTAGCTCAAAAACGGATGCAGGGGCAAATAATAACAGGTCATTCTACCGAGGGTGAATATGATTTGCATTAGAGGTATAACCCAAGTGTCCCTGACGCTATAATAAAGGGCTTATCGATAGGAAGGACAGCAATGAACGTACAAGAATATATGATTCAGCTAGGTGAAAATGCCCGTGCAGCGGCGCGCCTAGTCGCTAAAGCAGACACTAACCTAAAAAATCAGGCGTTGTTGGCAATGGCTGATGCTATCGATAGTAGCCGACCGGCACTGCGTGAAGCGAATGCAAAAGACTTAGACAATGGTCGTTCAAACGGTTTGGACGATGCCATGTTAGATCGCCTTGAGCTAACCGATGCTCGTATCGACACTATGATCGAGGGTCTACGTCAGGTTGCAGCTTTACCAGATCCAGTAGGCGCGATCACTGATCTTAAATACCTACCGAGTGGTATCCAGGTAGGTAAAATGCGTGTGCCGCTAGGCGTGATCGGTATTATTTATGAGTCTCGTCCAAACGTAACGGTTGAAGCAGCAAGCCTGTGCCTAAAATCCGGTAACGCGACGATTCTTCGTGGTGGCTCAGAAGCGATTCATTCCAACCAAGCGGTAGCCGAGTGCATCCGTAAAGGTTTGAGTGCAGCGGGCTTACCAGAAAACGCAGTACAGGTTGTTGAAACGACTGACCGTGAAGCGGTTGGTCAGATGATTACAATGCCAGAATACGTGGATGTGATTGTTCCGCGTGGTGGTAAAGGTTTGATCGAGCGTATCAGCCGCGATGCGAAAGTGACGGTAATTAAGCACTTGGACGGCATCTGCCATGTTTATATTGATGAACAGGCGGATAAAGGCAAAGCAGTGAATGTTGCTTTAAATGCTAAAACACACCGTTACGGCACTTGTAACACCATGGAAACGCTATTGGTGCATGCCAATATTGCAGCTGAAGTACTACCAGAGCTAGCGGAGCGCTATCAGGCTGTAGGTGTTGAACTGCGTGGTTGTGAGCGTACTAAAGCTCTGTTGCCATTCATAAATGATGCGACAGAAGAAGATTGGGTAACCGAATACCTAGCACCAGTTTTGGCAATCAAGTTGGTGGACGATATGGATGAAGCGATTCGTCATATCAACCGTTACGGTTCACACCATACAGATTCGATCATTACTGAGAACTACACTAAGTCACGCGCTTTCTTACGTGAAGTAGATTCCAGCTCGGTAATGGTTAATGCCTCAACTCGCTTTGCTGATGGTTTTGAATACGGCCTAGGTGCTGAAATCGGTATCTCTACTGACAAAATTCACGCACGCGGGCCGGTAGGTTTGGATGGATTGACCTCCGAGAAGTACGTTGTACTAGGTGATGGTCACATCCGTCAGTAAGTTAGATTATGAAAGCGAACGCTTTTGCTTTTATGGGTGGGACTTTTGATCCCATCCATAATGGCCATCTGAGAACGGCTCTGGAATTACAGCATTGGCTAGGCGTGGATCGGCTATGTTTGATCCCCTCTAAAACCCCAGTACACAGAGCAACGCCAGGTCGAACCTCTGAGCAACGTTTAGAGATGGTGAAGTTGGCAGTAGCCGATGAGCCAAGCTTATGTGCTGACGATCGAGAAATCAGTTCTGAGCAGCCTTCTTATTCATTCCTGACACTGCAGGGATTACGTTCTGAATTAGGTGATCAATGCCCAATCTTTATGATCATGGGTATGGATTCTTATATGACGTTACCCAGCTGGTATGAATGGGATAAGTTTACCGATTACTGTCATATCGTAGTGGTAAAACGGCCTGGCTATGATCTGCCTACAGATGGCGAGATTAAAGAATTTACAGATGAGCATAAGGCTCAAAACTTGGAACAGGCGATGGCGCTACCGGCGGGCAAAGTGCTGTTTCATGAGCTGACTCCCTTAGGGATATCAGCAACGCAGATCCGCGAAACCATAGCGCAGGGCTTGTCGCCTCGTTATCTGTTTCCAGATGGGGTCTGGCAATATATTCAAGATAACCGTTTATACGGTTTAACTAACTGAAGTGAAATAATGCAAGCTGAAAAAGTTTTAGAACTAGTGCACGCAGCACTAGAAGATATGAAGGCCAAAGAGATTGTCGATCTTGATGTCCGTGGTCGTTCAACCGTAACTGATTACATGGTAATCGCGAGCGGTACATCTAAGCGTCATGTTGGGTCTATCGGCGAAGAAGTGGTTGTTAAGCTGAAAGAAGCAGGCGTGATGCCACTAGGTTCTGAAGGCCAGGGCGTAAGTGACTGGATTCTTGTGGATCTAGGCGATGTGGTTGTTCACGTAATGATGCCAGATGCGCGTGACTTCTATGATCTAGAACGCCTGTGGGGCGTTGACGCAGAAGCGTAGAACTTTTTATGAAAATCCGGATCATAGCTGTGGGTGGCAAGATGCCTTCGTGGGTAAACGAAGGTTATCAGGAATATACCAAGCGTCTACCTGCAGATTTTCAGATTGAGATGATCGAAATTCCGTTAGGGCATCGAGGTAAGAGCAGCGATGTTGCTCGTGCTAAGAAGCAGGAAGGAGATCAGATGTTGGCGGCGATACCTAAAGGCGACCGAATTATTGCTTTGGAAGTGTTAGGTAAAAACTGGTCAACCGAAAAACTGGCGTCACAAGTGGAAGACTGGCGTATGGATGGCCGTAATATCAGTCTACTCATTGGAGGCCCGGATGGTCTGGATAGCCGTTGTTCTGCAATGGCAGATCAGAAATGGTCGTTGTCTGCACTGACGTTACCGCATCCGCTTGTGCGGGTGATGTTAGCAGAACAACTTTATCGTGCCTGGACGGTCATTCAGGGACATCCTTACCACAAGTAGAAGAACGCTAGGAATATGGCAGCAGAGCGCCTCAAGGATCACTCGAAAGAAAGCCGCACATTTAAGTTTCGTGCGGCTTTGGCGTTTTTTATCGTGGTCATTATGCTCGGGATTCTACTTGGGCGTATCTATTATCTTCAGGTTATTGAGCACGACCGCTATGTGGCGATGTCGGAAGATAACCGTGTCCAACTTCAGCCAGTACCGCCGACGCGAGGTTTAATCTACGACCGCAACGGGGTGCTGTTAGCGGATAACCGCCCTAGTTACAGTGTCACGCTTCTTAAAGAAGAGGTGAAAGACATTGAGAAAACCCTAGTCGATCTGCAAGCACTGATCCCCATTACCGATCGTGAAGTTGAGCGTTTCAAAAAGCGCCTAAAACAGCGTCGTCGACCTTTCCAATCGGTGCCTGTGCGCTTTCGTTTAACGGAAGAAGAGATCGCGAAAATATCGGTTAATTACCATCGCTTACCGGGTGTACGTGTAGAGGCAGAGCTAATCCGTTACTACCCCTATGGTGAAACATTGGTTCACGCCATGGGTTATGTAGGCCGAATCAACGAGAAAGAGCTCAAGCGTGTTGATCAGGATAACTATGCTGCGACTCACTATATCGGCAAACTCGGTATTGAAAAGTTCTATGAGGATCAGTTGCATGGCGAGGTGGGTTTCCAAAAAGTAGAAACCAATGCTCGTGGTCGGGTGATGCGTATTCTGGAACGGACGGACCCTAAACCGGGTAAAGATCTAGTTTTGCACTTGGATCTTAGACTGCAACAGATTACGGAGAAACTGCTGGAAGGCCGACGCGCCTCGGTTGTGGCGATGGACCCGAAAACCGGCGGTATCTTAACCTTAGTATCGACTCCGGCTTACGATCCGAACTTGTTTGTGACGGGTATTTCGTCGAAGGATTATTCGGCGTTAAGGGAATCGAGAGATCTGCCATTGTTTAACCGTGCTATCCGCGGTGGTTATCCTCCTGGTTCGACCATTAAGCAGATTGTCGCTTTAGCCGCGATCGATACCGGTGTAGTAAAACCATCCTATAGGGTCTTTGATCCCGGTTTTTACCAGATCACCCGTGGCGGTCGTAAATATAGGGATTGGAAGCGAACAGGCCATGGTTGGGTTGATATGTACGATTCCCTCGCGCAATCTTGTGACGTTTGGTATTACGATGTTGCTCATAAAATGGGTGTCGATCCGATGTCTGATTATTTGGGTAAGTTTGGCTTTGGCCAAGTCACCAGTTTGGACTTGCCAGAAGCGATCGGTGCTATTTTGCCTTCTCGTGAGTGGAAAAAGCGTGCGCGTAAAACTCCTTGGTATACCGGTGACTCTCTTAATATGAGTATCGGACAGGGCTTCTTTGTCGCAACACCATTGCAGTTAGCAACGGCGACGGCAGTTGTTGCCAATCGTGGTAAGTGGCACTCACCTCGCATGCTACAAGGCATAAAAGAGGTTGATGAAAATAATGCTTCAAGTTTAAGTATGCCGGATATTGCGGGGGTTAAACGCCCACTACCGGATGTCGTACTGAACAACGATAAGCATTGGAATGACATTATTAAAGGCATGCGTGAAGTAATGCATGGAAAGCGTGGTACTGCACGCAGTTCTGGCGCAAATTCAGCTTATGAAATTGCCGGTAAAACCGGTACTGCGCAGGTAGTCGGTATCAAACAGGATGAAGAGTACGATGCTGAAAAACTGGCTGAAATTCACCGTGACCATGCTTTATTTGTAGCTTTTGCGCCTATTGATGATCCAAAAATCGCGATCTCGGTCATTGTTGAAAATGGCGGAGGCGGTTCCAGTACGGCTGCGCCTATTGCGCGTCAAGTGATGGATGCGTATTTACTCGGTATCGATCCTTTTGCTGAAGAAGCGGAGCTGGAGGTGGCTGCACGATGATGGGACGTGAATTTGAACGCTATATGCCAGAAGCGCATGATCATCTGCGTCAACGTCCAAGCTTGTGGAGTTACACCAACTTAGATGGTTGGCTGTTATTGCTTCTGCTTGCTCTGTGCGGCTTTGGCCTATTTATTCTGTACAGCGCCTCAGGCCAAGATATGGGCTATGTTTCCCGTCAGGCGATCCGTATGGGTGTAGGCTTCTTTGTCATGATTGTCTTGGCGCAGTTTACTCCGAGGTTTCTTGGGCGATGGGCGCCCGCACTCTACTTGATAGGTGTGGCACTACTCGTTTGCGTAATATTGTTTGGTGTTGGCGCTAAAGGTGCTCAACGCTGGATCGCCTTACCCGGCTTCAGGTTCCAGCCTTCAGAAATTATGAAGTTAGTTTTACCTCTGACAGTAGCCTTTTATCTTGCCCACAGACCACTTCCACCACGTGTTAAACATATCTTTATCAGTCTTATGCTGGTGGGTATTCCTACTGTGTTGATCATGAAACAGCCGGACTTGGGTACGTCGTTATTGATCGCTTCTTCGGGTGTTTTTGTACTGCTGCTTTCTGGGATTTTATGGCGGTATATCTTTGCAGCATTAGGTTTGGCAGCAGCTGCACTGCCGGGCCTATGGATGGTCATGAAGGATTATCAGAAACAGCGGGTATTAACCTTTTTGGATCCAGAAAGTGATCCTCTAGGCTCTGGTTGGAACATTATTCAATCGAAAACAGCGATTGGATCGGGTGGTATTTCAGGTAAGGGTTGGTTGAGCGGAACGCAGTCACAGTTGGACTTCCTGCCAGAATCTCATACTGACTTTATCATCGCGGTTGTGGCTGAGGAGATGGGATTAATTGGGGTTCTAATATTGTTAACCCTGTATCTGTTAATTATTGCGCGTGGCTTGGTGATTGCTGCTCGTGCGCCTGATAGTTTTGGTCGATTATTGGCCGGTAGTCTGATTTTAACTTTCTTTGTTTATGTTTTTGTAAATATAGGCATGGTAAGTGGTTTGCTACCAGTGGTGGGTGTACCTTTGCCATTAGTGAGTTACGGTGGTACATCGATTGTGACCCTGATGGCAGGATTTGGCATTATTATGTCGGTGCATAGTTATCGCACCATGTTGTTAAAGTAGAAGTGTGTCGGCGTTATTTTTAATAGACCGATGTTTTGGGTGTTATTTATGTTGTACGTGTTTAAGGGAGCTTTTCAGGTATGAAATCTAAATTTCTTGTATCAACGGCGGTTGCAGCAGGTGTTTTGCTGACCGGCTGTGTAGCTACGGATAAACCAGCTGAGCCAAGTGCAGAGGTTAAGCCTAAAGAGCAAACTGTTGTTAAATCAGAGGCTGCAACCAAAGAAATAGAAGTTGTTAAGCAAGAGGCTAAAGCTGAAGTTAAAGCGGTTGAAAAGCCAAAAGCTAAAACCACGAAACGCATGACGCAGGAAGAGGTTTTAGCAGCTGTTCGTGGTGGCTCTTACGCGGATTACCCACGTGCACAGCAGTTTATCGAAGAGATGAAAACGGAAGGCTTTGAAGAAGCTTACCTGCGTGATGTGTTAGGTAAAGCGGAACGTCAAACCTCCATCTTGAAAGCGATCTCCCGACCTGCAGAAGGCACCTTAAATTGGGGACAGTACCGCAACATCTTCCTTAAAGAGAAGCGTATTAACCAAGGTGTGCAGTTTTGGCAGGAAAACCGTCAGGCGCTAATGGATGCGGAAAAAGCCTACGGTGTTCCGGCGGAAATTATCGTTTCTATTATCGGTGTTGAAACTCGCTACGGGCGCATCACTGGTAGTTATCGTGTATTAGATGCGCTAGCGACCTTAGGTTTCGATTACCCTCGCCGCAGTGAATTCTTCCTAGGGCAATTAAAAGAGTATCTCTTACTGGTACGCGAAGAGCAGGTGGAGATTACTTCATTGAAAGGCTCTTATGCAGGTGCTATGGGCTATGGTCAGTTCATCCCGTCTAGCTATCGTAACTTTGCTATCGATTTTGATGAAGATGGCAAACGTGATATCTGGAAGAATAAGCGTGATGCGATTGGTAGTGTAGCTAACTACTTTGCTGAGCATAAATGGAAGCCGGGTGAGCCTGTGATTAGCTCTGTTTCTTTCCAAAAGGAAAGAGATGAGAGCTGGTACAGCGTTGGCCGTAAAGGTTTGATCCCTAAACACACGCTAGGTGAATGGCAAGCGCGTGGTGTTCAGCCGCAACTGGATCTAGGTCCTGAGGGTAAAGCGATTCTGATGCGCTTAGTTATGGGTGAAGATGAGCAGTACTGGTTAGGCCTGCATAACTTCTATGTTATTACCCGTTATAACCATAGTAAGCTATACGCGATGGCTGTTTATCGCTTAAGTGAGCAGATTAAAGCTGCTTACGAGAAAGCGGAAGCAGGCCAAGTCGCTAAAAAATAATAATTTTACGAGTAGGCTATGTTACAAAAAATTGGTCTAGTTCTATTGGCAATTGCTTTGGTCGGTTGTTCTTCTACAAGTACAACGACTAATAGTGGCCGCTATTCAATGCGTCATGATAAAGCACCGGATCGCCCAGTAGATGTATCTCATGTAAAAGATGCGGTACCAAAAGTAGAGCCAAAGAGTCGTGGGGGTAATAAAAGCCCTTATACGGTATTTGGAAAACAGTATTGGGTAATGAATAGCTCGTTAGGATATAACGAGACGGGTACGGCATCTTGGTACGGCAAGAAGTTTCATGGTCATAAAACTTCTAATGGTGAAATTTATGATATGTATAAGATGTCAGCGGCCCATAAATCTTTGCCTATCCCGACTTATTTGAAAGTTACGAACCTGGCGAATAATCGTCAGGTTATTGTAAGGGTGAATGATCGTGGCCCTTTCCACGGCAACCGCATTATCGATCTGTCTTATGCTGCAGCATCTAAGCTAGATATCCTCAAATATGGTACCGGTAATGTTCGATTAGAAGCGATTGACCCAAGAGCATGGCAAAGGTCTGGAGCGGTTGTTGCAGCTACTCCAGAGCCTGCTGCAAATATTGCTGGGCGTTACCTGCAAGTGGGTGCTTACTCTAATCGAGATTCGGCTGAGTATGTGGAAAGCCGGTTACGTCCATTGTTGCCTGAACTTGCGGTATTGATTCGTCCTACGACGACTAATAACCGTACTTTGTATCGTGTACAAATTGGGCCGTTGAAGTCGGATACTTCGCTAACGGATTTAACCCAAAAAGTTGAGCAGATGGGACATAAGAACCCTCGGCTGGTGGACTTCCCTTAAGCGCTTGAGTAGAGTTATCCACGGCGTTTAAGTGGACTTTTTAAAACCTAAGGAAATGATGATCTGGCGGGTCTTCATTTCCCAAAATAAATTCTGGAAAACAATGTTTAATAAGGCTTTTAAGTACTTTTCTGTACTATTTTTGACACTGTTTGCATTCCAAGTGCATGCGGTGGCGCGTCTAATACCAGCAGAACCTCAAATCGCAGCGACTGCGTATCTTGTCGTTGATGCCGATACAGGAAAGGTTATTGCGTCTAAGAATGCTGAAAAGGCGTTTGCGCCAGCGAGCCTGACCAAAATGATGACGGCCTACATCCTTGAGTATGAATTAAGTAAAGGAAATGTAGGTGTAGATGATCTTGTACTTATCAGTGAAAAAGCATGGCGGACTCAAGGTTCGCGTATGTTTATTCGCGAAGGAACTCAAGTACGTCTAGGCGACTTGATGAAAGGGATCATTATTCAGTCTGGTAACGATGCATCTGTTGCAGTGGCTGAGCATATTGCGGGTAGTGAGCCGGCCTTTGCGGATCTGATGAATCAGCATGCGGACCTACTTGGTATGCAAAATACGAATTTCCTGAATGCGACAGGTTTGCCTGCTGAGGGCCATAAGTCATCTGCTGCGGATCTAGCAACGCTTGCTCGAGCAATCATTAATGATTTTCCTGAGCTCTACAGCATCTACTCTGAAAAGTATTTCACTTACAACAAAATCCGCCAACCAAACCGTAACAAGCTACTTTGGCGTGATAAAACTGTTGATGGTATGAAGACAGGTTACACCGATGAAGCAGGTTATTGTCTAGTGGCTTCAGCGAAGCGTGATGGTATGCGTCTAATCTCTGTTGTTTTAGGTACCAGTGATGAAGAAGCTCGTGCACGTGAAACTCAGAAGCTATTGTCCTACGCTTTCCGTTACTACCGCACGCACAAGCTATACGAGAGCAATGTCGTACTGAATACAGCGAAAGTGTGGTCGGGCGTATCTGATCAACTGCGTATGGGCATTGAAGATTCACTTACAGTAACCATCCCGCGTGGGCAGGCAGATAAACTGCAAGCTACAATGGATGTAGACAAGGTTATTTCAGCGCCAATTGAAAAAGGACAAGAGCTAGGCAAAGTTCGTGTAACACTTGATGGTGCGTTGGTCGCTGAGGTGCCATTGGTAGCGATGGAAGCTGTTCCAGAAGCCGGTTTGTTAAAGCGTATTTGGCATGCCATCCTACTTTTCTTTACCAGCTTAATTGGCTAAACGCATTTAGCGTTGCCCTTTAAAACTGCACGGATGCCCACATCTATAAACGTAGATGTGGGCATTTGCGTTTAGGTGATATGAATACAGTCTATCTGAATGGCGAATTCATCCCTCAAGAGGAAGCGAAAATTTCGGTTTTTGACCGTGGCTTTCTGTTTGGGGACAGTGTTTATGAGGTGATTCCATACTATCAAGGGATAGGGTTTCGCCTGCAGGAGCATGTTGATCGTTTAGAGCATAGTTTGCGCGCGGTTCGAATCAAAAGTAACTGCGATTGGATTGCCATCATGAACCAACTGGTTGAGTTGAATGGTGGGGGCAATTTGTCGGTATATCTTCAGGTTACACGAGGTAGTGCTGGTAAGCGTAGCCACGCGTACGATGATAGTTTAGAACCAACTATCTTTGCTTGTTGTTCGCCTATCAAAGATATCTGGCAAGCGGGCTGCGATGATGTGGTGCCTTTAAAAGCGATTGTCACAGAAGATCTACGTTGGCATCGCTGCGATATTAAATCCACTTGCTTGCTACCTAATATATTGGTGTTACAGCAAGCCAAAGATGAAGGGGTGGATGAGGCGCTGTTCTCCCGTGATGAAAGATTAACAGAGGGCTCAGCCTGTAACCTGTTTTTGGTGAAGCGCGGAGTTATCTACACCCCTAAACGTAGTTCAGAGATATTAGGTGGTATAACCCGAGAGCTTATTCTCGAATTGTCAGACCAGTATGCGATCCAATATCAGGAGATTGATATTGATTATGATAAGTTACTGGCTGCGGATGAAGTTTGGGTGTCCAGTTCCACCCGAGGTATAGTGCCTATAATTGAAGTTGATGGTCATCAGATTGGTGATGGTCAGAAAGGTCCGGTTTGGCGGAAAATTTTTGAAAAGTTTTCTGAGTATCAGCGCCAGTTGATGACCGGTAAGACAACAGAGAATTAGACAGAGTTTATGACAGACAAGCAGCAAGAACCGCCAAAGATCGAATTTCCATGTCCTGATTATCCAATTAAAGTAGTTGGGGTAAATAGTGAAGATTTTCGCGGTCACGTTATCGAAATTGTGCAGATTCATGTTCCGGATCTGGATATCTCTCAGGTAACTTTGCAGGATAGCCGTAAAGGCACATTCCAATCCGTTCGTTTTAAAATAACAGCTCAAAGTGTCGAGCAGCTTAAAGCTCTGCACGAAGCGTTAATCGCGTCTGATCGCGTAAAAATGGTGATCTGATGAGCCCTGATCAGCTAATTGTCAGGGATTTAGGTTTACAGCCTTACGAACCAACATGGCAGCGGATGCAAGAATTCACTAATGAGCGTGATGACTCGGCCGTGGATGAAATTTGGTCGCTGCAACATGAGCCTGTGTTTACGCAGGGGCAAGCAGGTAAAGAGGAGCACTTGCTGGGTACGGGTGATATCCCGGTTGTTCAGGTGGATCGTGGCGGTCAAGTCACCTATCACGGCCCTGGGCAGGCAATTGTTTATCTACTGCTAAATTTGAAACGTAAAAAGTTAGGTGTGCGTGAGCTGGTTTCAATTATGGAAGAATCTGTGGTTGAAACAGTCCAGTCCTATGGCATAGACGCTTACGCTAAGCCGGATGCGCCCGGCGTCTATGTAGATAACAGTAAAATTGCATCCTTAGGTCTTAGGGTTCGCCGAGGTTGCTCTTTCCATGGTTTGGCACTTAACCTTGCTATGGATTTAGAACCCTTTTTAAGAATAAACCCATGTGGCTATGCCGGTATGGCGATGACACAACTTGACGCGTTAACCTCTGACCTTGATCAGGTTGAGGCAACGCAGCGTCTTCTGGATATCCTTATTACCAAGCTAGGGTATAAAGAAGTCACTCGACAAACTACTCTGGATTAAGCCTAGATGTCATTAGATAACAATAACGAAGTAAAGAAGAAGCGGGTAGAGCAGGGCGTTAAATTGCGTGGCGCCGACAAAGTTGATCGAATTCCAATTAAGGTAATTCCAACTGAGAAAGAAGATATGCCGCGTAAGCCAGATTGGCTACGTGTGCGGATGGGATCCAGTGCAAAAGTGGACAGTATCAAACAGAAGCTGCGTAAGCATAAGCTCGCGTCTGTTTGTGAAGAAGCAAGCTGCCCTAACTTAGGCGAATGCTTTAGTCATGGTACAGCGACCTTTATGATTATGGGTGATATCTGTACCCGTCGTTGCCCATTCTGTGACGTAGCTCACGGCCGTCCAAATGCTCTAGACGAGAATGAGCCTAGAGAGATGGCAGAAGCGATCGCGGATATGGAGTTGCGCTATGTCGTAGTAACTTCAGTTGACCGTGATGATCTTCGCGATGGTGGTGCTCAGCACTTTGCTAATTGCGTTAGTGAAACGCGTCAGCGTATTCCATCTATCGAGATGGAGATCCTAGTACCTGACTTCCGTGGTCGTATGGATATCGCGATCGATATCCTTACTGAAACACCGCCGGATGTTTTTAACCACAATATGGAAACTGTACCCCGCCTATATAAAGCGGTACGTCCAGGTTCTGATTATGAGTGGTCTCTACGCTTGTTGAAAAAATACAAAGCGAAGAACCCAGATGTACGTACCAAGTCTGGCTTGATGGTAGGCATTGGTGAAACCAATGAAGAGATCATTGAGGTAATGAAAGACCTACGTGCTCATGATGTGGATATGTTAACAATCGGTCAATATCTACAACCAAGCCGTTCACACCTTAAGGTAGAGCGCTTTGTGACGCCTGAAGAGTTTGATGAGTTTAGCCGCATTGCAAAAGAACTTGGTTTCAAACATGCTGCGTGTGGTCCTTTAGTTCGTTCCTCTTACCATGCCGATCTACAAGCGAAGGGTGAAAAGGTAGGTTAATATCCCTCCTTTAACGTTAAGTTATCCACAAAGGCCGTTTTTAGAACGGCCTTTTTTATTGCTAGTGGCCTAAGGTCATCCCAGCGAAGGCAGGAATCTAGATTAGGTTTTGGTAGTTATAGCTGATATTGGTTCTTAGGTCCGCTGCTCTTATAGCTATTTGTTCTTATCCTTATAACTTAAAAACCTATATATTAGAGCTATCTAATATTTATTCTGCCTAAGGCAGTAAAGATTAAAACTAAGGTTAATTATGAGTACTAAAACCATCTCTGTGACTGCCACTATGAATGCGGGTTGGGCTATCCACGCGGATATCCGTGACCACAAAGTAACGATCGATCAACCGCAGGCGAGCGGTGGCACCAATGAAGGCCCTACACCACTTGAGTACTTCCTGTTCTCTTTAGCGGGTTGTATCGGCTCAATCGCACGAATTGCTGCGAATCAGGAAAAGATCGAACTACGTAGTATGCAGATTCAAGTCGATGGCGATCTAAACCCAATGGGACTTATGGGCAAAGAAACTGAAGATCGTGTTGGCTTTCAGGCGATTAGCGTTCAAGCACAGATCGATGCAGATCTCAGCGAAACCGAGAAACAATTATTCTTAGATAGAGTTTGCGTACGTTGTCCGCTGCACGACAATATTAAGTTGGAAACTGAAGTTCTGCACCAATATATCGGGTAGGCTTTTCGAATGAGTTGTCGTAACTTTTAAGGCTTAAATTAGGGCATTAACTCCTTAGCGGCAACTCGTTATACTGCCCTTATGATCAAATTTCTAGCTCCACTTGTCTTCTTAGTGCTATCCGGCTGTACTCCATATGTTCAGCCAACAAACACGCCTGCCGAACTTGATCAAATCACTGTTACAAATCTATCCAATCAGACTTTGACCAGTGTTCGGATCGAAGTTTTATCCACAAGGAGTAAAATTGTTTGTCAGCAGGTTGCTCCAAATGGTTTTTGCGCGTTTCGATTTAAAGCGCGACCTTTACGTGGAGAGACTGCGCAGATCGATTGGCAGATTGGTGATCAGCAGTGGTATGAGACTATCAGTGCTAAGGATGTGAAAATTTCGCAAGGTTGGCACCAAGTAAAGTTAAACTTGACGCTAACTTCAGATGGTCAGGCTAAAATAATAGCTGTTGAGTCAAATTAAACGCCTTTATCGGGGATGTAATGTTACATAAAACGATGTTTTCCACCCCTGTGGTTCAGCCTTGTTTGCGCTGGTTCTCTCGAACTGTTCTGAAACTGTTGGGCTGGAAGGTTGTGGGTAATATCCCCAAAGAGTTAAAGCAGTGTGTTGTGATTGGTGCCCCCCATACTACTAACTGGGATATGCCGTTTAGTTTGATGGTAGCTTTCTCGCTGGATGTACCGCTCTATTGGGTGGGAAAGGACAGTATCTTTAAATTTCCTTTTGGCGGTTTGATGCGCTGGATGGGAGGAATTCCGGTTGATCGAAGCAAGTCGAACAATATGGTTGAAGCAACGGTGCAACAATTTGATCAACATGCCGAACTGCGGATTATGATGTCCCCCGAAGGCACGCGCTCTAAAGTGGATAAATGGAAATCCGGTTTCTACTATATTGCTCATGGGGCAGGTGTGCCGATTGCCTTGGGCTTTATCGATTACAAGCAGAAGAAGGCGGGGGTGCTAGGTAGCTTCGAAACCAGCGGCGATTATGAGGCTGATTTGGCAAAGATTTTTGAACAATATGGGGATTATCTACATCCCACTCAGTAATAAGTTAAAGGGGGCGCTTACTTAGCTGTCATATGTGAATGCTGAAGTTTAACTACATATTGAGCTACAGCATCTGCTTGTTTTTCTGAAAGCTGATCAAAAACCGGCATGCTGTGTTTTTCTTTGTTGTAGCCGTATTTGATCATCAAAATAATCTTATACGCTTCCATCGGTTCCTTTCCGGCAAACTTTTCCATATATGCGCCGGGGCCATGCTTGGTATGGCACTCTTTGCAGTAGTAACCATATAGATCCTCTCCAGATTTCATTCGCTCCGGCGGAATCTCCCTATCGCAGCCGCTTAGTAAAAGTGCTGTTGTGCATAATAGACTTAAGGCGAGTGGACGCATGGCTATCTATCTCATTGATATATAACCGCATCATAGCTGATGAGGCGTGGTGAAACTAGCAGTTCTTGAGTGCTTAATTAGGAAGTGCGAGTGCTTGCCCAGCAAGGGTTAGCGAAATGGAAGTCAGCAATAGCCAAGCGTCGCCAACAGCCATGCCCTTAACGATTTTATCTACTTCGGCGCATTGCTGCAGAGCTTGGTTGATCTGAACACCGCTAATACGTTGTGAGGCTTTGCGCGCTAAGGGCTTGCGTTTACCCCAGATGCGTTCCCGTTGGCATACTGCATCGAAGGATTGGCCATTGTTTTGTGCTTGTTGGATCGCTGCTAGGGAGCGAAGCTCTTTGGATAGGGCCCAAAGCACGACTGGAGGCTCAGTACCATCTTGTCGTAAAACTTGCAGAATCTTGCAGCAACGAGAGGCTTGGCCTTGTAGGGCTGCGTCTGAAAGGCCGTAGATATCATAGCGGGAGCTATCAGATACGGCGTTGATGACATCGTCGGCGGTAACAACTTGGCTAGGGAACAGTAGGCTGAGTTTGCTCAGTTCTTGCTTGGCTGCCAATAGGTTGCCTTCAATGCGATCACAAAGCAGCTGAATCGCTTCATCATCTAATTTTAGCTCGATCTGTGCTGCGCGCTGACGAATCCAGTTGGGTAGTTGCTCAGCTTCTACGGGCCATACTTCAACTATTACCCCCGTGCTATCGATCGCTTTAAACCAAGCGCTCTTTTTAGCGGCGCCATCGAGTTTATCGGCAATAATAAACAAGATGTTATCCGGTGCAGGATTATTGAGGTATTCGCGCAGGATCTCGCTGGATTTTTTATTTAGCTTACTGCTACCAAGGCGTAGCTCGATAATCTTCTTTTCTGCAAACAGAGAAAGTGCGTTGGCGCATTCGAGCAAGTATTCCCAGCTGAAGCTACCATCGACATGAAGCACTTCACGTTCGCTAAAGCCTTGTTGTTGCAGGTGTTGACGAAGAAGGTCGCTACTCTCTTCTGAGAGTAGGGGCTCATCACCGGTAATTAGATAAACCGGTGATAGACCTTTTTTCAGATGACCGCTAAGTTGCTCTGGACGCAGTTTCATGCAGGCTTATTGGGCGCTGTTACTGGATAGATAGCGGCGAAGAATTGATTGTGCAACGGAGTTATATAACTCGCGGCGTAATAACTCTTCTTGTTCAGAACTCGCTGCTGCAGCATTTTTGTTGTAGGTATATGTACGATCGCGCTGAAGTTTAATGTCTGAGGTTATAGGGTTGCCTTGTTGGTCAGCGACTAACATAACAACTTCTACCGATAGCTCATACTCATCAACATCAGCACTGCTACTGATTGTCGCGGCGCGGCGTTTATATCGGAACTGGCGAAGCTGGATCTGGTAAGGAGCACCTGCTATCTCCCTAACACCATTAAATTTCATATTTTGGCGTAAGGATTTGAGCAGTTCAGAGTTAGCATTACCGGAGATAATCGTTACTTGCTGCTTGTCTGCAGAAACTTCTTGAGCGCCACGCAGCTGAAAGCCGCATGCGCTCATGAATCCACACAGAGTTAGCAACAGAATGATTTTTCCAGTCAATGATTGCCATTGTTTGATCATGATCTGCTCCTTAATCTGCGCTTATTAACCAACTACGATATTCACTAGGCGGCCAGGTACAACAATCTTCTTACGGATTGTCTTATCTGCCATGTGCTTTTGAACATTTTCGTCAGCTAGCGCTGTGTGAAGGACAACATCTTCATCTGCATCTGCAGCAACATTGATCTTCGCACGTACTTTGCCGTTAACCTGAACAACCAGTTGAATGGTGTCTTGAACTAGTGCGCTCTCGTCAACCTGTGGCCAAGCCGCAGTTAGAGCATCGCCTTCATTACCTAGTTCAATCCAAAGCTGGTGGCTTATATGCGGAACGATTGGGCCTAGTAGCAATACTGCTGCTTCTAGTGCTTCTTGCATTACCGCACGGCCTTGTTCGCTGATATCAACAAACTTAGCGATTGTATTCGACAGTTCCATTACAGCTGCGATTGCTGTGTTGAATGTCTGGCGGCGTTCCATATCGTCAGATACTTTCTGAATCGTGGAGTGAACCTTTAGACGCAGCTCTTTCTGAACGTCAGTTAGGCTGTTTTTGTCGATAGCAGTAGTAGAGCCACCCACTTTTAGATGATCGTGAACTTGTTTCCATAGACGTTTAAGGAAACGGTGCGCACCTTCAACACCTGTATCAGACCACTCTAGAGATTGTTCTGGTGGTGCAGCGAACATCATAAATAGACGAACTGTATCCGCGCCGTACTTATCGATCATTACTTGTGGGTCGATGCCGTTGTTCTTGGACTTAGACATCTTAGACATACCGTCATGCTGAAGCGCCTGACCAGTAGAGCGATGAGCTGCGCTAACTACGCGGCCTTTCTCATCAGTTTTGATATCAACATCTGATGGAGATACCCAAACCTGACCACCGTTCTCATCTTCATGGAAGAAGCTGTCAGCCAATACCATGCCTTGGCAAAGTAGGCGTTTGAATGGCTCATCACTATCAACCAAACCTTCATCACGCATCAACTTGTGGAAGAAGCGTGAGTAAAGTAGATGAAGAATCGCGTGTTCAATACCACCGATATACTGATCTACTGGAAGCCAGTAGTTCGCTTTTTCAGGCTCAAGCATGGCATTTTCGCTGCTACGAGAAGCATAACGCGCGTAGTACCAAGAAGATTCCATGAAAGTATCGAATGTATCGGTTTCACGTTCAGCAGCACCACCGCATTTAGGGCAGGTTGTGTTGATGAAGCTTTCCATCTTTTTGATTGGAGAGCCGCTACCATCAAACTCAACTTCTGTAGGTAGTACAACTGGAAGCTGATCTTCTGGAACAGGCACTGCACCACAGCTCTTGCAGTTGATGACAGGGATTGGAGCACCCCAGTAACGCTGACGAGATACACCCCAGTCACGTAGACGGAAGTTAACCGTAACTTTACCTTTGCCTTTCGCTTCTAGGTCGGATGCGATTGCTTTAAAGGCAACGTCGAATTCAAGATCGTCGTAAGCGCCAGAGTTAACCAAAGCGCCTTTTTCTGTGTACGCTTCTACGCTTAGATCAACGTCTGCATCGTCTAGTGGGCGGATAACTTGTTTGATATCCAAACCGTACGTGGTCGCAAATTCCCAATCGCGCTGATCGTGGCCCGGTACAGACATAACTGCGCCAGAACCGTAATCCATCAATACAAAGTTAGCAGTCCAAACAGGTACTTCTTCACCTGTTAGTGGGTGAGTGGCAGTGATGCCAAGCGCCATGCCTTTCTTTTCCATTGTTGCCATGTCTGCTTCGGCAACTTTTACGTTTTTGCACTCTTCAACAAATGCGGCAAGTTCTGGATTGTTTTCAGCAGCTTTAAGTGCAAGTGGGTGTTGAGCTGCAACGGCAACGTAAGTCACACCCATTAGTGTGTCTGGGCGAGTTGTGAAGACTTCTAGCTCACCGTAACCGTCAACGTCGAACATGAGTTCAACACCTTCAGAACGGCCGATCCAGTTCTTCTGCATTGTACGAACCTGCTCTGGCCATTGATCTAGTTTGTCTAGATCTTCCAGCAGCTGGTCTGCGTAATCTGTGATTTTAAGGAACCACTGAGGGATCTTCTTGCGCTCAACTAGCGCACCTGAGCGCCAGCCGCGACCATCGATAACCTGTTCGTTGGCAAGGACTGTTTGGTCAACAGGATCCCAGTTTACTTCAGCTTCTTTCTTGTAAACTAAGCCCTTGTCCATCAGCTTAGTGAAGAACCATTGCTCCCAACGGTAGTACTCTGGGTGGCAAGTTGCTAGTTCACGGTTCCAGTCGTAACCAAAGCCCATCTGCTGTAGCTGGTTACGCATGTAATCGATGTTTTCATAGGTCCATTTTGCTGGCGCAACGTTGTTTTTCATCGCTGCGTTTTCTGCAGGCAGACCAAAAGCGTCCCAACCCATTGGTTGAAGTACGTTTTTACCCTGCATGCGCTGGTAACGGGAAACTACATCACCAATGGTGTAGTTACGAACATGGCCCATGTGGAGACGTCCACTTGGGTAAGGGAACATAGACAGACAGTAGAATTTTTCTTTCTGCAGATCTTCTTCACATTTGAAGCTGTCGTTATCTTGCCAGTGTTTCTGGATGGCTTGTTCAATCTTCTGAGGGCGATATTGTTCGTTCATGTTCGTGAATCGTTATGCCTATGATGAAAAACCGGCATCCAATTGACGCCGGTTAATAAAAGTTTGCTAATTGGGGCATAGCATACAATATATACAAGAGGGCAAACAGCATTTCTGCTAAAAACGAGGTGGTTTTATGGGCGCGGATAGCGATAAGAAAACGAAACTGGCTTCAGCTGACTATGACAGAGTGCTTCTGCGGCTAACAAAGGATCTGAAAACGTCGGAAGCTAAGTCTTGGGATCTATTGCAGGAGAAGATCCATGATGCTGTGGAATTAGAGTTAGCGGCAGAGGATATGACTCGGGATGAGATGGATCTGCTTAAGGCTTACTTAGCTCGAGATCTTAAAACATTGGGCTACTATGCCCATGAAACAGGTGCAGGGATTGCTGCATGGCTGAAATTTGATTTGAATGCGTTAGAGCATACGTTTGCTGAGCAGCTCAAGTTGATAGCAGATCAAACCCGTATCGGGCAAGAGATGTTACGAGAGCGTTTAGACCATGATGAGGATCAGTACATTGCTGGTGAGTTGGCTACAGTAGGGACGTTGCAGTGTTTAAGTTGTTCAACTCAGTTTGTTTTAAAGAAAACAGAAAAACTTGAGCCTTGTCAGGCCTGTGGAAAAACGTTCTTTAAGCGTGTTTCTCAACCTTGGCCATAATAATGGATAGTTTTAACTGAAATCGGGGTAGGGATTGTCTCGTAGGGCTAGCTGATGACGCCCTAGCCCGAACAGAGTAAACAGTCCTGCTAAGACTAGGATCGGTAGTGATCCAAACTCCTGAAAAGGCGTCATACCTTGCATGCTAAAAACTTGTGTTCGTAAGACGCCTGCCTGGAACTGTGGAAGTTGTTCTACGATCTGCCCTTGAGGATCGATAATACCGGTAAGGCCGTTGTTGGTTCCTCGTATCAGCCAGCGACCATTTTCTACCGCTCTTACTTGTGCAATCTGCATATGTTGAGCTGGTGCGATGGATGCACCAAACCAAGTATCGTTAGACACGGTAAGCAATATATCGGCATTTAACGAGTTCTTTCTAACCAGTTCTGGGTAGGCAATTTCGTAGCAGATTGCGGCGCTAATCTTGTGGTTGGCGACTGTTAGCAGTGGTTGTTCCCCTTGTGGAAGAGAAAAACTCGACATTGGCAGATTGAAGAAGTCGAGTAACCCTCTAATCTGCGTTTCCATAGGTACATATTCACCAAAGGGCACGAGTCTCTGTTTGTGATAGATGCCGCTGTCTGTGGTAAGAATCGCTAAACTATTATGCACGCGATAACCTTTAGGATGATCATTGTCTCTTGTGGTACTGGGTAAACCGCTGATCAATGAGGTGCCGTTGCTGTCTAAATCGCTCAGCAATTCAGCCAAAGGTGTTGCTGCATGCTGGAACAGAGCTGGAATAGCTGTTTCTGGCCATAGCATTAATTCAGTGTCGATATGAGGCTGAGATAGCTTGATATATTTAGCAAAGATCTCAGGGCGATATTCCGGGTTCCATTTAATTTGCTGTGGGATATTAGGTTGAACGATCGCGACTTTGAGAGCCTTATCCGTTGCAGCTGTCCATGGATTGAAAGAGAGTATGCTTGCTATCAATGGCAGTGGCAGCAATAACAAGGGTCTCAGATTGCGACTGCGAATAAATTCAGCTGCAGCAATTGCTGTTGCCAGCATGGCAAAGCTTGCTAGCCATACGCCGCCTATAGGTAAAAGATTCTGGAATGGGGTATCTAAAGATGCGTTACCTAAATACAGCCAAGGGAAGCCGGTAAATAACCAGCTACGTAGCCACTCAAACAGTACCCAGCAGCCAATAAAACTTAGCGTTTGAAAGCGTGCTGAGAATAGCTTTTTCCAAGCAAACTGTTGTAGTGCAAAGAGCAGAGCTAGGCCTGCAACGAAAAGTGCGGTTAAAGTGAGGGCGATGGGTAAGGGTGTATGACTGTGCTCATGAATGCTCACAAACACCCAAGATGCACCGGTTCCAAAGAAACCTAGACCAAAAAAATAGCCAAGCCAACTGCTTTGCTTTACCGAACGGTTTCGGCTGCATAAATATAGAACAGCCGGAGGCAGTAGGGCTAAATAGGGTGTATTAAATGGTGCTAAGGAGGGGGCAATCAATGCCCCTGCAAGCAAAACGAGTAGCAGTTGCAGAGGCATAGGGATTATCCGTTACGGCTTACCTGTAGTAGGCGGATTCGACGGGTATCAGCAGACAAAATTTTAAACTGGAAGTTTTCGATTTCTACACTTTCATCTTTTTTCGGCATACGACCAAATTTTTGTGTAACGATACCGCCGATAGTATCGAACTCTTCTTCAGAGAAAGTTGTGTCGAAATACTCGTTAAAGTCGTCAACTGGCGTAAGGGCTTTAACAATAAAGGCATTCTCATCGAATGGTTTGATGTTGCCATCATCCTCTTCGCTATCATGCTCATCTTCAATCTCACCGACGATCTGTTCCAGAACATCTTCGATGGTGATTAGACCAGATACGCCACCGTACTCATCCATCACAATCGCCATGTGGTTACGCGTAACACGGAACTCTTTTAGGAGAATATTCAAGCGTTTAGATTCAGGGATGAAAGTCGCAGTGCGTAGCTTGCTTTTAAGATCAAATTGGTCGAGGTTGCCTTCTAGAATTAGTGGAAGAAGGTCTTTTGCGAGTAGAACACCAAGGATTTCATCTGGCGTTTCTCCGATCACTGGGAAGCGAGAATGCGCGCTGGAAATAATAACTGGTAGGAACTCTTTAGGCGTTTGATCCGCTTCCACAACTACCATTTGTGAGCGAGGGATCATTACATCACGAACCTGCATGTCTGATACTTGCATGGCACCTTCCATAATGGTCAGTGCTTCGTTATCTAGCAGATTGTCGTCGGTCGCTTGACGCAAATCGGTTAACAGATCCTCGCGGCTGCGAGGTTCGTCATTAAACGCTTGGGAAAGCTTTTCTAACCAGCCTTTCGGCTGTCCCGATCGATCTTCGCTCATGGTGTGTTGAGTGTCCTGATATTTAGTTACTTTCCAAGTATGGGTCTTTTATATCCATACTGGCGAGAATTTTACGTTCGAGATTTTCCATCTCTTCAGCTTCTTCATCATTTATATGATCGAAACCGATTAGATGCAAGCAGCCATGTACAACCAT
This sequence comes from Neptuniibacter sp. QD72_48, assembly GCF_047778065.1. Classification (GTDB taxonomy): domain Bacteria; phylum Pseudomonadota; class Gammaproteobacteria; order Pseudomonadales; family Balneatricaceae; genus Neptuniibacter. The sequence goes on along the minus strand of NZ_CP180547.1, from coordinate 3,325,219 downwards.
GTGGGTCCAATGGTCAAACAAAGGCTTTTTTTGCTCCTCTGCTTCTTTAGCAACCACATCGGCACAGATAACTAGATCGCCTAGAAGATGAAGGGGCACGCCTTCGGGTACTTCAAAAGGGAAGGAGAGAACGTTCGTTGGTTTATCTTTATCGCGATAAGTGCGGTTGAGGGTTTGGCTCTCTTCCGGTGTTACTATGCGGATGCACACTTCACCTTCATCAACCTGGCCGGTCAGCGCAGCGGATATCCATTGCTGAAACTGATCTTCTGTCGGTAGATTGCCTTCAATCTCGTACTGAACTTCGCATTCAAAACTCATTTATGAGAATCCTGCTTGCCTTCTTTTTTCTCAAAACGGTCATAAGCACGGACGATGTGCTGAACCAGTGGATGTCGCACGACGTCTTTAGCGGTGAAGTGAGTAAAGCCGATATCTTTTACATCGTCCAGCACTTGCATCGCGTGGATTAAACCGGAACGTGTGCCTTTAGGTAGATCGACCTGAGTGATATCACCGGTAATAACTGCAGTAGAACCAAAACCGATACGTGTCAGGAACATCTTCATCTGTTCGCGAGTCGTGTTTTGACTCTCATCCAGAATAACGAATGAGTTATTCAGGGTGCGGCCACGCATATAGGCCAGAGGCGCAACTTCGATCACGTTACGCTCAATCAATTTGCCTACACGTTCAAATCCTAGCATCTCATACAGCGCGTCATAGAGAGGACGCAGATATGGATCAACTTTTTGGCTTAGATCACCTGGCAGAAAGCCTAGCTTTTCACCTGCTTCAACAGCAGGGCGAACCAATAAGATGCGATCTACTTCTTCACGTTCTAAGGCATCAACTGCGCAGGCAACCGCAAGGTAGGTTTTACCTGTGCCCGCCGGGCCAATACCAAAATTGATATCGTGTTGAAGGATTGAGCGTACATAGCCTTGCTGGTTTTCACCGCGAGGGCGGATCAACACTTTTTTCGTACGGATACTGATATCCGTATCTTTAATCTGTTGATTGCTATTACGCTGTTCCAGACCGCTTTCTTGAATTAGAAGATGGATCTGATCGGGTGAGATACGTTTGTCCTGCTTAGCGTCGTTATAAAGTGCCTCAAGCATTTCGGAAACGAAGGTGATGTTTTCGATATCACCCAGTAGTTGGAAGTGATTACCGTGGTTACGAATCTCAATGCCTAAACGTTTCTCAACCAGTTTGAAGTGCTCGTTGAACGGGCCACCAAGGTTTGCTAGGAACTCAGCATTTTCAGGTTCTAGTGTGATTTTGATCGATTGTGCAGTGCTCAACAGCTTAGCCCGCCTTCAAGGAAAAATTGTCGTCCAGTTCTGAACAGATTAGCTCACCTACTAAAGAGTTGGCATAAGCTTGAGCAATATTCACATCGGCAAAGTGGCCGATTAGATCTGGGTTATCGCAACGGAAGTTCACAACACGGTTGTTTTCAGTACGACCTGAAAGTAAGCCCGGATCTTTCTTAGAATAACCGTTAACCAAAATACGCTGAGTGGTACCCACCATGCGACGGCTGATCTGCTGAGCATTTTGAATAATGCGGCTTTGCAGAATTTGTAGACGCGCTTTCTTAGTTTCTTCGTCGATATTGTCAGGCAGATCAGATGCCGGTGTGCCCGGACGACGGCTGTAGATAAAGCTATAGCTGTTATCAAAGCCGATATCTTCGATTAGCTTCATTGTCGCTTCGAAATCAGCGTCAGTTTCATTCGGGAAACCGATGATAAAGTCAGAAGAGATCTCGATATCTGGGCGTGCTTTACGGATACGACGGATCTTTGATTTGTACTCAAGCGCAGTGTGACCACGTTTCATGGCCATTAGGATTTTGTCAGAGCCGCTTTGTACCGGTAAGTGAAGGAAGCTCACTAACTCAGGCACATCTTCATAGGCTTCGATCAAGCTGTCAGTGAACTCTACCGGGTGGCTGGTAGTGAAACGAATACGATCAATACCATCAACCTCTGCTACACAACGGATCAATTCTGCTAGATCGGCAGTATCGCCATCATGCGTATCACCACGGTAAGCGTTCACGTTTTGACCGAGTAGGTTAACTTCACGCACGCCTTGCTCAGCAAGCTCAACACATTCAGTAATAACATCGTCTAGAGGGCGGCTTACTTCTTCACCACGTGTATAAGGTACAACGCAGAAAGTGCAGTACTTAGAGCAGCCTTCCATCACAGAAACAAAGGCTTCAGCGCCTTCTACTTTAGGGGCTGGAAGGTGATCGAACTTCTCGATTTCAGGGAAAGAGACATCGACAATGCCTACACCGCCGTTACCGGTTTCAGTAATCATCTCGGGCAAACGGTGTAATGTTTGCGGGCCAAAGATCATATCAACGTAAGGTGCACGTTTTAGAATATTGTCGCCTTCCTGACTAGCTACGCAGCCACCGATACCAATTTTGATATCTGGATTCTTCGCTTTCAGTTTGCGCCAGCGGCCTAGCTGGTGGAATACTTTTTCCTGAGCTTTTTCACGAATCGAACAGGTGTTCAGGAGCAGAACGTCCGCTTCATCAGCGTCCTCAGTTAGCTCAAGATCATGACTTTCCCCCAACAGATCCGCCATACGTGCAGAGTCGTACTCGTTCATCTGACAGCCGTGGGTTTTAATAAATAGCTTCTTCGCCATTGTTCACCTGTATTTTGCGTGTATCAAAGCCCGGCAGGAAAATATGGCCGGGTGCATAAAGGACCGCGCATTATACTTAAGCGGCCAGATAATGAACAGTTTAGTCGAGTTGAAATCGGCTCATTTTCTCAGTTGATATGGTTGCAAAAGCCTTGGTTTTAAAAGGGGTTTTAGAGATCCGAGTTGAGCTATGGGTATTTGGTACTGGTATTTAGTCACTTGGTGCATAGAGGGGGACTCATTAGACTTTAGTTTTGGTAAGATTGCCTTCCATTTTTAGCTTGATTTACATGTTAAGTAATTTTTTAAGGGAAGGCGTTTATGGCGTATTTGGAGCCGCGTGAATTTGTTACCAAAATGGTCGATGCAGGCGAACAAAAGATCTTTATGACCACCAGGGATACTTATATCCGTTCATTGATGGCTGGTGCTATTTTGTCCTTGGCTGCATTCTTTGCCATTGCGGTGATTACCAACACAGGGAATTTATTGATTGGTGCAATTCTGTTTCCCGTCGGTTTTATCATGCTAAACCTGATGAAATTTGATCTTCTCACCGGAGCATTTACCTTAGTACCTCTTGCTGTGATTGATAAACGCCCAGGCTGCACTATTAAGAAGTTATTACGTAACTGGTGGTTAGTCTTTTTGGGTAACCTTTCTGGCGCCGCTATCGTCGCTTTTTTTGCTTCCTTTATTCTGACTTATGGTTATCAAACTGATGGTGGCGCAATTGCGGAGAAAGTCAGTTGGATTGGTGAGTCTCGTACCCTTGGCTATCAAGAACAAGGGATTTGGGGATGGATTACTATTTTTATCCGCGGCATGTTGTGTAACTGGATGGTTTCCATGGGTGTGGTTGGTGCGCTGATCTCAACATCTGCCAGCAGTAAAATGGCCGCAATGTGGATGCCGATCATGCTGTTCTTCTACATGGCGTTTGAACACTCCGTTGTGAATATGTTCCTGTTCCCATTTGCGATGATTATGGGTGGCGACTTCACGTTGGTGGATTACTTAGTGTGGAATGAAATTCCTACGGTGTTGGGTAACTTGGTTGGTGGCTTCTTGTTGGTAGGTTTGCCTCTCTACTTAACCCACGTGAAAACTGGCAAGTAATAGTCTTTGATTAATTAGGAGTGGCTTATTTTTGTGCGGATTTTATTCAACTAAGCTGAATAAAATCCAAGACTACTCCTAGTTTTATCGTAGAAAGGTTTTTATGAGGAATATTTAGTCGAGTTGGATCAGATAAACCTTGCTCGCTTGCGCTCGACTAGTAAAATTACAGCCTGGATTCCTGTACACAAAGAGAAAAGTTAGATGCTTGCGCTGAATACGCTGAGTAAGAAGAACCTTCGCGGCGATATGTTAGGTGGTTTGACAGCTGCGGTTGTCTCGTTACCCCTTGCTTTAACCTTCGGTGTGGCGTCAGGTGCGGGTGCAGAAGCGGGTCTTTATGGCGCAATTCTAATCGGTTTATTTGCCTCTCTCTTTGGTGGTACTTCTACTCTTATTTCTGAGCCTACCGGTCCAATGACAGTAGTTATGACTGCTGTTGTGAGTACGCTGATTGCTACCCATCCCGAAAAAGGTCTCGCCATGGCCTTTACCGTCGTCATGATGGCGGGGTGTTTCCAGATAATATTTGGCTTCCTCAAACTGGGAAAGTACATCACTTTAATGCCTTACTCGGTGGTTTCCGGCTTTATGTCCGGGATAGGCGTTATCCTGATTCTCATGCAATTGGCCCCCGCGCTGGGTCAAACTGCGCCTGCTGGTGGGGTTGTGGGGACATTGTCGAATCTCCCAGAGCTGGTTATGAATATCCAGTTGGGCGAATTTTTACTGTTCGTAGTGACCTTGCAGCTGCTTTTCTTTACGCCTGAAAAACTTAAAAAGTATCTGCCACCTCAGTTAATAGCGCTGGTGTGTGTAAGTATTCTGTCGGTGCTTGTTTTTGATTTTGAGCAGATTCAGCGTATCGGTGAGATCGATGCATCACTACCTTCTCTGGTGATACCTCACTTCACTCACGCCGAGCTAAGTATCATGCTGGTGGAAGCGATGGTGTTGGGCATGTTAGGTTGTATCGATTCTATGCTGACATCGGTTATCGCTGATAACTTGACTCGAACTGAGCACAACTCTAACAAAGAATTAGTAGGCCAAGGCTTAGGTAATATCATGTCTGGTCTCTTCGGTGGCCTGCCGGGTGCGGGTGCTACTATGGGTACCGTGGTCAATATCCAGTCGGGGGGGCGGACCGCGCTTTCCGGTGTTATTAGGGTAGTCGCCTTGGCCATAGCGGTGTTTGGCGCCGCCTCCTTGATCGAGAATATCCCGCTTGCTGTATTGGCAGCGATTGCGGTGAAAGTGGGGATGGATATCCTAGATTGGTCGTTTATCAAACGTGCCCACAAAGTCTCTCGTCACAGCACATTGATTATGTACACCGTACTGCTACTGACGGTTTTTGTAGATCTGATTGTAGCTGTAGGTATCGGTGTATTTGTAGCCAATATCATCATTATCCAGAAACTCTCTATGGTTGAAGCGCAGAAGGTGCGGGCCATGTCGGATGTGGATGATGAGATCCCACTGGATGAAGAGCAGAAGACCCTTCTGAATAAGGCGGACGGTCGGGTACTTCTCTTCTATTTGTCCGGTGCAATGATCTTTGGTGTTTCCAAGGCAATAGCGCGTGAACGTCAGGATATTGAAAGACACGAAGCGGTTATTTTTGATTTGAGTGATGTCTCTTTCTTGGATGACACTATGGCACTGTCGATCGAAAACGTAGTTTTTGAGGCTCTAGATTTAGGTAAGCATGTATCGATTATTACCCGATCAAAAGAAGCTCAGGATAAATTGCTCAAACTAGGATTAGAGTCCCGTATCAGCAGTTATGATTTTGCTAGCACTCGTACGGAAGCTTTGGAACGAGCTGTTCAGTATCTTGATGAATCACAAGTTTATGCCGGTGCGTGACGTGGTCCTAAAGCTATTGAAAGCAAGTTCTTTGTATTGAGCCTAAACTCCTGCTTACGCTTCGGATATAAAAAAACACCAACGTTCCTTGAACGTTGGTGTTTGATCAATATGGGTAAAGTGTTTTCTGAGTGCCCCTTACCACATGATTATCCTGCAGCCTGCCAGCTAGTTGCGAGGACGGGTTGCAGTTGATCTTTAATGTTTTGCGGTATTTCTTCCCCAGCTCCCGATGGTGCATCAAATACGGCCATAGCTTGTACTAATGCATCAACTTTTGAGTGATCCAAAGTGTGGCCATTCGTTTCTATTGTTTCAATTTGATGTTTTGAGGAAGAGTACCAACTTTGGATCGTGATTGAATCATCAGTACCTACAGTCGAGATTACTAAATCATTGTTTGAGCGTTCAAACCATAGTTCGGCGATGTCAGTGATATCGTCATAGATGACCTTATCGTCACCACCGTAGTTGTAGTAGTTGTAATCATTGATGGTGTCATGACCATCACCACGGTTAAAGATATAGGTATCTTGAGTAGTCCAACCTTCCAAACGGTCGTTACCGGTGCCCCCAATCAAGGTGTTTTTGTAATTTCGTTGGTCATAGCCATTGCTGTAACGTTCGACCGTGATGGTGTCATCACCCGCATCGCCAGAGAATAGGTTGTTACCCTTGCGAGATGTCAGTGTGTCGTTACCGCCTTCACCGTATAGCTTATCGCTGACGGTTGTACCGACCAAAGCGTCATCACCTTCTGTGCCATGCACTTCAACAGCTAGCGCATGAATCTCGGAGGAAGTCATGACAGAACCATCTGTAAACTCGAGTGTCTCGATACGATATTTACTGTTAGTGACACCGTGTTCAATGATGATCTGATCATCAGCTACACCGTCAGGGTCATTAATGGTTAAGACGATGTGATTGCCAGTACGGGTTACGACGATGTGTTCACGGAGGATACCTTCGCCAAAGACGATCTTATCGTCACCACCGTAGTTGTAGTTGTTGTAATCATTGATGGTGTCATGACCATCACCACGGTTAAAGATATAGGTATCTTGAGTAGTCCAACCTTCCAAACGGTCGTTACCGGTGCCCCCAATCAAGGTGTTTTTGTAATTTCGTTGGTCATAGCCATTGCTGTAACGTTCGACCGTGATGGTGTCATCACCCGCATCGCCAGAGAATAGGTTGTTACCCTTGCGAGATGTCAGTGTGTCGTTACCGCCTTCACCGTATAGCTTATCGTTGACGGTTGTACCGACCAAAGCGTCATCACCTTCTGTGCCATGCACTTCAACAGCTAGCGCATGAATCTCGGAGGAAGTCATGACAGAACCATCTGTAAACTCGAGTGTCTCGATACGATATTTACTGTTAGTGACACCGTGTTCAATGATGATCTGATCATCAGCTACACCGTCAGGGTCATTAATGGTTAAGACGATGTGATTGCCAGTACGGGTTACGACGACGTGTTCGCGTAGGATACCTTCACCAAAGACGATCTTATCGTCACCACCGTAGTTGTAGTTGTTGTAATCATTGATGGTGTCATGACCATCACCACGGTTAAAGATATAGGTATCTTGAGTAGTCCAACCTTCCAAACGGTCGTTACCGGTGCCCCCAATCAAGGTGTTTTTGTAATTTCGTTGGTCATAGCCATTGCTGTAACGTTCGACCGTGATGGTGTCATCACCCGCATCGCCAGAGAATAGGTTGTTACCCTTGCGAGATGTCAGTGTGTCGTTACCGCCTTCACCGTATAGCTTATCGCTGACGGTTGTACCGACCAAAGCGTCATCACCTTCTGTGCCATGCACTTCAACAGCTAGCGCATGAATCTCGGAGGAAGTCATGACAGAACCATCTGTAAACTCGAGTGTCTCGATACGATATTTACTGTTAGTGACACCGTGTTCAATGATGATCTGATCATCAGCTACACCGTCAGGGTCATTAATGGTTAAGACGATGTGATTGCCAGTACGGGTTACGACGACGTGTTCGCGTAGGATACCTTCACCAAAGACGATCTTATCGTCACCACCGTAGTTGTAGTTGTTGTAATCATTGATGGTGTCATGACCATCACCACGGTTAAAGATATAGGTATCTTGAGTAGTCCAACCTTCCAAACGGTCGTTACCGGTGCCCCCAATCAAGGTGTTTTTGTAATTTCGTTGGTCATAGCCATTGCTGTAACGTTCGACCGTGATGGTGTCATCACCCGCATCGCCAGAGAATAGGTTGTTACCCTTGCGAGATGTCAGTGTGTCGTTACCGCCTTCACCGTATAGCTTATCGTTGACGGTTGTACCGACCAAAGCGTCATCACCTTCTGTGCCATGCACTTCAACAGCTAGCGCATGAATCTCGGAGGAAGTCATGACAGAACCATCTGTAAACTCGAGTGTCTCGATACGATATTTACTGTTAGTGACACCGTGTTCAATGATGATCTGATCATCAGCTACACCGTCAGGGTCATTAATGGTTAAGACGATGTGATTGCCAGTACGGGATACGACGACGTGTTCGCGTAGGATACCTTCACCAAAGACGATCTTATCGTCACCACCGTAGTTGTAGTTGTTGTAATCATTGATGGTGTCATGACCATCACCACGGTTAAAGATATAGGTATCTTGAGTAGTCCAACCTTCCAAACGGTCGTTACCGGTGCCCCCAATCAAGGTGTTTTTGTAATTTCGTTGGTCATAGCCATTGCTGTAACGTTCGACCGTGATGGTGTCATCACCCGCATCGCCAGAGAATAGGTTGTTACCCTTGCGAGATGTCAGTGTGTCGTTACCGCCTTCACCGTATAGCTTATCGTTGACGGTTGTACCGACCAAAGCGTCATCACCTTCTGTGCCATGCACTTCAACAGCTAGCGCATGAATCTCGGAGGAAGTCATGACAGAACCATCTGTAAACTCGAGTGTCTCGATACGATATTTACTGTTAGTGACACCGTGTTCAATGATGATCTGATCATCAGCTACACCGTCAGGGTCATTAATGGTTAAGACGATGTGATTGCCAGTACGGGATACGACGACGTGTTCGCGTAGGATACCTTCACCAAAGACGATCTTATCGTCACCACCGTAGTTGTAGTTGTTGTAATCATTGATGGTGTCATGACCATCACCACGGTTAAAGATATAGGTATCTTGAGTAGTCCAACCTTCCAAACGGTCGTTACCGGTGCCCCCAATCAAGGTGTTTTTGTAATTTCGTTGGTCATAACCATTGCTGTAGCGTTCGACCGTGATGGTGTCATCACCCGCATCGCCAGAGAATAGGTTGTTACCCATCCGTGATATCAACGTATCGTTACCTTTGAGACCAGAAAGGAAGTCATTCGCTGTAGTGCCTATAAGTGTGTCATCACTTTCAGTGCCATATACGCCGAGCGCTAAGCTGTTAATCTCAGAAGAAGTCATGATGGAACCATCAGCAAACTCGAGTGTCTCGATACGATATTTACTGTTAGTGACACCGTGTTCAATGATAATCTGATCATCAGCTACACCGTCAGGGTCATTAATGGTTAAGACGATGTGATTGCCAGTACGGGTTACGACGACGTGTTCGCGTAGGATACCTTCACCAAAGACGATCTTATCGTCACCACCGTAGTTGTAGTTGTTGTAATCATTGATGGTGTCATGACCATCACCACGGTTAAAGATATAGGTATCTTGAGTAGTCCAACCTTCCAAACGGTCGTTACCGGTGCCCCCAATCAAGGTGTTTTTGTAATTTCGTTGGTCATAGCCATTGCTGTAACGTTCGACCGTGATGGTGTCATCACCCGCATCGCCAGAGAATAGGTTGTTACCCTTGCGAGATGTCAGTGTGTCGTTACCGCCTTCACCGTATAGCTTATCGTTGACGGTTGTACCGACCAAAGCGTCATCACCTTCTGTGCCATGCACTTCAACAGCTAGCGCATGAATCTCGGAGGAAGTCATGACAGAACCATCTGTAAACTCGAGTGTCTCGATACGATATTTACTGTTAGTGACACCGTGTTCAATGATGATCTGATCATCAGCTACACCGTCAGGGTCATTAATGGTTAAGACGATGTGATTGCCAGTACGGGATACGACGACGTGTTCGCGTAGGATACCTTCACCAAAGACGATCTTATCGTCACCACCGTAGTTGTAGTTGTTGTAATCATTGATGGTGTCATGACCATCACCACGGTTAAAGATATAGGTATCTTGAGTAGTCCAACCTTCCAAACGGTCGTTACCGGTGCCCCCAATCAAGGTGTTTTTGTAATTTCGTTGGTCATAGCCATTGCTGTAACGTTCGACCGTGATGGTGTCATCACCCGCATCGCCAGAGAATAGGTTGTTACCCATACGAGATGTCAGGGTGTCGTTACCGCCTTCACCGTATAGCTTATCGTTGACGGTTGTACCGACCAAAGCGTCATCACCTTCTGTGCCATGCACTTCAACAGCTAGCGCATGAATCTCGGAGGAAGTCATGACAGAACCATCTGTAAACTCGAGTGTCTCGATACGATATTTACTGTTAGTGACACCGTGTTCAATGATGATCTGATCATCAGCTACACCGTCAGGGTCATTAATGGTTAAGACGATGTGATTGCCAGTACGGGATACGACGACGTGTTCGCGTAGGATACCTTCACCAAAGACGATCTTATCGTCACCACCGTAGTTGTAGTTGTTGTAATCATTGATGGTGTCATGACCATCACCACGGTTAAAGATATAGGTATCTTGAGTAGTCCAACCTTCCAAACGGTCGTTACCGGTGCCCCCAATCAAGGTGTTTTTGTAATTTCGTTGGTCATAGCCATTGCTGTAACGTTCGACCGTGATGGTGTCATCACCCGCATCGCCAGAGAATAGGTTGTTACCCATACGAGATGTCAGGGTGTCGTTACCGCCTTCACCGTATAGCTTATCGCTGACGGTTGTACCGACCAAAGCGTCATCACCTTCTGTGCCATGCACTTCAACAGCTAGCGCATGAATCTCGGAGGAAGTCATGACAGAACCATCTGTAAACTCGAGTGTCTCGATACGATATTTACTGTTAGTGACACCGTGTTCAATGATGATCTGATCATCAGCTACACCGTCAGGGTCATTAATGGTTAAGACGATGTGATTGCCAGTACGGGATACGACGACGTGTTCGCGTAGGATACCTTCACCAAAGACGATCTTATCGTCACCACCGTAGTTGTAGTTGTTGTAATCATTGATGGTGTCATGACCATCACCACGGTTAAAGATATAGGTATCTTGAGTAGTCCAACCTTCCAAACGGTCGTTACCGGTGCCCCCAATCAAGGTGTTTTTGTAATTTCGTTGGTCATAGCCATTGCTGTAACGTTCGACCGTGATGGTGTCATCACCCGCATCGCCAGAGAATAGGTTGTTACCCTTGCGAGATGTCAGTGTGTCGTTACCGCCTTCACCGTATAGCTTATCGTTGACGGTTGTACCGACCAAAGCGTCATCACCTTCTGTGCCATGCACTTCAACAGCTAGCGCATGAATCTCGGAGGAAGTCATGACAGAACCATCTGTAAACTCGAGTGTCTCGATACGATATTTACTGTTAGTGACACCGTGTTCAATGATGATCTGATCATCAGCTACACCGTCAGGGTCATTAATGGTTAAGACGATGTGATTGCCAGTACGGGATACGACGACGTGTTCGCGTAGGATACCTTCACCAAAGACGATCTTATCGTCACCACCGTAGTTGTAGTTGTTGTAATCATTGATGGTGTCATGACCATCACCACGGTTAAAGATATAGGTATCTTTACTGGTCCAGCCTTCTAAGCGGTCGTTGCCGGTACCACCAATTAAGGTGTTGTTATGATTACGTTGGTTGTATCCGTTGCTATATCTCTCAATGCTTAAGGTGTCATCACCGGCATCGCCGGATAGTCTGTTATGTCCATAACGTGCGGTAAGTGTATCGTTACCTGTACCACCATTTAGACTGTCATTACCGTCTCCAGCCTGAATAGTATCGTTGCCTTCATCTCCCCAAAAAGAGGTCGACTCACTGCCACCTGTTAGGGTGTTGTCCAGATTGTTTCCTACTAGTACGGAATGACCAATTGCTTCACCGGACTCAATACCATCCAATAGAATATTGATCTTGTAAGAATCAAAGAGCGCGTTGATTTCATCAGTGTGATCTTGCGTGGTATCAGCGAGGTCTCTTAGGTGGGTATAAGGGTTCCAGCCTGACCCTTCAAATAGACTGTTGTTCTGGCTATAGAGTTCCAGAAGGTTATGGACAGTATTTACAGGGTCATTTGCAAAGTTTTCTGCGGCTACAGTTTCAAGGCCTGTAAAATCAATACCAAGATCACCATCCGTAATACTTAGTTCTAGAGCATCTAAATATTCTTTGAATAGAGTTTGTGGAAGCAAAGCTTCAAACACTGAATCTACAAGCGCATCATAGGATTGATTGATGAGGTTGATGCGTTGTTGCTCTAAGCCAAGGTCGTTTGCGGTAATGGTGTATGTGGTACTTAAACCTATAATTCCACGTGATACTCTGCGGTTACCAATAACAAACTGAACAGAGGTCTCTTCGTCTGAACTTGTATCGTTAAAATCAAAGAATTTTTTGCCAGTAAATACCTCGAGAATGCGGATCTGAGCTATGGCTTCTTCAAGTTCGGAGCTGACTTCATTATCAATGGCATCGTCTATCTCCAATGAAATTACATTATTGGTTGAGTCATCAGAAGTAAAACCGGTTGGACCGGAATCCTCTTCACGTAGTTTAAATTGAAGATGGATTAGGTTGTTTATAACGGTTTTATTAATGCGTTCGACAAAATCATCGTAGTCTGCAGAATCAGCCCAAGAGCGAAGTAAACCATGAATAGCAGACTTTTGTTCAGCCATAGAGCCTAGTGCGCTATAGGCGGATAATGTGGAGGCTAAGTTTGCATCAAGTTGAGCGGCTTCGCGCAGATCCCTTACTGCCCCTGAGCCTTGCATATCCGGTAAAGTCGAGTTCTCTTCGCTAATTTGTACCGAATCTGTAAATTCACGGAAGAAGGGATCGGTGGCAAGGTCTACATCCACCGCCAGTTGTTCTTGCTCCGAGACAGATCCAGTGGTTCCAACAGAACCATCGCTTTTAATAAAAGAGGTAACCTTGCTAATTAAGTTGCCATTGCCTTGATCTTGAGAAACCTCTTCACCTTGAGTGTTGATACTGACGATATCTAGTTCTTGTAGTGTAAATAGTTCATTTTGTTGGCTAATACCGTCTGAGTTTAGATCGCGCCATACGCGTAGGTTTTCAAAATCACTATCAGCAGCATCTACTTGGCCATCAGCGTTGTTGTCTAAGTCGGCTAAGGCATCTAAGCCGTCAATTGCCATGGAACCGTCAGATTTCAGTGTATTGTCGCCAAACAGCTCTCGGCCTGTATCAATCGTACCGTTTCCATCGCGATCCATCACTAGCAAGCCATCATCGGAGGCGATCCAGCCTGTGCCTTGCTTAAGGCCATCAGCATTATGATCAAATACAATGGAACCATCTAAAGCTAGAGTTTCTATACCATCGCCATCTAGGTCGAGGGTTAGAGGGTCACGGCGTCTAGGAGGTGCAGGGGTGAAGTTAACTGCACCATCAAAATTTACATTGGCATCTGGATTGATACCAAATTCCCAGTCCTGCCAGTCACTAGTGGAGTTTTTTAAATTTTGGAACTCTTGATATAAATTACTTATCTCAGTCCAAAATTGATTGTAATTATCAGTAAGGTTTTCGTATTGCTGTGCAATTTCGTTAGCAAAATTTTCAAACGATTTATCTAAGAAATCGATGAATTTATCTTCAGTTAAGGTGTTCTCATCAGCAGGGAATAGGTATTCATCATCGAAGTTATTAAACAGTTGTGTGATATCATTTGTGGATAGATTTTGTTCCGTAAGGAAATTTGCAGTTACTGTATGGCAGTTTTGGCGAAGAGCATAATAGTCATAGTCCCCTTGGTTTATTTTATCTCTAAAAGCCTTTGCTTCATTTTCTAGATCTATTAAAGCGCTATTACTTCCTGTCCATACAGTATCCCCCTGAGTATGGGTGCCTATAGAATCCCAGTCATTAAATTCCCTTTGGCCATGAATAGATTCAGAATATTCCTCAAAAACCACTTCAATATCTGAAAGTCCCGCTACGCCAATACCGCCAGGGCCCCCTCTTAGAATTTTTTTATTCCCATTGTCGTACTCAAAGATGAGGTAGGTATGTTGAGGTGGAGTAACAACTCCGTTTTCTGTGCCCGGCACATCCTTAGACCAAATTTGAATGCTCGCCATTATAAATTCCCTTTTTTAATTGTTAGTTCGTCTCTAGATATTGTTATATTTTGTATTCTGCTTTTTGAAGATTTGACTGTTATATGCCATCCATTAAGATCATTTATCTGTCTCCTTCTGTATAAATAGTGGATCGATTCTTCGCCTTTATTAATTTTTTTTTGTATTTTGGCGTTGCTGTTTTTAAGAGTTTCTAATAAATGCTCTGTTTGGCTTCCAATTGGATGTTTTTTTAGTAGGGCTAGGGTAGCTATTTTTCTATTTTTATAATCGCTTAGTTGGAAGTTTTCTATCTGACTATTTGGAATGTTCTTTGTTAGATCTAAACCGTCGAGACTTAATTTTATATTGAAACTTTCAATTAACTCATTGTTTGTATTTAAAATAATATACCAGTGCCAAATGTTGCATTTACAGTTATCGGGTGATTCTCTATGTTCGCATACTATAATGTTGTCAGATTTTTTTATTTCTAAGTAACAGCTTTTCTCCCCTGTTCTATTTTTTAAAAAGCTTAGTCCATCTTTTATTGTGGTATTTTTTAAACTGGATAGACTAAGTTGAATATCTGATTTTTTGTAGAAGTATTTGGCTTTATTGTACGTTATGCTATCTGCATAGGTTTGCATTGTGAAAAAAGCCAGAATAAATGTTAGGATTGCTTTCATTTTTATTGAATTTTATAGAATTTAAGGGGGAGGTTATTTGGTGCTAGGGAGGGGAGCTTATCTTGTCCATAAAGCATTTTATTGAAATCCTTATCAATGTTATTAATATGTAATATATTTTTATTTTAATCTAATTTCAATCATATTTTTTTGAATTGATGATCATTAATTTAGGGTATAAGAATGTATTTTTGAGTGAACGTTGTTATTAATGTAGATTAAGAGCTTGAACTCTATGCGAAGCATGTTTATCAAAGCGACATGTGGGGGTTTTTAGAGATTGAAGAGTTGGTCTTTGGGAATCGCTCTGAACTCGTTATCGACCCAGGTGAAGAGAAACTCAAAACTGAATTTAGTGGTGTGAAGCGCTCTTATATTCCTTCCCATGCGATTGTTCGCATCGACGAGGTGGAGAACGAAGGCGTTGCTAAAGTTTCTGAGGCAAAAGGCACCATCGCGGCATTTCCGATAAGCCCTGCACCGCAAAAGAATTAAAAAAGCCGGCAGTGCCGGCTTGTGGAGTTAGGCTAGCAAGTTACCTAACTCGAGGGAGTGAACAGGTCGCAGTAAATATCCTGCATATTGGCACCAGCCAAAAATGTTTGTTTACGTAATGTTTTGACGCGATCTTCGGAACCACAGAAATAAGCTCGGTAGCCCTTGGTATTTGGTACCCTGTTTTTGACTACGGCATTGAGATCACCGATCTCGCAACCGTCTGGTTCTGATCTGGTTTCTTCGAGCACAACGGGATAATAAGTGAGGTTTTCGTAGTGCTCACTCAACGCTTTTAACTCTTCGACTAGGTATAAGCCTGCGCTATTTTTAGCGCCAGCGAATAAGCTGATTGGGCCGGTATGACCCTGTTGTAAGGCATCTCTGACAATGCCATAAAGAGGGGCTAACCCAGTACCGGTACCCGCCATAAGGATCGGTTGGTTGAGATCCGTTTTGGTATAAAAACAGTCGCCAAATGGCCCTTGTAGCTCAATGCTTTCACCCAGTACAAATTCATTGAGTGCCCATTGGCTAAACTGCCCATTTTTAAAAATACGTAGCTGTAGTTCTATATGGTCATCGAGGTTTTTTACGCTGGCGATTGAGTAAGATCGGCTCAATCCATCATGACGAACTAAATTGATATATTGTCCTGCTAAGTAATCGATATCTGCTTTTAGTTTGAGTTGCAGAACGGAGTCCGTTAGTTGTTGCTTACTGATTAAGATCCCTTCGGTTGAGGATACTTGCGCATTCCGTTGAACGCTCATTGCAGTATTTGGCTGGCAGCGACAAGCCAGAAAGTAGCCCTGTTGCTTTTGAGTCTCTTTAAGGCCTTTTTGAGCATCAGCTGGTGGCGTACCTTCTGTCGATTGGAGCATGCAGCACTGGCAAGCGCCAGCACGACATGAATTGGGAATGTCGTGACCAGCATCCAATAAGGCTTCTAAAAGGTTGGAGCCTTCTTTGACCGTAATATCAGCCTCTTCAAATCTGACGCTTACCATGTTGTGACTCCTTAGCGATTAAGCACGTCGTCTTTAACGCTGCTGGCAATACCTGCAATTTCGCCGATATCACTGTCACTCACGCCGAGTTCAGTCAGCGTCGCGGCTAGGTTTTCAACGACCGCATCAAAATGGGTTTCGTTAAGTCCTTTAAGGTGTTTGTGCCCTTCACGCATATCTTGTCCGGTGTAGTTGTGTGGGCCGCCGAAGACCATAGTTAAGAAGGCTTTTTGCTTGGCTGCTTGGCCATCCATATCTACATCATCGAAGTAGTGGCTGATACGGTTATCAGCAAGCACTTTGCGGTAAAAAATATCGACGGCAGCATCTACCGCTGCTTCGCCACCAATTCGCTCGTATAAACTCATCTCTTTTTCCTCTTGGACCTTCTCGCCTTCTTTAGGGTGATTAAGAACATCATCCCTTACACTTTCCGCGATACCTGCAATTTCGCCGATATCTTCACTGCCAACACCCAGTTCAGTTAGGGTCGCGGCTAGGTTTTCAACGACCGCATCAAAGTGGCTATCGTTTAGCCCTTTGAGGTGTTTATGACCTTCGCGCATATCCATGCCGGTGTAGTTGTGGGGGCCACCAAAAACCATGGTTAGAAAGGCTTTTTGTTTTGCGGCTTGACCTTCCATGTCAACATCATCGAAGTAGTGGCTGATGCGGTCATCTACCAACACTTTGCGATAAAAAATATCCACAGCAGCGTCTACCGCTGTTTCGCCGCCTAGTCGTTCATAAAGGGAGGCTGGGCACTTAGCCCCGCCGAAAATTGATTTCAATTTGCTGAAGAAACAACCCATGTTAGATCCCTCATTCTTTGATTTGTGAAAGCATGTAGCCAACTGCTAAGCTGATCTCTTCGTCAGAAAGATCTGTAAAACCACCTTTAGCTGGCATCAGGCCAATACCATTAATGGCATGTTCGACCAGAACGGCCTTGCCCTGAGTCGCGCGCGTTTTCCACATCTTTTTATTGCCAACGATAGGAGCGCCGTTGATGCTTTGTGCATGACACGCAAAGCATCGGCCCTCTACGATCTCTTTCCCTTGTTGCAATTCGGGAGACAGAGAAGCAGTCTTTGTTGTCTCGCTTGAATCACATCCTGTGGCGATAAAAGACACTAGGATTAGTGTGAATAGCGACATCAGAGCACCGTTAAACATGGGTGATTACTCGCCTAGAGGTACACGAATAACGACACCACCCATAACATCACCGAGTTTAAAGTCTGTTTTAGGGCTATCTTTATGACCGTTGTGGCAGCTCACGCAGGCTTTTACAGAAGCAACATCCGCGTAAACCGCAGTGAAGTAGTCTTTGCCACCTAATGTTTCTGTTCCGTAGAAATTTTTACCTAGGTTTTTGGCAACGTACTCAAGGCCTTCTTTCTCCATGTCAGTACGTGGGGCGTTTTGTGAATTGATTGGCCAAATTGACTGGAGGGAATATGTGAAGTCATCCGTTACTTCAGATACAGATTCATAACCTAAACGGAACATCTGCGCTGGAAGTGGTACACCGTTATCTACATCTTTCCAGTGCTCAACTGGCATAACGGCATCAGCTCCTTTAGGGCCAAGACGACCAACAATGTATTTTGTGTAGTTAGTACGGTCAGCATTCATTACTGCGAAGAGTGCGTCAGTGTGTTTGCTTGGATCGATACCAACCGCTTTCTCTTCTTCCTGACAGCCTGTGATTGCTAGTGCAGTTGCCGCTATTGCAGTGGCTAAAGTTACTTTTTTCAGCATAGTATTTTCCTCGTTCCCCAAGTTCTCATAAGTAAATCGGTATAGGGCTATTTAGCTTCTCGGTCTAAAACCATCTGGATCGACGGAATGTTTTGAGAAGGTAGCCCTTTAAAATTGTTTTCAATCAGTACTTCGTCAGCCAAAGCGTCGATGCTGAATGAAAGGGAGTGACAATCCATGCAAACGCTTCGGATCATCTTTTCATTCGGACGTAAATTCATGCTTTGGTTGTGCTGTACGCGAACGACCTCTTCACCAAACTCTTTGTGCACTTCGCGCGGCATATGACAGGTCGCACAGGCCACGCCGCTGCCTGCAGGCAGCTCGCCTTCTAGCTCTTGCTTCCAAAGTTCTGCATGAGGTGAATTCGCGTAGTTTTGTGTATGGGTATCGTTGTGACAGCTGGTACAGGATTCGACAGCAGCGAGCTTCGGCTCAGGTTTATGAGCATCGTGGCAGCTTGCACAGTCCAGGCCTGTTGTATCAGCGTTCTCGTGGAAAGCGGCTCGACCGGTGACTGGAGACATCTTGCCCAACCCTACCGATAGTTTCATACCGTGCTTTCCTGCCAAAAAGCCTTTTTCTTCGTGGGTATGACAGCTATTGCATGCGGCAAGACCTGGATCGTCTTGCCATGCTTGTCCTTGTGGTGCATGGCAGCTGGTACAGTTCACACCAGCTGTCGCATGGATGCTTTCACTCCACTCTTTAAGGTGTTCAGGCGAGGCAGAAGGCGCATCAGCCTGATCTATTGATAGACTTGCTTTACGTTCGATTGATTGCGTACCGGTTCGAGCTAAAACTTGGGCCATCGCTTTGATCATCGGGCCTTCGTTGTTGCTCAAAAGGAAATCTTCATAGAGTGCGCGGTTGTCGTGATAGTTGTGGCAACCTGCCGAGGCGCAAGTGTCAAATCCCATGCTTTCATGACTTGGTCGTTCTTCGGCAATTTCTGCATGACACTCGTAACAGAAGTCGTCTGGTAGCGTTACACCCATCTCGAAGGTTTGATCTTGTTTATGTTCGCCATGACAGGTCACGCAGCTCACGGCATTGATCTTTTCGAGTCGATCAGCGTTACGTGGGTCGGTAAACTTTTTGATTGGGTGTGAATCGTGGGAGGTTTTCAGCTCTTCTTGGTGGCAGCCTAAGCACGCATCATGGATGACCTCTTCACCACCAAAAGGATCGGTGTGGCAAGTATCACAACTCATTTCGATCTGATGGTGACCGTGTGTCGCTTCACCGATTATGAAGTCAGGCTTCTGTTCTTCTAAGAACATCTGGTAACCAAAATAGCCTGCCAGCGAAAAGCAAAGCACTAACCAAGCAAGCCAGATAGATAATTTACGACTCATGAATATCTCTCCGACCTAGAAATAGTAAACACTGAGAATGTGGAAGCTTAAAAGGGCTGGAAGAGGCCAGCTCAGTAGCAAGTGACCCCAAAAGCCGATGCTGCGCAGTTGCTGACCGACATTGAAGGAAAGCTTATGTTGCATGCCTATCGCGAGGCTGATCACAATGCCTAAACCCGCTAAGAGTAAAAAATTGATCAGTAGCCATTGGTTAAGGGCTTGACCACTATTGAATCCGGTATGGGCCAATAAAATGACTAGGCAGAGGAGGGCCAAAATAGTGTGTAGACTGCGCCACAGTTTGTAAGAGCCAAGCTTGAGTGCTTTGCTGCGTTTCTTAAGCGACATAAGAAGGCCAACAACCGTGAGGCCTAACAGCGTGAACCCAGTTACTTGCTTGTAGAAACCATCGTTCCAGAAAAGATCTAAGCGCATCGAGTCTTGCACGGATGTGCTGACAGTAAACGCTGGCACCATAAGATAGGCGATCAATGCGGCTAATACCCCTAAAGAGGTGATCAATAAATTTCTGCTGTCCGGTGCGGCTTGTTGCTCTGCTTCGGAGCCAAGAATTTGTTGAACAAGTGGCTTACAACTACCACATGTGGTTGTAGCGCCTGTGCATTTGGCAATCGTTTCCATGGTGCAGCAGCCTTGCTGGTCCATGGCGTAGCTGAGTTGCCCACGAGTCACGTTGTTACAGTTACAGATCACTGCGGTTTCTGGCCAGTTTTCTGGGCTATTAGACGCTGGATTCCAAAGGTTTCCGGTAAAGCGGAAGCGCAAAATCTGCCATGTGTAAACTCGGCGTTGGTGGGTGATCAGCTCCTGAATACGAGGGATCTCATCCCAGTCGCCAATCGCCATTGCACCGACAATTCGTCCTTTGCGAATGGCTAGTTTGCGATATCCGCCATCTTTGGCCTTGTAGCTGAAAAACTGATTTTTATCGTAAGGCTGATCGTCTAAGACGTTACCCATACTGAATACGGATTCGCCGACGACTTTAAGGCGAGCAATGCTATGAGAGCCTAAATATTGGCTGTCACCTTGAGTCATATGGTTGGCAGCAACAGCGGCTTGTTCGAAGCCTGGAGCTACCAACCCGTAAACTTTGTCTCGGTGTTCCGCGCATTCACCAATGGCGTAAACATCCGGATCAGATGTTTGTAAGCTATCGTTGACGCGAATGCCGGTACCTACTTTGATCCAAGCTTTACGCGCTAACTCAATATTAGGTTTGATACCTGCAGAGATAAGTACAGAGTCACACTTGAGTGTTTTGCCATCACGCAGTCGGACCCCTTTTACTCGTTGATCACCGACTATACCTTTAACTCCGGCTCCGACAATGACGCGAATCCCCATAGATTCAAGCTGGCTTTGTAGCATTACAGCGGCTTCATCATCTAACTGTTGATTCATGATGCGGCTAGCTTGCTGGACCAAAGTGATGTTGGTCATATTGCCTTGCATGGCACGTGCGGCTTCTAAACCGAGCAGGCCGCCGCCAACCACAACTAAATCTTGGCTGCGTGTTGTACGTGCTTTGAGTTTTTCGGCATCGCGCATGTTGCGGAATGTGAATACACCTTCCAGATCTACACCAGTGATATGTGGAACGTGTGCACGAGAGCCCGTGGCGATGACTAGCTTGGCGTAACTGTAATGATTAGCTTCTGAATCTGTAACGCTGTGGTTTTCAGTATCAATCGACACGATCTCTTTGCAGAGGTATTTGAAAAGAGGGTCGTTATCTAATTCATCGAGTGGAAGTAATAAGTTTTCTGCGGAGTCTTGACCTGCAAGTAAGGCGCTCAGGCGAACGCGGTCATAGGGTAGGTAGGGTTCATTACCAAATAAAATTACGGGTGCCTGAGGTGCGTTTTTGCGCAACTCTTGAATAAACCTAAATCCAACAGGACCTGCTCCGACCACAATGATCGCTTGATCCCATTTGTCAGCACCGTTGCCCACTTTTGGTTGTACTTCGCTCATTATTTGCTCCCCTCGGTCGTACTCAATGACCTTGGTAGTTATAGAGCAAAAGGCTTGCCAAAAATGTTTTGTATGTACATTTTTTTATTTAAATCTATTTAAATTCAATAGGTTAGATTAATGTTTTTTATATGTATGAATAGGATTGCTCTTTATGTTGCTGTGCACCATAAATTAGCTTGGTCAAAAAAATAGCAATAAAACTGCGCAAAAAAGTTACGTAGTCGGTGTGCCAAAAAGGAGCAAAAGCGGTTTTTTGAGGGGGATGATTTAACCTGTTTGCCCCAATTTGGATAAAATTGAGGGGGGAATTAGTAAGCGTGATTTAAGGGTTAGCAAAAGGCTTTATAGTTACACGACTAGATCAACCTGCTGTAAGGTGCCGGTCTCGCCTTCCTCTGTAAGAAAAAGGCCTGTTGCACGAATCTTTCCTGCCATTTCGTCACTATATTGGCCAGCACTTAGCTCCCAATCCGTACGGGAATAACCGAGATATAAAGCGCCAATATCTTTGTCGGCTAAGGTGAACATGCTGCTACTGCCATCATTGTGCTGAACCCAGATGCGTAATTGATCCCAGATCGCATCGCCTTCATCGATAAAACCGTTGTTATCATCATCGTAGGCTGCGAGCTCTTTAAAGCCATTACCTGACTGTGCGCCAAACAGCTCGTTACCATTATCAATTGCACCATTGTTGTTTTTGTCGAGGGCGATATAACCGCTCGAGTCATCAAGACGATGAACGGTATCCAGCTCACCATCGCTATCTATATCGAACTCAATTGTATCGGCGCTAAGTTCGGCGGCTTGGCCAGAAAAGTTGATCACGAGAGGATCTTTAAGCGCTGCCCCCAAACGAATTTGAAAACTGTGATTCTCGCTGAGTGAACGGCTCATATTGAGTTGTAGGTTAAGATCGATAACCCGACCGTCTGCAGTACGCACTTGCCCTTGGACTTGAAACTGGACTTGCTCGGTCGAGGTCGTGGTTTCGCTGTAGCTGTATTCAAAGCCGTGTTCTAGGGCTTCGCCAGAAGTAATACTCAGTTGGCTGGCGGATGTCGTCGCTTGCTCAGTAGTAGAATTGTTACCGCTATTTCCTACAGCTTGCGCATCTAACATGCCGACGTTGAAGCTTTTGCCTGTCATGCTTTCAAACAGCTTTTTTAGAAGCTCAATTTTGATTTTATCTTCTGGGTTTAGCTCAAATAGACTTGAGCTACTCCCCGTCGTCTTTGTGATTAGCTGATCAAGGCTGTATTTACCGACATTTTCCCGTTCCATCTGTTTGCGGAAATCGGCATAGGTTGAGTCATTAGCTTGAGTGCTTTGATTTACCTCTTTTACCACCCGCTCCCTGTGGCTGCCTTCGACCAAGTTCTCTTTATTGAAAGCATCGCCAGCGCGAACATACCCCTCGGTTAGATGCTCTCTTATTTCGGTATAGGTTGATTGGTGCGCTGCACTCTCCAGTGCAATATCAGAAGCGGCAATACGCATTGCTTCACCCTCTAGTGCTAATTACTCCATTCGATAGTTATCGGCAGCAGTCGAGGGAAGCAAAGGATGAAACTAAGAATATGAAAAAGTTTCAGTTTCCTTTCGTAAGAACGGCGGGGTTAGAACAACAGTGTTTTAGAACCCTTGCCAGGAATCTCGCGAGCAAGCTTTGGTACTAGGTAACCCGGTAATGTTGCCTGCAGTTGTTGGTGCAACGCTATGGCTTGCTCGTCAGGGATATCAAAGTGAGCTGCGCCTTTTACCGGGTCTAGGGTGAATAAGTAATAGGGTAGAATTCCGAAATGAAAGAGCTTCTCACTCAGATCTGTTAGCGCGGCTAGGCTGTCATTTATGCCTTTGAGCAACACTGCTTGGTTTAAGACGGTAACGTTTGCTGTTCTTAGATCTGCGCTAGCTTGCTCAACCTGTTGATCCAGTTCATTAGCATGGTTGGCATGAAGAACCATCGCGATATCGAAACGGCTATTAGCAAAGAGTGTGGTTAACTCGGAGGTGACCCGCTGCGGGATTACTATTGGTAAACGGGTGTGAATTCTTAACCGTTTTAGATGAGGGATCTCTTCTAAATCAGTAATCATTCTGCATAAGCGTTTATCCGAGGTTGCAAGGGGATCGCCTCCTGAAAAAATTACTTCGGTAATGCTTTTATTTGCATTTAAGTACTCAAGTACTTGTTGCCATTGCCCAGAACCTAAGCGGTTGTCTTGATAGGGGAAATGGCGGCGAAAGCAGTAACGACAATTTACTGCACAAGCTCCACTTAGAATAAGCAGTACACGACCATGGTATTTGTGGATAAGTCCATCACTGTGGTTTGCAGCCATCTCTGCAAGAGGGTCGGTGACATAGCCTGGAATATCCGCGCTTTCTGCATCTAGCGGTAGAATTTGGCGTAACAAAGGATCGTTTGGATTACCTTTTTCTATCCGCTGTAGAAATGGCTTTGGCACTTTTAGTGAGAAGAGATTGCTCCCTTGTTGCGCGCCATGAAGTAGTGATGCGGGGAGATCTAATAGCTTAAGCAGCTCGGCTGGATCATCAACTGTGTGACTCAGGAGCTGTTGCCAGTCGGCTTCTTCCGTGACGGGAATGGGATTAGAAATAGAATTCATGATGTTTTTGTACGGAATTACGACTGAAAGTTGCTCGCATTTTCCTTTCAAGTAGAATGTCTGTCAATTTTACGATCAACAGGGTTTGTTGGTTGAGAAAAACTTACAAGAGATACAGAGAACATTATGGGCAACATTTCTACTAACCAGTTTAAAAATGGTCAGAAAGTAATGATCGACGGCGATCCATGCGCAATGGTTGACGTTGAATTTGTAAAACCAGGTAAAGGTCAGGCGTTCACACGTGTTAAGTTGCGTAACCTGATGTCCGGTCGTATCTGGGAACGTACCTTTAAATCAGGTGAGAGCGTTGAGCAGGCTGATGTAATGGATACGACTATGGAATACTCATACTACGATGGTGAGCTATGGTACTTCATGGATCCAAATACTTTTGAGCAGGTAGGTGCGGACGAAAACGCAGTTGCTGAAGCTAAGCCATGGTTGAAAGAGCAAGACTCTGTAACGGTTACTTTGTTCAACGGTAACCCAATCTCTGTGACTCCTGCTAACTTTGTAGAGTTAGAAGTAACTGAGACAGATCCAGGCCTTAAAGGCGATACTGCTCAGGGTGGTTCTAAACCAGCTACATTGAGCACTGGCGCTGTTGTACGCGTTCCTTTGTTTATCAACGAAGGTGAAGTACTAAAAATTGATACACGTACGGGCGAATACGTTTCTCGCGCGTAATGTTGTTAAGGGGCAGATCACTCTGTCCCTTTTCCTCTCCTAACTTTATTTCTCCTACCTTGTCATCTTCTTGACGAACACCACTACAAACAGCGCCATTGTAAAACTGCCTAAAAAGGCTTCAATAGCTGCAACAAACCTTGCGAGCCCTATAGGTGCTATGTCTCCATAGCCCAGTGTAGTGAAGGTTACAACGCTGAAGTAAATCGCATTGAGGAATTCTAAGAAGATCGCTATGGCACCGGTGCTGTCTGGGTAGATTGGATTGGATGCGGTTGTTCCGAGAAAGAAATACACCAGTGCGCACAGCAATATCAGACAGACTGAAAACATTACGACCCTGATAGGGGATTCGCCGTAACCACAAAACAGATCGACCCCCTTTGAAATAATGCGCCGCGAGCTATATAGGGGCATCTGGTAACGCCGCAGCCTCATCTCTTTCTTAAAAAAGTGACCTGCGATTTCAAATAGCCCTTCTTTTTCGCATTGTTTGCGAATAATACGAGCGACCTCTTCGGCTTCTTGGCACAGAGATATGGCTTCTTGAGGGTTGTTCTGCTGAAAGGCTTTTAGGGCTAATCTTTCTTGTTGTAGCTCTTTCCCCCACTCTATATTTTCCAAGCGTGTGTGGCTGAGATCTGCGCCGAGTAGATTACAGTTTTCTAAATGAGCACAGTGAAGGTTGGCGCCTGCCAAAGTACTTTTCATCAACGATGAACCACGTAGGTCTAATCCAAAACAGTGGGCATTGCGCAGATTCGCGCGGTAAAAGTCAGCTTCTCGACATTGGTAGCCGCGCTTGCTACCACGGTTTACCAAATTGATATCTTCCAACTGCGCGCGTGCTAACTGAAATCCATCGAGAGGCTTGCCTGCTTGAGCCCATTTTTCCACAGCGTTCTTTACGCCTTCATCCTGGCTTTTATCCACAGAAGGGTCGTGCCAGTAGCATAGGCCTGAGTCATTGGCGGGTTCACTGCATTGCCAACCATCTGGATTGCAATAAGAACAGTTTTTAGGTGTTGTCATGGCTGCATACCTCTACAGCGACCGTTATTCGGTGATATGCATAGTGCACTTAAGTGTAGAAGGGGATAAGTGAAGTGACCAAACAGATGGACAGTTACGTATGTGGGTTCATCGATTTAATTTTTATTGGAGGGGGGCAAGCTGATAAAGTTACGCCTAGTGGTTTTAGATGGAATAAGTAACTTCAGTATGAATGATTGGCAGCCTTCAGCTTCAATAGACAACTTGCGTAAACGCGGCGAGTTATTCGGATATATTCGTGATTTTTTCAAGCAGAGAGGTGTATTAGAAGTAGATACGCCAGTGATGTCTAACTGTGCGGTGAGTGATCCTTTTATCGATAGCATTGAGGTAGATTACCGCGAAACGTTAGGCGCAGAAGGGCGACAGTTATATCTGCAAACATCACCTGAATATGCCATGAAACGCTTACTAGCTGCTGGCAGTGGGCCGATCTATCAGATGAGTAAGGTGTTTCGAAATGGCGAATATGGTCGTCGTCACAATCCTGAATTTACTATGTTGGAGTGGTATCGCCCGGGCTTTGATGATGCTGACCTGATAGATGAAATTGAAGCCTTGATTAAGCCTGTTTTACAGTTAGATCAAGTAGAGCGTATCACCTACTCGGATCTGTTTTTCCGCTATTTAGGTTTTAGGCCGGAAGAAGTCATTTTAGAAGACTTAATTAAAGAAACGCGGAAGCATATAGATATCGAGCTAGATGACTCTGATCCGGATACTTGGCTGAATTTGTTGATGTCTCATGTGATCGAACCACAGCTGGAACAGGTTGATGCCATTTTTGTGATGGATTATCCACAAAGCCAAGCAGCATTGGCGCGAGTGCGAAAAAATTCAGCGGGAATAACTGTAGCAGCAAGGTTTGAACTGTTTGTCAGAGGCGTTGAGCTGGCGAATGGCTATTACGAACTGACAGATAGTGTCGAACAAAAGCGTCGATTAGATGCTGACCAAAAGCAAAGAGCTACATTGGATCTGCCGCAGCGCCCTCTTGATACACGTCTTGTGGACGCGCTGGAGGTAGGAATGCCTGATTGTGCTGGCGTAGCCTTAGGTGTTGATCGGTTGTTGATGTTAGCGCTACAGGAATCTTCCTTAGCCAATGTTATCCCTTTTGATCTGCCGCGTGCTTAAGTGGGGTATGCTAATCGATGAATGAGTTTAAGTTGGTTTACGGTGGTTATCAGAGCCAGCTTGGGCACTATTGCGATATTTTGGTTGATGATCAGCCACTACTTGATTGGGTGAGTGATTATGAAGCGGCTTTTGCAGGCAGTATTAGTGGCGCCTACATCTGTGGTTTTAATCAAGAGATGTTGCAGCGAGCTTGTACTGATAGTGAGATCGTATTGACGCCATTTGTGTGTAACTGCGGTGATATAGATTGTTGGCAGTTAAACCTAACGCAATCTTGTTATTCAGATATCGTTGCTTGGCACAATTGGAATAATCCAGCTAGGTCTAAACAGGAAGGTTGGGATTATCGAGATTTTGCTCCGCTGAATTTCTCAGCGGAGCAGTATTTTGATGAATTGAAACGCGCTCTTAAACTGATTGAGTCGAAGTCGGATCTTTAGGTTTTAGGCTGGTAGTTCATTGACCAGTGCACGTTTAATTCGGCGAACGGCTTCTTCGAGCGTGCTTCGTGTGCAGCCGAAATTCAAACGCATATAGTTATTGTCGCCAAAGTCTCTTCCCGGAGACATACCTATACCAGCTTGCTCAAAAAAATGTGCAGGGTTGGTCAATTTCGCTCCTGATACATCAATCCAAGCAAGGTAGGTGGCTTCAATTGGGGCGAGCTTTAGACCTGGGATCTGATTGATCTCCTTTTGTAGGTAATCGCGATTAGCTCTGAGGTAATCAAGCTGTTGTTGATTCCATGCTTCCCCTTCCTGATAAGCTGCAATAGCTGCAGTGTACCCAAGTAGGTTCACATCAGGCACTACACCTTTCTTAGTATTAATAAATTTCTTACGTAGTTCCGGATTACCAATAATGGCAAAAGAACAACCCAAACCGGCGATATTAAAGGTTTTACTTGGCGCCATGAGCGTTATCGTTCTTGCCGCGATCTCGGGGCTGAGTGAGGCAATAGGTGTATGTTGTAGCCCTTGGTCGAGAATCAAATCGCAGTGTATTTCGTCTGAGCAGATATAGAGATCGTGTTTAATAATAATCTCGGCAAGTTGTTCCAGTTCTTCTTTGCGATAGACCGTACCACCGGGGTTATGAGGGTTACAAAACAGTAAAAGTCGCGTTCTTTCGGTGAGGGCATTCTCTAACGCATCAAAATCGATGATCTTGCGGCCATCAATGTCCTGCATAGGTAGTGTGCAAACCTCACGATCTGAGAGACGAGGAGCCGACATAAAAGGCGGGTAGATAGGTTTAGGGGTTAAAACCGTATCTCCACTTTTACCGAGGCTACGACAAGCGAGGTTTAGACCGCAAACTAAACCGGGTAACCAAACAATGTCATTGCTATTGACCTCCCAGTCGTAAAAGTTCTGCATCCTTTCAATAACCAGCTCATTAAGCTCAACAGGAACATTAGTGTAACCAAAAACACCGTGGTCTATACGTTCATGTAGCGCTTTAATCACGGCAGGCGGAGACATAAAGTCAGTGTCGGCAACCCACATAGGTAGGATGTCGCTATCACTGTATTTTTCCCACTTCTGACTCGCTGTACCTTTACGGTTGATTTGATAATCAAACTCTGTGGACATGATCTCTCTACTTGTTCGTTATTTGCCGAAAACACGGGTTGCAAAACAGCCGCCCGGCGTTATAGTGGTGGGCATTGGATTACCACACAAATCCCTGTAGCTATGAGCTATCAAGAGAGTAAAGCAACGCGAAGTTTTAAGACTGGTTTTTATTGTCGATAGCGTTGAAAACTATCCCTGCTTTTTGAACAGTATAGTGCTCTCCTGTCCTTTTTTTGAATACAGATTTTGTAAAGAATTTAGAGAGCAGCGATAATTGTAAGTATTGATCGCTGGTGAGTCGGTTTGGAGCAAACCTTATGAGCAATGACAATCGTGTAATTATTTTTGATACAACTTTGCGTGATGGCGAGCAAAGCCCTGGTGCATCAATGACGCGTGATGAAAAGCTGCGTGTAGCTAAGCAGCTTGAGAAGATGCGTGTTGATGTAATTGAGGCTGGTTTTGCTATTGCGAGTCCGGGTGATTTTGAGTCGGTAAAAGCGATTGCAGAAGCTGTGACGGAAAGTCGCGTTTGTTCTCTATCCCGTGCGCTTGATGCTGATATCGACCGTGCTGGTGAAGCACTTCAGAATGCAGCAATGGGTCGTATCCATACCTTCATTGCAACGTCACCTATCCACATGAAATACAAACTGCAGATGCAGCCTGACCAAGTGGTTGAGCAAGCAGTAAAAGCAGTAACGCGTGCGCGTAACCTAATTGATGACGTTGAATTCTCGTTAGAAGATGCGAGCCGCTCTGAATTGGACTTTATGTGCCGTATCATCGAGAAAGTAATCGATGCTGGTGCACGTACAATTAACATCCCAGATACTGTTGGTTATGCGGTACCGGGTGAGTTTGCTCACACAATCGGTCAGCTAATCCAGCGTATTCCAAATGCTGATAAAGCGATTTTCTCTGTACATTGTCATAACGACTTAGGCTTAGCTGTAGCTAACTCTTTGGCTGCAGTTGGTGCCGGTGCGCGTCAGGTTGAATGTACGGTAAACGGTCTAGGCGAGCGTGCAGGTAATGCTTCTCTAGAAGAGATCGTGATGGCGATTCGCACCCGTAAAGATACCCTAGGCGTTGAAACGAATATCGATACGACTCAGATCGTACCGGCGTCTCGTTTAGTCTCTAGTGTGACAGGCTTCCCTGTTCAGCCTAACAAGGCAATCGTAGGTGCAAATGCATTCGCACACGAGTCTGGTATCCACCAAGATGGTGTTCTTAAACACCGCGAAACATACGAGATCATGACCGCTCAAGATGTGGGTTGGAATACTAACCGTATGGTGCTTGGTAAGCTGTCTGGCCGTGCTGCGTTCCGTACGCGTTTAGAAGAGCTAGGCACTACATTTGCGACAGACTCTGAACTAAACAATGCTTTCTCTCGCTTTAAAGAACTTGCTGATAAGAAGAGCGAGATTTTTGACGAAGATCTAGTGGCGCTAGTAAGTGATACTCGCGCTACAGCAAGCAGTGAGCAGTTCAAGCTAACAAGCCTATCTGTGACTTCTCAAACAGGTGAGACGCCTGTGGCTAAGATTGTGATGCAAGTGGGTGACGAAGAGAAAACAGCGGAAGCTACTGGCGGTGGTCCAGTGGATGCTGCATTTAAAGCGATTGAGATGATTGCAGATTCTGGTGCGAGCTTACAGATCTACTCTGTAAACGCTGTGACAGAAGGAACAGACTCTCAAGGTGAGGTAACTGTACGCTTGGAAAATGCCGGCCGTATCGTGAATGGTCTAGGAGCGGATACTGATATCATCATCGCATCTGCAAAAGCCTATATCCATGCTTTGAATATGCTGGATGCAAACGTTCAAAAAGCTCATCCTCAGGTTTAATTGAGGATTGAGCTCTTAAGTAAAGTAACGACAAGGTAGTAGCTATGGAGCAAGAACAGCTTAGGCATCAATATTTGGATGCAATGGGCATATCCAGCTGGCTACCTTGTGCCCCTCTCGCGGGAGCGAAACCATCACCTGATTGGGTTGATGACTTTCAGTATCCCGCTCCAGAAATTCCTTTCGATTCTCCAAATTGCTCTCAGCAGCAAAATGTAGCTAGTACAGCACCTGTTTCTAGAAAGTCATCTCCTGAAACTATGCAGCAGGGGATGTCGGAAGCACGCGCTGCTTTAGGTTTAGTGTCAGAAGAGGTTAACAAACCAGCTTCTAAACCTGTGGTTCCTATCGCAGAGGGTTCTGATGTAGTTGCTGAGCCTGATGAGGTTCAAACGCAGGAACAGGATGAAGCACCAGTCTTTAAGCTTGTCTTCCAGCGGATCGGCAGTGTGTTGATTGTGGATAGCCTACCGCCTCAGGGTGGAAATTTTGCTAACAATTATCAACAGTTGGCTGCTGCCATCGTGGCTGCTTTAGGTCGATCAGGTCCTGCTGGAGCTGCTTTTATGCTTCCTTGGCCGATGTTTGCTAGCAAAACCTTAGATCAGGGTTATAAGCAGGCCCTTAGTGCAGTTCAGCATAAGCTGTCAAAAGAACTGCAAACTGAAGAGGTACAAACGGTACTTCTCTTTGGTGAAGCTGCAGCTCAAATGGTGATGGATCGTAAAGAGAGCTTGGAAGAGCTTAAAGGTATCAGCTTCACGATTAAATCTGGCGTTAAAGCGATTGCGACCTACAGTTTGACTGAAGCGATGCAGCTTCCGGGAATTAAACGTCAAATCTGGTTAGACCTGAAATCTAGCGTTGCTTAAGCTTCTCCTATGAACATTGATGACCTTCAGGCCAAGGATCTTCCAGCAGTAGAACGTATTGCTCAATCCTGTTTCGCTCATGGTGCCTGGTCGGCTAAACAATACCTACAGCAAATAGAATCAGAGCGATCTGTCGCTCTTGGTTTGTATGCACCGGACTTAATTGGCTATGTCATGTTTTCGCAAGTTCTAGATGAGGCGGAACTGCTCCAGATAGCTATAGATCCAGCCCACCAAGGGTGTGGTTATGCACAGCTCCTGGTAAGTCAGGGAGCTCAACAGCTACAAAATGCTGGCGTTATTCGAGTGATGCTTGAGGTGAGGGAATCTAACTTAGCTGCAATAGCGTTGTATGATAAAAGTGGCTTTGTAACTGAAGGGGTGCGAAAAAATTACTACCCTTCAGTTCAAGGGGGGCAACGCGAAGACGCTGTGCTAATGGGTATGTCTATAGAGCCAGTACTCTGTAATTAATCAGAGAAGGTGCAGCTGCGGTTTCGACCACTGTCCTTGGCTTTATAAAGCGCTTGATCGGCTTGCTTTAGCAGTGCAGAGGGTGTTTCTGCATTGTTAGCAGTTGAGCTAATGCCCATGCTGACAGTCACATGCTCTGCTGCTTGAGACTTAACATGAGGAATGGCTTTGGTGGCTAAGGAGGCGACAATGTTGCTTGCGATCTTTTCTGCTCCCTCTATATCAGTATCCGGTAGGATAATGACAAACTCTTCACCACCATAGCGTGCCAGAAGGTCATGAGAGCGATTAAGCTGACCTTTCAATAGCTTGGCGACGGCTTTAAGACATTCATCCCCTTGCTGGTGGCCATAGTGATCGTTATAGGTTTTAAAGAAATCTATATCGAGCATGATGGCTGCTAACTCGAGTTGCTCTCGTTTGTTGCGTTTCCACTCTTTTAACAGGTTAGTTTCCAGATCTCGACGGTTAGAAATCTTTGTAAGTGGATCTTGTGAGCTGAGCTTTTCAAGGCGAGAATTTGCTGCATCTAAGGCTTTCTTCATATTGGCGATACGTTCCATCGCTAATATTTTTGCTTTAAGGACAATCGGACTCACCGGTTTGGTTAGGTAATCGTCACCGCCCGCATCAATACCTTCCTCGTAGTGCTTTTCATCACTCTGACCGCTGAGGAAAATAATAGGGAACCAATCGTTAGGAAAGCGGTTGCGGATTTCGCGTGTGAGGTCGAAACCATTGAGGCCGGGCATTTCGACATCGGTTAAAACTAAATCTATTCCACCCTTGTCTAGAGCAGCTAGGGCTTCATCTCCTTGAGAGGCGGTAATAGGTGTATGATTGGCGTCCTGAATAACGGCGCTGATTATTTCACGAATAAAACGATCATCATCTACTACAAGGATGTTCATTTATTCTCCACATTGGTTAAGGGAAAAGTGATACACGTCAAAAGAAATACCGTATCTCTTTATCATATAAGTAGATAATTAATCTTCAACGTAAAATGCGTCCTAATCATTAAAAAGTAGAAAAATATGAGCTTCTCCGAAGGATTATTACATTCATATTGGTTGATTGGTGGTGCCCTTATGTACTGTATGGTTTTTTTTTATGCCATCAGAAATGCACCTTGGTCTACATTAGGTGATAACCGAACATTGCAGCATATGTTATTTGGTGCCACTGCATTGCTAATGGCTTTGTGGTCCATGAGAGCGGGTATTTCTCCAGGTTTAGGTATCCATTTTCTAGGTTTGACCATTATGACCTTAGTGTTTGGTTGGGATCTGGCGATACTTTCGGCTACTGTTGCATTAGTCGGTATGGCGGTTGTGGGGAAGGAAAGCTGGGATGGTTTGCTGTTAAGTGGCGTCTGTTCTGTGCTGCTGCCTGTCGCGTCTACTTGGATTCTCTATCGCTTTGTCGAAGCTAAAATGATGAAGAATTTCTTTGTTTTCTTATTCGTTTGTGGTTTTTTAGGCGCAGGTCTCTCCGCGGCTATTGCAGGCTTATCCGCCAGTGCGATTCTAGTGCTAGACGGTGTATACACGGTTGAGAAAATTATCCACGAATATGTACGCTATCTGCCGCTGATTATGTTCCCAGAAGGATTGATGAATGGGATATTCCTGACTGGGATGTTGGTGTTTCATCCTGATTGGGTGCGTACCTTCGATGCCAAGGTTTATATAGACGATCAGTAAAGTGCTTTATCGTTTTACCGGGCGCTTAGATAGTTTTCGCTGCAGGGTCCTTCGGTGCATGCCAAGTGCTCGAGCTGTTGCTGATACATTACCATCATGTTCGTTGAGCACTTTTTGGATATGCTCCCATTCTAGGCGGTTCACCGACATTGGCTGCTCAGTCACTTCCATTTCAGCATCTGCCTCAATCTTATTTAAAGCGGTCAGAATTTGATCGGCATCTGCAGGCTTTGGAAGGTATTGGGTCGCGCCGAGTTTGATCGCTTCTACTGCTGTGGCTATGCTTGCATAGCCCGTCAGCATTAGAATTTTCATTGCAGGGTTTTGTTGTCGAAGTTTGGGGATCAGTATCAGCCCGGAGTCCCCATCCATTTTAAGATCGACAGTCGCTAGGTCTGGTACCCAGGTTTGGATCAGCTTTTCGGCTTCTTCGGCGCTACGTGCAACTTGAACTTCAAACTCCCTACGTGTCATTGCGCGTGAGAGTACGCGGGTGAATGCCGGATCGTCATCAACTATCAAAAAGCGTTCAGTCATCTGCATGCCTTATCGGAAGAGTCACTTCGGTTAACGTACCACCTTCAGGGCGGTTATAGAGTCTTACATCGCCATCATAGCGTGCCAATGTTGTGCTAGTAAGGAATAGTCCTATTCCTAAGCCTTTACCCTTTGTGGTGATAAAAGGTTTACCTAGATTGCTGCTCTGTTCAAGGCTAATTCCCGGCCCGTTGTCGTAGATGCGGAAATATACTGTCTGTTGATCCCAGTCTAGCTCGATATTGATATCTTCGGGCTCTGCATCTGCGGCGTTATTTAGCAGATTTAACAGGGATTGTTTTAGTGATGTTGTACAGTTTAATGAAGGAGGTTCTCCGTCACCTTGTACAGTGAAGGTGCGAGTCACCTCTGGACGAAGAACCATAAACTGCTCAATAACATCTTCTACCAATGCCATGGTGGACATCTGCTGCGCAGTCGCCTGCTCCTCTTTCACGCTTTGACTCATCTGTTTAAGGCGTTGTGCACAAAGTTCGGTTTGTTGACGTAAGAGTTGTAGGTCTTCTACTAACTCTGGGTTTTCAGCGTGCTCATGCTCTAATTCATTTAGTAGAACTTGCATGGTGCTCAATGGTGTCCCCAGTTCATGAGCTGTGCCGGCAGCCATATTGGCGAGCGATAGAAGCTGTTGATCTTGAATGCGTTTCTCGCGTTCTTGATCCAATGTCTCTTGCTGTATCTGCATGGATTGGCGCATGCGTACAATAAAATAGGTTACAACAATTACTGTTAGGAGGAAGTTGATCCACATTCCTAAAATATGGATATCGAACAGCTCCATAATGCGGTGCTGATGACTGTTATCCAGCTGAACTAGAGGTTCGTAATAAAACAGCAAAGAGCTATAGATGGCGATGATCATGAAGGCTATCAGCCAGACATAAGCTCTCGACATGGTGGCTGAAGATATAATCAGCGGGACGAGCAGTAAGAATATAAAGGGATTGGTTGCTCCCCCCATATGAAATAATAGCGCGCCATACAGCGCCATATCTGCGATCAATTGAGAGAAAAACTCAGGCTCCGTGACAGGCCAAGGTGAAAAAAGGCGAGCGTAAGTCATCACATTTAGCAGCGCTAAGGCGGCCAGGGTTGTGCCAACTAGCCATACTTTAAGATCGGCCTGTAAACCGTAAATCGCAAAGATAACCGCGATACATTGCCCGAACAGGGTGACGGTTCTGATGTAAGAAAGCTGAATTAAATTATCGCGATGATTAGCCATGAAAGGATTATACCGTAGAGTAATGAAAAACTGACGAGGCAAAATGTCGCAGTGGAGGTAATTTGTCACAGTCAGAGTATAATGCCTGCTTTCTGTCACCATAAATGATGTTTATCCATGAGTATCCTGCAAGAAGAAGTTAATCAACGCCGCACCTTTGCGATTATTTCCCACCCCGATGCGGGTAAAACGACCATTACTGAAAAGCTGTTGTTGTTTGGACAGTTGATTCAGCAAGCGGGTAGTGTAAAAGGGAAAAAAGGCGATCGTATGGCTACATCTGACTGGATGTCGATGGAGCAAGAGCGTGGTATCTCGATCACCTCTTCTGTTATGCAGTTCCCGTACAACGGTCGCATGGTTAACCTGTTGGATACTCCGGGTCACGAAGATTTCTCTGAGGATACTTACCGCACATTAACGGCAGTGGATTCTGCGTTGATGGTTGTGGATGGTGCGAAAGGTGTCGAAGATCGAACCATTAAGCTGATGGAAGTTTGTCGTCTGCGTGACACGCCAATTTTCTCGTTTGTGAACAAAATGGACCGTGAGATTCGTGATCCGATTGAACTGCTAGACGAGATCGAAGAAGTTCTGAAGATTGCTGCTGCGCCTATTACTTGGCCAATCGAAATGGGACCGCGTTTTAAAGGTGTGTATAACCTTTATACCGATACGATTCATGTCTTCCAGCCAGGCCAAGGTCATACTATTCCTGAAGATATTCAGGTTAAAGGTCTTGAGAGTGATCAAGCTAAAGAACTTTTAGGTGATATCTACGAAGACTTCCTTGATGAAGTGGAGCTGGTTCGTGGTGCAACTCATGAGTTTGATAAAGAAGAGTTTATGGCGGGCAAGCTGACCCCTGTCTTCTTTGGTACGGCTTTGGCGAACTTTGGTGTTCGTGAGATGCTAAATGATTTCGTTGAGTGGGCGCCTGCGCCAATTCCACGTGCGACACTAACCCGTGAAGTTGAACCGGCTGAAGAAAAATTCAGTGGTTTTATCTTTAAGATTCAAGCCAATATGGATCCGAAACACCGTGACCGTATTGCTTTTATGCGAATCTGTTCCGGTAAGTACAGCAAAGGCATGAAGATGCGTCATGCACGTATCAAAAAGGATGTGAAAATTGCCGATGCGGTAACCTTTATCGCAGGTGATCGTGAGAACGTAGAGGAAGCATGGTCTGGTGATATCATCGGTTTGCATAACCACGGTACGATCCAGATCGGTGATACGTTTACTGCAGGTGAAGATCTTAAATTTACAGGTATCCCTCACTTCGCGCCGGAAATGTTCCGTCGTGTGCGCCCATTGGATCCACTAAAAATGAAGCAGCTACAGAAAGGTTTGCAGCAGCTATCGGAAGAGGGTGCAGTGCAGTTGTTCCAGCCGTTGAAAAATAATGACCTAATTTTGGGTGCGGTAGGTCAGCTACAGTTTGATGTTGTTGTATTCCGATTGAAAGATGAATACAAGGTTGAGTGTAAGTACGAGCCGATCAGTGTGCAGACAGCGCGCTGGGCTGAGTGTGATGATGATAAAATGTTGTCTGACTTCCAGAAGAAGAATCACGATAACTTGGCAATCGATGGCAGTGGTCTTCTGACTTACTTAGCACCAACACGCGTGAACTTGAGTTTGGCTGAAGAACGTTGGCCTGATGTAGCTTTCCGCGCTACACGCGAGCACTAAACCACTTACCACTAAATAAATGGCTGCAAGCATCTAGGCTTGCAGCCATATATTTCCCGCCCTAATCTAATGCTATGCAATTTATCGATAGCCACTGTCATTTAGACTTTTCAGAATTCGATCTTTCTCGGAAAGAAATACTTCTTCAGGCAAGAATCGCCGGTGTAAGCGATATTGTCGTGCCTAGTGTCATCGCTGATAGGTGGCAAGACTTATTGAGTCTGGTTAAGTCGGATCATGATCTCCACGCCGGGCTTGGTTTACATCCCTGCTTTATGGCAAAGCACACTCCAGCAGATCTTGAAATTTTAGAAACCTTGTTGGCGACTGAGCAGGTTTGCGCTGTAGGTGAGATAGGGTTGGATCTTTTCATTCCTGAGGCCAATCTAGATCAACAATTACTCTATTTGAATGAACAATTGGCTTTGGCGAAGAAGTTTAACCTGCCCGTATTGCTGCATGTTCGTAAAGCGCATGATCAGATGTTAAAACAGTTGCGGCTAATTCAGCTAGAGCGAGGTGGTATTGTGCATGCTTTCTCTGGAAGTGAGCAACAAGCACGACAATATCTGGATTTAGGTTTCAAATTGGGTATTGGTGGAACGGTTACTTATGAGCGGGCGAAGAAAATTCGGCGGCTTGTGCAAGAATTGCCGCTGGAGTCTTTTGTGTTAGAAACGGATGCGCCGGATATGCCTTTAGCTGGGCATCAGGGGGAGGTTAATCTGCCAGCGAATGTGGCAAAGGTGGCAGAAGTGATAGCAGAACTTCGTCAAATAGCTGTGGAGGAGGTTGCAGCTATCACTACCCAGCAATCAAAGAACCTATTGCGCTTAATATAAACCGCTTTCAATAGTGCCTAGAGCATCCCAAGCGATTTGGGTCTTGTCGTTAACAGGAATCTTAAAGTAGCGGCCTGTAGTGCCTGCAGGTGAGCTGGTGTAACTGCCATCGGCAGGGTTTAGAAGCATACGAGTAAGTGATACTGGGTAGTTTGGCCCTTTAACTTTAGTGCCGTAAGCTTCTTCAATAGGCGCTAGCTGAGAACGAGAAGAGACAATCTTAGTCATATCGCGACATTGAGTGGTATTGCCTAAGCAGATAAAGCGAAACTTTGTATCCACTAGGTAATAGTCAGTCTCGGTAGGCTCCGATTTGCCTAGGGATAATGAGTCCATGCTCATGCAGCCGCTTAAGCTTAAACCTGCAATCAAAAGTAATACTGCATTACGCATACTTATATCCTTATTTAGCAAAGGTCTTCAAAAGGGTTACTAACTTCTAAGCTCACAGGGTTGGCATAGCCTGGAAGTTTTATTTGTGAATCAGTGATTTTAAGATCTTCGCCTTGTAGCACATTGTGGTCGTAGCGATAGATTGGTTTAGCTTCACCGAGAATGGCTGCTTGGTCATAAGCACTCGCGACAGCACGCGTCTGCTCAAGCTTGTTCTGATACTCTTTTAATTGTGTAGCGCTGTAACGTTTTTTAAGCATGTTGTGTACAACATGTGGCGCTAGTACAGGTGCAGATGCGTTGTTGCCACCGAAGCCTTTAGAATTCAAAAGTACAGAGTCCATGCCGGTAGCACCCACGTCATGGTGTTGGTTGCTTAGATTCAGGTTGCTCTTGTGAACATCATCAGCAAACGTAGGTGTTGTTACGATGCCTGGGATATAGCCGTATTTCCAAGTACCTAGAGAGGTACTCAATTGATCACCGCCAGCGGTACCTTGGGAGTGACCTAAATAGCACTTAACTGCGGAAACCGTCCAGTTATCAATCGAGAAGGCTTTAGCTGTCTCGTTGATAACATGAGATTCGGTTACGCGGTTTTGCGGAGTGCTTGTCCCGTGGGCTTGAACAAAACTGCGTTGTTGAAGTGATTCTTCACCTAGCATCGAACGGATCAAAGAGGCTGACTTAGCTAGAGTAATATAGTTGCCTACGCCTGGAGCAGAGATCGATTTCTTATGGCCGTCAGCATTAACAAATACTTCTGGTACAGCACCATAGATTTCGGCGCCTAACTCAACAGCTAGATCATCACTCATCAATAGAACAAATTGGCTACTTTCGCCAATGGTGAATCCACAGTTATTACCAAACGGACGACATGCTTTGCGGTAGTCATCGCTGGTGAGTTCAGCAAGATTGTCTAATGCCAAAAGGTCCTTATCTTCAGCAAGTGCGCCCATCGCGCGGAAGCCTTCGATAACTTCTGGGGTGATTGGGGCATCGCTGCCACCAACTAAAACTACTTTGCGACGACCGCTGCGGATATCATTAACGCCACTGCGCAAGTTATATAGGAAGGTTGCACAAGCACCTAAAGCGCCGCCAGTCGTTCCTACATTTCCTAGAATATAAGCATTCACAAAATCGGCTGGCATTTGCGCATAGCCAAGAGGCATCTGTTTAGATGTTGTGCGCTTACCAATCGCTGGGAATTTAGTTAATCCACCAAAACCAAAATCATCTAATTGACCAATAGAGTTACTGGCATAAACTGCAATCTGGTCTGGTGCAACGTAAGCACTGATGCGTTCAAATGGGATGCCGCTTGAAGAGATCGCATCTGATGCCGCAAAAACAGTCATTTGCAGATTACGTGGGTGATTACGAGATTGGTAGAGTTTGCCTGGTTGGAAGCCGCTAGGCAGCTGGCCTGCCGATTGAACAGGTGCTGTTTTGCTATCCGGTAAAATTGCTTCTAATTTACCTGTGACTTCAATATAAAATTGCCCAGAAGATGTCTCCGTCACTTGCCAATTGCTTGGAATGTTTTGCGGCATTTGGCGTTTACGTAACTGGAATCTTAAGGTTTCGTCACCTAAATTGATGCTTGCTGGCTTATTAAACATGACGTTGTTGACGTCAAAACAGCTATCTTCGATCTGTCGGATTAGAGTGCTATTGAGTAGTTGTTCTTGTAGAGACTCAATAAGGGACTCTGCAGTGCAAACTTCACCTTCTTGGTTTAGATATTGGCCTTCAGATGTTGTTGCTAGGCCAGTCAGAATAGCGAGATCGGTTAATGTCTCAGTGCGAGATTTAGAATCCAGCTTATCGATGATTAAACGGCGATAAGCATGGTGAAATGAGGCACGTCCAGCAGGGTTTATACCACCAAAACCAACAATGACAGGAAGCTGGGACAATTGTATCTCCTCAAAGGGCAGTACTACAGATAATCGAAGGGCTCTATCTAACCGCTACACAATAACGTATTTTAAGCGACAGTAGATATAGGCCAAATCTAAAAATTACAATCGTATTATTTTATCGGTGTTTACCCGTACTGACTAGCATCTATGACTTATTTTATTTGTTTTTAGTCAGCGAATATTCAGCCATACTATGGCCGAATTCAGGGAGCGCAAGAATCTTAGGAGATATGCATGAAAAAATTGATTGCTGTAGCCGTTACAGGTGTTCTGCTAACGGGTTGTCAAACGTTGGACCCTTACACTGGTGAACAGAAAGTAGGTAATACTGCGAAGGGTGCAGGTATTGGCGCTGTTGCTGGTGCCGTGTTGGGCGCTGCAGTTTCTAGTAAAAGTGATCGTGGTAAAGGTGCTTTAACAGGTGCGCTTGTAGGTGGCGCTGTTGGTGGCGGTATCGGCTATTACATGGATCAACAGGAAGCTTTGTTACGTCAAGAGTTAGAAGGCACAGGTGTTCGTGTCGAGCGTATTGGTGATTCTATCCGTTTGATTATGCCGGGTAATATTACATTTGCAGTTGATTCTGATCGTATCGCAGGTAGTTTCTACCCAGTATTAGATTCTGTAGCTAAGGTGTTGGCTAAGTTTGATCAAACTGAGCTGAATGTTGATGGTTTTACCGATAGTTCGGGTTCTTTTGAATATAACCAGCAGTTGTCAGAACGCCGTGCTGCTCGTGTAGGTGATTATCTTGCGAGTGCGGGTGTTGAGCGTTTACGTATTAACGCTCGTGGATATGGTGAGCGTTACCCTATAGCTGATAATAAAACAGCAGCTGGTCGTTCTCAGAACCGTCGTGTAGAGATCAATATTAGCGGAACACGTCGCTAAGCATTGATATAGCACTCGAGCGTATTATTAGGTTCGAGTGCATTCCTTTCTTAATCTGCTTTTCGTTAGCGAGCGATAGCTAAATCGCCAGGCCTGATATTGTATGACGCAGCTGCGCTACTGATGTGGCCAGAAGCTGAGCCCATTTGGACGTCATCAATTACCAATGTTTGTTTGGTATTGGTTAGTTGAGTGGTTGCTTTCATATCTGGTGAGTAATAAGTGGACTTGCGGTAAATTGTAAGTTTGTCGCCTCGTTTCAAGCCCTGCTGCTTACCAGAGTTAATCCAGATATTTCGGTCTTCAACTTGAGTAATCATGGTAGAGAAAGGCTCGCAAAGTAATTCGTGTTGAAGTTCTTCAAGAATGGTTTTCTGGAGCTGTTTAACTTTTTTTCCATAATCCTGTTTGAAAAATCCAGCAGTATTGAAGCCTGTCTTAATTGTGCGATCTAGATTCCAGAGGCCAGCAGTTTGATAGTGTTTTTGGCTGACCAAGTGTCCAGTCATACCATCATGGATAAATAGGTCTATTTCAAAGTTTCGTAAGTGCCTTTTACTTTTGTAATCCAAGGTGTTGTAAAGGTCGATTAGGTAGTTTTTTTCGGCGTGA
Organism: Neptuniibacter sp. QD72_48; assembly: GCF_047778065.1. GTDB lineage: Bacteria > Pseudomonadota > Gammaproteobacteria > Pseudomonadales > Balneatricaceae > Neptuniibacter. The sequence continues at coordinate 3,283,715 of NZ_CP180547.1, read as the reverse complement.
GTACGCGGGTCCATCATCGACATATCGCGGATAACGCCGGAAACAACGTAGTTTACATTAAGCTGGCCCGCTGTTTGTTGCATGCTGGAAAGCGCACCATCATCCAGCTGATTGGTTGGAGCAAATTCTGGTTGTGGGTGAAGGTTTAGACGGCCGGCGTTATGGGCAACAAAAGACTGTTTGTTATTCATCAGTTGTGCAATTTGAGCAGGAAAAACACTGCTCACAGTCCCTAAACCACCTAGGTTGGCTTGTTTAAGTTTTAGTAGAGGGAAGGCGGTAACAGCAATTGACTTTGTATAACTGTTACTTACGCCGTTGTGACATCCTTGATCAATCAGCACATCAGCCCGTATGCGGATAAAAAGGGTATTACCAACGACCTTCTCATCGACTATCTCTATATTGGATACTTGGCCTAAGGTGCTGATCTGCATATTGTCGATTTCTAGGATGCCATCGCGAACGACTTGGCTGCTAGAAATATACACGGCGGCTTGCATAGAGGCTTGTTGTGAAGCATCTCGAATGGCAGCTTCTCGAGCAGAGTTTATATCTTTGTTAGCAATAATAGCTTGGCCTTGAGCTTCAACAACAACTGCCTGAGCTGAAAGGGGCAATAGAAGTAGGCAGGCTAAGATTAATTTTTGCACTAGATTAAACATATCTCACCGTTGACCGATTACTTACACTATAAGTAGATAACTTAAATAACAGATGTTGGAGCTGTGGGCATCTTATCTCAGGGCGCTTAAAGCTGACAGTATGTAATTACAATATGATTGTAAATCATTGTATAAGGTCGCGTTTTGTATTGCTCCCTATACCTAGATGATTATGTTAGATTGTGGTGCGTAACCTTTGAGTTTGGAAGATCAGGATGAAAAATATTTTACTGCTGTTTGCGATCGGATGTTTAAGTGGTTGTATGCAGCAAACGAATAAAGATGCTGGGCCTGAGTCCGTGCATATTGAAAGTATGAGTCCTGAAGTTGTTGCGGAGCTGCATAAGCTAGAAAAGGCGCATATCGCAGAAAAGGAAGCGCTGTTGGAAAAAGAGCGTGCTATGTTACAGCGAGAGGTTGTGCAGGTTGATGTTTCTCCAAATGGTTTGGATCCTCTCAGTGAAGCTGTTCAGCAAATGGCTGTGCAGATGACAGCGGGTTTGCAGCAGAACCGCGTTAAAACATTCCCAATGGCAGTCATTCCATTCACAAATTTACATAATGAGCGCAAAGTTGGACGTTTTGGTGAGCGTATAGAACAAGCGTTTATTTATCAGTTGCAGCAGCATGGTTATAACTTGATTGACTACCGCGCGGCGGGGTTAACAACATCAACCAAACAGCCGCTATCGAAACAGAACCTGTCAGGCCTTAGAACACGCTACAAATTGTATTTCTTGGTGACTGGAACTTATGCGCAACATTCTGATGGCATGGTGATTAATGCCCGAGTGATTGATACGACGACTCGGCAGGTATTGGCAACTGGGCAGAGTCATGTGAGTAACGCTCGTTTAGAGGGTGGATTGCCAGGGTATAATCCTCTCAAAGCGTTAAATGAAGATTTGATTATCGAAAATGGAAGTGGGCCGGTTAGGTAAATCATCAAATGAAAAAAGCATACACAAATTTTTTTCGTAAATTGGCTGGGCTGTTTTTATTGACGCCAGTTTTACTTCTTCAGGGATGTGAAACGGCAGTTGAGACGACCATTGATATGGTTGAAGCGTTACCGGATGTTAATTTTCCAACCCGTGTAGAAGAGCCGAAAGAGCCTAATTGGGTGAGAGCGACGGGCTATGCGCCAATTAGCTTACAGCCGGGGAAAAATCGGCAGCATAAAATTCTGATGGCGATGCGCGCTTCTAAGTTACGAGCTTATCAAGAGTTGGCGGGTGTTGTTCATGGTCAGTATTTGTTTGGTACCACTTCAGTGCAAGATATGGTGCTGCAGAGCGATCAGTTTAAAGCTGCTGTCTCTGGGATCGTTAGAGGAGCAAGAGTTGTGAAGACTTATCCGGTGCAAGAAGATACTTATGCAACCACTTTAGAGGTGGATCTAAATCAGGTTCAACGAGCCTGGATTAGCCGCTAAATAGACAATAAAAAAGGGAGCTGATGCTCCCTTTTTTATTACTTAAGTTTTAATAGTTAAGCGATTATTTTTGAGTCGCTTCGAATGCTGCCATCTGCTCTGGTGTGGCTTTCTTTTGGTATTTGTCTTTCCAAGTGTCGTAAGGCTCACCGTATACCAGCTCTCGCGCAGCATCGTAATCGACTTCATGGCCGCGCTTTTCCGCTTCAGCTTTGTACCATTTGCTCAGACAGTTACGGCAGAAACCCGCCAGAATCATTAGATCAATGTTCTGTACATCTTTACGGTTGTCTAAGTGCTCTAGTAGACGACGGAATACAGCCGCTTCGATTTCATTTTGCGTTTGTTGATCCATGTTTTCCTCACTTTCTCTTAGTGCCTCGATTACCTGAGGCTACGGCTATATTAACGTTCGTGTTGGATATGTTCATCCAGCTGCTGGCAGATCTGATCCTGAAGGGTCTGACATAAGTCAGGATCTGAGACTGGCAGGCCTTGTTCGTTGGTGATAAAGAAGAAATCTTCTACACGTTCACCCACGCTCGCGATCTTCGCTTTACGTACAGACAAGTTATGTTCCGCGAAAATGCCACCAATGCGTGCAAGTAGACCTGGACGATCCGGTGTAATTACTTCTAGTACGGTCTGTTGAGCAGCTGGATCATTGCTTACATAAACTTGTGTTGGTGTAGCAAACAGCTTCATCTGACGTGGAACGCGTCGCTGGATAATGTCCGGGTAGTCATCTGGGTCATCTAGCTCTTCAATTAATCGTTGCTTGATTGACTGTAGATGGCTCGGGTTCTCCGACAATGGCGTATTGTCATCTGAAAGCACTGTATAAGTGTTAAGGACCTCGCCGCTATCTGTCACAATAATACGTGCATCTTGGATGTTGAGGTGTAATTGATCCATTGCCGCTACAGTGGCTGCAAAGAGGTTTTTGATATCTTTGCTGTAGATAAAAATCTCTGTTGCGCCTTCAAATACACGGTGAGATGTTTGGCGAATCAGGATCAGCGGCTCATCTGCTTTTGTATGTTCTAGAATTGCCTTGGTGTGTTCAGCGATGCTTTGGGCGGTCTCTCTAAGGAAATAATCATCTCCTATTGATGACCATAAAGTGTGTATATCGGTTTTCTCTACGCCTTGTCGATCCAATAGAATCTGAGCTTCGTGCTGAATCTGTTCGATACGGTCTTCTTTATTGATTGGGTTCTCTAAGCCACGACGTAGAGCGCGTTTAGTGTCGGTATAGAGTTTACGCATCAACGTTGCGCGCCAGCTGTTCCACAGCGTGTGGTTGGTAGCATTGATATCGGCGATAGTCAGCACGTAAAGATAATCAAGATGTACAATGTCTCGTACTTGTTGCGCAAATGTGTGGATAACTTCCGGATCTGAAATGTCTTTGCGTTGAGCTGTCATGGACATAAGTAAGTGGTTACGTACGAGCCAGGATACTAAATGGCTGTCCCACTTGCCTAAATGGTGCTCATCGCAGAATTCGAGTACGTCTTCAGCGCCTAGCTCAGAATGATCGCCGCCTCGACCTTTGGCAATGTCATGGAAAAGACCGGCAATGTATAGCAGTTCGATTTTGGGTAGCTGATTTACAATGCGATGACAAATTGGGAATTCTTCTCGGTAGTCGCGATGTCTGAATTGTCGGCACTTTTGAATCACCTTCATGGTGTGTGCATCAACGGTGTAGATATGGAATAGGTCGTGCTGCATCTGACCAATAATGCGGCCAAATTGAGGTAGGTAGCGACCCAAAATTCCGTATCGTGTCATTCGTTTTAATTCGGTGGAGACTCGCTCTGGGGAGCGAAGTAGTTCCATGAAGAGGCTGGTATTGCGAATATCCTTACGAAATTCTTCATCAACCTTGTGTCGATTGTCTCGAATTAAGCGGATAGTCGAGGCGCGAACACCTTTAATGGATGGATTTTGTGCTAACAGGACAAATAGCTCCATCAGGGCAAAAGGTTGGTGTTCAAAAGTGTTTTCGTGAGTGACTTCTAAATAATCGTTGTGGATCTGGAAGCGATTATTCAGAGGGGTGATCACTTGTTCTTCATCGGCGCGGAGGATTGCTTCATCAAAGTGCTGCAGTAGCATGTCGTTGAATTCTGACATGGTCATGGCAATACGGTAGTACTTGCTCATGAACTGTTCTACAGCAAGTTTTCCTTCTTCATCTTTGTAGCCAAAGAACTCAGCTAGTGTGCGTTGATGATCAAACAGTAGGCGGTCTTCGCGACGGTTGCAGAGCATGTGCAGTGCATAGCGAACGGACCATAGGTACAGCTCGCCTTTATTTAAGATATCTAGCTCTGTCTCTGTCAGAAAGCCATCTTCAACTAAGTCGCGAATGTAGGTAGAACCGAAATGTCTTTTGGATACCCAGCCTATGGTTTGTAAATCGCGGAGGCCGCCAGGGGAATTTTTAAGGTTAGGTTCTAGGTTGTACTCAGTATTGTTGGTCTTCTTATGGCGTTCTTTCTGCTCTTTTTGCTTAGCTAGGAAAAACTCTTTATCAGTCCAAGCGCCTTCTGATGTCACTCGATCATACATTTGGGTGTGTAGATCAGGATTGCCCGTTAGCGTACGAGATTCAATCAGGTTGGTTGCAATCGTAATGTCGCTTTGAGCTTCTTTATAGCATTCGCTGAGTGTTCGAACGCTGGAGCCTATGTCTAAATTGATATCCCAGAGGGTGGTTAAAAAGGCGCTGATTGAATCGTGTAGATCTTCAGCATTGACCTCATCATCTAATAAGATGAGTAGGTCAATATCTGAATGCGGGTGTAGTTCGCCTCGGCCATAGCCGCCAACGGCGATAAGTGAGATCTTATCCTCAGGCCATGGGTATTGAGACCAAGCGACTTGTAAGATGCGATCAATTTCCCACGCACGGCCGTAGATTAGTTTGCGAATGTCCTCCCCGGCCTTAAAGCGATCGTCAAGGCTGGTTTTTATTGTACAAAGAGCCTCTTTGTACACTGGAATAGGGGAGGTTGCCTCAGCTAACTTGGTTCTAAAATCATCGATGTCGATGATCTCTTCTTCGGCTAGTTGCTGGTGGAGGGTGGTCGACATCTTCGCATTACCCGCTTTACTGATTGCTCGCAGTTAAATGGTTTACTGAATGTTCTCATCAGAACGCAGAGTTAGAATCTCGTAACCATCAGCAGTTACTAGAATTGTGTGTTCCCACTGCGCTGATAAGCGACGGTCAGCAGTTTCAACTGTCCAGCCATCCTTTTTGGATAGTTTAACTTGACGCTTACCGGCATTGATCATTGGCTCAATTGTGAAAATCATGCCTTCTTCAAGAATCTCGCCCGTGCCTGCTTTGCCATAATGTAGAACCTGAGGTTCTTCGTGGAATTCAGCGCCAATACCGTGCCCGCAGTATTCGCGAACCACAGTGTAATGGTTTTGTTCAGCATAAGTTTGGATGACGTGGCCAATATCTCCAAGGCGTGCACCCGGTTTAACTAGCTTGATACCTTTGTACATACATTCCAGTGTGATATCGACTAGGCGGCGGGCATGAGGAAGCTCTTTACCCACAAAAAACATTTTGCTGGTGTCGCCGTGATAACCATCTTTGATTACCGTGATATCGACGTTGATGATGTCGCTATCTTTCAGTTTTTTGTCATTCGGAATGCCGTGGCAAACAACCTGATTAACTGAGGTGCAGATTGATTTAGGAAAGCCATGATAGTTGAGCGGCGCTGGAATTGCTTGCTGTTTATCGACAATGTAGTCATGACAAATTTGGTTCAGCTCATTTGTGGTGACACCTGGTTTTATATATGGCTCAATCATTTCGAGAACTTCTGCAGCCAAACGTCCTGCAACGCGCATTTTCTCGATCTCTTCAGGTGTTTTAATTTTGATGCTCATAAGCTGTCAATTGTCCTGTGAACCCGCCAGAAGCGGTGTATTAAAGTTTAACTGAAGGGGATTGTAGCAATCCTGCTGCAGGAATAGAAATAGGCTTTATATTATTGGGTGGTTATGGTATAAATCCGCGCTCAATTTGCGTAAGCAAAAATATATATCACACACGTTCCGACACAATGTTCAGGGTGCCTTCGGGTTGGATGTTGGGGATCGTGGAGGTTTAACCCAATTTTAGGAAAATATAATGGCTAAAATTACTATGCGTGACCTGCTTAAAGCAGGCGTTCACTTCGGTCACCAGACTCGTTACTGGAACCCGAAAATGTCTAAATTCATTTTCGGTGCTCGTAACAAGATTCATATCATCAACCTAGAGCACACTCTACCTGCACTTAACGGTGCACTAGATAGCATCCAGGGTATGGCTTCCAACAAGAATAAAGTTCTTTTCGTTGGTACTAAGCGCGCTGCTAGCAAAATCGTTAAAGAAGAAGCTACTCGTGCAGGTATGCCATACGTAAACCACCGTTGGTTGGGTGGTATGCTGACTAACTACAAAACTATCCGTCAGTCTATCCGTCGCCTACGCGATCTGGAAGGTCAGAGCCAGGATGGTACGTTTGAGAAGCTAACTAAGAAAGAAGCTTTGATGCGTCAGCGTGAAATGGAAAAGCTAGAGCGTTCTATCGGTGGTATCAAAGAGATGGGCGGTCTGCCTGATGCTTTGTTCGTAATCGACGTTGACCACGAGCGTATCGCAGTAAATGAAGCAAACAAACTGGGTATCCCAGTTATCGGTGTCGTTGATACTAACAGCAACCCAGATGGCGTTGATGTTGTTATCCCTGGTAACGATGATGCACTGCGTGCAATCCAGATTTACGTTAAGTCTGCAGCTGATGCTTGCCTAGAAGGTACTGAAGCAACTGCTGGCGACAAAAACGAATTCGTTGAAGTTGAAGAAAAAGCAGCTGAATAATTCTGCTGGGAATACGGCGACGTATTCTCTTTGACTTTATAGAGGGGGCCTTGCCCCCTTTTTTGGATTTTTTGATTAACCCGCGATTATTTTATAGGGGTATTCGATATGGCGAACATTTCCGCTGCAATGGTTAAGGATCTGCGTGACCGTACTGGTCTAGGCATGATGGAGTGTAAAAAAGCACTTAAAGAAGCTGGTGGCGACATCGAGAAAGCGATTGAAGAGCTACGTAAAGCTTCTGGTATGAAGGCTGCTAAAAAAGCAGGTCGTACAGCAGCAGAAGGTGTTGTAGTTGTAAAAGTTGCAGACGATAGCAGCTACGCGGTAGCAGTAGAAGTTAACTCTGAAACTGACTTCGCTGCACGTGATGAAGGTTTCCTAGCTTTCGCTAATGTTGTTCTAGACAAAGCGTTTGCTGATAAAGCGACTGATGTAGAAGCGTTGATGGCTGGTGAACTAACTGATGCGCGTGATGCATTGGTTCAGAAAATCGGTGAGAACATTGGCGTACGTCGCGTATTCCTAGTTGAAGGCGGCGTTGTTGGTGCTTACGTACACAGCAACAACAAGATCGCTGCACTTGTTCAGCTTGAAGGTGGTAACGAAGAAACAGCTAAAGACATCGCAATGCATGTTACTGCTGTTAACCCTCAGGTTGTTAATAAAGAAGATATGCCTGCAGACGTTGTTGAAAAAGAGAAAGAAATCATTCTTGCGCAGCCAGATATGGCTAGCAAGCCTGCAGAAATTGCAGAGAAGATGGTTACTGGTCGTATCAACAAGTTCTTGGCTGAAAACAGCCTAGTAGAGCAAGCTTTTGTTAAAAACCCAGATCAGAAAGTTGGTCAGGTTGCAAAAGATGCTGGTGCTACTGTATCTGCATTCACTCGTATCGAAGTGGGTGAAGGTATTGAAGTTGAAGAAGTAGACTTCGCTGCAGAAGTTGCTGCTCAGCTTAACGGCTAATAAGCTCTAAAGCTTATGGATTGCGCATCTAACCCATGCGCAATCCCCTCTTTTCTTGCTACACTCTCCTGATCCCAATTTCTGTGGAGATATACGGATGCCAACCACCGAGAAACAATCAAAATATAAACGCATATTATTGAAGCTTAGCGGCGAAGCCCTAATGGGTGACGAGAGCTTTGGTATAGACTCAAATGTCCTGAATCGAATGGCCTTAGAGATCGGCCAGCTAGTAGGGATCGGTGTTCAAGTCGGTATGGTTATCGGCGGTGGTAATTTGTTTCGTGGCGCAGCGCTAAATGAGGCTGGGTTGGATCGTGTTACTGGCGACCATATGGGTATGCTCGCAACCGTTATGAATGCATTGGCTATGCGCGATGCATTGGAGCGTAGCAATATAAACACTAGAGTAATGTCGGCTATTCCAATGAGTGGTGTAGTAGATCATTACGACCGTCGAAATGCGATGCGTTACCTTAATCAAGGTGATGTTGTAATTTTTGCGGCGGGTACAGGTAATCCTTTCTTTACAACAGATTCTGCAGCTTGTCTTCGTGGTATAGAGGTAGAGGCGGATGTTGTCCTGAAAGCAACCAAGGTTGATGGTGTATACACGGCAGATCCAGTTAAGGATCCTACAGCGCGCCGTTACCGTCACCTAAGTTATGATGAAGTTTTAGAACAGCAGCTGGGTGTTATGGATCTGACCGCGATCTGTTTGACGCGAGATCACAATATGCCAGTGCGTGTATTTAATATGAATAAACCAGGTGCTCTCGCCAACCTTGTAGTAGGTAGCGACGAGGGTACATTGATCGATTGCAGTGAAACGGTTGGAGAAAAATATGCTGAATGAAATCACTCAGGATGCTGCCGAGCGCATGCAGAAAAGTGTTGATGCCCTAGTAACGAACTTCAAGAAAATTCGTACTGGTCGTGCACACCCGAGCATTCTGGAAGGTATTCAGGTTTCCTATTACGGTTCCGATGTGCCTTTGAGTCAGGTAGCTAATATTTCCGTTGAAGATGGTCGTACGCTATCAATCGTACCGTGGGAAAAGCCGATGGTGCCTGTAATCGAAAAAGCGATTATGACGTCTGATCTAGGTTTGAATCCGGCAACTGCGGGTGAAAATATTCGTGTTCCAATGCCTCCGTTGACTGAGGAAACGCGTAAGGGTTATATCAAACAAGCGCGTCAGGAAGCAGAAGGTGCGCGTGTAGCTATTCGTAATATTCGTCGTGATGCAAACGGCGACCTTAAAGATCTTTTGAAAGAAAAAGAGATTACTGAAGATGATCAGCGCCGCGGCGAAGATCAAATTCAGAAAGTTACGGATAAGCATGTTGCAGAAGTAGATAGTCTTCTGGAACAGAAAGAAAAAGATCTAATGGAAATCTGATCGAAGCAGCAGTGCTGTAAAGCACTGCTGAATTATTTGCATGTCATCAGAAAACAATTCTTCAGAAATTATTACAAACGTGCCTCGGCATATTGCCATTATTATGGATGGTAATAACCGTTGGGCAAAAGAACGTCGACTACCAGGCCTGGCAGGTCATAAAGCGGGGGTGGATTGTGTGCGTTCAGTCATTGAAGGCTGTGTGGAGTTAGGAGTTGAGTCTCTGACTTTGTTCGCTTTCAGTTCTGAAAATTGGAAACGACCTCCGTTGGAGGTCAAGGGTCTAATGGAATTGTTTAAATTAGCATTAGATCGAGAAGCGAAGAAATTATTAAAGAACAATATTCGCTTGCGAGTTGTGGGTGATAAAACATCCTTTAGCGATTCGTTACAGAAAAAAATTCACCATGTTGAAGCTTTGACTGCTGATTGTGATGGTTTGCAGCTTAATATCGCTGCAAATTATGGTGGTCGTTGGGATATTACCCAGGCGGCTCGTCAATTGGCTGAAAAGTGCATTGCTAATGAATTATCTCCTTCAGAGATTACTGAAGAATCCCTAGGTAAATGCATTAACCTTTCCGATCTTCCGGAGCCTGATCTATGTATTAGAACAGGGGGTGAGCAGCGCATTAGTAATTTCTTGATCTGGCAATTTGCTTACACTGAGCTGTATTTCTCTGATGCTTATTGGCCTGATTTTGATAAAGAGCATTTGAAAATAGCAGTCCAAGATTATAGCGGCAGACAACGCCGTTTTGGTAAAACCAGTGAGCAGGTAGAGGCGGAGCAAAATGCTTAAACAGCGAATATTAACCGCGCTCGTGCTTGCACCGTTAGCGTTGCTAGGTGTGTTTTCTTTACCTTTATCATCTTTTCTTTATTTTATGGATGTTGTTATTCTCTTTGGTGCTTGGGAATGGGCAAATTTATCCGGATATCAAAGCCGTATTCAGCGTTTCATGTATGTCGGTTTGATGGCAACGATTCTTGCTGGTCTGCATCTTTTTTATACCAGTATTCCTGTTGAACTTATCTTGTCAGGAGCGCTCTTAGGTTGGATGGTCGCGTTTCTCTGGGTGGTGAAATATCCGCAGAGCACTGGTTGGCGTGCTTGCTGGAAACGTGCCTTAGTTGGCTTGGTTGTGTTGGTTCCTAGCTGGATTGCATTTGTTGGGCTGAAGGGTTCAGAAAACGGTGAAATGTTAATCCTACTGCTGTTTCTTTTGGTTTGGGGTGCCGATGTTGGTGCGTATTTCTCGGGCAAAAATTTTGGTCGGGTTAAGTTAGCGCCTAATGTAAGCCCTGGCAAAACGCGCGAAGGTCTTTATGGTGGATTAGTCGCCTGTGTAGTTATTGCGTTGGGGTTTGCGTTATACAGTGATTTTGAAATGCTTCAAGTTATTCTTCTTGTTGTGCTTGCCACTGCAATAGGGTTGATTTCTGTACTGGGTGATCTATTTGAAAGTATGTTGAAGAGGCATCGGGGTATCAAAGACAGTAGTCAGTTACTCCCGGGGCATGGTGGTGTTTTAGATCGCATCGACAGTCTGACTGCAGCTTCGCCTTTGTTTGTGCTGGGTATGCAATATTTAATTGTATAGTGAGATTGCTATGGAACTGTTACATACCATTCTTGCCACAATCGTTACCTTAGGGATTTTAGTTACAATCCATGAGTGGGGCCATTTTTATGTGGCTCGTCGTTGTGGGGTTAAGGTTCTACGTTTCTCTGTTGGTTTTGGTAAAGCTTTTTATACTTGGAAAGATAGTCAAGGTACTGAGTATGCGATAGCCAGTATTCCTTTAGGTGGCTATGTCAAGATGCTGGATGAGCGCGAAGGAGACGTACCTGAAGATCAGCTCTCCCAAGCCTTTAATCGTAAACCTGTCATTCAACGTATCGCAATTGTTGCCGCAGGTCCTCTTGTAAATCTCGTCTTTGCTGTTTTTGCATATTGGTTTCTTTTTATTTATGGCGTATCTGCAGTCGTACCTGTGATTGGGTCGGTTCAGCAGGGATCTTTAGCTGAAAATTCAGGTTTACCTATAGGTTCGGAAATAGTTGCTGTTGATGGCTATGAAACTTTAAGTTGGGACGCTGTTAATTTGCGACTTGCTTCGCGTGTTGCTGAAAGTGGGATATTAACCCTCAAACTGCGTGAAGAAGGTACGACTCTAGTGCAAGAATACAAAATTGCACTGGATGAATGGAAGTTTGACGTTGATAAGCAGTCACCGGTCTCAGCTTTAGGGCTGGTGCCTTGGCGTCCTCATGTGCCAGCAATTTTTGGTAGTTTTTTGGAGAATGGAAGGGCTGCGGGTTCAGGCTTGAAAGCTGGTGATGAGGTTCTTTCAGTCAATGATGTTCGGGTTCAAGATTGGTTGTCGTTTGTAAGTGTGGTTAAAGGAAATCCAGAACAAGCGTTGAACCTGAGAATAGTTAGAAACGGGCAGGAGTACTTTGTTAAGCTTACGCCTGCGCTGAAAATAACTGATGATGGTGAGAAAATAGGTTATATAGGGGCGGGCACTCAGCAAGTTTCTCTTCCTGAAAATATGGAAAGGCAGATAAGATATGGTCCAATTGAATCTATCTTTATGGCTTTCGAAAGATCTTGGCAACTGATCGGTTTGATTTTCGACTCTATATGGAAAATGCTGACGGGCGATATGTCAGTAAAAAACTTGAGTGGTCCTATTACCATTGCTAAAGTTGCCGGTTCTTCTGCATCGCTGGGTGTTGAATATTATATTGGTTTTCTTGCTTATCTGAGTATTAGCTTAGGTATATTAAATTTATTGCCAATCCCTGTCTTAGATGGCGGACATTTGCTTTATTATGCTGTCGAATTAGTGACAGGGAAGCCGGTAAGTGAGAATATTCAGCTCCTTGGTCTAAAAATTGGTATGGCTATGCTGCTCTCTTTGATGTTTGTAGCATTGTTTAATGACTTTATGCGGCTTTAATAGCCGTTTCGATTATTTATTACGGATTAGACGCACTTCATGAAACGTGGTTTTGGACTTCTAGTAGCGATCTTTTTTTGGGTATCTTTTGCTCAGGCAAACACATCTTCTTTTGTAGTGAAGGATATCCGTTTAGAAGGATTACAGCGTGTTTCTCCAGGAATTGTGTTTAGGAATTTTCCTGTTACAGCGGGTGAACAAGTAAGCGCTCTGTCATTGTCTAAGGCAACTAAAAAACTATTTGCCTCTGGTTATTTTGACGATATTGAGTTGTTGCGTGATGACTCAGTTCTTGTTTTGCGTTTACAAGAGCGTCCGTCGGTCAGTTTGATCAAGCTCGAAGGTAACAAAGTTCTAGAATCCGAAGCGTTACTGGATGGTTTGAAACAAACAGGTTTACAAGAAGGTGATGTTTTTAAACGTGCGACTCTAGAGCAAATTAAACAGGATCTTGTTCGTGTTTATGCTTCACAGGGACGCTACGGTGCTAATATTAGCACGGAAGTAGAAAACCTCCCGGGCAATCGTGTTGCGCTGAATATCAATGTAAAAGAAGGTCGTGTCGCTACGATTCAACACATTAATATTGTGGGCAACACGGTTTATTCTGATGAAGAGCTTAAAGAATTATTCTCTTTGAAATTGCCAAATTTCTGGTCCTTCTATAAGAAGGATGATCGCTATGCACGTCAGAAACTTACTGGTGATTTGGAACGGGTACGTTCTTATTACCTAGATAGCGGTTATGTAAACTTCTCTATCGATTCGACTCAAGTATCTATCACCCCCGACAAAAAGAATGTCTATATCACGCTAAATGTAACTGAAGGCGAAAAGTATACTATTCGTGATGTTGCTGTTGCTGGTGAAATGGTAGTGCCTGAAGCTGAACTTCTAGATGCTGTTCGTGTTGAAGAAGGGCAGGTATTTTCGCGTCGTTTGATAACAGAATCTCAAGATGCATTAACGAAGCGAATTGGTGATGCTGGTTATATGTTTGCAAACATCTCCCCAGCTCCGGAATTGCATGATGATAATACCGTCACTGTAAAGTTTTTTGTTGATCCGGGTAAGCGAACGTATGTTCGTCGTATTAATATTCGAGGCAATACACGTACCGCGGATGAAGTTATTCGTCAGCATTTGAAGCAAATGGAAGCAGCAGTTGCGTCGAATGAATTAATCGAACAATCCAAGCAGAGGCTTGAGAAAACAGGATACTTTAAAACAGTTGCTGTTGAGACTACGCCAGTGCCGGGTAGTAACGATTTAGTTGATATTGATTACCGTGTTGAAGAACAGCAATCTGGTTCTTTCTCCGCGAGTGTTGGTTTCTCACAAAGCTCCGGCATTATATTGGGCTTTAAACTGCAGCAGGATAATTTCCTGGGCACAGGTAAAAAAGTCGGCATTGGTATCTCTAACAGTGATACATTGACTGAATATTCATACAGTTTCGTAGATCCCTATTACACAGTTGATGGCGTAAGTCGTGGTTTTAACGTTTATTACCGTGAACGTGATTTCGATGAAGATAACGCCAGTGCTTTTTCAACAGATGAAATGGGGGGCGGTGTAAACTTCGGTTATCCAATTGATGATTATCAGCGTTTAAATTTTGGTGTTAATGTTGAGCAAGTGACAATTAAAACTAATACTACCGAAACGCCAGCTGAGATTAATCAATATCTTGCTGACGAAGGTAATGATTATATTAACTTCAATCTTACTGGTCGTTGGAGTTCTAATCATCTAAACCGTGGATTCTTCCCTACAAAAGGTTATTCGCAGAGCTTGTCTTTAGAGCTTGGCTTGCCCGGTAGCGATTTAAGTTATTATAAAGCGCAATATAATGGCAAATGGTATTACCCTCTGACAGATGATCGTTTCTGGGTTCTATCCTTGAAGGGGCGTGTTGGCCTTGGTGGAGAGCTAGGTCAGAATGAATATCCATTCTATAAGCACTTTTTTGCAGGTGGTTTGAAAACCGTTCGTGGCTATGAACAGAATTCTCTAGGTCCTCGAGATTCTAAAGGCGATCCATTTGGCGGTGATGTATCGATTACAGGCGGAGCTGAATTTATCTTCCCTACCCCATTTGTTAAAGAAAAAACATCTTGGCGTACACTGTTGTTTGTCGATGCGGGTAATGTCTTTGATACTGATTGTTCATCTGTTTCCAAACCAGAGAATTGTACAGATGGTGTCGAGCTTGATGAGCTGAGATTGTCAGCTGGATTTGGCTTAAGTTGGTTGACGCCAATTGGACCATTGTCCGTTGCCTTGGCTGCACCTCTAAATGATAAAACTGGTGATGAAACTGAAGTGTTCCAGTTCGCATTAGGTCAAACTTTCTAAGGAATAGAATATGAAATTTAAAGCCGTACTAGGTTTCCTTTTTGCTGCATCATTAAGTTTGAATGCAAGCGCTGAAAAAATTGCTGTTTTAGGCGTTCAGCAAGCTCTCCTCGCATCGGAAGCAGCTGCTGATTATCGCCAGTCATTAAAAACTGAGTTCGCGAAAGAAGATAAGAAAATGCTTGATCTGGAAAAACAGGTTAAAGCTGCAAGAGAAAAACTGAAGAAGAATAAAGATCTGGTATCTGAGGCTGAATTGAAGAAAATGAGTATTCAATTCCAAAAGGTCTTTGCAGAATACCAAAAGAACGGTCAAGCGCTACAGCAGAAAAAAATGCAGCGTGAGCAAACATTTATTCAGGAAATGCGTCCGCGATTAGATAAGGTGATCCGTGATCTTATCGAGAAAGAAGGTTACGACGTGGTGATCGCAAAGCAAGCAACTTTGTTTGCAAAAAAAGAACTGGATATTACTCCTCGAGTAGTTGAACTACTTAACAAACAGTAGGCTAGCCATACTGAATGAGTTCAAATGAGTATACGCTACAGCAGTTAGCTGATTTTTTATCAGCTGAATTGTATGGTGATGGTGATTTCAAAGTAAGTGCTATCGCTACTTTGGAAAAGGCTAGGTCCTCGGATTTGAGCTTTATCGCAAATAGTAAATACCAGAAATATCTATGTGACTCACATGCAGGGGCTGTATTGATGGCTCCTGCAGACCTCGGTCAATTTAAAGGTAATGCTCTAGTTCTTGATAACCCATATCTTGCTTATGCTCGTGTTAGTCAGCTTTTTGCTCCACCTTCTGACTCCTTAAAAGGTATTGCTGCTTCAGCGAATATTGCTGAATCTGCAAAAGTCGCAAAAACAGCCTCTATTGCTCATGGTGTTGTTATTGGCGAGCGTTCAGTCGTCGGTGATGGGGTTGTAATTGAGCCTAATGCAGTCATTGGTGCTGACTGTATTATTGGTGCTGAGTCAGTTATAAAAGCTAATGTAACCTTATATACGGATGTTCATATTGGTACAAATTGCCTCATTCATAGTGGTGCTGTTATAGGTGCAGACGGATTTGGTTTTGCCAATGAAAAAGGTAATTGGGTAAAAATTACGCAATTAGGTGGAGTTAGGGTTGGCAACAACGTTGAGGTTGGTGCTGGGACCACAATAGATCGTGGAGCTTTGGAGAACACGATAATTTCTGATGGTGTGATTTTAGATAACCAAATACAAATTGCTCACAACGTTAGCATTGGTGAAAAATCTGCGATTGCAGGTTGTACGGCGGTAGCTGGAAGCACTAAAATTGGTGCCGGTTGTACGATTGCTGGAGCATGTGGAATCACAGGGCATTTAAGTATTGCCGATGGCAGTCATATCACCGCCATGTCATTAGTTACAAAATCAATTATTGAACCAGGTGTTTATTCGTCTGGTACCGGTATGCTTCCACATAAACAGTGGAAGAAGAACGTAGTTAGGTTTCGTCAGTTAGACGATCTAGCGCGCCGCATAAAGTCTGTAGAAGATAAGATTACTGAGATTAAGGGTTCTTAAGAAATGATGGATGTAAATGAAATTCGGGAATACCTTCCGCACCGCTATCCGTTTTTACTGGTAGATCGTGTGCTGGAGTTAGAAAAGGGAGAATCCATTGTTGCGATCAAAAACGTTACCGTTAATGAGCCTTTTTTCAATGGTCATTTTCCAGATCACCCAGTAATGCCTGGTGTTTTGATTGTCGAAGCTATGGCGCAAGCAGCTGGTATCCTAGGTTTTAAAACTATGGATAAAAAGCCACAAGATGGTTCGATTTATTACTTTGTTGGCTCAGATAAACTACGCTTTAAACGACCAGTGGTTCCAGGGGATCAGTTGAAACTTGAAGCAAAAGTTATCTCTGAGCGTCGTGGTATCTGGAAGTTTGATGTGCGAGCTACCGTTGAAGGTGATATGGTAAGTAGTGCAACAATTTTGTGTGCTGATAGAAAGGTTTAAATCTTGATAGATTCCCGTGCTCTTATAGACCCTGCTGCAAAGCTTGCTGATGATGTTGAAGTAGGGCCTTGGTCAATCATTGGGCCTGATGTGGAAATTGGTGCGGGCACCGTTATTGGCCCTCATGTGGTTATCAAGGGGCCAACTAAAATCGGGAAGAATAACCGCATATTTCAATTCTCGTCTGTTGGTGAAGATTGCCAAGATAAGAAATATGCGGGTGAGCCGACGACCCTGACTATTGGGGATGATAATGTTATCCGCGAAGGTGTCACGATCCATCGTGGTACTATCCAAGATGCAGGTACTACGACAATTGGTAGCCATAATCTATTTATGGCTTATGCACATGTTGCACACGATTGCGTTGTCGGCGACCATGTAATCATGGCCAATAATACGGCGATTGCAGGGCATGTACATATTGGCGACTGGACCATTCTTGGTGGTTTTACTGCAGTGCACCAATTCTGCAAGATCGGTTCTCATGTGATGTGTGGAACCAGTACAGTTGTGCTTAAGGATATACCTTCCTATATTATGGCGAATGGTAATACAGCTAAACCGCATGGTATCAACGTTGAAGGTCTTAAGCGTCGCGGTTTTAGTGCTGACTCAATTGCTCAGTTGCGCCGTGCTTATAAAACTATCTTTCGTAATAAACTTACAACAGCTCAGGCATTGGCCGAATTAAAGGCTATGGCTAATGAATGCCCTGAAGTTGTTCCGATGATCCAATCTATTGAATCCTCCACTCGTGGCATAATTCGCTGAGGTTGATTATGCCAAACCCCCTACGAGTAGGCATTGTAGCTGGTGAAGCTTCAGGCGATATTTTAGGTAGTGGTTTGATCAAAGCCTTAAAAAAACGCTACCCAGATCTCACTGTCGAGGGGATTGGCGGTGAGTTGATGATCGCTCAAGGCTGTCACTCTCATTACCCTTTGGAAAGATTATCAGTTATGGGGCTTGTGGAAGTCCTTGGGCGACTACCTGAACTTCTTGGTATTCGAAAAAAGCTGATTCGCCACTTTATTGATAACCCTCCCGATCTGTTTATTGGCGTAGATGCACCAGACTTTACTCTTAAAATGGAAGGGGAGTTAAAGGCAGCTGGAATTCCAACGGTGCACTATGTCAGCCCATCTGTCTGGGCATGGAAGCAGAAGCGCATTTATAAAATCAAGCGCACCACCGATCTTGTTCTTAGCCTGTTTCCATTTGAGGCTAAGCATTATGCACCTACTCAGCAGCGAGTCGCTTTTGTCGGTCATCCTTTAGCAGATAGTATTCCGTTCAGTGTCAACGTAGTTGAGAGTAAGAAAAAGTTTGCAGTAAAGCCCGGCGAGAAAATCATTGCGTTATTGCCTGGTAGCCGAGGTAGTGAGCTTAAATATTTGGCTGAGCCTTTTTTAGATACCGCTCGCTGGTTGAGTGAGAGGTTAGAGAATGTTCGTTTTGTGATTCCTGCTGCAAATGAAACACGCCATGATCAGTTACATCAATTGATAGTAGAAAAATACTCTGATCTTAATATTCAGCTTGTGATGAAGCATTCGCGTGATGTGATGGCGATAGCCGATAGTATTTTGATAGCGTCTGGAACCGCGACGCTGGAAGCTACTATTTTGCAGAAGCCAATGGTCGTAGCCTACAAAATGGCGCCGTTGACCTATGCTATCTATTCACGAATGGTTAAATCTAAGTTCATCTCTTTACCAAATCTTTTAGCTGATGAGGCTTTAGTGCCTGAAATCTTACAGGACCAAGTAAAACCAGAAGTGCTAGGACCTGCGGTATTAAAGAGTTTGCAAGATAGTGAATACAAAGCTTATTTGCGTGATAAGTTTTCAGCAATACACAAGCAACTTCATCAAGACGCAGACGAAAAAGCCGCAGATGCCATTGAGGCGCTTTTGAAAGATAAAGGTGTGATCTCGTGAGTACCATGGAATTTGATTTTTCTCAGGGGAAAAGAGTTGCCGGTGTTGATGAGGTTGGTCGTGGTCCGTTGGTGGGAAATGTCGTTGCTGCCGCTGTAATTTTGGACCCAGAAAATCCTATTGAAGGTTTGGCTGATTCGAAAAAGCTTTCTGCAAAAAAAAGAGAGCAGCTTTATATCGAAATCAAGGAAAAGGCGTTGGCATGGTGTGTCGCTTCGGCATCGCCAGCTGAAATTGATGAAATTAATATATTACATGCCTCTATGTTAGCGATGAAAAGGGCTGTCGAAGGATTAGATATCCCTGCCGAGTTTGTATATGTTGATGGCAATCGAAGTCCCGATCTAAGTTGCCCTAGTGAACCTGTTGTAAAAGGGGATAGCAAGATCCCCGAAATTAGCGCAGCATCCATTTTGGCCAAAGTCGATCGCGATAGAGAAATGGAAGTTCTGGATCAACAATATCCTGAGTACGGTTTTGCTAAGCATAAGGGCTACCCTACAGCTCTACATTTTGAAAAGCTGGCTGAACATGGCCCGTTACCAGAACATCGTCGCAGTTTTAAGCCCGTACGGGACCTGCTTTCCTAACCTTTTGAAAAGTTTGTTTTATGTCTGATCCGCAGTTTATTCATCTTCGCGTTCACACAGAATTTTCCCTAGTTGACGGCTTGGTTCGAGTCAAAGAGCTGGTTAATGCCGCTAAAGATGACCATATGCCCGCCGTTGGTATGACGGATCAAACTAATTTCTTTGGTTTGGTGAAATTCTTTAAAGCGGCAACAGGCAGTGGTATTAAGCCTATCTGCGGTTCCGACCTTTGGGTGGAGAATACGGATGAGCCCGGTGGAGAGCCTTATCGTTTAACCTTATTAGTTCGAAATGCTGAGGGTTATCTTAATCTGATGGAGTTGATCTCGCAGGCTTATGCTGAGGGTCAAAATGTCCTAGCGGATATGGCCTTGGTGAAACCTGAATGGGTAGAGGCAAAATCAGCGGGCTTAATTGCACTGTCAGGTGGGCGGAAAGGTGAAATTGGTCGTTCTATCTTAGCTGATAATGATCAAGCTGGGGCCATTTTAGAACGCTGGATGAAAGTCTTTCCAAGCAGTTTTTATCTAGAGGTTCAGAGAACAGGCAGAGTGGGTGACGAGCAGATTGTTCATGATTCTGTTGAGTTGGCTAGAACCTATAACTGCCCATTAGTTGCGACCAATGAGGTCATGTTTATTAATGAGTCAGATTTTGAGGCTCATGAAGTACGTGTTTGCATCAACCAAGGGCGTACGTTAGAAGATCCAACGCGTCCAAAAGAATACAGTGACCAGCAATATTTCCGTTCCCAAGAAGAGATGGTTGAGCTCTTCAGTGATATTCCATCCGCAGTCCAAAACACAGTAGCGATTGCTAAGCGTTGTAATATCGAGATTGAAATCGGCACATATTATCTGCCGAAGTATCCTATCCCTGAAGGGATGTTGATGGATGATTATTTCCGAAAAGTGTCTTTTGATGGTTTGGAGGAGCGTCTAGAGATCATTCTCGATAAAGAGGATCATGATTATCAAGCGAAACGCCAGGAATACATCGATCGTTTAGAGTTTGAATTGGATATTATTATCCAGATGGGTTTCCCAGGTTACTTCCTGATCGTAATGGACTTCATTATGTGGGGTAAGGCAAACGGTGTTCCTGTAGGCCCTGGTCGTGGTTCAGGTGCGGGCTCCTTGGTAGCTTATGCGCAAAAAATTACCGATCTTGATCCGTTAGAATATGACCTTCTGTTCGAACGATTCCTCAACCCTGAGCGTGTCTCCATGCCTGACTTCGATATCGACTTCTGCATGGATAACCGAGATAAGGTAATCGACTATGTAGCGCGAACCTACGGACGTGATGCTGTTTCTCAGATCGTAACCTTCGGTACTATGGCTGCGAAAGCGGTAGTTCGAGATGTTGCGCGTGTACAAGGTAAACCGTTTGGTCTTGCTGACCGACTTTCAAAACTTATTCCTTTTGAGCCAGGTATTACTCTGAAAAAAGCCTTGGATCAGGAGCCTATGCTAGGTGAGTTTATTGAGTCTAGTGAAGAGGCTCAAGAAATCATGGATATGGCGTATAAGCTCGAAGGTGTGACGCGAAATGTAGGTAAGCACGCCGGTGGTGTAGTAATTGCTCCTACCAAATTAACAGACTTTGCTGCTACGTACTGTGATGAAGAGGGTAATGGCCTTGTTACTCAGTTCGATAAAGGCGATGTAGAAGAAGCTGGGTTAGTAAAATTCGACTTCTTGGGTCTGCGTACGCTGACGATTATTGATTGGGCGTTGCAAACGGTAAACCGTATTCGGGAAAAGAACGGTGAAGAACCGCTCGACATAGCTCTGATTGATCTTGAAGACAGAAAGACCTTCGATCTTCTGCAAGCCGCTGAAACTACAGCAGTATTCCAGCTTGAGTCCAGCGGCATGAAGGATTTGGTTCGCAGGCTATTGCCTTCGCGCTTTGAAGATATTGTCGCGCTAGTAGCTCTATTCCGTCCGGGACCGCTGCAATCGGGCATGGTGGATGACTTTATCAACCGTAAGCATGGTCGCGCGGAGATGGCGTGGCCACATCCTGATTATCAATTGGATTCACTGCAACCGGTACTTGAGCCGACTTACGGAATTATCCTTTACCAAGAGCAGGTAATGCAGATTGCTCAGGTAATGGCAGGCTATACCCTCGGTGGTGCGGATATGCTGCGTCGTGCGATGGGTAAGAAAAAGCCTGAAGAGATGGCTAAACAGCGGGTTTCTTTTCTTGATGGTTCTGAACAGAATGGGATCGATCGTGACTTAGCTGGGAATATCTTTGACCTAGTAGAGAAATTCGCAGGTTATGGTTTTAACAAATCCCACTCTGCAGCTTACGCCTTAGTTTCTTATCAAACGGCTTGGCTTAAGGCTCATTACCCTGCGCCGTTTATGGCGGCGGTAATCTCTTCTGATATGCAGAACACCGACAAGGTGGTGATCTTCATTGAAGAATGTCGTGTGATGGGTATTCCCCCTGCGTTGCCGGACGTTAATACCGGTGAGTACATGTTCACCGTAAACGATGAGGGTGTCATTGTTTATGGTCTAGGTGCGATTAAAGGCGTAGGCGAAGGACCTATAGAGGCAATTACGGAAGCGCGTGCAGATGGCGGTCCATTTACGGATCTATTTGATTTCTGTGAACGTGTAGGTGCGAAGAAGCTTAATAAGCGTGTTTTGGAGGCTTTGGTTCGTTCCGGTGCGCTAGATTGTCTAGGCGCAGAGCGAGCGATTCTATGGGAAGCTATTCCGGATGCGCTGAAAGCTGCCGATCAAGCGGCTAAAAACCAAGACGCAGGGATGTTTGATCTATTTGGCGAGGTAGAGGCTGAATCTGATCGATGCTCATATGAAGACTACAAGTCGGTTAGATCTTGGACAGATAAAGAGCGTCTTACGGGTGAAAAAGATACGCTCGGTTTGTACCTCACCGGCCATCCTATTGATGAATATGAGTCCGAATTAAGGCATTTTGTTGGTAGACGTATTGTGGAGTTGCAGCCTGCCCGTGGTCAGACTCAAAAAATGGCCGGTTTGGTGGTTGATCTGCGACTGAAGAAAACCAAAAAAGGCGATAACCTTTGTTTTGTGACTTTGGATGACCGTACCGCGCGTATCGATGTAACTCTTTTTGGCGATACTTATGATGCTGTACGTGAACTTGTTCATAAAGACGCAGTGCTAGTGGTTGAAGGAGAGGTGGCAGAGGATCACTTCTCTGGTGGAATCAAGGTGCGCGTAAGTAAAGTGCTGACCATCCCGCAAGCGCGTGCTCAGTATGCCCAAGGTATCCAAGTAAAATGTAACGAAAGTCAGTTAGCTGGTAGGCGCCTGAAGGAGCTGCAGGAATTGCTTAATAGTTATAAGGGAGAGGGCTCACTGCCAGTGCAGTTGCGCTACTCTCGACCTGATGCAGAGGCAACTATAACTTTGGGCGATAACTGGCAGGTTCAGGCTAACGATGATTTGTTGATCGCATTAATGGAGCGGTTCGGAAGTGACGCTGTTTCATTAACTTATTAGTCAGTTTAACTGGCGTAATTTAGCTGTCCTGTTTGGCGTCAAGGCTTTCTCTTGTAGGGTCTGGTTCTTAATGCTGCAAACAGGTACACTTTGGACAATTTTTTTACTATTGAATAGATGAGTCATATGAATCCGAACTATCTGGATTTTGAACAGCCAATTGCAGAGCTGCAGGCAAAAATTGAAGAGCTACGTCTGGTAGGGGATTCAGCTGAACTGAATATCTCTGATGAGATTAAGCGTCTGGAAGACAAAAGCCGCACTCTGACAGAATCTATTTTCTCTGATCTGTCTGCTTGGCAAGTATCACAGTTATCCCGCCACCCTCAGCGTCCATATACATTGGACTACATCGATTATATGTTCGATGAGTTCGATGAAATTCACGGAGATCGTCATTTTGCTGACGATCAGGCTATCGTGGGTGGTATCGCACGTATGGATGAGCGACCAATAATGGTGATTGGTCATCAGAAAGGTCGTGGTGTTCAGGAACGTCAGAAGCGTAACTTTGGTATGCCTCGTCCAGAAGGTTACCGTAAAGCACTGCGTCTAATGGAAATGGCTGAGCGTTTTAAAATGCCAATCATGACCTTTATTGATACGCCGGGAGCTTACCCTGGTATCGATGCTGAAGAACGTGGTCAGTCAGAAGCTATTGCATTTAACCTAGCTAAGATGTCTCAGCTAAAAACACCTGTCATTTCCACTGTTATTGGTGAAGGTGGCTCGGGTGGTGCATTAGCAATCGGTGTATGCGATGAGCTAATGATGATGAGTTACTCTACGTATTCAGTAATTTCTCCAGAAGGTTGTGCTTCTATTCTTTGGAAGAGCGCTGAGCGTGCTGCAGATGCAGCTAAAGCAATGGGTATTACTTCTGATCGCCTGCTTGAGTTGGGCTTGGTTGATCAGATCGTAAGTGAGCCGCTTGGTGGTGCTCACCGTGATCCAGCCCTAACAGCGGCTAATCTTAAGCGTCACCTATCTGAAGTTCTAGGTCGCTTAGATGAGCTATCTACCGATGAATTGCTGGAGCGTCGTTATAAGCGTTTGATGGCATACGGTTTTGGTGGTGAAGCCTAATACAGGCAACCTCACCGCTTTACAGGAGTGTGAGCGTCAGTTTCAGGCGCTGACCTCCCGTTTTATCTCTTTCCTTGATTCGTCCTCTTCAATCTCCCGTTGGGTTATTGCCCATAGCGGTGGCTTAGACTCTCAGTTATTGCTGCATCTTGCTTGTAAGGTGTTACCGCATAGCCAAATAGTCGTGCTTCATATCAACCATAATCTCCAGGTTGAGGCAGATGGTTGGTCGGCGTTTTCCGAGAGACAGGCTGAGCTTAATGGTGTGGTTCATCATTCCGTTTCGGTCACTCCTAATAATTCCTCTGAAGTTGCTGCAAGGGATGCGCGATATGCAGCGTTTAATGACTTTATAAACGAGGGTGATTGCGTGCTGTTTGGTCACCATGCTGATGATCAAGCTGAAACATTGCTGTTTCGTTGGTTAAGAGGGACTGGCCTGACTGGCTTAAAAGGTATGCCTGAACAGCGGGAGCTGGGGCAGGGTTATTTATTACGGCCATTGCTTTATTGTTCGCGCAAACAATTGGAGCAAGCGGCAACTGAGATTGGCTTGGAATTTATTCAGGATCCATCTAATGATTCCATTGATTATGACCGCAACTTTTTAAGGCATAAGGTATTACCTGAATTAAAGCTGCGTTGGCCGCAATTGCTTGCTCGTTGGCAAAAAAATGCAGACTTGGTGGCTAAAAGTGAGTTTTTATTGAATCATTATTTAGATCAAGATTTGCGTCAGTGTTTAACTACGAGTAGGCGGTTAAATCTGGATGTATGGGGGCTTTTGATTGAGATAAAGCGTCCTGAACTGATTCGGCGCTGGGTCTATAATGAGATTGGCTTCTTGCTTAATGAGCAGCAGTTAGAGCAAATTCAGCATGATGTTATTCAAGCGCAATCGGATGCTAACCCCATTTATTTCATTCGGGAGCACTCACTTCGCCGCTTTCGCAATCATTTGTATATAGTGTCTCCATCCTCTGAACTACTCGATAATGTCGAAATATCTGAGGCTGGCTGTTGGGTGCTGGGAGACGGTGAGCTCACCATCGAATTGGCTAAACCGCTGCAGAAACCCTTGATGTTTCAGCGCCGCCAGGGTGGGGAAAGATGTGTTCCTCATGGGCAAGTGCATTCAAAATCGGTAAAAAAATTGCTCCAAGAAGCAGATCTTCCTCCTTGGGAGAAGGCTAGCTGGCCACTGATTTTTCAGGGTGAAACCGTAGTTGCTGTGCCTGGTATCTGTGTTTGTGATGGCTGGGATAAAGAAAGCTCAGGTTTTTCGCTTTTATGGCGTCCCTTATCGTTGTCTGATTAGCGCTCATTTGCTATCCTATAGCCCCATCTCGATCTTAAAATATCCTCGCTTAAACACGATCAAACAGGTTCTGCATGACGCGTTATATCTTCGTCACAGGCGGTGTTGTGTCCTCATTGGGCAAAGGCATCGCATCCGCTTCTTTGGCTGCTATTTTGGAAGCCAGAGGGCTTAAAGTAACTATGTTGAAATTGGACCCGTATATTAACGTGGATCCAGGGACAATGAGCCCAATTCAGCATGGTGAGGTTTTTGTTACTGAGGATGGTGCAGAAACTGACCTAGACTTGGGCCACTACGAGCGTTTCATCCGCACAACGATGACTAAACGTAATAACTTTACTGCTGGTCGTATCTATCAGCATGTTTTACGTAAAGAGCGTCGTGGTGATTACCTAGGTGGAACGGTTCAGGTTATTCCGCACATCACAGATGAAATTAAGCGTCGTGTAATCGAAGGCGCTGGTGATGCTGACGTTGCCCTAGTAGAAATTGGTGGTACTGTTGGTGATATTGAATCACTACCATTTATGGAAGCAGTACGTCAGCTGAAAGCTGAACTTGGTTCCGCTCGTGCGATGTTTATGCACCTGACGCTTGTTCCATACATTGCCACAGCTGGCGAAATCAAAACTAAGCCGTCACAGCACTCAGTAAAAGAGCTGCGTTCTATCGGTATTCAGCCAGATATTTTGGTTTGTCGTTCTGATTTCCCACTTCCAGACTCTTCTCGTCGTAAGCTGTCGTTGTTTACTAACGTTGAAGAGCGTGCAGTAGTGTCGCTTCCTGATGCAGATACTATCTATAACATTCCTCGAATGCTGTCTGAGCAAGGCTTAGACGATATCGTAGTGGAACGTTTCCACTTAGAGTGTACAGAAGCAGATCTAGGTGAATGGGATCGTGTAGCAGATGCTCATCTTAACCCAGAAGGCGAAGTTAAAATCGCTATGGTGGGTAAGTACATGGAGCTGTTGGATGCCTACAAATCTCTTATCGAAGCGATCTCTCATGCGGGTATCGCATTGAAGAAAAAAGTTCGCATCGAATGTATCGACTCTGAGCGTATCGAACGTGAAGGTGTTGAAATTCTAGATGGCGCAAGTGCTGTTCTAGTACCAGGTGGTTTTGGTGAACGTGGTGTCGAAGGCAAAATCGCTGCTGTTCGCTATGCTCGTAAAAACAAAGTGCCATACCTAGGTATCTGTTTGGGTATGCAGGTTGCGGTTATTGAATTTGCTCGTCACGTAGCAGGCTTAGAAGATGCGACATCTTCCGAATTTAATAAAGATGCTGAACATCAGGTAATTGGTTTGATCACTGAGTGGGCTACCTCTGAAGGTGGTGTGGAAACCCGTGGCGAAGCTGATGATCTGGGCGGTACTATGCGCCTGGGTGCTCAAGTTTGTCATCTGGCAGAAGGTTCTACTGCTGCTCAAGCTTACGGTAATACTGAGATTACTGAGCGTCATCGCCATCGTTATGAAGTGAACAACAACTACGTTGAGCAACTGGAAAGCGCTGGTTTAAGAATTTCTGGCCGTTCTGTTGATGGTGAGCTCGTTGAAGTGGTTGAAGTTGCAGATCACCCTTGGTTTGTCGCTTGTCAGTTCCACCCAGAGTTCACATCCACCCCGCGTGATGGTCATGGCTTGTTCAAAGGCTTCATTCAAGCTGCATTAGATCAACAAGCTAAACAGTAAAACGAATTAAGGATTGGGGGCTTGATGCCCCCAGAACGTAAAATTTCTGGAGTTATTTCCCCATGGCACAGATCTCTGATATCAAAGCCCGCGAAGTACTGGATTCTCGTGGTAACCCAACAGTTGAAGCTGATGTAATTCTTGCATCTGGCGTGATTGGTTCTGCCTGTGCGCCTTCTGGTGCCTCAACGGGTTCTCGCGAAGCGCTTGAACTGCGTGATGGTGATAAAGGCCGTTACCTAGGTAAAGGCGTACAAAAAGCGGTTGCAGCGGTTAACGGTGTTATCCGTGAAGCGCTAACGGGCATGGATGTAACAGATCAGCGCGCGCTAGATAATAAAATGCTAGAGCTTGATGGTACTGAAAACAAAGAAAACCTAGGTGCAAACGCAATCCTAGCGGTATCTCTTGCAGCGGCAAAAGCAGCAGCTACAGAAAAAGGTATACCTCTATACGCTCACATTGCAGAGATTAACGGTACTCCAGGTCAGTTCTCTCTACCACTACCGATGATGAACATCCTTAACGGTGGTGAGCATGCGGATAACAACGTTGATATCCAAGAGTTCATGGTTCAGCCAGTAAACTTCGACAAGTTCTCTGAAGGCTTGCGTTGTGGTGCAGAAATTTTCCACGCACTAAAAGCTGTTCTAAAAGCAAAAGGCCTAAACACTGCGGTTGGTGATGAAGGTGGTTTTGCTCCAAATCTTGCATCGAACGAAGAAGCTTTGGTTGTTATTAAAGAAGCAATCGATAAAGCGGGTTACGAGCTAGGAAAAGATGTAACGCTAGCATTAGACTGCGCTGCATCTGAATTCTACAAAGAAGGTAAATACGACCTTTCCGGTGAAGGTAAAGTCTTTGATGCAGAAGGCTTCGGTGATTACCTTGCAGCACTAACTGAAAACTACCCAATTGTTTCCATCGAAGATGGTCTGGACGAGTCTGATTGGGATGGTTGGGCTTACCTAACTAAGAAAATTGGTGACAAAGTGCAGTTGGTTGGTGATGACTTGTTCGTAACTAACACGAAAATTCTGTCACGTGGTATCGAGCAGAGCATCGGTAACTCAATCCTGATCAAATTCAACCAGATTGGTTCTTTGTCTGAAACGCTAGACGCAATCAAAATGGCGAAAGATGCAGGCTTCACAGCGGTTATCTCTCACCGTTCTGGTGAAACTGAAGATACAACTATTGCAGATCTAGCAGTAGGTACAGCTGCAGGCCAGATTAAGACAGGTTCTCTATGCCGTTCTGACCGTGTAGCTAAGTACAACCGTCTTCTACGTATCGAAGAAGAGCTAGGTGACGGCGCAATCTACAACGGCC
Organism: Neptuniibacter sp. QD72_48; assembly: GCF_047778065.1. GTDB lineage: Bacteria > Pseudomonadota > Gammaproteobacteria > Pseudomonadales > Balneatricaceae > Neptuniibacter. Next base: position 3,255,530 of record NZ_CP180547.1, on the reverse strand, counting down.
TTTCTGAAGTGAAAGGTCAGGGCTAAGCGTAGTACCCTACGTAATAGTCTGATATAAAAAGGGGGCTTAATGCCCCCTTTTTTACTTATAAGAAATCTATGTATCGCTGGTTGGTTGCCCTTATATTATTTTTGATACTCGGACTGCAGTACAGATTGTGGTTTGGGGAGGCAAACCTGCGCGATATTTGGGCTCTAAATGCCAAAATAGAACTGCAACAAGGCATTAATCAAGAGCTTAGTCAGCGGAATAGTGAGCTAGAAGCCGAAGTTCTAGATCTTAAAAAGGGTAATGCTGCTTTGGAAGAGCGGGCTCGTAGTGAGCTTGGTATGATCAAAGAAGATGAGTCCTTTTTCCAGCTGGTGGAACCCGCCTCAGAGAAGTAACCTTTTATGACATCCCTGCCTACAGAATTTACATATCTCAATGAAAAGCCTACTGGTTCTGCAGTGATCCGCAGTTGCCCAGAGGATTTTCAGGTTATCGAACAGCTAGGGTTTGAGCCTGAAGGATCAGGCGAACATGTGTTTCTTTATATTCGCAAATGCGGTGAAAATACTGATTGGGTTGCTAGGCAATTAGCAAATTTTGCCCAAATAAGCCCTAGAGATGTTAGTTATGCGGGTAAAAAAGATCGTCATGCTGTAACTGAACAATGGTTTTGTGCGAAATTCCCGATCAAGCGTAATTTGAATTGGAAGTTATTTGGTGGCGATAGCATAGAGGTTCTTAAAGCAGTTCGGCACCAAAGAAAGTTGCGTCTAGGTACTCTTCAGGGGAACCGCTTTAAATTGCGACTTCGCCAGATTACTAATATGAATGAACTGCAGCAGCGCGTAGATTATGTGGCTAAAGAGGGTGTACCCAACTATTTTGGCGAGCAACGGTTCGGTCGGGGCTATGGTAATTTAGATAAAGGGATCGCGCTGTTGCGCGGCGAATATCAGGAGCGGCAAAGAAATAAGAAGGGGATTTATATCTCTGCTGTTCGCTCTTGGGTATTTAATCAGGTTTTATCTCAAAGGTTAGATCAAGGCTTGTGGAATAGCATTCTTGATGGTGATGCATTTATGTTGGCAGGAAGCCAAAGCTGTTTTGTCGAAGATGAAGCGACCGATGAATTACAGCAACGTTTAACGGATAAAGAGATTAATCTTACCGGCCCAATGTGGGGCGGTGGAGATATGCTACCAAATGCTGCAGCTGAAAAATGGGAGCAAGAGCAGGTCGGACGCTGGTCTGAGGTCAGTGATTTGCTTGAAAATCTAACGTTAAAACAAGAGCGTAGATCTCTTCGATTGCTTCCCCAGCAGTTAGAAATTAATGTGATTAATGAGACTGAATGTTGGCTTGAATTTGGCCTGCCTTCAGGGGCATTTGCAACCAGTGTATTGCGGGAGCTCTGCAATGTTACCCAGCCTGAAAGTAATGAGGGATAAATGAAGATACTGATCTCTAATGATGATGGTGTCTATGCACCAGGCCTTGCTGCTTTAGCAAGAGCCTTAGCCGAGGTTGGAGAAATTCTGGTGGTTGCCCCAGACCGTAATCGTAGTGGTGCAAGTAATTCGTTAACGTTGGATCGTCCACTAGAAGCCTTTGAACATGAAAATGGCTTTATTGGGATTAACGGTACTCCAACGGATTGTGTGCATTTAGGTAGTTCAGGTGTATTCGGTTTTGAGCCAGATATTGTTGTTTCTGGGATCAATGCTGGCCCTAATTTAGGCGATGATGTTATCTACTCTGGGACGGTTGCTGCAGCAATGGAAGGGCGCCATCTGCGATTCCCTGCCATTGCTATATCTTCTGGAGAGTTTCATCCGGCGCATTACGACTCTGCGGCTCAAGTTGCTCGAGAGTTGGTCGAAAATATACAGTATCTAAATGTAGCTCCTCGTACAGTTATTAATGTTAATGTTCCCGATTGCTCACAGAATGACTTTGCAGGTATTCATGTAACGAGACTGGGTCATAGAACCTGTGCTGGTAAACCTATCGCAACAGAAGACCCTCGTGGCAAAACTCGATATTGGATTGCTGGAGCGGGTCCTGCCGCTGATGCAGGCCCTGGAACAGATTTTTACGCATTAAAAGAACAATGTGTTTCTATTACACCCTTGCATGCAGATATGACGCAATATTCGGGCATGGATAATGTGGGTGATTGGTTGGAGAATAATTTTTGAACGATCAGCAATTACGCGGAATAGGAATGACTTCGCAGCGAACAAGGGATCGTTTGATTAATCGATTAAGAGATCAGGGAATCCAGGACGAGAGTGTTCTGGATGTGATGAGAAATACACCAAGGCATATTTTTATTGATGAAGCCTTGGCTCATAGGGCATATGAAGACACGGCTCTGCCAATTGGTTATAACCAGACTATTTCGCAACCGTTCATCGTTGCGAAAATGACAGAGGTGCTTTTGTCAGAAGGCCCTTTGCAAAAAGTCCTAGAAGTGGGGACTGGTTCTGGTTATCAAACTTCGATTTTAGCGCCATTGGTTGGTCAGTTGTACAGTGTAGAGCGTATCAAACCGCTTCAGGATAAAGCGCGAGAGCGTTTGAAATTAATTGGTCTAAATAATGTACAGTTGAAGCATACAGATGGAGGCATGGGCTGGTCTGCGAAAGCACCTTATGATGGTATCTTAGCTGCTTGCGCACCAGAAACTGTGCCTGAAGAGTTAAAGCAGCAACTAGCAGTTGGTGGCCGCTTAATTATTCCTGTAGGTGGCAGTGATTCCCAAAAACTGAATCTTGTTATCAGATTATCTGAAGATGAGTTCAGTACTGAAATTTTAGATTGTGTGAAGTTTGTACCTTTGTTAAGTGGTACGGTGAGGTAGTAAGTTGAAGCAAGAAGGAAGAACGTGGCGCGACTATTTAGCATTGTCGGGCAAAGGGATGATGATGGGGGCTGCTGATGCGGTGCCAGGAGTATCGGGTGGCACGATTGCCTTCATGACAGGTATTTATGAAGAGCTTATTTACTCTTTGAAGCAGTTTGGGCCAGAAGCTTTATTTGTGTTGTTCAAACAAGGCCCTGTTGCAGCTTGGAAACATGTTAATGGCACTTTTTTGCTGACGCTTGTGTTAGGTATTTTCGTCAGCTTGGTGACCGTCGCAAAGGTAGTGCTCTTTTGGTTAGCTGAATATCCTGAGCTACTGTGGTCGTTCTTCTTTGGCCTGATTTTGGCTTCAGTATGGTCTGTCTGTAGGCATATAGAGCAGTGGGATAGTAATAGCTTTACCGCGTTTATCGCCGGAACTATTGCTGCCTATATGATTACTTCTATCTCTCCAACTTCAATAGAAGCTACGCCTTTGTTTATCTTTTTGGCTGGTATGGTGGCTATATGTGCCATGATTTTACCGGGTATCTCAGGTAGCTTTATTCTTCTATTGCTGGGTATGTACACACCTATCTTGATGGCAATCAAAAACATTGAGCTATTTACCTTAGGTGTTTTTGCTGCAGGCTGTGCTGTTGGACTATTGAGCTTTTCTCGGGTTTTAAGTTGGATGTTTAGTTCATTTAAAACAACGACTTTAGCTTTGTTAGGCGGTTTTATGCTGGGCTCTCTTAATAAAGTATGGCCGTGGAAGTATACAACTGCTTACACCATCAATAGGCATGGTGAACAGGTACCTTTAGTGCAGGAGAATATTTCGCCGTTCTCGTTTGAGTCTATGACTGGGCAACCTTCATTTGTTGTATATGCTGTTGGTTTAATGATTGTTGGCGCTGCAGCTGTATTGTTGATTGAGCGAATGGGTCGGAGGTCAGAGGGCTAGAGGCTGGGTATAGTTCAATGGGCTTGAAGGGTTATCTGTTACTGTGTTGCTCATTTCTGCTGGTTGCATGTGGAGGGAAGACCTATGCGCCAGTAAGCGATCGTTCGGTACCTGTTTCTGCTCAGCCTCAACCTAACCAATATCAAGTTCGTAAAGGTGATACTTTGTATTCTATCGCTTTTAGATATGGGATGGATTATCGGGAATTAGCTAAAAGGAATGGTATATCCAGTAATTACAATATTTATCCTGGTCAGAAACTGAGTTTGAAGCCTGTACCGAAAAGCACTGTTTCAGAATCGATTGTACGCGATGCTTCCATCGTTGCGCCAAAGCCGACAATTGTTTCTAGTCGACAAAAAACGACAAATAAACCTCAGAGTACCGCTCCAAAAGTTGCTGCTGAGCCGGTAACTAAGCCTATAGCTACTGCAAAAGCTGAACCACAAAAAGTGGTAGTCAAACCTGCCCCTAAAGCTAAAACCAAGCCCCAAAAAGTTGTTGTTGGTCCAATTAAATGGGGATGGCCTGCTTCCGGTAAGATCGTATCTACGTTTAAAACAAAGGGAACAGTTAATAAAGGTATTAACATCGCTTCCGCTTATGGGGCTAAGGTCACGGCTGCGGCTAAAGGCCGAGTTGTCTATGCTGGAAGTGGTTTATTAGGTTATGGTAATTTAGTTATCGTTGACCATAATCAGCAGTTTTTAAGCGCTTATGCACATAATAGTCGTGTTTTAGTCAAAGAAAATGATATGGTTGAGAAAGGCCAGAAAATTGCGGAAATGGGAAATTCCGGTACAGATCGCGTGATGCTCCATTTTGAGATACGTCGTGATGGTAAGCCGGTAAACCCTCTTCGATATCTGCCGAAACAATAATTATAAGAAAACATAAGAATAAAAATAACTAATAAACGCGTGATAGCACTGATTGGTTAAGGGAACGGGCAATGGAAAATATCGATAATAACTGCAAAACGGATGTGCAGGATATCGCTGTTGAAAGCGAAGAGCTGACAGAGGAAACTCATGATGAGGATACAGAAGGAACGCCTCAGAAAGAAGAGCCTGAGTTTCTAAATAGTGGTCGTGGGCGCGGTAGTATGGCTCATAAAGACCTTCTTAATGCCAAAAACTTGGATGCAACCCAACTTTACTTGAATGAAATAGGCTTCTCGCCGCTATTGAGCGCGGAAGAAGAGGTGTATTTCTCTCGTCGTGCCCTTAAAGGGGACGAAGCAGCGCGTAAGCGCATGATCGAAAGTAATCTACGCTTAGTCGTTAAAATTGCGCGTAGATATATCAATCGCGGTTTAACTCTTCTCGATCTCATAGAAGAGGGGAATTTAGGGTTAATTCGTGCCGTAGAGAAATTTGATCCAGAAAGGGGATTCCGTTTCTCTACTTATGCAACTTGGTGGATTCGACAAACAATTGAACGTGCGATTATGAATCAGACTCGTACCATTCGATTACCTATCCATGTTGTTAAAGAGCTGAATGTATATTTACGAGCTGCAAGAGAGCTAGCGCAAAAGTTAGATCATGAGCCTTCACCGGAAGAAATTGCTGAACTAGTAGACAAGCCGGTTGAAAATGTTGAGCGGATGTTAGGCCTGAATGAGCGTGTAAGTTCTGTTGATACGCCAATGGGTAAAGATTCGGATAAGTCTTTGCTTGATACGATCCCTGATGCAGTTTCTTCTGATCCGGCAACGTTACTACAAAATTCAAATATCAGTGGTAACCTGGATAAATGGCTAGATGCACTGCCTGAAAAACATGCAGAAGTGTTATCTCGTCGATTTGGTCTCAGGGGTTATGAAATGAGCACGTTGGAAGAAGTTGGGCGGGAAATCGGCCTAACACGTGAGCGTGTTCGTCAAATTCAAGTTGAAGCTTTGCGTAAGTTGCGTGATATCGTTGAGAAAAATGGTTTGAGCGGAGAGGATTTACTACAGCAGTAAACTCAAGTTCACTCATAAAAAAACCGCCAATTGGCGGTTTTTTTATGAGTGAACCTTAAACAAGTTCTTTGAGTTTATAGAGAAAATCTAGCGCTTCTCTTGGAGAGAGGTCGTCGGGGGATATTTTCTTTAGCTCTTTCAGAGCTTTCGGTTCCGGTGCGGCGAACATATCATTCTGAACTGGAGGTGGTGGCGTGCTTAATTGAGCGCTAACTGCTACATCTTGTTCGAGTTGCATTAACTTGGATTTTGCTTGTTGAATCACAGGCAAAGGAACACCAGCCAGTTGTGCGACTTGCAACCCATAGCTCTGACTTGCAGGCCCTTCTTTAACTTCATGTAGGAAAACGATGTGATCGTTGTGCTCTACAGCGGTTAAGTGCACATTGAAAACCGAATTAGCCTGATCAGGCAAACTAGTTAATTCAAAATAGTGAGTTGCAAACAGAGTAAAGGCCTTAGTTTCCCTAGCAAGATTGTCTGCGCAGGCCCAAGCGAGAGATAAGCCATCAAATGTACTTGTACCGCGGCCTACTTCATCCATCAATACTAGGCTGCGTTCTGTCGCGTTATGCATGATGTTGGCGGTTTCGGTCATCTCAACCATGAAAGTTGATCGTCCACCTGCTAGATCATCAGATGATCCCATTCGGGTGAAGATGCGATCAACAATGCCAATTGTTGCAGCTGAAGCTGGAACATAACTACCAATATGCGCAAGTAGGGTAATTAGCGCTGCTTGGCGCATATAGGTAGATTTACCGCCCATGTTCGGACCTGTAATAACGAGCATCTTGCGCTCAGTGTCCAAGTCTAAATCGTTGGCTACGAAAGGCTCTGTTAATACAGTTTCCACTACGGGGTGTCGGCCACGCTGTATTTTGATCTGCGGTGTATCTGTCAGTGTCGGTGGAACGTAATCTAGCGTAGTGGCACGCTCTGCAAGGTTAGCGAGTACATCTAGCTCTGCAATAGCGGAAGCTGAATCTTGTAGATCAGCCAGCTCTTCAGCAATGGTTTCTATCAGGGATTCGTAAAGCGCCTTTTCACGGGTGAGTGCTCGGCTTTTTGCTGATAGTGCCTTGTCTTCGAACTCTTTTAGCTCTGGCGTAATATAACGTTCAGCATTCTTAAGTGTTTGGCGGCGAATATATTCAGCCGGCAATTCGGCATTTTGTGCCTTGCCTATCTCAATAAAATAACCGTGTACGCGGTTATAACCTACTTTCAAAGTGGCAATACCGGTACGATCCCGCTCTTTCTGTTCTAACTCTAGTAAGTAAGCTCCAGCGTTTTCGCTAATGCCGCGTAATTCATCGAGTTCTGCATCGTAACCATCAGCTATAACACCGCCTTCACGAATGACTACCGGCGGGTTTTCTATTACCGCTTTGGTTAGCAGCTCTGCCAAGTTTGGAAATTCTGAAATCTGCTCAGATAATTCGTTCACTAACGGGGCATTGGCTGCTTCGATTTGCTGCTGAAGCAAAGGTAAGGAGTTAAGAGATGTTTTTAATCGTTCCAAATCGCGCGGGCGTGCTGATCTAAGTGCAATACGGGCTAAAATGCGCTCGCTATCACCAATGAGTTTGAGAGTGCTTTGGACCGTTTCGAAGTGATAGTTATCAATCAACCACTGAATCGAGGCTTGACGTGCACATAGCGTTGCTCTGTCTTGAATCGGACGGTGAAGCCAGCGTCTTAGCAGGCGGCTTCCCATAGGTGTGCGACATTTATCAATGACTTTGGCGAGTGTATTATCAAATCCGCCAGATAAATTTTGATCAAGTTCAAGGTTTTTACGCGTAGCCGCATCCAAAGCTACGCAGTCATTATGTTGTTCAATCTGAATGCGCCTGATATGAGGTAGTGAAGTGCGCTGGGTTTCTTTCGCATACTGTAATAAGCAACCCGCAGCAGTTGTTGCGACCGCTAGATGATCGCAACCAAAACCACTCAAATCTTTAACTTTAAATTGTTGGCATAACAGATCGTTGGCAGTATCTGCTTCAAAGTGCCAAGGGGATTGCGGGCGCAGGCCTTTGCGTTGGCTTAATACGTCATGTAGCTGGCTATCTTCATTGAAGAGCGTTTCAGAGGGGCGTAAGCGCTCAAGTTCACTCATAAGCGTGTCTTGATTATCAATTTCCATCAGGCTAAAACGACCCGAAGCGATATCTACAATAGCCAATCCATAAGTGTCGCTAGACTGATTAATAGCTACCAGTAAGTTATCTCTATTTTCATCAAGAAGTGCTTCATCACTTACGGTGCCTGGTGTGATGATTCGCGCAACTGCTCGCTCTACAGGTCCTTTGCTGGTGGCTGGGTCTCCTACTTGCTCGCATATAACTACGGATTCACCTGCGCGAACAATTTTACCAACATAGTTCTCCGCAGCATGGTAAGGGATGCCCGCCATAGGGATAGGCTCGCCGCCAGATTTGCCGCGGGCGGTAAGAGATATGTCTAACAGATCCGCCGCTTTTTTTGCATCGTCATAAAACAGCTCATAGAAGTCACCCATCCGATAAAACACCAATTGATCAGGGTGTTGTGCTTTGATGCGTAGGTATTGCTGCATCATTGGAGTGTGGGTAGTCGCTGCTTGTTTGGTCATAGAGATATTAATTACTAAATGATGAAATAAAGAGTTGTTACGCAAACTTAATTTCAGGCATTGTACGGTAAATAAAGCGGCTTAAATAGTTTGAATAGGGTGGATCGGTATGCAATTACCACTGACGGATATCGCTGAAAAATTACAGGCCAAAAAAATTTTTATCGCAACAGCCGAATCATGTACAGGTGGTTGGATTGCCCAGGAGGTAACAGCAATCCCTGGTAGTTCCGCTTGGTTTGATTGTGGCTTTGTTACATACAGTAATATGTCTAAGCAAAAGATGCTTGGGGTATCAAAAGATACGTTGGAACAATGCGGAGCAGTGTCGGCCGAGGTAGTAGCTCAAATGGCGGAAGGTGCACTCGAGAATAGTGAGGCGCATATATCTGTTGCGACCAGTGGTATTGCAGGGCCAGGTGGTGGAAGTAAAGAGAAGCCGGTAGGTACTGTATGGTTTGCTTGGGCTGAGCAAGGTAAATCAGTTAAAACAAAAAAATACTGTTTTGAAGGTGATCGTGAATCAGTTCGAAAACAAGCAGTTAGCGTAGCGTTAGAAGGGATTTTGCAGAACTTATCTGATTGAGGGTTGCAATCCGGAAAACTTGTGAAATAATACTGTCCATACATACAGTGTTTTGCGCAGTGCAAGATGCGCACAATATGAATTTAGAGAAAGTAGGGTCGAAGATGGACGCAAATCGCAAAAAAGCATTAGACGCAGCGTTAGGTCAAATTGAAAGGCAGTTTGGTAAAGGCGCAGTGATGCGTATGGGGGATCAGCCTCGTGAAGCGATTCCATCTGTTTCTACTGGTTCCCTTGGTCTAGATATCGCGCTTGGTATAGGCGGATTGCCGTATGGTCGTATTGTTGAGATCTATGGTCCTGAGTCATCTGGTAAAACAACACTGACATTACAGGTTGTTGCTGAAGCTCAGAAGCAGGGTAAAACTTGTGCCTTTGTTGATGCTGAGCATGCACTAGATCCTATTTATGCAGAGAAGCTAGGTGTAGATGTAGATAGTCTTCTGGTTTCACAGCCGGATACAGGTGAGCAGGCGCTAGAAATTACAGATATGCTAGTTCGCTCTAACGCAGTTGATGTAATTATCGTCGACTCTGTAGCTGCTTTGACGCCGAAGGCAGAGATCGAAGGTGATATGGGGGATTCCCATGTTGGTCTTCAGGCTCGTTTGATGTCTCAGGCGCTACGTAAGTTGACGGGTAATGTAAAGAGCTCTAACTGCTTGTTGGTATTCATTAACCAAATTCGTATGAAGATTGGGGTTATGTTTGGTAACCCTGAGACTACAACGGGTGGTAATGCGCTTAAATTCTATTCATCTGTTCGTCTAGACATCCGCCGTACTGGTGCGGTTAAGAAAGGTGATGAGGTCGTTGGTAACGAGACGCGCGTGAAGGTTGTGAAGAACAAAGTTTCACCGCCGTTCCGTCAGGCTGAGTTCCAGATTATGTATGGTGAAGGTATCTACCATATGGGTGAAGTTATCGACCTAGGTGTTAAAGAAGGTTTGGTTGATAAGTCGGGTGCTTGGTATGCCTACAATGGCGATAAGATTGGTCAAGGTAAGGCCAATGCATCTAAATTCTTGGAAGAAAACCCTGAGATTGCGAATGAAATTGAAACAGAACTTCGTAATCGCTTGCTTTCGACGCCTGCACCGAAAGAAGATGACGCTGAAGATAAAACTGAAAGCCTAGATCTAATTTAAGGCGCTAAGTTAGCACAGTAAAACCTCCGTCTATAGATGGAGGTTTTTTCGTTTAAAGAGGATTGGTTATGGATGGAAGTCCTAATAAAGAGGCGTGGAACAAGGCAATTCAGTTACTGTCACGGCGCGAATATTCTTATAAAGAACTAAGCCAGAAGCTGGCCCGTAGTATTGAGGGGACGGATCTAGATAGCGTCTTGCAAAGTCTAGAAGAGGACGGGTACTTATCTGATCAACGCTTTTGTGAAAGCTTTGTGCGAATGAGAGTGGGGCAAGGGCATGGTCTTATTAGAATTCGATTTGATTTAAAACAGAAAGGCATAGCTTCGGAATTGCTTGTTAGTTGCTTAGAGAGTTTAGATATAGATTGGTTTGTCAAAGCTGAGGAGCTTTATCGGCGTAAATATAGAGAGCCTCTAGCGGATAAAGACTTTAAAGAGCGCAGTAAGCGCATGCGCTTTATGAGTCAGCGCGGATTTTCCATAGATGAGATTCAGTTTGCGATAGAGCAAGTTGCGAATGATGAATATTAAAATTTTATCGTTATATATTTCAAAGGGTTAGGTTTTTCTCTGCCTGCAGTTAAGTAGGTTTTTTCGTCGCAATACAGATAATCGCTACCTATCTTAATCTGAATTCAAACAGATTATTCTTTGTCTATTTAGCATGAATAGGCCCATTTCTGAAAAAGATTCGAACAATTTTCGCTCACGATATATAATGTCGCGCCCATAATTTGTGGTGATTTTGCGCTGTTGGTAGGCAAGTGAGGCTTGCCGATGGCTTTACCAGAATGGATACGCATACGGTTCATCTAATGAAATATATGACAAGTGCCGAGATTCGTCAGGCTTTTCTAGATTACTTTAACCAGCAAGGACATGAGGTTGTAGCAAGTAGCTCCCTTATCCCTGCTAATGATCCTACCCTGATGTTTACAAATGCGGGGATGGTACAGTTCAAAGATGTGTTCTTGGGCACAGATAAGCGCAATTACACACGAGCGACAAGCTCGCAGCGATGCGTGCGTGCTGGTGGTAAGCACAATGACCTTGAAAACGTAGGTTATACAGCGCGTCACCATACTTTCTTTGAAATGCTTGGAAACTTTAGTTTCGGTGATTATTTCAAGAAAGATGCAATCAACTTTGCTTGGACGTTTCTGACTGAAACGCTAGGCCTTCCAAAAGAGCGCCTGTGGGTGACGGTTCACCATTCTGATGAAGAAGCTGAGCGTATTTGGAAAGAGGAAGTAGGCGTAGATCCAGAACGTTTTTCTAAACTAGATGAAGATAACTTCTGGTCAATGGGTGATACAGGCCCATGTGGTCCATGTACTGAAATCTTCTTTGATCATGGTGCTGACGTGTGGGGTGGTCCTCCAGGTAGCCCTGAAGAAGATGGTGATCGCTATATCGAAATTTGGAACGTTGTATTCATGCAATACAACCGTAGCGCTGATGGTGAAATGACACCACTTCCAAAGCCATCTGTTGATACAGGTATGGGCCTAGAGCGAATTGCGGCAGTTATGCAGAATGTTCACTCTAACTACGAAATTGATATGTTCCAGAATCTGTTGAAAGCCACTGCTGCGGCTGTTGGTACAACAGATATGGATAATAAATCGCTACGTGTAATTGCAGACCATATCCGTTCTTGTTCCTTCCTTATTGTTGATGGTGTGCTGCCATCAAACGAAGGTGCAGGTTATGTTTTACGTCGTATCATCCGTCGAGCAGTACGTCACGGTAACAAGCTAGGCGCAAAAGGTGCTTTCTTTAATCAGCTTGTAGCTGCGTTAGTGAAGGAGATGGGCGAAGCTTATCCTGAACTAGCTGAGAAGCAGGCTCAGGTTGAGCGTGTTCTTCTTAAAGAGGAAGAGCAGTTTGCGAAGACTCTTGATCACGGTATGCGTTTGTTGCAGGAAGCGATTGATAATCTGGATGGCACTGTTATTCCTGGTGAGACAGTATTTAAGCTATATGATACTTACGGTTTCCCGCATGACCTGACAGCGGATGTTGCGCGTGAGCATGAACTAACGATTGACGAAGAAGGCTTTGAGCGTGAGATGGAAGCTCAACGTGAGCGTGCTCGTGCAGCAGGCAAATTCTCTGTTGATTACAACGATGCTATCAAGCTGGATGGTGAAACTAGCTTCACCGGTTATGAAAACCTTGCAGGCGAAGCGTCTTCAGTGGTTGCCTTATTCAAAGAAGGCGAATCTGTAGATGAGCTTAAGGCAGGTGAAACTGGTTTAGTGGTTCTAGATGAAACGCCTTTCTATGCAGAATCCGGTGGTCAGGTTGGTGATACTGGTATGCTAGCAGGGGCTAACGGTTCTTTTGCAGTTAATAACTGTACTAAAGAGGGTAAAAACAACCTGCATCACGGCGCTGTCGAAAATGGTTCGGTGAAAGTGGGCGATAAGGTTGCTCCTCGAGTTGACTCTGAGCGTCGTCAGGCGATTGCGCTGAACCACTCTGCTACTCACTTATTGCACGAAGCGCTTCGCGTAGTTCTAGGTGAGCATGTACAACAGAAAGGTTCATTGAATGATGATCAGCGTCTGCGCTTTGACTTCTCTCATTTTGAAGCGGTAAGCGCTGAGCAGATCGCTGAAGTTGAGAAGATGGTTAACGATCAGATTCGTCTGAACACAGAAGTCGTAACAGAAATCATGGAAATTGAAGCTGCCAAAGAGAAAGGTGCAGCAGCTCTCTTCGGTGAAAAATACGATGATGTAGTGCGAGTGCTTTCGATGGGTGATGATTTCTCTATCGAGCTTTGTGGTGGTACTCATGCGAAGCGTACAGGTGACATTGGTCTGCTGAAAATTACGTCTGAAGGTGGTGTGGCTGCCGGTATCCGTCGTGTTGAAGCTGTAACCGGCCCTGTAGCGCTGGATTATTTTGCGGATCAAAAAGCGCAATTTGAACAGAAGCTGCAAGATCAACAAGCGAAGAATCGTCAGCTTGAAAAAGAGCTTGAACAGATGAAGGCTAAGTTAGCTGCTGCTAAGGGTGCTGATCTAATCAGTAATGCAGTGGAAGTTTCTGGCGTTAAAGTGCTAGCAGCTCAGCTTGAGGGTGTAGAGCCTAAAGCCTTGCGTGACACAATCGATCAGTTGAAAAACAAATTGGGCAGCGGTGTTGTTGTATTGGCTACAGTGTCTGATAACAAGATTGCTTTGGCTGCAGGTGTGACTAAAGACCTGACTGCTCAGGTTCGTGCTGGTGATTTGATTAAAGAGCTAACGGCTAAATTGGGCGGTAAAGGTGGTGGTCGTCCTGACTTTGCTCAGGGTGGCGGCACAGATCAAGCTGCTCTGCCTGTTACACTAGAGTCTGTAACAGCTCTAGTTGAGGCTGCTCTATAACGATTTAGGTGCACGCATGGCGCTTTTTGTTCAAAAATATGGTGGTACCTCTGTTGGAACTGTTGAACGTATAGAAGCAGTCGCAGATAAGGTGCAGGGTTTTAAGCAGCAAGGGCACGACGTCGTTGTTGCTGTATCTGCTATGAGTGGTGAGACGAATCGTCTCATCGCCTTAGCTAAAGATATACAGTCAAAACCTAATGCTCGTGAAATGGACGTGTTGGTCTCTACGGGAGAGCAAGTCACTATTGCTTTGCTTTGTATGGCATTAGAAAAGCGCGGTGTGCCTGCTCGTTCTTATACGGGCAGTCAGGTCAAAATTCTTACGGATAACTCGCATACCAAGGCTCGGATTCAGGATATAGAGGTTTCCTCTATAAAGTCTGATCTGGAGGCTGGGCGAGTCGTGGTTGTGGCGGGATTTCAGGGGGTAGACTCTGATGGCAATATCACCACGCTCGGTCGTGGCGGCTCTGACACAACGGGTGTTGCGCTAGCTGCGGCACTGAAAGCTGATGAGTGTCAAATCTATACTGACGTAGATGGTGTATATACTACCGATCCGCGTGTAGTATCGAGTGCTAAGCGTCTAGAGCAAATTACATTTGAAGAGATGCTCGAGATGGCGAGTCTTGGATCTAAAGTCTTGCAGATCCGTGCCGTTGAGTTTGCAGGAAAATATAAAGTGCCGTTGCGGGTTCTTTCTAGCTTTGAGGAAGGGCCAGGGACTCTAATTACCGTTGAGGGTGATTCAGCCGTGGAAAAGCCAGTTATTTCAGGTATCGCGTTTAATCGCGATGAAGCTAAGTTGACTGTAATGGGTGTGCCTGATGTTCCTGGGGTTGCATCAAAAATATTAGGGCCGATTAGTCAGGCAAATATTGAAGTTGATGTTATCGTGCAGAATGTTGCCGCTGATAATACAACGGATTTTACCTTTACGGTTCATCGTAACGATTATGATGCGGCTGAAGCGGTACTTGCAAAGGTGTCTGCTGAGCTGGGTGCTCGTGAAGTGGTTGGTGATAATCAGATTGCTAAAGTCTCTATTGTGGGCGTGGGTATGCGATCCCATGCTGGCGTAGCGAGTAAAATGTTTGATGCCTTAGCAGCTGAAAATATTAATATTCAAATGATTTCTACATCTGAGATTAAGGTCTCAGTTGTGATTGCTGAAAAGTATTTGGAGCTAGCGGTGCGCTCTCTGCACACTGCTTTTGATATGGATGTTGATGATTCGGTTAGTGAATAATCGATCATAATGGTTAATAGAAAAAGCTGGTCTATAGTTAGGTTAGCTGTTGTTGTATAGGCAGCGTTCTGGCAGGGATTTGGATGAATGCCAGTATGTGGTCTACCGTTTAGGTGGATTGGCCTGGGAAGTACTAAGGAGATTCTACACATGTTAATTCTTACTCGCCGTGTTGGCGAAACTCTTATGGTTGGTGACGATGTCACTGTTACTGTGCTTGGTGTTAAAGGTAATCAGGTACGAATTGGTGTTAATGCACCTAAAGATGTATCCGTGCATCGAGAAGAGATCTATCAGCGCATTCAGCGTGAAAAGGCCGAAGAAGGAAATAAAGCGTAATTTTTTTAAAACTTTGCTTTTCTTTTGATAATCACTTGGTTATAGTACGCGCCGTTGTTTAGGTGAGCTGGCCGAGTGGCTGAAGGCGCGCCCCTGCTAAGGGCGTATAGGAGAAATCCTATCGAGGGTTCGAATCCCTCGCTCACCGCCATTTTGATGTGCGCCCGTAGCTCAGCTGGATAGAGTACCTGGCTACGAACCAGGCGGTCAGAGGTTCGAATCCTCTCGGGCGCGCCACTCAAAAACAACGGTTTATTTTCTTGGATGCGCCCGTAGCTCAGCTGGATAGAGTACCTGGCTACGAACCAGGCGGTCAGAGGTTCGAATCCTCTCGGGCGCGCCACTCCAAAGAAAATTTCAGATATGCGCCCGTAGCTCAGCTGGATAGAGTACCTGGCTACGAACCAGGCGGTCAGAGGTTCGAATCCTCTCGGGCGCGCCATCTGTAACTCTACCTTCCTACACTTTATAATATTCGTCCTAATTATTTTTTGAGCTCGTTGCTATGAAGTTCTCTATTCGTTTGTTTCCAGAAATTACCATCAAAAGTCGCCCTGTACGTAAGCGTCTAATTCAGCGTTTGCAGAGCAATTTACAGAATATGACTCGTCGTATTGACGAGCAGATCAAAGTTAAAGGGCAGTGGGACAAGCTGGATGTAGAGTGCGCAGGTGCGAGTGCAGAGATTATCGCGCAGGTGGTAGATCTTTTAGGTCGTACGCCAGGAATTCATAGCTTTATCGAAGTGACTGAGTACCCGTTGGGTGATTTTCATGATGTTTACGAAAAAGCGCATGCTATCTACGCGGAGCAATTGAAAGGCAAAACTTTCAAAGTGCGTGTTAAACGCTCTGGTAAGCATGACTTTCGTTCTATTGATGTTGAGCGCTATGTTGGTGGTGGTTTGAATCAGCATGCGGAGACTGCGGGTGTGGATGTTCATAATCCAGAGGTTTATGTGGATCTTGAGATTCGTAACGATAGTCTTTATGTCGTAACGAATACCTACAAAGGTTTGGGTGGTTTTCCGCTAGGTACGCAAGATTCTACGCTTTCGCTTATTTCCGGTGGATTCGACTCCATTGTTGCTAGCTACATGTCTATGCGTCGGGGTTGTAAAACTCATTTTGTTTTCTTTAACTTGGGTGGTCATGCGCACGAAATTGGTGTGAAGCAGGTGTCTCTGTATTTATGGCAAAAATATGGCTCTTCTGCGCGAGTGAAGTTTATTACGATCCCTTTTGATGAAGTGATTGGTGAAATACTGCAATCTGTTCATCACTCCTATATGGGTGTCGTATTGAAACGCATGATGATGCGCGCCGGTGAGCAGATTGCAGATAAAATGAAGATTGACGCTTTGGTGACGGGTGAGAGTATTGCTCAGGTATCTAGTCAAACCTTACCTAATCTATCTATTATCGATGCAGCAACTGAAAAGCTGGTGGTGCGACCGCTGGTTACTATGGATAAGCAAGATATCATCGATATCACGCGTGAAATAGGTGCTTATGATTTTGCCAAAAATATGCCTGAATACTGTGGTGTAATATCTGATCGTCCAACGACCTGTGCTAAGAAAGATCGCGTAGAAGAGGAAGAGTCCGATTTTGACTTTGAAGTGCTTGAACGAGCGCTTGAGCGTCGTCAGGTGATCAGCATCGATGAAATTGAGGAAGATGTAAATATCCATGCTGAGGTTGAAGCATTAACTAAGGTTGCTGATAATCAGGTTGTTGTTGATATTCGAGCGCCGCATGAACAAGAGAAAAAGCCGCTGAATATTCCTGGCTGTGAAATCCAATTAATTCCGTTCTTTGCTTTAGGTGCGGCTGCTGATGAATTTGAAGAAGGTAAGGAATACCTTCTTTATTGTGAGAAGGGTGTTATGAGCCAAATGCATGCGCATCAAATGCAGGAGCGTGGCTTTAGTAATGTAAAAGTTTATCGCCCTGGAAAGAGTGAATAACACCATATTTCACTGAATATGGATCAAAGGTTGTAAGCAAATTTTGATCCATATCCTCCCTTTGACCGAAAAATCCCCTCTAATTATTGCCTGAAGTAGACTTTTCGGGTTTAATTATGGTCCATTTGCAACCAGTACATTCGTCAGTGAAAGCCTAATAATTAGGTGGCCAAAAGCCATATCTGACGTATGGGTTTCGATAAGTACAGGAGCATCCATTAAAATGGAAAATCTGCTATCAGAAGGCCTTGAATTAATGGTCTTTGGTATGGGCTTCGTTGTTGTCTTTCTTACTTTGTTGGTATTCGCTACTTCAGGAATGTCCAAAGTGGTAGGCAAGTTTTTTCCTGAAGCACCAGCGCAGCCAAAAGCAAAAAAGACTGCACCAGCGCCAGCTGGAAATAACAATGATGAGTTAATTGCTGTCATGACAGCTGCGGTTCACAAACACCGTTCGTAAATAAGAACGGCTCAATAACGAATAAATCTGCATTAATCGACAGAAGGCCATTACCCATGACCGACGCAAAGAAACCACTTGGCATTACCGACGTAGTTCTGCGTGACGCACACCAGTCGCTATTCGCTACGCGTATGCGAGTTGAAGACATGCTGCCGATCGCGGAAAAGCTAGATAAAGTAGGCTTTTGGTCCCTAGAAAGCTGGGGCGGCGCAACATTTGACTCATGTATTCGCTTTATCGGAGAAGATCCGTGGGAGCGTATCCGCTTGCTTAAAAAAGCAATGCCAAACACAAAACATCAGATGCTCCTGCGTGGACAAAACCTACTAGGTTACCGTCACTACGCTGATGATGTTGTAAACAAATTCTGTGAACGTGCTGCTGTTAACGGCGTAGACGTATTCCGTATCTTCGATGCGATGAACGATCCGCGTAACCTTGAAACTGCAATCAAAGCAGTTAAGGCAACAGGCAAGCACGCTCAAGGCACTATCTCTTACACTAAGAGTCCAGTTCACACGATCGATAACTGGGTTGCATATGCAAAAACTCTTGAAGATATGGGCGCTGATTCTATCAACATCAAGGATATGTCCGGTATCCTGACACCATACGATGCATTTGACCTAGTTTCTCGTCTGAAGGCTCAGACTGATCTAGAAGTTCAATTGCACGCTCACGCGACTTCTGGTTTGTCTGATATGACTATCCTTAAGTCTGTTGAAGCGGGTATCGACCGTGTTGATACTGCTATCTCTTCTATGTCTATGACATACGGCCATACGTCTACTGAATCTGTAGTAGCTGCGTTGGCTGGTACTGACCGTGATACTGGTTTAGATATCAATCTTCTAGAAGAGATTGCTGGCTACTTCCGTGAAGTACGTAAGAAGTACGCTAAATTTGAAGGTTCTCTACGTGGTACAGACTCTCGTATCCTAGTTGCTCAGGTACCTGGTGGCATGTTGACTAACATGGAAAACCAGCTGAAAGAGCAGGGTGCTGCAGATAAGTTCGATGAAGTACTAGCTGAGATCCCACGTGTGCGTGAAGACCTAGGTCTGATCCCACTAGTAACACCAACTTCTCAGATCGTTGGTACTCAGGCTGTAATCAACGTTCTAATGGGCGAGCGTTACAAAACTATCTCTAAAGAAGTTCAGGGTATTCTGAAAGGTGAGTACGGTGCAGCTCCTGCTCCTTACAATGCTGACCTTCAGGCTCGTGTATTGGATGGTGGTGAAGCAATCACTTGTCGTCCTGCTGATCTGCTTGAACCAGAAATGGACAAGTTGGTAGGCGAGCTGAAAGACCTTGCTGCTGAGAAAGGTATTGAGCTAACAGAAGGTGAGAACGAAATTGATGACGTTCTAACTTACGCTCTATTCCCTCAGGTTGGCTTGAAATTCCTTGAAAACCGTAACAATCCTGATGCATTTGAACCTGCACCTACATTAGAGGACGCACTAGCAATGGCTGCACCTAAAAACACTGGTCCACAGACTTACACTATCTCTGTTAACGGCCAAAACTACGTTGTACAAGTAACTGAAGGCGGTGATATTTCTGCTGTAGCTCCGGCTGCTGCTGCGGCTCCAGCTGCTGCTCCTGCAGGCGTTGGTGAAGACGTTCCAGCTCCATTGGCTGGTAACATTTGGAAAGTACAGGTTGCTCCAGGTCAGGCTGTTCAAGAAGGTGACGTTCTAGTAATTCTTGAAGCGATGAAGATGGAAACAGAAGTACGTGCTGCACGCGCTGGTACTGTTTCTACTGTAGAAGTTAATGAAGGTGACGCTGTACAGGTTGGCGACACTCTATTGACTCTAGCGTAAGGTATTGTTTGATGGATAAGCTAATCGAACTGTTTCTTGCCTCTGGTGCTTATAACATCAGTGGTGGTCAGATCGTAATGATTTTGGTTGGCCTTTTGCTTCTGTTCTTGGCCATCAAAAAGAATTTCGAACCGCTACTGCTTGTGCCAATCGGTTTCGGTGGCATCATGGCGAACATTCCGGAAGCGGGCTTAGCGTATACAGCTGTAGAAAATGCTGTGCACTTTGCTGTTCCGGAGGTGATGAATGGTTTGGCGTCTGCGCTAAATATCACTAGCACTGATCCAAAAGAAATTTTGAATGCCTACCACAACACGGCTTCAGCTGCTCAGATTCAAGATGCAATCAACGTAGCTAAAGACGGTGGTTATGCGAATGGCATGCTGTATAACTTCTATAGCGTAGCAATTGGCTCTACAGCCGCTCCGCTGTTGATCTTCATGGGTGTTGGTGCAATGACAGACTTTGGTCCGTTATTGGCTAACCCACGTACCCTCTTCTTGGGTGCGGCTGCTCAGTTCGGCATCTTCGCAACTGTACTAGGTGCGGTTGCAATGTCTTCTATGGGCATCATGGACTTCAACATCCAAGAAGCTGCAGCGATCGGTATCATCGGTGGTGCTGATGGCCCAACTGCAATCTATGTAACTAGTTTGCTAGCTCCACACCTATTGGGTGCAATTGCGGTAGCTGCATACTCTTACATGGCGCTAGTACCTCTGATTCAGCCACCAATTATGCGTGCGTTGACTACAGAAGCTGAGCGTAAGATCCAGATGAGCCAGTTACGTCACGTAACTAAGCTTGAGAAGATTCTGTTCCCAATCGTACTATTGATCCTAGTAGCGCTATTGCTTCCAGATGCAGCACCTCTGTTGGGTATGTTCTGTTTCGGTAACTTGATGCGTGAGTGTGGTGTAGTAGATCGTCTTAGCGATACTGCTCAGAATGCTCTGATCAACATTGTTACAATCTTCTTGGGTCTATCTGTAGGTTCTAAACTTTCTGCTGATAAGTTCCTAGATCTTGAAACGCTAGGCATCATGGCGCTAGGTATCGTTGCATTCTGTATCGGTACAGCTGCTGGTGTGATCATGGCTAAGATTATGAACAAGATGATGGGTGGCAATGCGATCAACCCACTAATCGGTTCAGCGGGTGTATCTGCGGTACCTATGGCTGCACGTGTATCTAACAAGATCGGTCTTGAGTATAACTCTCAAAACTTCTTGTTGATGCATGCTATGGGTCCAAACGTTGCTGGTGTAATCGGTTCTGCGATTGCAGCGGGCGTAATGATCAAGTTCGTAAGCTAATTATTAGCTTGTATTACTAAAAAAGGCTGCCATTGGCAGCCTTTTTTGTTTCTGTTAGGAGGGTGCTCCAGCTCCAACCTCTAGCCTAATGTCCGGCGAATACTTCTAAATGAGCTTGTACGCTGAATGCCAAAGATACAGGGTTGTAACCACCTTCTAGAACTGAAACAACACGGTTTTGGCTGTAAGTGCGAGCTGCGTCTAGGAGTAACTGAGTAACCCAGCGATAATCTTCCTCATTGAGTTTAATATCCGCCATAGGGTCTTCATGATGAGCGTCAAAACCTGCAGAGATAATGATCATATCTGGCTTATGAGCTTGGATGGCAGGTAGCCAGCGCGACTCAACAAGTTTGCGGAATACCATGCCGTCGCTATGAGCATCCATAGGGCAGTTAATGATGTGGTCGCGCACAAAGTCACAGTAACGCTCTGGATAGAAAGGATGCTGGAATGTTGAGCAAACTAGCACTTCTGGCCTGTCTTTAAAGATATCTACGGTGCCGTTGCCTTGGTGTACGTCGAAATCAAAGATAGCAACGCGTTCTATTCCTGGCTGCTGTAAAGCATGCATTGCTGCAATGGCTGCATTGTTATAAAAGCAAAATCCCATCGCATTGTTATGCTCGGCATGATGGCCAGGTGGGCGCGTAGCACAAAAAGCGTTTTTAGATTTGCCGCTAATTACCCTGTTTACTGCCATAACGGCAGAGCCTGCGGCTAAACTGGCTGCATGTAAGGAGTGAGGACAAAGGGCTGTATCTTCGTCGGTATACACAACGCCTTGTTCTGGTAGCTTCATCTCCAAACGTTTTTGGTGGAGGTGAGCGTGGGCGAGTTGTACTTGTTCAGGTAAAACGTGTACCGATTGGATTCGTTCAAGATCCTGCATCAGGCCTGTCTTTTCTAGTACCTTTTGGATGGCAACTAGGCGAATTGGGCTTTCAGGGTGTTCTGGGCCCATGTTGTGTAGGCCGCAATCTTCATGAGTGATAAATGCAGTAGTCATAAGTACGCTTTTTTATAAGTTTTGTTTAGTTTACCTGAAACCCAAAAAGCAGGATCTCATTACATCGTCTCAATACCTCAAGCCTACACCTTAGAGTTAGATTTTTCTTGATCTGGATCATTAGTGTTTACATGCCCTCAGGATAGGATGGTTGTCACAGCATAGAACTGTCTTGGCATCGAGTGTTCACCCTACACCCGGTGCTTTTTTTTGTTTGCAGGAAATGCTTTTGTCATATCGAATAGGCTTTTATACTTCAAATATCCTTTTTGCGTATATGGACGGTTGAGTGGCGAAAGTAGATTATTCTGATAAGCAAGTTCTACTGATAGAAAGCAGTGGCAACATGCGGTCTACTATCTTCTATATGCTGAGGAGTATGGGGGTTGCCAATCTCAAGGCGGTTACTATCAATGACCGAGTTTTAAATGAAATTTCTGAGAATAACTACGATGTTATTCTTCTCGGTCATAATGTAAATGATAGTGTCACGGGTATCCAATTATTGGAAGAGTGTCGTTATCGAGGTTTTATAAAGCCTACTGCTTGCTGGATCTTTATGACCAGTGATGCCTCTCAAGAAGTCGTACTGCACGCAATTGATAGTCGTCCTGATGATATGATTATGAAGCCATTCTCGGTGGATGAATTAAAACATCGCTTGGATAACATTCTTTATCGGAAGTCCGTTTTTAAGCCAGTAGATGATGCCTTAGAAATTGGTGATCTTCCGGCAGCTATTACATTTTGCCAGCATAACTTTGCTTCTTATGATCCAGAATACGATGAAGCTCAGCTGATTCTTGCTCGTTTGCTGCTTAAGTTTCATAGATCTAAAGAGAGTGCTCAAGTTGCTGAAAAACAATATTGGAAGAGTCATGATAAAGAGGCTGGTATTGTTTGGGCAGAAGCTATGCTGCAGCAGGAGCAGTTCAAAGAAGCAAAGGCTCTCCTACTAGAGCTTATAGCAGAGTATCCCTTGCTGATTGCTGCATATGATTTGCTTGCTCTGACCCATGAGAAAGAAGGGGATTTAGATCAAGCAAGGGAGGCCGTTGCTGAAGCGACACAAAAGTCTCCAATGGGTATTCCTCGTCAAATGGAATTGGGGCGTTTAGCTACACAAACGAAACAACTAGATATGGCGGGTGGGGCTTATAAGAAGTCTATCCTCCTAGGTCGGCGCAGCTGTTATAAATCTCCTGATCCTTATCTTCGTCTAGCAAATGTAAAGCGGCTAGAAGCTCAAAATGCAAATGGTGGTATGGCTGTTGAACTCTTTAATGAGTTTGAGCATACCATTTCGCAAGCTTATCAAGCCTTTCCCCGTGATGAACAGTTGCAAGTCCGAGCATCTCTTTTGAAAAGTGAAATGTATCATCAGGTAGGGGATACCGATGCTGCTAATAAAGCCACGAGGGATGCTCAGCGGATTAACTCAGAGCTGGCTGTGCCCCTAGATCTTGATCGAGAGCTTCTCGGTGTAATGGGTGATGCGGTTCCAATACTGGAGCCTGCGGCCAAGCCGAAGAAAGTTCCTGGTAAGAAACATGATCCAGATATGAGTATCAAAGTTAATCGTTTGGGTGTGAAGCATTATTTATCAGGCAAGATGCCTCAGGCACTCAAGTATTTTGGTTTAGCGACAGAATACGATTCAAGCAACGTTAATGCTTTGTTGAATCTAGCCCAGCTATTCTTGGAAACGGCTAGAGATAGTAAAGAGAAGCGTGAGGAGCGTATTAAAATGGTCCAGCGTTACCTGAAGCTATCTGAGCGTTGTAGTTTAGAAGGTATTGAGCTTGATAAGCAGCACCAGCTAAAGCGATATTTAAGCCATGATGTCGCCCTGTTGCCGAAAGGCTCTTTGGGTAATTTGTTACGATAAATTGTAACTAAAATGGCGTCCCAGAGAGGATTCGAACCCCTGGCCTGTCCCTTAGGAGGGGACCGCTCTATCCAGCTGAGCTACTGGGACATGCTTATATAATTCTCGAGATTCTAGCGAGATTTTATTATCGAGTCACTAGGTATAGAAGGGTCAAAGCAGTTTAAGCTTTGCCTAAGCTGCTTTGTGCTTTGTACAGTTTTGAGGCGCCAGCCTTACCGTAGAGTTGATCTTGTTTCTTATGGCCACGGACAATGGCGAGTAATTGATTTACATTCTGCTGATTACGATAGATTGCTTGTTCGTTGCGCTTATTTTTATGCTGGAGTTCTTTTAGGTGCTTTTTAATTTCAGCATAAATAGCATTGGTTTGCTCTGCTGCCGCAGTTTTATTCTCTGGCGTGGAGTAATCCTCTGAGTCGATCTCAATTCCAAAAGACTTTAATAGAGCGACACGCTCCAAAGTAAAATTATGGAAATTGTTAATTACGCCCATTTTTTCTTGGGTGATATCACTTAATTGCTCAAGATCTTTACTGCTGAGTGCTTCAAGCTCTCTGTCGTAAATAGTATTAAGTGATTCTAAAAGCAAAATACCCTGCTTGAGCAGGGTATCCAGTTCTATATGTTGTTGTTCGGTCATAGCGAAATTTACAATAGGCTATCGAAGTTCAGCATCTTCTCTGCTACACGTTCAGCATTGATTTGATAGCTGCCACTTTCAATTTCTTGTTTTAGTCGCTCGACACGCTCGCTGTCCACATCAGGTGCATTGGCCAGTTGTTTTTCAACATTCTGCAGTGTCTGAGCTGCATTGCTGAGTTTAACTGTATCACCTTTACTGGACGGAGACTGCGCAGGGGCGTCATTGCTACCAGCTTTGGTGGCATTGCCTTCGCCTGCTCGTGCACGAGTGCTATTCGTCTGCGACGATGACAGGCCCGTGATGTCGTTAATCATTTTTCCGTCCTCAAACTTGTATCTGAACCAGCTTATCGGCGGCTTATTTGGAAACTTTAGAAAAAAATATTTTTTTTCTTTAATAAATTCGAGTATAGCAGTTGCAACCAAATGACACCATGTTGGATTGCTTGCTGCTTATGGGGTGCGAACTAGGCCAGGCTCAATAACTACAGCCTTTACAATATTTCCAGAACGATCATTTTTAACCTTAATCTGCTGACCAATCGCGCCATCTTGAAGTGCCGTGCCTGCTGCCCTGATTGAAATTCCGCTGCGCTTTGCCTCGATGATCACTGCATTCCCTCGAGACACAGCTAAAGGCGGCTTTAGCATGGAAGCTGTAAAAATTGTGCCTGCAGCAATACTTCTTTTCGTAGTCCAGCCTATAATTTCTTCAGTGCGAAGAAAATAGGCTGATCGTAAATTGGTTATGTCAACTTCGGCTCTATGGATGTGTTGAGTACCAAGATTCGTGTTTCTTGGAAGGCTTGTGCTACTAACAACAGCTGTTCCATAGAGTTTAACTTGTGCTGTAACAAACAGCTGCCACATAGGAGAGGGGCATCGGGCTCGAAAGGTAATTCTGCTTCCATTTCCCTTAGGTGATTGAAATTCTAAGGGTTGTTGGCAGTTTTTTAGTTTGATTTTTCGGCTAATCGGGTTAAGTTTGATCTCAGTACGCGCATCGGGCTTGGTTTTTTTGTAGTGTTCTTGCAGAAAAAGTAGCGCCTCCTGCTCTAACTTTTCGGTTTGATCGGCTGCTAAAGCACCGAAAGAGGCCAAAAGAACAGTGGTTAGGAGGAAAAGTCGTGTTAAATTATGCTTATTCACGTTGTTGTAACTAACATTATGTTTATGTAACAGCGTACAAACAGAATAGATTTAATCTCTACGGGATTATTAGATCATGTCAGGTATCCTAGATAGTGTAAACCTGCGTACCCAAATGGTAGGGCAGAACCGGTTGGAATTATTATTGTTTGCTTTGGAGTCAGAGCAACAATATGGCATCAACGTTTTTAAAGTGCGTGAAGTTTTACAGTGCCCGGAACTTACCGAGGTGCCTCGTCAGACTTCCGCTATTAAAGGTATGGCGCATATCCGCGGCGAGACAATTCCAGTGTTGGATCTGTCTGAGGCTGTTGGTCGTCAAACTGTTCCTTATGAGCAAAGGCAAGAGTGCTTCTTGATCGTTGCTGAGTATAACCGCCGAACGCTTGCATTCTTAGTTCGCAAAGTTGACCGCATCTTGAATACTCAGTGGGACCAAATTATGGCTCCTCCTACTGAGATTGGCGTAGAAAACTATCTGACAGCTATCTTTGAGTACGAAGGTAAGCTGATTGAAATATTAGATGTAGAGCAGATACTTGCAGATCTGTATCCAATGCCAACAGAGGTTAGTAAGGATGTTGCAGATGACAAGGTTCGTGAAAAAGCTCGTGAACATCAAATACTGATAGTTGATGATTCGTCTGTAGCCCGCAATCAGATGCAAAGAAGTTTGGAAAATTTGGGCATCAAGGTGACCTCATGCAATAACGGTCGTATGGCGTGGGACTTATTGCGTGATATGGCAGATCGTGGAACTGATGTAACGACTCACTTCCTGATGGTTATTTCGGATATAGAGATGCCAGAGATGGATGGATATACCTTGACGTCAATGATTCGTGAAGATGAGCGTATGAGTAATATGCATGTGGTTTTACATACATCCTTGTCGGGCGGCTTCAACGTGTCTATGGTTAAAAAAGTAGGAGCGGATGGTTTCCTAGCTAAGTTTAACCCTGATGATCTTGCAACAGCTGTCGTACAGCGTATCCAGCAAGTAGAAAAATAATAAGGCACAGGTAGGGGTATTACTCTTTCCATGAGTATTTCCGGTAGATCAAACTTTACGATCACGGATGCTGACTTTGAGTTGTTCAGTCGCTTCCTTGAAGATAGTAGTGGGATATTGCTTGCGAAACATAAACAATATCTAGTACAAAGTCGTTTAGGAAAAATTGTTCAGGAAAATAACTGTCCTGGACTTAAAGAGCTGATTACTAAACTACAAAGCCCTACATCTAAGCGTTTGCGTGAGCAAGTAATCGATGCGATGACAACGAATGAAACCTTATGGTTTAGAGATGTTCATCCTTTTGATATTTTGCGTGATCGTATTGTGCCTGAAATGTTAGGGCAGGGTGTTGGTTCGAACAAAATTCGAATATGGTCAGCAGCTTGTTCTACAGGTCAAGAGCCTTATTCAATCAGTATGACGCTGGATGAATTTAAGAAAAAAACACCGGGTAAATTGGCTTCCGAAGAGATTGTTGCCACAGATATCTCTACTCAAGTACTAGAACAAGCCCGTCGTGGTGAGTACGAAATGTTGGCAATAGGTAGAGGCTTGTCACAAGAGCGCCTTACCCAACACTTCCGTGAAACGTCCAACGGCAGTTGGGCCGTAAAACCTGAAATCAAATCAAAAGTAAGATTTCAGAGCATTAATTTGCTTGGGCAATACTCGTCGATGGGTAAATTTGATGTGATTTTCTGCCGAAATGTGTTGATCTATTTCTCCAGTGAAAAGAAAACTGAGATCTTGTCCAAGATGCATGGCGTTTTGAAGCCTGGAGGTTACCTGATACTAGGTGCTTCTGAGTTCCTTTCTGGCCTGTCCGATAAATACAAAATGATTCATTGCCGACCAGGTATTATTTATCAAGCTATTTAGTCAGATAGATCAATCCGTTTACGAAAAAGCCGCTTGCCTAAGGTAAGCGGCTTTTTTATTGCCTCTTTTCTATTGAGTTAATTTCCCTTGCCGTCAGCGGCAATTAGGCGGTTTTAGTTTGCCGTTTTTAGACGGTAAGTGGTGATTAATACACGCCTAAAATTGTTATGTTATTGAAAAAAAAGGATTTTATTTGTTTGGCATGCAGTTTGCTTTATTGGGAGTAATATTAAATGAGGCAATGAAATGGCAATTAGTTTTGATGCAGCTTTGGGAATTCACGATGACGCACTAATGCACCGTGCTCGTCGTGCAGAGGTTTTAGCTAACAATATCGCTAATGCTGATACTCCTAATTTTAAAGCAAGAGATATTGAGTTTGCTGAAGCGTTAGAGCATGTGTCGACTAAAATGAATGTAAAACAGGTTGCTACTGTGGCAGGGCACAACACGGAGTTGCTAGAGCCTGATCTAGCGGCTGATATGATGTTTCGAATCCCTAATCAAGCATCGGTAGATGGTAACACGGTAGAAGTTCAGCAAGAGATGGCTCGTTACACTGAAAATGCCTTGGATTATCAGACGTCATTTCATTTCCTAAATAAGAAATTTACAGGTCTTAAATCAGCGATTAAGGGTGAATAATCATGTCATTGAGTAATGTTTTTGGTATCGCTGGTTCGGCTATGAACGCGCAAACAATCCGCTTAAATACAACAGCTAGTAATATGGCAAATGCGGAAAGTATTAGCTCTAGCCTTGATGAGACCTATAGAGCACGAAAACCAGTTTTTGCTGTACAGCAAGTAGACCCTTTGGCTGAACCAGATAATGAGTTTGGCATTGCAGCCGGTCAGGGCGTACAGGTTTTGGGTATTGTGGAAAGCGAAGCTGAACTTCGCCAAGAATATAACCCTGCGCACCCGATGGCTGATGAGCAGGGATTTGTTTATTACCCTAATGTGAATGTTGTAGAAGAGATGGCGGATATGATTTCGGCTTCTCGTTCTTTCCAGATTAATACCGAGATTATGAATACTGCCAAGCAGATGCTTCAGCAGACTATCAGACTTGGGCAGCAGTAATTTAAATAACGAGGTTTTAAGCCATGAGTAATGTTAATGGCGTAAATCAAAACGTTTTTGATCAGATAAACAGGGCTAATCAATCTAACAGTACGCAGAAGAGCCAGACGCAAGAAGATAGCGATATGTTCATGCGTTTGATGATTGCTCAGCTGCAGAATCAAGACCCGTCTAGCCCCGCTGATACAACTGACTTTATGCAGCAGATTGCGACTATGTCGCAGGTTGAGAGTATCAATAATCTTAACCAGACGGTTACAGAAACGTCTCAGGCTATGCTGTCGAGTCAGGCGGCATTGCAGGCATCGTCGATGGTTGGTCAGTCAGTGTTTATCCCTGGTGACACATCTGAAGTGGGGACTCTGATGAACCCATTTGCTAAGGGCGCATTTAATCTGGAAACCAGTGCCTCAGAAGTTCGCATTAAGGTTTATAACTCAAGTGGAACTTTGGTTGACAACATGCAACTTGGTGCTGTTGGACAGGGAGAGCATGAGTTTGCTTGGCAGATGCAATTTGATGAAGACGGTAATCCGGAACATCCTCCAGGGGATTATACATTCGTGGTTGAACGTCTCGAAGACAATGAATATCAAGCGGTTGATACCAGTATGGCTTATAGAGTTAACAGTGTGACTCTGGGTGAAAATGGTATTGGTATGAAAGTGAACACAACAGCTGGCACATTTGATATCAGCGATGTGAAACAGATCGGCGTGTGAGGATAAGAAGATGGCAGGTTTTAATACAGCGGTAACCGGTCTGAAAGCGGCCACTACGGACCTTGATGTAACAGGTAACAATATTGCAAACGCGAGTACAGTAGGTTTTAAATCTTCACGTACTGAATTTGGTGATATCTATGCAACAGCAGTTGTTGGTGCCGGCTCATCAAACGTGGCAGGTGCTGGTGTAACAGTAACTGATATCGCGCAAGACTTTCAGGCAGGTACTATTGAGTTTACTAACAATAACTTGGATCTGGCGATTAATGGTTCAGGTTTCTTCCAGCTGGATGATGGCCAAGGTGGTACGACTTATACCCGTGCAGGTTCGTTTGAGCTAGATAAAAACGGTTTTATTGTTTCTAAAACAGGTAGCTTCCTACAGGGATATGGTTTGGATTCCGAGGGCAACCGTTTGCCAATCGGGAACCTATCTGTAACACAGAAAGAGAGTCCGCCAAAGGCTACTGAAGAAATTGATCTGTCTTTTAACATCGATTCCCGTGAAGATGCGGCAGAGTTGCTGCCTGACTATGATAAGGATGAGCCGGGTTCATTTACCTACAGTACAACGGTGAGAACTTTTGATAGTCTAGGTAATGAGCATACAATTAAATTTAATATGGCTGAGGCACGACCTGTTCAGGCGCAACAACAACTGACAGGATTGGTTGCCACTGACACTATTTCTGGTGTGACTGTTACTGCTGCTCATATAGCAGAGTTAGATGCAGCTGCTGGAACAAGCCTTACTTCAGGTACCTTCTTTGATGCTTTAACTGACCCGGTGACAGGTGATCCACGTATTCAAAGCATTGAAGTTACTACGGATTCCAGTGATTTCATTATTCGCTTTAAATCTGAATTTCCAGAACCGGATTTAGTGCAAGTTAGTGGTACGGTAGCTGTTACAGAAGCAGCAGAAATCGCTGCAAATGAAACTTATGATTTCGATATAACAACATCTCCTATTGGGGCAGACTTGGTACTCGAAATTGGTGGAATCACAATACCTACATTAACAGCAGGTTCTACGGATGATCAGATTGGTGCTGCAATTACGGCTTCTGAAGCGAAAATTTTGGATGCTAATCCAAATGTTGAATCGGTAATCTACGATAATGTTAATAAAAGTATTCGCATTACTTATAAAGCCGAAGCCGGTGATATAGTACCTAGCCAAGCGTTAACCATTACCGCTACAACCGGTACATCGCCATTTGCTGCGCCTGTAGTTAAGGAAGGCGATAACTCTTTCCAAGGTGTTTACCGTATGTATGCGTACCTAAATGGTACGGAACAATTGGATATTGGCAAGGCGTTAGATCCAGGTGAAGCGGGTTCTGGTACAGAGCCAGGTCCTATATTGGTTAAGTTCAACCCATCTAATGGTTTGTTAACCGGTATCAATGGTGATCAATTCTCTGCAGGTGCAATCGTACCTTCAATCACTATTCAAGGTGCTGACCCAGCTGATTCAACAACGGTAATTGAGTTAGATATCACCAACACTACTCAGTTCGCATCTGCGTCTATTGTGAAAGCGTCTGCGCAAGATGGTTATACCAAAGGGGACCTAATAGGGGTTACTTTCAGTGGTACGGGTGAGATGGTTGCAAGTTTCTCTAATGGCCAGAACCAAGATTTGGGTGTGGTGGCTATAGCAACCTTTGAAAACCAGTCTGGCCTACAGCCAGCTGGAGATACAGAGTGGACTGCAACGCTAACTTCTGGCGATGCGATCGTTAACCCGCCAGGTACTGGTTTGAACGGTACGCTTCAGTCAGCCGCTTTGGAGCAATCCAACGTAGACCTGTCTGCTGAGCTTGTTTCCTTGATCGAAGCACAACGTAACTTCCAGGCAAACTCTAAGACATTGGAAACGCTGAATACAGTGACCCAGAATATTCTTCAGATCTAATTGATCTAGTACACCTAAAAAAATAAAAAGGCCGCTAATGCGGCCTTTTTTGTTTTTGGCACGTTGATTGCATTGTGTCTGTTATTAGTATTTTACTTGTAAGAAGCGCAGCTAAGCTGCCCAGAGTGGAAATAACAGATGGATAAGGTTCTTTATTTAGCAATGAGCGGCGCGAGAGAGAATATGCTCGCACAGCAAGCTCATGCCAATAACCTTGCGAATGCCAATACTACCGGCTTTAAGGCAGACCTGGCGCAGGCAAGGGCAATGCAGGTGTTTGGCGAGGGGCATGCTTCCCGTGTCTATGCACAAACTGAGCGTCCAGCTACTGATTTAACTAGCGGTACATTAATTGAAACGGGTCGTCAGTTAGATTTAGCAGTTGCAGGTGATGGTTGGATATCTGTGATTAGCGCTGACGGTACAGAGGGGTTTACCCGTGCCGGTTCACTGCAGATCAATGCCGCTAATCAGTTAGTAACAGGCAGTGGTTTGCCGGTAATGGGCAATGGTGGAATTCCTATCGTTTTACCGCCTTTTGAAAATATTGAAATTGCGACCAACGGAACGATCACAATTCAGCCGCTAGGTGATAATGCTGCTGAATTATTGGTTGCAGACCAAATCAAGCTAGTAAACCCAGATCCTCAAACCCTATTTAAAGGACCAGATGGTTTGATGATTACCGGTAATCAGGCTGCTGTGTTGCCTGATGCTAATGTACGTATCCGATCAGGTTTTCTAGAAGCAAGTAATGTAAATGCTGTGAGTGAATTGACTGGGATTATCAGTACATCCCGTCAATTTGAGATGCAAATAAAAATGATGAAAACCGCTGAAGAAAATTCTGAGACAGCGGCTTCAATTTTGAAAATGTCTTAAGAATCACCTGAGGATAAGTAGATGCACGGTGCATTAAATGTAGCAAAAACCGGTATGACCGCTCAGGACACCAACCTGAAGGTGATATCCAACAACTTAGCGAACGTTTCAACGGTTGGCTTTAAAAAAGATAATTTAGTATTTGAAGATTTGATGTATCAAATCCGCCGCCAGCCAGGTGCTCAATCTGCAGAAGAAGCGCAGTTGCCTTCTGGATTGCAGATTGGTATGGGGGTTCGAACTGTTGGCACTCAAAAAATCTTTCAAACAGGTGATATTCAGATTACTGATGAAGCCTTTGATGTAGCGATTAACGGTCGAGGTTTTTTGCAAGTTAATTTGCCAAACGGTGATATCGGGTATACCCGAAATGGTCAGCTACATCTTAATGCCGATAATGAGTTGGTATCCGCAGAAGGCTATACGATTGAGCCAGCAATCACACTTCCTGCACAAGTGGTTAACTTTTCGATTAGTACTGATGGAGTGGTTGAAGTTGTAACCGCAGGTAATCCTCAACCAACCCAGATAGGGCAAATAGAGCTAGCCGATTTTGTAAACCCTCAGGGGTTACAGGCATTAGGACAAAATTTGTATGCTGAAACAGGTTCTAGTGGGGCGCCTGTTATTAGCAACCCAGGTGAAAATGGCACTGCTGTGCTTATTCAGGGGGCACTTGAGGGTTCTAACGTGAATTCGGTAGAAGAGCTGGTTGATATGATTACGACCCAGCGTGCCTATGAGATGAATTCCAAAGTGATATCTACAGCTGATGAGATGCTCTCCTTCGTGAGCCAGCAGCTTTAAAATAGCTAGGTGAAAGCAATGAAGAAATTAATATTAGGCATTCTTGCAACCAGCTTTGTGTTAACGGGTTGTGTACAGAAACAAGTTAAGCCAAATAATCCAGAATATGCACCTGTGATGCCTCAGTCACTGACACAGCCTAAACCTGTTAATGGCTCTATCTATAATTCAGCGACAAGTATCAACCTTTATGGTGATGGTCGTGCCCATCGAGTTGGGGACATTCTGACTATTATGCTGGAAGAGAGTACGAGTTCTCAAAAGAGTGCTAAGACCGAACTTGATAAATCGGGTTCTTCTTCATTGCAACAAGCGACAGCGTTTGGTGAACCTGTCACAGCGTTTGGCAAGCCAGTTAGCTTTACTTTGCCGTCAAGTACTACTGAATTTGATGGTGAAGGCAAGTCAGATATGAGTAACAACCTGAGCGGCAATATCACCGTCACTGTTCACGATGTAATGCCTAACGGTGTCTTGCTGGTTAAAGGTGAAAAATGGCTGACTCTAAATCAAGGTGATGAATATATTCGTATTAGCGGCATGGTTAGACCTCAGGATATCGGGTCTGACAATACCGTTGTTTCGACCAAACTGGCTGATGCACGTATTGCATACAGTGGTACAGGTACAGTCCATGATACGAATGTGATGGGTTGGATGTCACGTTTCTTTATCGGCGCGTTGATGCCGTTCTAAGGGGGGCGTTATGAAATTAATTTTAGTCTTAATCAGTAGTCTTGTTTTTAGCGTTTACACACAAGCTGCGCCAAGTCGCCTTAAGGATATGGTGTCTATTTCAGGTGTGCGATCCAACCAACTAGTTGGTTATGGTTTGGTTGTTGGTCT
This sequence comes from Neptuniibacter sp. QD72_48, assembly GCF_047778065.1. Taxonomy (GTDB): domain Bacteria; phylum Pseudomonadota; class Gammaproteobacteria; order Pseudomonadales; family Balneatricaceae; genus Neptuniibacter. The sequence continues at coordinate 3,222,000 of NZ_CP180547.1, read as the reverse complement.
AGACGGTACAGGTGATAAAACGTCATTTACTTCGCAAACTTTCCGTAACATGCTAAATAACTTTGGAGTGGCGATTCCGTCATCTGTAAATCCAAAATCAAAAAATGTTGCGGCGGTAGCTATCCATGCTGATCTACCAGCTTTTGCTAAACCAGGGCAGGCTATTGATATTACAGTGTCAGCCATTGGCGATGCTAAGAGTCTGCGCGGTGGTAGCTTGCTGATGTCGCCTTTGAAAGGTGCTGATGGTCAGGTTTACGCCATTGCTCAAGGTAATTTGGTTGTATCCGGTTTCGGTGTTCAAGGTGCTGATGGTTCTAGACTGTCTCTAAATGTACCGAGCGTTGGACGAGTGCCAAATGGTGCAACAGTAGAGCGTTCTGTGCCAAGTGGCTTTAATCAAGGTGATAGCTTGGTTTTAAATCTGCATCGTCCAGATTTCACAACCTCCCGTCGTGTAGCTGAGCAGATTAATCATCTTTTGGGACCGAATATGGCGGCTTCGATGGATGCTACGTCTATCCGTGTTCGTGCGCCGAGAGATCCATCTCAACGAGTATCTTTCCTATCTGTTCTGGAAAACCTAAATGTTGAGCCTGCCAAAGATGCAGCTAAGGTGGTCATCAACTCCCGTACAGGCACCATCATTATTGGTCAGAACGTTCAGGTTTCCCCAGTTGCTATTACCCATGGTGGTCTAACAGTGGCTATCGCAGAAGCGGTAGATGTTAACCAGCCAAACCCATTAGGCGGCGGTCAGACAGTGGTTACACCTCGTACAGGCATCGAAGTGGATGAAGGTTCTGGTCATATGTTTGAGTTTGCGCCAGGTGCAAACTTGCAAGATATCGTTGAGGCGGTCAATCAAGTGGGGGCGGCTCCAGGTGATTTGATGGCTATTTTAGAAGCGCTGAAGCAGGCTGGTGCGCTGAAAGCAGAATTAGTGGTGATCTAAATGATTAAAACAGGTGCAGGCAGTAATGCCCAACTCTATTCAGATTTGGCTGAGCTTCAAAAACTGAAAGCTCAAGCTAAAACCAATAGTGATGAAGGTCTGCGCCAAGCAGCTCAGCAGTTTGAGCAGTTGTTTGTAAATATGTTGTTGAAGTCGATGCGGGATGCAAATGCAGCATTTGGTGAAGACAACTTTATGAATAGTAGTCAGACCAAACTGTATCAAAGCATGTTTGACAACCAGATTGCTATGGAGCTGTCTAGTTCATCAAAAGGCATCGGCTTAACCGATGTATTAGTTCGCCAGCTTGGCGGTAAAGTGGATAGCCCGAGTCGTCCCGATATCAAACCGCTAGATCTAAATAGCCGTCAATTGGATCAGGCTTTTGATCAGGCTGCTTCAATCGCAGCATCGGCATTGTTGGCTAAAGCAGAAGGCCAGGAAAATCCCCCAGGTATCACGCTAACCGAAGAGCAGAAAAACACTGTTAAGGAAGTATTTGAGCAGCAATTAAATGCTGCTGCAAAAGTGGTTAATGAAGCGCTGCCAGATAGATTCGAATCACCTGAACAGTTTGTTGAAAAACTGATGCCATTGGCTGAAAAGGTGGCTGGTGAATTGGGGGTTGATCCTCGTGTATTGCTAGCTCAAGCAGCATTAGAAACGGGGTGGGGGAAGTTTATGGTTCGTTCCCCTGATGGTAGTAACAGCAATAACCTCTTCAATATCAAAGCGGATAGGCGCTGGGATGGTGATAGCGCTCAGGTTTCTACACTTGAGTATCGAGATGGTGTTGCGCAAAGGGAAAAAGCGTTCTTCCGTAGTTATGACAGCTATGAAGATAGCTTTAGAGATTACGTTTCATTTTTGAAAAATAGCCCACGTTACAAGATGGCACTGGAGAGTGCGGGCGATCCTTATGATTATGTTCGGCAGTTACAGGATGCCGGTTATGCAACCGATCCTGAATATGCCAACAAGATTAGAAATATTTTTGATGGTGAGTTGCTAGCAAGTCGAAGCTCCTCAACTAAAGAGGGCTAAGTAATAGCCGATAACCTATTACTCAGCTCTCCTTGAATGACGCTTCAGTGATGTAGCACAAGATCCTCAAAAGGAGTCAATTATGTCTTTTGGTTTATTAACACTTGGGACTCAGAGTTTGCAGGCAAATCAGACTGCTCTTTCTGTTACCGGTCAGAACATAAGTAACGTTAATACTGAAGGTTATACGCGTCAGCGACCAGTGTTTTTGTCTCGCGAAGATCAGGGCGGGGTTACCATCGATGATATTGATCGTGTTGCTGATGCCTTTTTGAACCGTCAAATCTGGACTGATAGCGCGACTTTTAACAGTTATAACGCTTTTGAAGATTTTGCTAATGAGTTGGATAACCTCATGGCATCTGATGTGACCAGTATATCCAAAGCGATGGACGATTATTTTGGGGCACTTCAAACCGCGGTAGATGATCCTGTGAGTTTGCCAAATCGCGAATTGTTTATTGCCCAATCAGAAGCGCTAGTACAGCGTTTTAACGATCTAGACGCTAATATCCGTCGCCAAAGCGACACGATTAATGGTCGTTTGGAGAGTAATGTTGCAACGATCAATACCATTGCAGGGAATATTGCTCAGCTTAATGATGATATTCGTATTGCCAAAGCTGCTGGTAATGTTTCCAGTGAACTATTAGATCAACGAGATGCAAAGCTAGAAGAGCTTTCTGAATATATTGGTTTTACCTCTCTTGAAGATGGCAATACTGGTGAAGTTAGTGTTTTTGTTGGAAATGGTGAACCGCTAGTAGTCGGTCAGAGTGCAAATACCCTGTATACCATTACGAGTCCTGCCGATAGTAGTCAGCTTAATCTGGGTATCCAAATTGGTAACAGTGTCGGTGATATTACCAACCAAGTTACAGGGGGGAAGATCGGCGGTATGTTGGATTACCGCGAAAATACCCTGAATGAAACGCTCGATGAATTAGGTCGAATCGCGTTAGTTTTTGCTGATTCTATGAATGAACAGCATCAAAAAGGTATGGATCTAGATGGTAATGCGGGTGGATTGATGTTTACTGACATTAATTCCGGCTCGGCAGCATCTAATCGTGTTTTGGCTGAAAGAGATAATTTATCTTCGACGACGGGCAGCGCGATTATAAGTGATGTAAGTCAGGTCCAGGCTACTGAGTATGAGTTGATCTTTAGCGGCCCTCAAGAATTTACGTTGATTCGTGGTAGCGATGAGATGCGTTGGAATCAAGCAAGTTTAAATGCCAATGGTCCAGCGCCGACAAACGCATCTGAAGTTGATGAAGATGGTGAGTTTTATCTGGATGCAGCTAACGGTGATTTAACGCTTCGTATTGATGGTGTAACTGTCATTATGGATGCTGCTGGTAGCTTTGCCACAGGAGATAAATTTTTAATTAGACCGACTCGAAATGCTGCTTCTGAAATTGATACGGTATTGAATCAAGCTCGTCAGTTAGCTTTAGCCGCACCGTTAGCTACTTCAGAAGATGCGGGTAACACAGGTACTGCAGTTGCAACAGTGAGTATTACCGATCAAGACTACGCTGCACAGTCTGTGGTTGTGAATGAAATGACACCACCTATCGATGTTGGTTTTCGAACTGCATTGGAGGTTGTTGATTCACCGGCCGCTACAAATACTGGCGTTGCATCTAATCTTGCTGTTACAGATCTTAGTGTGATGTCAGGTATCACATTCCCCTTAACTATTACCGAAGATGGCTCGGGTAATTTCGATATTACAGATTCAGCTGTGCCACCTACGACACAAACGGGTGTAGCACTTACGGGCACTCAATTAGATCTTACTGCTACTTATGGCGTGACATTAGATATTACAGGGGCTGCTGCTGGCGATTCATTTATAGTGCAGCATGATAGCTCGGAAGATGTAGCTTATTACGTGCTAACTGATGACGATGGTGATCGCCAGGTGGGTCAGTATGTATCTGGTCAATCTATTCAGCTAGCAGGCTTTGAGCTAACAATCAGTAATCAACCAGATATTAACGATACATTCGTGGTTAGGGCGAATACTGACGGTGTTTCCGATAACCGCAATGCACTACTGATGTCGGATCTGCAGTTTGCAAAAACTGTCGAGGGAGCATCGTATCAAGATAAATATGGCCAAACAGTTGAGCGTGTCGGTACGGAAGCTGCGGTAGCACAAGTTAATGCTCAAGCAGGTAAAGCTGTTTTGGATTCTAATAAGCAACAACGTTCCAGTATTGCGGGCGTGAATTTGGATGAAGAAGCTGCGAAGTTGGTTCAGTATCAACAAGCATATCAGGCTTCAGCGCAGCTTATACGTGCTGCTCAGACAATCTTTGATTCGTTGCTACAAAGTGTTTAAGGAGATAGCAGATGAGAATCTCTACACAACAAGTATTTCTTAGCAATATTGATAACCTTGGTAAGGCAAGTGCTGATCTATTTCAGACACAGCAGCAGTTATCAACAGGTAAGCGAGTACTGCAGCCTTCTGATGACCCATTGGCATCAGCGCAAATTCAGAAATTCAAAAAGGAAATTGCGCGTACAGAACAATTCTCTGGAAACATAGAGGTTGCAGAGCGTCGATTGGAATTGGAAGAGATTACAATCGAGCAGATTAATAATCAGTCTATTCGTTTACGAGAACTAACGATTCAAGGTAAAAACGGTACGCTGACGGATACGGATCGACAAGTTATTGCATCCGAGGTCGGTGAAATTATTAAGTCCCTCGACAGCCTAATGAATACTAAGGATGTTCAAGGCGAGTACCTTTTTGCTGGGAATAAAGGTTTTACACAGCCTTATACCGTTGGCCCTTCTGGACGTTATGAGTTTAATGGTGATGATGGACAGCGCTTTCTGCAAGTAGGGCCGGAGAACAAAGTAGCAGCCACTGATTCTGGATTTGAAATCTTTGAGAAAGTTCCTCCGGTTCCGGGGTATTTGATTGAAGATGTTACTCAGACAACAGGTACTATTGGTGAGGTTGACATTCAAGGTGGTAATGCCGAGACGTTTGGTGCATATATGGCCGCGAATGGGCCTTTAAGCATTACGGTGAATGCCGGTAATCTTGAAATTACGGATAAAAATGGTGATTTTGTTACACCTGATGATCCGGCAGTTTTGATGGATGGTACTTATGCTCTACCACCTGGAACGTCTACAGTAAGGATTGCTGGTGTTGATATAGAGATCAATGCTGCAAACCCTGGCACTGCTGAGTTGGATGTATTTGATCAGCATAATATTTTGAATACAGCTCTAGATCTTAAAGAAGCATTGGAAACAGCTGACTTTTCTACGACTCAAGGAAAGAACGAGTATCTTGAGCGCATGGATCATATCTTAGATAACCTTGCTGGAGTTGAAGAAAAGAATATTGCGTCGCGAGCAAGTATTGGTGGCCGGTTGAATGCTCTAGAGCAACAGGATTTGGTGAATGAAGACTATAAGCTGTTTACGGAAGAGGCTTTGTCTTCATTTGAAGACCTAGATTATAACGAAGCGATTAGCCGCTTTGCTTTGCAAGAAACAGCGCTTCAGGCATCCTATGCAAGTTTCGCCAAGGTCCAAGATCTGAGTTTATTTAATTACATAAACTAAAAGTCTTATTATTTCAAAAGCCGGCACTTAGCCGGTTTTTTTATGTCTATATTGCAGTGCAAAATCGATGTGACGAAATATGTCATTATTGCTGCTCTGAATTGTTATTTGAAACCCCATTTAATGCCTAAATAAAGCGCTATCTAATATTGCTTGCCATTTTTTGTCACTAAAACTGGTAAGTTTTGTTATTGGCGTATTACGACCTTTGAACCATTCTTAAATACATACTGTATTGGTGCTCGGCACCACTTATCCGCATCAGCGGAGCGATAATAAGAATGAGGAAAACGTCATGCCAGAATACAAAGCTCCCCTCCGTGATATGGACTTCGTGTTAAACGAAGTGCTTAACGCTGAGCAGCATTACCAGAGTCTTTCAGGTTGCGAGGATGCGACGCCTGATATGGTAGGCGCGATCATGGAAGAAGGTGCTAAGTTTGCTGAGCGTGTTTTATCTCCGTTAAATCAGATTGGTGATCAGCAGGGCTGTCAGTGGGATGACGGTGCTGTTAAAACGCCAGAAGGTTTTAAAGAAGCTTACGACCAGTTTGTTGAAGGCGGTTGGCCGTCATTAGCGCATGAAGCTGAATACGGTGGCCAAGGTTTACCTGAGTCTATTGGCATCCTTGTGAACGAAATGGTCGGTACGGCTAACTGGTCTTGGAGTATGTACCCAGGTCTAAGCCATGGTGCGATGAATACTCTAAACGCTCATGGTACAGAAGATCAGAAACAAACTTATCTTACTAAACTGGTATCCGGTGAGTGGACTGGCACTATGTGTCTGACCGAGCCTCATTGTGGCACTGACTTAGGCATGCTGCGAACTAAAGCAGAGCCTCAAGGAGACGGTAGTTATAAAATTTCCGGAACCAAGATCTTCATCTCTGCGGGTGAGCACGATATGGCAGATAACATTGTGCATATCGTTTTGGCGCGCCTACCGGATGCACCTGAAGGTACAAAAGGTATCTCCCTGTTTATCGTTCCTAAGCACTTGCCAGAATCTATAGGTACAGATAATGGCGTTAGTTGTGGTTCTCTAGAGCACAAGATGGGTATTCACGGTAATGCTACTTGTGTCATGAACTTTGACGAGGCTACGGGTTACCTAATTGGGCCAGAAAATAAAGGCCTTAACTGCATGTTTACCTTTATGAACACTGCACGTCTAGGTACAGCTTTACAGGGCTTGGCGCATGCAGAATGGGGTTTCCAAAACTCACTTGTTTACGCCAAAGATCGTTTGCAGATGCGCGCTCTAAATGGCCCTGCTAACCCAGAAAAAGCGGCCGATCCAATTATCGTACACCCTGAAGTTCGTAAAATGTTGCTGACCCAGAAAGCTTTCGCTGAAGGTGGTCGCGCAATGATCTACTACTGTGCTCAGCTTGTGGATAAAGTTGAGCGCGCGGAAGGGGATGAGAAGAAACAAGCCGATGCCTTGCTAGCGTTCCTTACGCCGATCGCAAAAGCATTCCTGACCGAAGTTGGTTTCGAATCCGCTAACCACGGCCTTCAAGTATTTGGTGGTCATGGCTTTATCGCAGAGTGGGGTATGGAGCAAAACGTGCGTGATAGCCGTATATCTATGCTGTATGAGGGTACTACTCAGATCCAAGCGCTAGATTTGTTAGGCCGTAAAGTATTGATGACTCAAGGTGAATCTCTTAAAGGCTTTACCAAAATTCTACATAAGTTCTGTCAGGCTGAATCTGACAACAGCGATCTACAACAATTCACCAAACCGCTAACTGAGCTGAATAAAGAGTGGGGTGATCTCACTATGAAAATCGGTATGAAAGCGATGCAAAACCGCGATGAGGTCGGTGCAGCTTCCGTCGATTACCTCATGTACTCAGGTTATGTGGTATTGGGTTACTTCTGGGCGCGTATGGCTAAAGTGGCTCAAGAGAAGTTGGCAGCAGGTGAAGGTGATGCTGCGTTCTACCAAGCTAAACTGACTACAGCACGTTTCTATTTCCAGAGAATCTTGCCGCGTACTCGTAGTTTGGTTGAAACAATGCAATCAGGGGCAGACAACCTGATGGAGATGGACCAAGAACACTTTGCTTTCTAGTCGAGGTATAGACGTGAAGAAAGCACTTAATAATCCAGTAGGCCGCACACTTTTACGCGGTCTCTTAAAACTCAACGCAAAACGTTATGCGTTAAAGAATAAAAATGACAAAGAGGTATCTGAAATGTCCGACTTGAATGCAGTTTTTACTGAAATGAAAAATCGTTTTAATGCCGATGCTGCAGCAGACACTGATGCAATTTTTCAGTACGACATTAGCGATGGTGACTCTTGGTTTGTGACAGTAAAAGAGGGGAACTGTGAAGTTGCGGAAGGTGTTAGTGCAGATGCAACCGTGACATTAACTATGGACTTGATTACTCTCGAAGAGATTATGTCGGGTGAAACTGATGGTATGCAGGCTTTCATGGCGGGTCGTGTGCAGGCTGATGGTGACATTATGCTAGCGACTAAATTGGCTGTACTTTTTCCCGTAGCCTAAAATTACCGACATAGATCCCTTATAAAAATAATTACATGAGGTACCTTCGATGCAGCAAATCCCTGCCGCCGATACTATCCCGGCTGATATAAATCATTACGGTTTTAAAACTGTTCCAGATGTTCTAGCGCATGTGCAAAAGAACTTTGGCCCTAAACCAGCATTTACCAGCTTTGGGCGCACGATTGATTATAATGAATTGGATCGTTTATCTGCGGCGTTTGCTGTCTATCTTCAGCAAGAAACTAACTTGCAACCAGGTGATAGGGTAGCGATCCAGTTACCTAACCTGATTCAGTACCCCATTGTATTATTTGGTATTTTGCGTGCAGGGCTGGTGGTTGTGAACACCAATCCGCTGTATACCCCGCAGGAGATGCAGCACCAGTTTAATGATTCTGGTGCGAAGGCGCTGATTATCCACAAGAGCATGGCCCACAATGCTGAAAAGATTTTGGATAAGACGCAGATTGAAACCCTGTTTGTGACCCAAGTAGGGGATCTACACGATTTTATTAAGCGTAATCTTCTGAATGCTGCAGTTAAGTACTTGAAGAAGATGGAGCCAGATTACAATCTACCTCAAGCGATTCCGCTTCGCTCTGCATTCTACAAATATGATGGTCAGCAACCAAATCCAGTCAAAGTTGAATCATCTGATGTTGCTGTCTTGCAGTATACCGGTGGCACAACAGGCGTTTCTAAAGGCGCGATCCTAACTCACGCCAATCTTATCTCTAACATGCTACAAGCGCAGGAGCGTTTAACCGTTCCCGGTGTTGATTGGACTGAAACGGTGATCTCACCGCTGCCGCTTTATCATATTTATGCTTTCACCGTTGCTCAGGTTGTTTCGTTAATGGGCGGACATAGCGTATTGATACCAAATCCAAGAGATATTCCTGGGTTTATTAAAGAGATGCAGAAGTGGCGCATGAGTACGTTTGTTGGTCTTAATACGCTATTTGTTGCGCTGTGTAACGATGAAAACTTTGCCCAAGTTGATTTCAGTAATCTGAAATTCACTGCGTCAGGTGGTATGGCGCTCAACCCATCCACTGCTGTGCTGTGGAAAGATAAAACCGGTTGTGACGTAATTGAAGGTTACGGCCTGACAGAAACCTCTCCTGCGGTATGTTTTAACCCACCCGATGATAACCGCACTGGCACAATCGGGCTGCCTATGATTCACACTGATGTTCGTATTATTGGTACGGATGGTCAGGACGTGGTCAAAGGTGAAGCCGGTGAGCTTTGTGTTAAAGGCCCGCAGGTTATGCGCGGATATTGGCAAAGAGAAGAGGCAACCGCTTCCTCCTTTACCGATGATGGTTATTTTATCACGGGCGATATCGCGACCATCGATGAGGAAGGTTATTTCCGCATCGTAGACCGCGCGAAAGATATGATTATCGTCTCTGGTTTCAATGTATATCCAAACGAAGTGGAAGATGTCATTACCCAGCACCCTGATGTTGTGGAATGTGCAGCTATCGGTATTCCGGACGATAAAACCGGCGAGATCGTTAAAGTATTTGTTGTTAGCAATAATCCTGATCTATCCCGTGAGGATGTTAGGGATTGGTGCAAAGACAAGCTGACACGCTACAAAGTGCCAAAGCAGGTAGAGTTTGCTGAAGATCTACCCAAATCAAATGTCGGTAAAGTACTTCGTCGTCTGCTAAAACCTTCTGCAGATGATAATGCCAACGCAGCTTAAAGCCGAATAAAGGGAATTGATCAGTATGCCTTTATCTCGACCAACTCGGCGTGAAACTCATCATAATCGAAATGTGATGTGTAGTGGCTATCTTCGTGATGATGGTTTATGGGATATTGAGGCCCGTATGACCGATGTTAAAACGCGAGATGTGGATAACCCTCAGCGCGGTGGTTATGTTCCAGCAGGCGAAGCGTTTCATGATATCAGCATTCGCCTGACCCTTGATAAAGGTTTACTGATCAAACAGGTAGAAGCCTGTATAGATTATTCTCCGTTTCGAATCTGTAAAAAAGTTGGTGCAGCATATGAGCAACTGCAAGGTACACGTATCGGACCTGGCTGGCTGCGCATAGCGAAAGACCGTGTAGGTGGTGTTGCGGGTTGTACGCATATGAATGAACTTTTACCTGTTCTGGCGACGACCGCTATCCAATCTACCTGGCCGAGTAGCGATAAAGATGTTCTCGCTCAAGGTGCTGAGTTTATGCTTGATAGTTGTCATTCATGGGGGCGAAGCAGTGAGATGGTTCGCGAATACCTGCCAGAACATTATCAGCCTGCAACAACCGTTAATGTAGTAGAGGAGCCTAAATAGTGGCTACCGTTTTAACCGAAAAGCAGGGTTCTGTTTTCGAGATAAATCTAAACCGACCAGATAAGAAAAATGCGCTGACATTGGCAATGTATGTCGAAATGACGGCGTTACTAAAGCAAGCAGCGGAAGACCCTAATGTTCATGTTGTGCTTTTTCGAGCGCAAGGTCAGTCCTTCTGTGCTGGAAATGATATTAGCGATTTTGTATCAGCAGCGCATAACCCTAATATTCTGCAAGATGTATTGGTGTTTTTGCATACATTGGCAAGCTTTCCCAAGCCAATCATCGCAGCGGTGCATGGCGATGCTGTTGGTATAGGCACGACTATGCTCTTGCATTGTGACCTCGTTGTGTCTGCAGATAATCTGCGGTGTAAAATGCCGTTTGTGCAGTTAGGCTTAATACCTGAAGGAGCGTCTACTTTGTTGTTTCCGCAACTAGTAGGTCACCGACTCGCTTTTGAATTGCTGGTTGAAGGTCGAAGTTTTGATGCTATAAAAGCTGAACAACTTGGTATTGTTAATCAAATCACAGAACCGGATCTGCTCCTAGAAACAGCTCGAAATCGTGCTAAAAAGTTAGCTGATAGCCCTGTTGATTCGGTGATTGCAGCTAAACAGTTGATGAAAGCCGAAACCTTAAAGTCTGTTCACCAAGTGATTGATAGTGAAGGGGCGTTGTTTTATCAGCGCTTGTTATCTGAAGAAGCGCAAAGGGCATTTATGGCCTTCCTACAAAAATAATATGCATTTTTAATATATGGACCTTAAATATTAGTATTTACTAATCTATATGAAATTGTATAATGGCCTCATCTTATGAACACCCTATCCAGTGAGGTCCAAGGTGAAAGCATTCTTCTTTACTGCTGCTCTAGCGGCTGCTCTTCCGGTTCAAGCGGAAGAATTCTCGGTAAATATTCCTGAACTGCAGAACGAAGCTAAAGGTGTCATTAAAGAGTTAGTGACCACGCTTGGCTCAGAACTCAAAGCGGCAAAAAAAGAGGGCGGTGCTATCGCTGCCATCAACGTTTGTAATACCAAGGCTGAAGGTCTTACAAAAAGCGTGAATGATAATTCTGAATGGCATGTTGAGCGTACTAGTTTAAAACTACGTAACCCGCAAAATGCACCTGACCAGTGGGAAAAGGCGATTCTTGAACAGTTTGAATCCAAAGCTAAGCAAGGGGCTAATCTAAAAACCTTAGGTTTCTCGCAAGTTGTCGTAGACGAAGAAGGTAGAAAAGTATTCCGCATGATGAAGGCGATCCCCGTCGCTGATCAATGCTTAGCTTGTCACGGTTCCAAGATTAAACCAGAGATTGCTGAGCAACTTCAGACCCTTTACCCAGAAGACAAAGCGACAGGTTTTTCCACAGGCGATCTTCGTGGTGCTTTCAGTCTAAAAAAATATTTATAAGATAAATTGGATTCTAAAAAGGGCTTATTAGCCCTTTTTTTATGCCTGTCTTTTTAGCTATTGCCAGAAAAGGTAACTTTTTTGATACCTTTTGATTGTATTTGTTTGCGCTTTATCCTTTCTTAAGCCCTTTGTTTACGGGGCTTTGATTAATATTGCTATTTTTTGTTAGCGATGTAGCTGCTTTTTGTCATTGTTGAATTTCAGTCTGAGACTAAGATTTATACATAGCTTGGGGAATGAGCTTCCCTCTATGAAAGTAACCCTATTTTCGTATGTGTATGGGTTACCAAAATAACAATACAAAGAGGCGGTTATGAAAGTACTGGTTGCCGTAAAACGTGTGATTGACTACAACGTCAAAGCCCGTGTCAAAGCAGATAACAGTGATGTCGATTTAGCTAACGTAAAAATGGCTCTAAATCCATTTTGCGAGATAGCAATTGAAGAGGCTGTACGTTTAAAAGAAGCGGGTACAGCGGATGAAGTTGTCGTTGTTTCTATTGGTAATAAGAGCTGCGAAGAGCAGATCCGTACAGCGCTAGCATTGGGTGCCGATCGCGGTATCCGTGTCGATATCGAAACCAACCCTGATTCCCTTTCAGTCGCTAAGCTATTAGCCAAAATTGTAGAAAAAGAAGCGCCAGGTATGGTGATTCTTGGTAAGCAAGCGATCGATTCTGATAACAACCAAACCGGTCAAATGTTGGCTGCTTTGTTGGATCGCCCACAAGGTACCTTTGCTTCAGAACTTGAGGTAACTGGCGATAGCATCAACGTCACCCGTGAAATCGACGGTGGTTTGCAAACCGTCAACCTGACTATGCCAGCGGTTGTAACAACCGATCTGCGTCTTAATGAACCACGTTACGCATCCCTGCCAAACATTATGAAAGCGAAGCGTAAACCGCTTGATGTCCTAACAACTGACGAACTGGGCGTATCTGTAGCGAGCAATCTGCAACTACTACGTGTCGATCCGCCATCAGAGCGTCAAGCAGGCATCAAAGTAAGCTCTGTAGATGAGCTAGTCGAAAAACTACGTAATGACGCTAAAGTAATTTAAGGGGGTGATCAGATGACTATTCTTGTAATTGCCGAACACGATAATAACGAGCTTAAACCCGTAACCCTCAATACCTTAGCTGCAGCAAATGCGATTGGTGGTGATGTTCACCTGCTTATTGCAGGCGCTAACTGTCAGGCCGTTGCTGATGCGGCGGCGCAAGTATCAGGTGTGAGTAAAATTCTATTGGCTGATAACGCTGCGTATGAACATCAGCTTGCAGAAAATATCAGTAAGTTGGTGCTAACGGTTGCTGCTGACTATAGCCATATCCTGGCCTCAGCAACCACAACAGGTAAGAACTTCCTACCGCGCGTTGCAGCACTGCTAGATGTAAATCAGATCTCAGACATTATTGCCGTAGAAGCAGCGGATACCTTCAAACGCCCGATCTATGCAGGTAATGCGATTGCGACAGTCCAGTCCAGTGATAGCACTAAAGTTATCACTGTTCGTGGGACAGCCTTTGATCCTGTTGCTAACAGTGGTGGTTCTGCAGAGGTCGTTAGTCTTGCTGAAGCATGCGACAGCGGCCTTTCTAGTTTTGTTTCAGAAGAGCTGGCGAAAAGTGATCGTCCAGAATTAACCGCTGCTTCAGTTGTTATCTCCGGTGGCCGTGGTATGGGCAACGGTGACAACTTCGAACTACTTAACAAAGTTGCGGACAAGCTTGGTGCGGCGGTTGGTGCATCTCGTGCAGCGGTTGATGCCGGCTTTGTACCTAATGACATGCAGGTTGGTCAGACCGGCAAAATGGTAGCGCCAGAGTTGTATATCGCCGTGGGTATCTCCGGTGCGATCCAGCACTTAGCGGGTATGAAAGATTCCAAAATCATTGTTGCGATCAACAAAGATGAAGAAGCCCCAATTTTTCAGGTGGCTGATTACGGGCTGGTGGCCGACTTGTTCGATGCCGTGCCTGAGCTAGAGAGTAAGCTGTAAACAGCATAACTAAAAAGCGCTTAGGCACTTCGCCAAGCCAAAAATAAAAATAGACGGAGCAACTTAGATGCTTTTCGAAGGACAATCGATTTACGTACAGTCGATCGAAGACGGGATCTACGATGTGGTGTTTGACCGCAAAGGCGATGCTGTTAATAAACTCGATCAGGCGACTTTGGCTGAACTGCGCGAAGCGGTAAATGCCCTGTGTAACCTAGATGATATTCGTGGTGTGATTTTCTCCAGTGCCAAAGACTGCTTTATTGTTGGCGCCGATATCACCGAATTTATGGGCTTTTTCTCCGCTGAAGATGAAGACCTGATTGCAGGCTTGATGGATATCCACAGCCTACTGAATCAGATCGAAGATATGGGCTGCCCAACAGTCACTGCGATTAATGGCCTATGCCTAGGTGGCGGTTTTGAATTGGCGCTATCCACGGATTACCGTGTGATGAGCGACCAAGCCAAAGTAGGTCTGCCAGAAGTTAAGCTAGGTATCTACCCAGGTTGGGGCGGCACAGTTCGTCTACCACGCTTAATTGGTGTGGATAACGCCAATGAGTGGATCTGCGCAGGTGCTGAGAAACGCCCTGATGCAGCACTTAAAGATGGCGGTGTAGATGCGGTTGTAACGGGTGATCAGGTTAAAGCTGCGGCTCTAGATCTACTGAAAGGCTGTATTGCAGGTAAGTTTGATTACCAAGCGCGCCGTGAAGAGAAGAAAACGCCGATCAAACTAAATCAGGTTGAACAGATGATGGCGTTTGAATCTGCAAAAGGTGTGATCGGTGGCAAGGCGGGTCCTCACTACCCTGCACCCATGGCTGCGCTGAAAACGATTCAAAAGCACGCGAATCTTCCTCGCGAAAAAGCCAACGAGATCGAAGCTAAAGGCTTTGTGAAAGTTGCGAAAACCGATGTGTGCGCATCCCTTGTTGGTCTATTTATGAAAGACCAATACATCAAGAAAGTCAGCAAAGGTTTTGAGAGCAAAGCCGAGCCGGTTAAAAAGGCCGCTGTGCTGGGTGCCGGTATTATGGGTGGTGGTGTTGCTTACCAATCTGCCTCTAAAGGTACGCCTATCTTGATGAAAGATATCAACGATGCGGCGCTTCAGTTAGGTCTGGATGAAGCGACTAAACTGCTGAACAAACGCGTATCTCGTGGCCGTATGGATGCGATGAAAATGGCATCGGTGCTAAACAGCATTACGCCAACGCTAAACTACGGTGATTTCGGTAGCGTTGACCTTGTGGTCGAAGCGGTTGTTGAAAATCCTAAAGTGAAGAAAGCTGTACTTGCTGAAGTTGAAGGCACGCTGCCAGAAGGCGCGGTACTGACGTCTAACACTTCTACTATCTCTATTACTGAGTTGGCAACAGCGCTTAAAAATCCAGAGAACTTCTGTGGTATGCACTTCTTCAACCCTGTACATCAAATGCCACTAGTGGAAGTTATCCGTGGTGAGAAAACCTCTGAAGATGCGGTCGCACGTACAGTTGCTTACGCAAAAGCGATGGGCAAAACCCCAATCGTTGTAAATGATTGCCCAGGCTTCTTAGTTAACCGTATTTTGTTCCTTTACTTTGGCGGTTTTACTGCACTACTTGAAGATGGTGCGGACTTTAAACAAGTCGATAAAGTGATGGAGCGCTTCGGCTGGCCAATGGGTCCTGCCTACCTTCTAGACGTAGTCGGTATCGATACTGCGCACCATGCAGATAGCGTGATGGCAGCAGGTTTCCCTGATCGTATGAGCCATGAAGGCGAAAACGTTATCGACCGTATGTTCTCCCTAGAGCGCTTCGGTCAGAAAAACAGCAAAGGCTTCTATCGTTACGAGCTTGATCGTAAAGGTAAGCCGAAGAAAATTGTGGATGAAGAAGTACCAGCAATGCTTGATGGTATTGCTAAAGAAACGCGTGAGTTCACTGATGAAGAGATCATCGAGCGCATGATGATTCCTCTATGTATCGAAACCGTTCGTTGCTTGGAAGATGGCATTGTTGCCAGCCCGGCAGAAGCAGATATGGGCTTGATCTACGGTATTGGTTTCCCTCCATTCCGTGGTGGTGCGCTGCACTATCTGGATCAGATTGGTTTAGCTGAGTTCTGTGCTATGGCGCAGAAATACGAGGGTCTAGGACCGCTGTATCAGCCAACCGACAAGATGAAACAGATGGCCGCTGCTGGCGAAACATACTTTCCACAAAATGCTCAGGGTTAAGGGGTAAAGATCATGAACTTGAAACCAAATGATGTAGTCATCGTTGACGGTGTTCGTACCCCGATGGGTAAATCAAAAAATGGCTCGTTCCGAAATGTTCGTGCCGAAGCGCTATCAGCTGCAGTCATCAAAGCACTGTTAGAGCGTAACTCAGCGCTAAACCCTGCAGACATCGAAGATGTGATGTGGGGCTGTGTTAACCAGACGAAAGAACAGGGCTTTAACATCGGCCGAAATGCTGCACTGCTAGCAGGTCTACCTCATACGGTAGCGGCACAAACGATCAACCGCTTATGTGGTTCATCTATGGCAGCACTGCATGCAGCAGCCCAAGGCATCATGACCGGCAATGGCGATATCTTTATTGCGGGTGGTGTGGAACATATGGGTCACGTTTCCATCATGCACGGTGTTGATATCAACGCCGAGATGTCCAAAAAAGTTGCTAAAGCAGCGATGATGATGGGCGTAACTGCAGAGATGCTAGGCAAGATGAACGGTATCAACCGTCAAATGCAGGATGAGTTCGCGGCGCGCTCTCACCGTCTAGCGCATCAAGCACATCTGGATGGCCTCTGGGATAGCGAAATTATCGCGGTCGAAGGTCACGACGAAAACGGCTTTAAATCGCTAGTCGAAGCGGATGAAGTTATCCGTCCAGAAACGACAGTTGAAACACTAGGGGCACTTAAGCCGGTGTTCGTACCTAAAGTCGGTACTGTAACAGCAGGCTCATCTTCTGCATTCTCCGACGGTGCATCTGCATTACTGGTGATGTCAGCGGCTAAAGCAGAAGAGCTAGGGCTAACGCCACGTGCACGTATTGTCAGCATGGCCGTAGCGGGCTGTGATCCATCGATCATGGGTTACGGACCAGTACCAGCGACGCAAAAAGCACTGAAACGCGCAGGTCTTAGCATCGAAGATATCGACTATGTTGAGCTTAACGAAGCCTTCGCAGCGCAAGGCCTATCTGTACTAAAAGGTCTGAAACTGCTCGATAAGATGGAAGATAAAGTAAACCTAAAAGGTGGTGCGATTGCTCTGGGTCATCCACTTGGCTGCTCAGGCTCGCGTATCACTAACACTCTAATGAACGTGCTAGAACAACAAGACGGAACCTTAGGTCTAGCGACCATGTGTATCGGCATGGGACAGGGGATCTCTACCGTGATTGAAAGGGTGTGATCCACCCGCATTTCTTCTTCACGACTTCACTCTAAGCTATATCTTGCCCCGCTTTTTAGCGGGGCTTTTTTTGGTTTTAAAGGCGGTGGGAAGCTGCTTGAAACGGGATAGGGCGGCTAAAAGTGGAATTGATCAGCTAAAAGGGCTGAAATTGTTTGTAAGTTATGCGCTTTTATCAGAATAGGATTTGGTCTATTAACGACACATAGTGGCATGGTTCTTGTGGTTCTTTTATTCCTTAGCCTCACTTTAAAAAGCCGTTTACTTTGCTAACCATTTTTTGCCAAAGCGTTGGCTCAGGTTTTGGTAGGGTTCTGAAGTAATCCGGCAGTACCTCTTTCCCATTAGCTAATTTACTGTTCTTGTCATCCGCAATCATGTTAATAGTCAGTGTTTCACTTTTAATCTGGTCTGTACCAAACTCCGGATGCGTTACAACTGTTTTATATTCGTTAGTAGGAATGAACTCGTTCTCATCTTCACCATTTCTTATCTTCATATGGCAGACAAGCCCGGTGCGCTCACGTCTCGAGTAGAACCAAGTCATACAGATATAATTAGTTTCAGTCGCGACTCTAAAATACTTTTTCGATGTGGTCAGTTTCGCCGGATGGTTAGGGCCATTTGCTCCCCCAAAGCCACCTCGGCTGCCTCGATAAATCGCACGGGCTATCGGTGTTCTATCCAAAACAATATGTTTTGAATACAAGCTGTTGTCGTAATTGCGTTGCAATACCAACTCAATTCTAGAAAATCGATAACCACACTCTGTTTCGTTTTCTTTTAAAAAGATCGGTATTTCAATTCGATAGTTTTCCTCTGAAACTGGGTAAGCTCTGTCAGCGATTCTGACCTTACGACTTGACGTTGTGGCTTGCTTATAAGAACAGGCTTCTGATCTGCTTGTGCTCACATAGGAGGCAAGAAACGTAGCGGTTAACCTAAGGTCTTTCTTACCCTTTATGGTGTAGATTGCAGGCCCTGAAGGGGGATAGGGGGGAGTTTTGTTTACCGCTAAGTGGTCAGTATTTCCCGCCGCTTGAACTTCGTAAACGGAAGTGTGTATTAAGCCAAACAATCCAACTAAAAAGATACACATCCTGCTCATTATGCCTGTCACTCCATTGATAGGTATTAGTGCTTAACGCCTGTTCACTATGTCGTAAGCTGGCTACCTAATCAAGCAGGAGGATGTCTGTTTCTGGCACAAAGCTGCCTTTATAGATCACATTAGTTTAGGGCAATAAAAACTATTAAATTTTAAGGATATCGCTTATCCAATCTGAAGTAGCTTTCTAGCGTCTTCATCTGTTAACCCTTCACCTACATGTAACTTAACTTTAAATGCGCCAGCACCTAGGCCGAGCTCTGTAAATACTCTTTCTTCTACTTCGCAAAGTCCGCCTTCAACCATATCGATCGGGTGGATGAGTATTTGAGCACTCTTTTTCATAAAGCTGCGTGGCATTACAACTTTTACGAGCTCTTTCAGCACAGGCTCTGCGACGGAAAACTGGCCGATTAACAGTCTGTCTGTAGTGAAAGGCTGCTCCGGAGTAGCGATTTTCCAAGCGCCATTTTCGGTTAGGTTTTTGATCTCAAACTGATTCTTTCTAACTTTGAGATATAGATCAGCGACAAACAGTTTTTTGAGCATGAAGAAAACCTGGTGGCTTTAAAGAGTCCAATGAAAATCATCATATGATAATTTTCTCGACAGATCAGTTGTTCATTTTAGGGAAGTTTTGATGAGGCTTCGAAAGATTGATCTCCTTAAAGCCTGCGGTAGTTAAGCCCCGAGCGGGGCTTAAGCTGTTTTTAACCGGTCTTCTCTGCCTTATTCTGTTCTAGGTCGATTTTTAATCAAACCTCTTCGTCTTCATCCAATAGCTTAATGCCAGCTAGCGGATTGTCTTCATCGAAAGACTGTTTTTCAGGTTCAGGCGCTGCATCGGTTTTTTCTGCTTTATTATCAACAACTGCTAGGTTCATTCGAAGGCGCATATCGTTTGCAGAGTCGGCATTAATAATTGCTTGGTCTTGCGTGATCTTACCTTCGTCAAAGAGTTTGAACAGGGAGTCATCAAAGGTTTGCATGCCAGTGGTATCAGAACCCTTAGACATTACCTCTTTGATCCCTTTTACATCGCCTTTCATGATCAGTTCTTGGATACTGGAAGTACCTAGAAGTATCTCAATGGCAGCGCAACGTTTACCTTCAATGGTTGGGATTAGACGCTGAGAAACCACGGCTTTGAGGTTAAGCGCAAGGTCGTGGAAGATCTGTTTATGTCGTGCTTGTGGAAAGAAGTTAATAATACGATCAATCGCTTGGTTAGCGTTGTTCGCGTGCAGAGTTGAGATTGCTAAGTGGCCGGTTTCTGCATAGGTCAGGCACTGTTCCATGGTTTCCTGATCTCGAATCTCACCAATCAGAATTACATCCGGCGCTTGGCGCAGGGCGTTTTTCAGAGCGCTATGGAAGTTACGAGTATCAACCCCGACTTCTCGTTGGTTGATCAGTGATTTTCGGTGGTTGTGGACAAACTCGATTGGGTCTTCGATGGTGATGATATGACCGCCGCTATTACGGTTACGGTGATCAATCAGTGCCGCAAGCGATGTTGATTTACCCGAACCTGTCGCACCCACAAACAGGACTAGTCCACGTTTCTCCATAATCACATCTTTAAGGACGGGGGGTAGGCCTAAGTCTTCCATTTTAGGAATATCTGCTTTGATATTACGCGCGACTAGTGAGTATTGGTTACGTTGTTTAAAGATATTGATTCGATAACGAGCCACTTTAGGGATGGAGTAAGCGAGGTTCATCTCTAGCTCTTCTTCGAAGGTAGCGCGTTGCTGCTCGTCCATTAAGGAATTCGCAATCGCTTCGATCTCTCCAGGTTTATAAGGCTCTTTGCTTAATGGTGTTAATTTACCTTCGAACTTTGCACAGGGTGGGGCTCCGGTAGTGAGGTAGAGGTCGGAGCCATCACGTTTCGCCAAAATTGTAAGGTAATCCTTAAATTCCATAGGTGTCTGATCCTTATAATGAACGGAGGATTTATGTGGATATAGGACAAAGTCTAGTGGAAGAAGATCAGAGCGTCATCTTGAAATATTTATTTGAGGTTATGTTATATGATAACATTTCGCGCTTTGCTGTTGATTGAAGGTATGGGCTGTGGCGCAGGAAGCTCTAGAAATTGAATCTGAGATGAGATTTGTCCAAGGGGTTACTCCCGAGGTTCTAACTCAGATTTATGATCAAGATGTACACCTCTGTAATTTTCAACGGGACTTGGCGCTCGATGTGGCGGGCTATTGCGAAGCGTTGCTGCAAACCGAGCATCTAAATATCAGAGCTGTTATTCAAGCCGATGATCCTTCAGCAGTTTTAAATAATCTATTACCAGAGCACTCAGGTAAGCCTGAATTTATCGAAGATCTAGCTTTGATCATCGACATGTATGCTTGCTTGTTTGAGTTGGATGAAGTGGGTCTGCGCTTACAGGTTTTGGATCGCGCGATGTGCCCTCGCTTCCATACAGATAAGTTGGGTTGCCGTTTGGTAAGTACTTACGCTGGTCAAGGGACTGAGTGGTTGGAAGACCCTTTGTTAGATCGCTCGAAATTAGGTGCGGGTAATGGTGGTTTGTCTGACGACAAGTCAGGCCTATACGGTAGTGAAGAACTGATACATCAAGCGCAAGCAGGTGATGTGTTACTGCTCAAGGGGGACGGGTGGTATGGCTTGGATGGAAAGGGTGTTGTACATCGCTCCCCAATGGTTCCTTCTGGGCAAAGTCGATTAGTCGCTACTTTGGATTTTGCATAGTTCACAGCCTGAAATCGGGTTCTGAGCTGGTCGATCAATCTTCTAATTTAATTTGAAACATAACGAGCAGTTAGTTCTGTTTGTTATGATATATCATAATCTTTTGAGGTATAAAATGAAAAAACAAGCACTCGCTTTTGCTGTGGCGGCGCTATCTATGCAGGCTTCAGTGGGTCATGCGCTGGAAGTTGGTGTCATTTTAGATGTGTATCACAAATCCGATGATACGGCGTTGAATGGTCGTACTGAAGGTTTTGGTTTGAGTCACAGTGAGCTTAGCTTGAGCCAAGATATTGGTGATGTTGCTAAAGCGCAAATGACTTGGATCGCTGAGTGGAATGAAGAAGAGTCTGATCTTGAGCTGGAAGAGCTATACATCCAAAGCACTTCCCTACCAGGTATTAGTCTGACAGCGGGTCGTTTCTTGGCAGATATTGGTTATCTGAATGCTAACCATAGCCACTCTGATAGCTTCAGCGAACGTCCTCTAATGTACAAAGCGTTCCTTGGCGGTCACTACTACGATGACGGTGTATCTGCGAGCTGGATTGTCCCAACAGATCGTTACTGGCGTGTAAGCGCAGCTGCATTTGGCGGTGATGAACTGGGTGAAGAAAAATCAGTTAATACGATCGGTACATGGACGCTTTCTACTGAGTTTGGTGATGACTTCGGTAACAACTCAAGCTGGCAGGCAGGTGTAAGTTACATGCGTAACCGTACTCAGGAAGCTGGACACCACGAAGAGGAAGAAGATCACGACCACGATCATGAAGAAGAGCATGATCACGATCACGAAGGCCACGCTCATTCCCATGGTGCAGAGTACCAAGGTGAGCACCTTTACATCGCTGATCTAGTTTGGAAATGGTCCCCTAACGGTAACAACCGTCAGGAACAGCTAAAAATTGCGGCTGAATATGCCTATGTAGATGATCTATATGGTGCAGAAGTAAACGACTTCAGTGGTTGGTACCTATCCGGTGTTTATCAGTTTGATGAGAATTGGGCGGCTGGTATCCGTCACGGCCAAGTGGATCTTGCACATGAGCATGAACACGATGGCGAACATGAGTGGGAAGATTCCGAGCTGAAAGAAACTGCAGTGATGGTTAGCTGGTCTCCAACGCATACTCAGAAAGTACGCCTTGAATACCGTCACCAAGATGCTGACAACATGGAAGGTGAAGACAACGCGATTACACTTCAATACCAAGTAGGATTTGGCGCGCATGCTGCACACAGCTTCTAAGCTAATTGCAGCGGTTGCGCTGTTAGCTGTTGTTACACCTGCGCAAGCACTTACGATTTTTGCCTGCGAGCCTGAGTGGGCGGCGTTAAGCCGTCAACTTGCGCCGGAGGCTAAAGTCTTTAGCGCGACTCATGTCTATCAGGACCCGCATTATATCGAGGCGAGACCTAGCCTGATTGCTAAGTTGGCGAGAGCTGATATCGCAATCTGTAGTGGTGCGAGCTTGGAAGAGGGGTGGATGCCTGCGCTACAAAAACGTGCGTCTAACCGCAAAGTGGCAGAAGGTGCCTTAGGTATGCTTTACCTGTCTGAACATGTAGAGACGATTGAAAAACACGAAAAGCAGTTTTTCAGTACTGAGCATGTTCATCCAGAAGGTAATCCGCATTTTCATCTGGACCCTGAGCGAGTTCAACAGCTAGCACCGGTTATCAGTAGTCGCTTACAGCAGATTGACCCTGATAACAAAGCAGCGTACCAACAGGCGTTGGAAGCTTGGCAAATGCATTGGCAGGAAAATCTCGTTCGTTGGAAAGCCATGGCTGAGCCACTAAAAGGTATGCCTGTCGTTGTTCAGCATACGAGCTTTAGCTATTTACTGAATTGGGCTGATATTAAGGTTGTTGCAGACCTAGAGCCTAACCCGGGTGTGCCGCCAACGATGTCACATCTGCAATCGTTGGTATCTACTGTCGAACAGCAGCGTCCGCAGTTTGTGATCAGCAACTGGTACCAGAACGATAAAGGTGCGCGTTGGTTATCTGAGCAAACGGGTATGGCGCATGCGAATTTGCCGGCGACAGTAGATCTTAAAGGCGAAGTGTCTGATCTAACTAACTTGTTTGATCATCTGTTTCAGCAATTAACGGTGCAGAAGTAATGCAAGCACTGAGTATAGGTTTGCCTGCGTTGGTGGCTGGCTTGCTGATTTTGGCAAGCCATGTTCCTTTGGGGCGACAGGTTTTAAAGCGAGGGATTGTTTTTATCGACCTTGCCATTGCGCAGTTAGCCGCACTTGGCACTGTCTTAGCCACGCAGTGGCACTTTCATGATGTCGATCATGATCATGGAGCTCTAATATCAACATTGATGGCAGTACTTTTTTCCCTTCTGGGTGTTGCATTGGTGGCTTGGATCAACCGAAATCTGCCAGACTGGCGTGAGGCTTTTATCGGTTTGATCTATGTGGCTTCCGCATCATTGTTGGTGTTGGTGGTAGCAGGCCAGCCCCAAGGAGGTCAGGCATTAACGCGTACGTTAAGCGGTGATGTTCTCTGGCTTACTTGGGCTGATCTGGTGCCTCTCGGTGTGATGGCTATCGTTATCCAGCTGCTGGCTTTATTTAGACCTCAGAGTTTAGAGCGATTTTTCTACATCGCTTTTGCTGTAACGATCACATTGTCGGTTATGAAAGCGGGCATCTATCTGGTATTTGCTTGCTTAATTGCTCCGGCGCTTGCAGCACAAGTAAGAGGTAAATCTGTCGGCTGGGCTTACTTTGTTGGTGTAGTTGGCTTTGTGGTGGGTTTGTTGTTGGCTTGGTCGTTTGACCTTCCTGCGGCGGCTACCATCGTTTTATCGCTGATCCTTACCCTGACTTTGGCGTTGGTCATACAGGTTCAGTTTCAAAAAGATAAAGTTTCAGCGTAATAAAAAAACGGGCCTTAAAGGCCCGTTTTTATTTTCTGATGGAACTTAGTTAAGCCACTTCCGTGCAACGACTGCGCTGCTTATTAGCTTGCTTTCGTTTACGGCGAGCTTTTAGCCACGTGTAAAAGCCTAACAGTGATGTGCCAGAAATTGCCAAAATAAACAGGCTTATAATCCCATCTCTGCCATCGCGTCCTAGGCCATCGGCAAAGTGCCATTTATGTAGATAGCTAAATATCCAGCTATATACTTTATCTGCGTTATCTACTTTGACAGATAGCACTGCATCTCGAGTATCCACGTAATAAGTTTTATCGGCATAATCTATAGCGACAACCGGCAGACGTTTATCAATAAACCCATAGTTATGGTCTTCTTTAAAGCTATTAATTAGGCGCTGATCTATAACTTCTGGCTGCTGCCCTTGGGTGTTAGATACGAGTTGTTTGGCGAAGTCGAACGGTCCTTCGGGTAGTTGTTCACCTGATTGTGCATCTAACCACAGACTGGGCTGTCTCGGTTGCTGAAGTTGCCATACAGCGCGCTCTTTAAGCTCATGAAGTTGTGCATTACTGCTGTTAGGGTATTGAGCTTTTATTTGAGCTAAGCCAAAACTAATGTCTGAAAGCGCGAGTGATTGATTGAGCGGTACGCCTCGAATTTCGGGCTCTAGTTTCTCTATAGTTCTAACCATGCCACTGAATACAAACATTAAGAGAGCAGCGGAAATCCCCACACCTGTCCAAGCATGGATCTTCTTTAGTTGAGCATTTTTACGCTGTTTTAGTGGTAAGACTGCAAACAGGTAGAGACCACTGATACCGATAAAGCTTGAGATCAACATCATGCTGATGAACAGGGCGGTTCTAAGTGGGTTTTCCTGATCGATAAAGACCCATACATGTAAAAAGTGGAACAAGGTCATAAACAAACGACGAGAATCATCCGTCATTGTCGCAAGTCGGTCCTGACGTATATCCACAAATACACTTAAGTTATCATCGCGTTCGAACGTCACTTCCCATACAGGTAACAATCTGTTGATTGCTGGGTATTGGTGACTAAATTCCGAAATCAGTCTGATCTGTTTTATTCCAGCAGTATTGTCTCCACTGTAATGGCGCGCTAACTGTTCTGCGTAGGCTAATTCTATCTCCTGAACTGGTTTCGCATTTAGGGTTAAAAACTGTGATGGCTCAGAACGGTTTTCCCAACTCTGGATATACCAGTTTTGATCAATCTGAACGGGGCGGAGCCCTGCAACTGTAGTCAGTTGAGACTCATCGATTAAAGTTTCAATGCTGGGTAGATTGTCTGGCCATTGCGGTTGTGGATAAAAATGTTGCGCCGTCTCCGGAGCTGTTAAACGCATTACCGGATGAAGCAGGCCGCTTAACCCAAATAGTAGCAGGGGCACGAGCACCAGCAGCGCAAGCCGCCGGTGCCAAAGGTAAAGTTTTGCTTTCATATCAGTGAGCTCTACCAGTTATATTTCAGGCCGGCTTTCAGGGTACGGCCTGCACCAGGGTAGAAGCTCTCGCTGCCCCAGCTAAATTCAGTTTGGTAGTTGTATTGGCGATCAAATAGGTTATCCACACGCCCAAATAGCATCAGCTCTGGTGTTAGTTCGTACTGACCTTTCAGGTTGAACAGGGTGTAGCTAGGTGCTTTTAGGGAGTTAGCATCGTCTTTCCAATAGGAGCCAATATGGTCGGCTTGTAGTTGAGTTACTAAGCCCGGAACAGATACTGGAGTCCAGTTAACAGTTACGCCGACCTTATTACGTGGAGCGCGCATGATCTCGTTGCCAGAGTAGTCAGTACCATCATTTACATAGTCGATAAACTCATGCTTGGAGTGGCTAAGTGCAAGCTTGGTGGACCAAGAGGGCGAGAAAACATATCCAAGTTCAAGTTCTATGCCTTGATGTCGAGTTTCGCCGGCATTGGTTCGGTAGGAATCTCCGTTGTTGTCATCCGCTGATACGATGGCATCGTCGATCGTCATACGATAGATCGAAGCTGAAAGAGATAGATTCTCGCGTTGTAAGCGGTAGCCTAGCTCGACGGTTGTTGATGTTTCCTCTTTAACACCACCAACAAGGGAAGCACTATCACCACTCTTGAGGTTATACATTGTAGAAGCGGTTGGTAGGCGGTTAGCTTGGGCAACGCGGCCATAGAAACCGCTGTTATCATTCAGTGCGTAGTGGAAGCCTAGCTTTGGATTCAGGCTGGTAAATTTATCTTTACGGTCAGCTAGTTGGCGGTTACCGAAACCATCGTCATCGGTTTCGGCTAAGTGGTTGTCTAATTCGTACTGGTTATAGTCGTAACGTAAACCCGCTTGTACCGTCAGAGCATCACCCAGCATTAAGTTATGTTGGATGTATGGAGAGACATTTTTATAGGTAATATCCTGATCGCGGTATTCAAAGTCAGCAATGTAATTTGTAGTACCACTCCAGCTGGTTACCGTCACATCAATAGGTTGGTAGCTGTAAGTTTCAGACTCAGAGTGTTCCAGATCCACACCAAAGATCGTTTCGTTGCCATTGTCGTGAGCCCAGTTACCTTTAGCGAGTAAACCGAAACTAGTTACATTGCTGTCAGTTTTAGGCGTATAGG